>CALXRL010000073.1 GCA_944390735.1 uncultured Victivallales bacterium | reverse complement strand
CGGCAGGACCATCGGCCCTGCACCCGTCGCAAAAATTCAATTTTTGCTCCTGTGAGTGTTTCGACACCTGTCGACCAGGGGGCCAACCAAAGGTTTTCCCCCTGGACCCCCTCATCCTTTTCGCCAGATCCACGTTGCAGGAACAGAGTTTCCTTTTATCCTTGTCGGCGGAACATGGTTGCATCGGGAAAAAAGAGCAGGGAGTGCAGAGGGCGAACCATTCGGTTTGCCCTTTGCCCGGCAACTGCCGGAAAAACGGGAAGCCGAAATTTCAAATTTCGGCGATGGGTGCAGGGCCCATGGTCCTGCCGAGGGGTGTTGGGGGCGAGAAGCCACCAACTAGAAAGCCCCCGAAGCAGAAAAGCAAAACAAGAAGCCGCAAATGGAAAAGAAGTTTTAAGAGGCATGAAAAAGAGAACGGGAAGGATTGTTTTCCGAAGAAAAGCGGGGTATATTTCTAAGGGGAAAGGGAAGAGGAGATGAAACGAGGATCAGAACACATTCGATTAGGGCGGCGAGGGGAGAGAGTTGCGGCGCGGTATCTGGAGAGGAAAGGGTTTGAGATACTGGGCAGCGGGATGCGCTTGAGGAGTGCGGAGATTGATCTTTTAGCGCGGGACGGGAGCAGTTTTGTGCTGGTGGAGGTGAAGACTCTGCGATATCGAGAAGGGGAGGAACAGAGGCCTGGGCGTCATTATACGGAGGATCAGCGGCGGCGTCAGAGGCGTGCGGTATGGGAGTTGCGTCGGGAGTTCGGGGATGTGGATTTTCCGTTTCGTCAGGATTTGGTGGAAGTGATCATGGGTCGTTATTTTCCGTGTGAGATTCGGCATCATACAGATTATTACAAATATCATCATTTATGAGCTTGACATTTCAGGAAAGAGTTGTACATTACGATTTAACACGAGATGTTGTACCTTGATCCGATACAGGATGCAAGTCCGGGCGGCGCAATACCGCGGACAAACCCATAAGGAACACGCGTGAGAACCGATGAGATATTGATCGGTTTTTTCGATGGTCTCTGCATTTCTGTATTTGTGACTGGTCGGCATTGTTCTGTAAGAACAAAGAGTATTCCACACAATGGAGGCTATGTAGGGACATCATGGAAGGTAACGCAAGAGATATCAGACTGTACAGTGGAACGGCGAATCCGGAGCTGTCGAAAGCGATCGCGAAATGTCTGGGGATGGAACTTGGACACGTCAAAGTGGAGCGTTTTCCGGACGGGGAAGTCTTTGTGCAGTACAAGGACAATCTGCGGAATGCGGATATGTTCATTATTCAGCCGACGTGTTATCCGACCAATGAAAATCTGATGGAACTTCTGATTATGCTGGATGCGGCGCGGAGAGCTTCCGCGGCACGGATCACGGCAGTGATTCCCTATTACGGCTATGCCAGACAGGACCGCAAGGATCGTCCGAGAGTGCCCATCACCTCGAAACTGGTGGCGAATCTTCTGACGACGGCGGGGGCGAACCGGATTCTTGCGATGGATCTTCATTGTCAGCAGATTCAGGGATTTTTTGACATTCCTGTGGATCATCTTTATGCGGCGCCGGTCTTCATGCAGTATCTCCGGGATGTGATCCGGGTGGATGAGGAGACCGTGATTGTTTCGCCGGACTCTGGCAGCGTGAAAATGGCGCATTCCTATGCCGACAAGCTGAACTGCGGTTTTGCCGTGATTGCAAAGCGGCGGGTCAATGCCACGACGGTGGAGTCCTCGCATCTGGTGGGAGAAGTTGACGGCCGGGTCTGTGTGATTGCCGACGACCTGACCTCCACGGCCGGAACGCTCTGCGCGGCGGCGGAACTGCTGACACGCAAAGGCGCATCGAAAGTGTATGCGATTGTTTCTCACAGTCTTCTGACGGACAAAGCGAGAACGAATCTTCTGAACAGTCCGATCGAACAGCTGATTACGACGAATTCGGTTCCGAACAGCTGTCATATTGAAGGGAAACTGAAAGTTCTCTGCATTGCGCCGCTTCTTGCGGAAGCGATCCGGCGCATTCACAACGGGGAATCGGTATCGACCCTGTTCCGGGATCCGGAACCCTGATAAGAAAAACTTGCTTCATTCAAAGCATTGCAATAAACGAAAGGAAAAAGAATGGCAACAAAAGTAAAGCATGTTCTCAATGTGAGCGACCGCGCGGTAAAAGGCAGTGCCGAGGCGCGCAGAGTCCGGGCATTGGGACTCATCCCGGCTGTGGTGTACAGCAAGGGCTCGACAGGCAGAGCGATCTCTGTCAAAGCGCCGGAATGGGAAGCTCTTTCCCAGCACGACTTCAATCTGGTCTCCCTGCAGTTTGAGAACGGCGACGAACTCCGCGCCCTGCTGAAAGAGACCCAGAGAAACTTCATCAAGGGAACGACCAGCCACATTGACTTCCAGGAAGTGCGCAAGGATGTTGCGATCGAGGCGGAAATTCCGATCCATCCGGGCTTCGATCTGCCGGCCGGCTGCTCGAAGGGCGGCCTGATGGAGCAGGTTCTCCACATTCTGAAAGTGGAATGTCTGCCGGATGCGCTGCCGGAGGAAATCATCGTCGACGTCACGAAACTCGAGATCGGCGATGCGATTCACGTTCAGGATCTGGTTCTTCCCGAGGGTGTCAAAGCCAAGACTCATGGAGAACTGGTGGTCTTCCACGTCATCGACGCCAACGCGATTCCGGAAGAGGAAGCGCCCGCTCCGGCGGAAGGGGATGCTGCTGCGGAACCTGAAGTCATCGGCGAGAAGGAAAAAGCGGAAAAAGCCGCGGAACGCGAAGAAGCCAAGAAGAAATAACATCTGGTTGAATCACGATGTCGCAAGAGGGAACAGACTGCCGCCTGATTGTCGGAATTGGAAATCCGGGACCGGAATATGTTGGGACCAGACACAATGCCGGATTCGAAGTGGTGGACCGCTTTCTCTTGAAACATTCCACGATGTTTGCTCCGAGGCGAGCGCGTAACGCGAACGCCTGGGAAGGTCGGTTCGGCGGCAGAAATGTGATTCTGATGAAGCCGCTGACCTATGTGAATTTAAGCGGAGACGCCGTACAGCCCCTGATGAAATCGGAGAATCTTTCTCCGGCGGAGATTCTGATCGTTTATGACGATATTGATCTGACCGTGGGAAGAATCCGGATCCGGCAGAGCGGCGGCAGCGCGGGCCATAACGGAATGAAATCCATTATCGAAGCGCTGCATACAGAGGCCTTTCCCCGGCTCCGCGTGGGGATCGGCAGCGAAGGATCGAAACGGAGAGCGAACTATGTTCTCACATCCTTCGACGGGACGGAACTGGAGAGCTATCAGAAAGCGCTTGACAAATCCGTCGAAGCCGTGGAGATGCTGCTGCGACGCGGCATCACGACGGCAATGAACATGTTCAATTCCACGGACTTCACCGCGTCCGCGGAAGAGAAAAGCAGCAATTGAAACGACTAAAACACCAACAGGAGGTGGAGTCTTGAAAAAGTATGAGGCAATATTCATTCTCGACATTCGAAAAGTCGAGGACGAAGGCAAAGCATTCACCGAGGAATTCGGCAAGAATCTGGAAAGCTGGGGCGGAAAGCTCATGGAAGCCAATCCGATGGGCCGCAAGCAGTTTGCCCGCGAAATCAACAAACGCAAAGCCGGAATCTACTGGGACTATGTGTTTGAACTGGATCCGCTGAAAGTGATTCAGATCCGGAACCAGTACAGACTCGACGAGCGTCTGATCCGACTCTTGATCGTGAACTTTGAACGTCCCGAAGGCGTGCCTGCCATTTCCGGGGCAACACTCGAAGACTAACCGAACCATTTCTCAGAGGAGAATCGAACTATGGCATCTTACAACAAGGTCCTTCTTATGGGCAATCTGACCCGTAAGCCGGAACTGCGCTACACTCCATCCGGCACCGCCGTATGTGAATTTACCATCGCAGTGAATAGACGATTCACCCAGGGAAACACGCAGAAAGAGGAGACCTGCTATGTGGATATCACCGTCTGGGACAGACAGGGGGATAACTGCAGCAGGTTCCTTGACAAAGGCTCAAGTGTCTTCATCGAAGGTCGTCTTCAGCTTGACACATGGACGGATAAGACGGATCAGAAGAAACGCTCCCGTCTGAGAGTCGTTGCGGAAAACGTCCAGTTTCTCAGCCGCCGGGAGGGCGGACAGACCGGAGACTATGGACAGGACGGAGGCGCACAGCCCTATCAGGGACAGCCCTATGCGCGCCGTCAGGCACCGCAGCAGGCGGATCCGTATCAGCAGGACGCATCCCAGCAGCAGTACGGCATGCAGCGTCCCCCGTATCCGGACAATTCGGGGATTCCGCCGCAGATGCCGCCTCCGGACAACTACAGTCAGCAGCCGTATACCCGTTCCGTGCCCCGTCCGCAGGAAGGCCCCGCTCCCGCGGGACTCGACGACGGCATGAACGACGTGCAGGGAATCGAAGACGACATTCCCTTTTGATGAACTGAATCTTTTGCAAACCACAGGAGTTAAAACAAAATGGCTATGGTCCAGAACAGAAAGCGCCGCATGAAAAGACGCATCGCAAAGCCGAAAATTTGCAGACTTTGCGAAAACAAAATCGCATACATCGACTTCAAGGACGCCGAGCTTCTCAAGAAGTTCCAGACGGAAAAAGGACGCATCCTTCCGCGCCGCATCACCGGCACCTGCCTGAAGCATCAGAAGATGCTCAGCGTTGCCGTGAAGAGAGCCAGAATCGTAAGTCTCGTTCTCTAGTTTCAACCCTTAACTCTCTAACACAGGAAGACTTATTATGGCCTCCACAAAATTGATTCTTCTGCAGGATGTCGAAGACCTCGGTCTCGCAGGCGAGGAAGTGCATGTTGCTCCGGGATACGCGAGAAACTATCTGATTCCCAGAGGACTCGCCTCGGTTGCCACGACCGCCGCGCTCCGGCAGCTTGCTGCTCACAAGGAAAAAATCGAAGCCCAGCGGAAACAGGAACTCGAAGCGGCTGAAACGCTCGCTGCCAAACTCAAAGAGCTTACGGTCGAGCTTCATCTTCAGGCTTCCGACGACGGTCATCTCTTCGGTTCGGTCACGGATCGCATGATCGCCGATGCCATCGCGCTTCACGGCATCACCGTCAACCACCAGAGAATTCATCTGGATACGCACATCCGTGCAGTCGGCGAATACACCATCGCCGTCAAACTGCACTCGAAAGTCATTGTTGACGTGAAACTTAACGTGGCGAGAGCATAATCCATGCCCGATGCCACGGAACAGCTGCAGGCGGGATCGGACAACCGTCCCGCTTTGCAACCACGACATCCGCGAACGCTGAACGTTGCGTCCGCGGATGCTCTGCCTTGTGATCTGGAAGCGGAGAAGGCGGTGCTGTCCGCCATTTTTCTGGATCCGGCAAACTTCACAACCGTCTCCTCCATCCTCGGAAGCGTCAGCGGCACAGGAGAGGAAAAACGGAAGAAATACAGCAAAGACGCGCCGGTGATCGGCAATCCTTTTTTCCAGCAGGTGGCGGCCACCATGTTCCGGGAACCCGTTCATGCCGCCATCTATGAGGCAATGCTGAATCTCTCCGAAAGCAAGCTGGAAATCGACGTGCTTTCCGTCAGCGACTGGCTCTCGCGCGCCGGGAGACTCGAAATGGTCGGCGGCACGGAAACGCTCATTGAACTTCAGAGCCATATCGTCAGTGCCGCTCATCTGGAGTCGTGGTGCCATCTTCTCCGCGATTACGCCATGCTCCGGGAAATGATGAAAACCTGCTCCAACTCTCTGGAACTCTGCAAACAGGGGCACGACAACATCAAACAGCTGCTGGACAATGTGGAATCCAGCATCTTCAATGTCCGCAACAAATTCATCCAGTCCGAAATCGTCGAGCTGCGGGGACTCCTCCGGGAAACCTTTCAGGAACTGAACGACATTGCGGACCACAAATGCGCGCCGGGGCTGCCGACGGAGTTCCCGGATCTGGATCGTCTCATCGGCGGCGGCCTGAAACCCGGTGAAATGTTTGTTCTCGCCGCCCGTCCCTCGATCGGAAAAACCGCGCTGGCGTTGAACATCATACGAAACATCATCAACCGCGAGGTCGACGGACAGCGGAAATCCGTTCTCTTCTTCAGTCTGGAAATGACCGACAAACAGATTGTCCAGCGTCTTCTCTGCACGGAGGCGCGGGTTCCGCTCTCCTCCTTTTACGACGGCTCCTTCCAGAAAGCGGACATGACCAAGCTCACCGCCGCGGTTGCCAATCTCCGTCAGGCCAATCTTTTCATAGATTCCACCAGTGCGATTTCCGTATTCGAGCTTCGAGCGAAAGCCAGAAAACTGCGTGAACTCAACAAAATCGACCTGATCGCCGTCGATTATCTTCAGCTGATGCGCGCCGGCGACCGCGCCGCGGAAAGCCGTCAGGTGGAAGTTGCCGCAATTTCAGGCGGCTTGAAAGCCATCGCCAAGGAATTGAAAGTGCCCGTTCTGGTGCTGGCCCAGCTGAGCCGCGAATCGGAGAAATCCAACGGGCCGAAAAATGAAAATCCTCTTCCGAAACTGAGTCATCTTCGAGAATCCGGAGCCATTGAGCAGGACGCCGACGTGGTCGTCTTCCTCCATCGCAACCGCGACGATTCCAAAGAGGACAACGCCGAAGCGCAGAAAGACGGAATCAAATCCATGCTCATCGTTGAAAAGAACCGTAACGGACGCACGGGAATTGTCAACATGAGATTCATCCCCTCCCTGATGGAATTCCGCTGCATCGAACATAAATATGAAAGAACGGACGTCCCGACCAAACCGGATTGAACAGGAGAAACTCCCCCCATGAATAAAAGCACGATTCTGACAGCTCTCTGTTTCTGCTGTGCCGTCGGCGCTGTCTCGCAGGAGCTGAATTCCGTGACATTCGAACAGCCGAAGGACAGCCGCTTCGCGGAAGACGTCTTCCGCATGAATGTCCAGAGCCGGAAAGGCGCCCCCTACGACGAACGCGTCGTCAACGAGGACATCAAACGCCTTCACGCCACCGGCTATTTTTCCGACATTGTCGCGGAAACCATTAAAAACAAAAACGGGAAAATCGACCTGATCTTCAAGGTCGTCCCGATGGCCATGATCAAAGAGGTCAAATTCACCGGCAATCAGAAATACGACCGGGATAAACTTCTCGAACTTGTCACGGTTGCGCCCGGCTCCATGCTGAACAACCGGCGTCTTCAGGATTCCGCCAACGCCCTGCGGAAATTCTACATGGGAAAAGGTCACAACGATGCGAAAATCACTCCCGTCGTCACCACGGACAAAAACGGAGACGTCATCATCGACTTCAAGATTCAGGAAAACCTGAAGCAGAAAGTGGACCGGGTGATCTTCACCGGCGCCACGGTTTTCAAACCCTCCGAACTGAAGGCGAACATCGCGAACCGCTATTCGATTCTGAACTGGCTGCCCTTCCTGGACTTCGGACTTCTGGACAAATCGGAACTGCCGAACGACGTCGTCCGTCTGCGCGAGCTCTACTGGACCAAAGGATATCTGGATTTTGTCGTCAAGGAGACCCGTCTGCATGTGGATGAAAAGGATCCGGAATACGTCACGATCGAATTCATCATTGACGAGGGGAAACCCTACAAGATCGGCAAGGTCTCGCTCACCGGCAACACCCGCTTCAAAACCGAGGATCTGAAAAAGATCCTCCACCTCAAGGAGGGCGACACCTTCAGCAGTCTTGCGGAAAACGCCACCACCCAGGCCATTGAGGACCGCTACTCTCCGCTGGGATATGCCGATCTCTACTGCCGGGTCAACCGGATGCCCGACTATCTGAATCACAAAGTGGATCTTGTTGTTGACATTCATGAAGGACGCCCCTACAAAGTGCGCGACGTCTTCATCTCGGGCAACAAATGGACCAAGGACCATGTGATCCGCCGGGAACTGGCCATTGCCCCGGACGACCCGGTCGACCGCCATTTAATCAATGCCTCGCGCAACCGTCTCATGGGAATGGGATACTTCAAAAAGGTTGACGCGGTCTCCATCAGCTCGCCCGATCCGGACAGGAAGGACATCGACATCAAGGTGGAGGAAAAGAATTTCGTCAATGCGCGCATCGGCGCCGGCTGGTCCGACACCGACAGTCTCGCGGGCATGGTCGAACTGACCCACAGCAATATGGATATTCTCGATCCGTGGAACTACTTCACCGGCGGCGGACAGCGCATGCGCCTTCTGGGAATGTACGGACTGGAACGCTACAATTTTGAAGCGGATTTCACGGAACCGTGGCTCTTCGGAATCCCCCTGCGCTGGGATATCTCCGGCTATCTGCGCAACGTCGAATACGAACACTGGGATGAACAGAGACTCGGGTTCACCACCTCCCTGACCAAACGGATTTTCGACGATTTCACAACCATCAGCGGCGGCTATACCTTTGAACATGTCTGGGTGCATGAAATGAGCAAGCATGTCTCGGAAAAATTCCAGAGGGAAAAAGGAGGAAGTTTTGTCGGAAAGCTCCACCTCTCTCTTGACCGCGACACCCGGGACAACGCCCTGGATCCGACCTCCGGATACATGATCAACGCCCTCGGTTCCGTCGCCGCCCACATGCTCGGCTCCTCCAACAACTTCTACCGATTCGAGCTGAAAGGAATCAACTACTACTCCTTCTTCGACAAAATGTTCGTCTTCTCCATCGGAGGGAAAATCGGAACCATCGGAACCATCGGCGATCCGCACAAGGATCCGCCGATCTACGAGCGCTATTTCCTCGGCGGCGGCGATTCCGTCCGCGGCTTCCCCTACCGCTCCATCGGACCGGCCGACAGCAACAAGGACAACTACGGAGGAGACTTCATGTACCTGCTCACCGCCGAGCTGACCCATCCCATCTACGATTTCATCCGCGGAGCGATTTTTGTCGATATCGGCGATGCGACCTCCTCCCGGTTCGGTCCCTTCAACAAACCGAACATCGGCGTCGGTTACGGACTCCGGATCAAACTGCCCGTGGTCAACGCCCCCATCAAACTCGACCTAGCCTTCCCGGTGCTCAACAATCAGGAAGGGGTCAAAAACAGTCTGAGATTCCACTTCAATATGGGCTTCTCGGTCTTCTGATCCGAAGGAGAACCCGATTCTCCGATCTTTTTTGCAGGGAGCCATCCGGCTCCCTGTTCTGTTTCCGCGCCGAAGAGGGAATGGTCCCGAAGCAAATGTTCCCGGCAGGCCAGGAGCAGAGAATGGGAAAAAGAATCCGTTTCCGGAGGAAATGCGGAAGAGAAAAGAGTCGTGAAGCGCCGCGCCGACTATCCCACCTCCCCTCTTAAATGATGAAGAAGAAGAAAGATTGCCGGCCGGAAGCGTCGGGAAATCCGACCGGAAGCAGAGAAGAAGCGGAGGTTATTTTTTCTCCGGGAAAAGGATTTTTGTGTAGGAACTGTCCGGATATTCGCGCTTCAGCATGGAGGCGAACTTTGCGGCGTTCGGATCTTTGGTTTCGGTCAGGACGGTACAGAGCTTGTAAAGGGCCTCGGGACGTTCCGGGACATTCCGAAAAAGCAGAACGGTCTGGAGATACATAAGCGCCGCCTCCTTCTTTTTGCCCTGTCGCAAAAGGATGTCTCCTTTTTTCAGGAATCCGAACGCGGCGTTCGCATCATCGGTGCCCATGGTCATTTCATTGAGCAGAGCGAGGGCGGAATCGTATTTTCCGAGATCAATGTTCAGCTGGACGTTCAACCGTTTGACCGCGACAAGCAGTGGAACCAGCCTCGTATTGATCAGTTTGTAATCCTTGAGCTGATCCAGCTTCCGGACGGCCTCGATTCGGCGCCCCAGCCGAGCCAGCGCCTCGGATTCGCGGTAGATGCAGTAGACATCCCAGCCGAGCAGTTTGTATTTCTCATAAGCGGCGCGATATGCGGCGGCGGCCTTGTCCGGCACATTTGCCTCCAGCAGGATATCCGCGGCGGCAATCTCCTTTGGCTTTGGGATCCAGGCGTAGATGTATTTTCCGCGCGGCATGGTGCTTTTGATCTTGCCGTCCGCCATGGTATACTCCAGAGATCCGTCGGGAAGAGCGCGGATCGAGGAGACCTTCATATCGCGATTGTCCAGCGTGCGAATCACGCTCTCCTCCTTTGCCGACAGAACCAGTCCGCAGCAGACCAGAAGCGGCAGAAGCAAACGTTTCATCAGAAGATCCTCCGTTATTTCCGTCCGGACGGCAGCGAACCGCCCAGCTCCCGGGCCCAGTCGGAGAGGGAGTTGTCGCGAGCCCCCATCACCACCACGAAATCCGACGAACCCAGATTCGTATTGACAAACTCCCGGACCGAGGTGCGGTCCGGAAAATACCGATAGCGTCCCGGATGACGCCGCGCATATTCATCCGCCACCTCCTCCGCCTTCGGCTGGAACGAGGTGGTCCCCCCCGCGTAGTAGACCGGAAGAAAACCGAAAAGATCCTCCGGCCCCATCGCCTCCTCCAGCGCGGGATACAGCTCCTTGCGCATGAACCCGAGCGGTCCGTATCCGTGCGGCTGAAAGACAAACAGCACCCGGCCGGGACAGAGCTCGCGCGCCGATTTCATGCAGGAGGCAATCTTCTCCACATTATGCGCGTAATCGTCATAGACGGCCGTGCCGTTTTCATTTCGTCCGGCGAAGTCGAAACGCCGCCAGACCCCGGAAAAGGATTCCACCGCCTCCCGGATTTTCGCCCGGTCACACCCCAGCAGGAAAAGCGACGCCGTCACCGCCGCCGCATTTGCCGCATTGTGAAGCCCGGGAGCGGGAAGACGGAACCGAACCCCGTCGATCCGCGCGGAAACCCCTTCCGGCGAGACCGCGTAATCCGTCACTCGAAACACCTTTCTTCCATGCAGCGTCTCCGGCACCGCCGGATCCGTACTGAACAGGGCCACCTCCAGATGCTCCACGCACTCCGGCCCGAGCATCTCCAGCACCTTGTCCTCCAGAACGGCACTTTTCCTTGTCTTGCGCAGAAACGAACGGAAGACCTCCGCCAGTTCCGCCTTGGAATAATGATCGGTTCCGATATTCAGCACAATCGCATGATCGGCCGTGTAGTTGAGAAGACTCTTGTCGCTTTCATCCGCCTCCAGCACGCAGAGCGGACCGCATCCGCGCGCGTAATTCCCCGCGAATCCGTCCCGGATGAAGTGGTTGGCAAGTCCCCCGGAAATCAACGTCGGAGAGATCCCCAGACGATCCAGCGATTCGGCCAGCCATGCGGAAACCGTCGTCTTGCCACAGCTTCCAGCCACCGCCGCCACCGGAATTGCGCACGTCTCCACCAGAAGTCTCATCGCCTCGGAACGATGCAGACGCGGAATTCCCGAAGGCGCCTTGAGAAAATCAGGATTATCCTCCTCGATCGCGGTCGAATAGACCAGCGCGGCGGGAGGCGGCGCATCCGCGTAGCGGGAGCCGTCCTGCGCATACAGTTTCACTCCCTGCATCCGCAGGGCGTTCATGATCCGCGCGTTCTCCGGAGAGAACAGCGCCCGGTCGCTGCCGCTCGTGCGGCACCCAAGCGATGCCGCCATCTGCGCCAGCGCACTCATTCCGATTCCTCCGACGCCCACAAAATGCAGCACGTCCGGCAGTTGATCCATTTTCTCCATTCACTCCACCTCTATCCCACGTTCAGAATCTGTTTCCAGGACTGCACGGTAAATTGTCCGCTTTCCGGGTCCAGCAGCCCGATCTCCCCATCGGGATTCCAGGCGGGAAGAATCCGGATTCCGCGCAGAACCGCGGTCTGGTGAAAGTGTCCCATCAGACAGAGCGAAATTTGCTTCTCCTCCATCCGGTCGGCCAGTTGTCCCAGATATTTCGCCGGAAAGTTCTTCTTGTGCTTCAGATTCTTCCCCTTCAGCGAAAGACGGATCTTCTCGGACAGCACCTTTCCCGCCAGCGGACCGAACAACCGGACCAGGACCCGCGAAAGCGGATTCCGCAGCACCCGGCGCATCAGAAGATACCCGACGTCATCTTCATTGATCGTGTCCCCGTGCATCAGACAGACTCTTCCGTCGGAAATCAGACGGGAGCGGTCCGTACACCAGGTGAACGCATCTCGATATCGCTCCGATATGTAAAACTCATGATTTCCTTCGACGAACCCGATCCGCCGCTTCGTTTTCTCAGCCCGGCACCAGGCGAGGAACCGTTTGTGAATCTCCGTCTCATAGGAGTCGAAGGCGATCCAGAGTTCAAAGATGTCCCCCAGAAACACGATGTCGTACTCCGTTTCCGCCACGCGCGCGAGCATGTCGAAAAAGCCCCCGGCGGCACCGGGGGTCTCCAGAATATGCGCGTCGGCGACACACAAGATTTTCCGTTTCGTCTCCATGACTGCAATCAGATCTCTGCGGCAATAACATCAATCCCGGGATTCCGGACCCCCGGCGTCTCAGAACGCCTTGTACACAAAGGTTCCGTTGACAATCGTCCCGACCGCGCATCCCTTCGCCCGGTATCCGGCAAACGGCGTGTTGCGCGATTTTGAACGGAACTGATTCGGATCAACCACGGTCTCCCGGTCCGGATCCAGAATCGTGATATCCGCCGGCCGTCCCGTTTTCAGGGACCCGATCTCCAGACCGAGCACCTCCGCCGGTCCCTTTGTCAGTTTGGAAATCAGGTGCGGCAGCGTAAGCACGCCCTTGTGGTACAGCTCCGTCATGCAGATCTGCACCGCCGTTTCCAGTCCGATGATGCCGAACGGCGCATAGTCGAACTCCACCATTTTTTCCGTGGCGGTATGCGGCGCATGATCCGTGGCGATCACCGTCAAAGTATCGTCCGCGAGCCCTTCCAGCAGCGCAAGACGATCCTCCTCCGAACGAAGCGGAGGATTCATTTTGTAATTGGAATCGAACCGTTTGATTTCGACATCGGTCAGGGCGATGTGATGCGGGGTGGCTTCCCCCGTCACGCGGATTCCCTCGCGGCGAGCCTGCCGCAGAATCGCCACGCTCTCCTTCGCGCTGACATGCTGAATATGAATCTTCCAGTTTGTCATCCGGGAGAGAATGATGTCCCGATAGATCATCAGCTCCTCGGCGGCGCTGGGCATTCCCTTCATTCCGAGCAGGACGGACCATTCGCCCTCGTGCATGACGCCCTCGGCTTCCAGCAGACGATCGCCGCAGTGGTCGAGAATCGGCAGATCGAACGTCTTGGAGTAATGGACAATATGCCGCATCAGCTGATGATCCTGCACGCAACGACCGTCATCGGAAAGCGCCACGGCGCCCGCGGCCTTCAGCGACCCGATCGAGGACATCTCCTTTCCCTCCAGATTCTTTGTCATGGCACCGCAGGGCAGCACCTTGACCACCCCTTCCCGCTCGGCATGCGTCAGAACGAAGTGGATCGTGCCCGGATTGTCGGCAGCGGGCGACGTGTTCGGCATCGCGACAATGGAGGTGAAGCCGCCGGCGGCCGCCGCAAGAGTTCCCGTATGAATGGTCTCCGCCTGCGTCTTCCCCGGATGGCGAAGGTGAACATGCAGATCAATAAACCCCGGGGCCAGGACTTTGCCTTTCAAATCCATGCGCTCGGTCCCGGCGGGCATCTTCGCGGGATCCGCGAGAAGGCCGTCGCAAACGGCGATATCGCCGACGCAGTCGATGTTCTGCACCGGATCAATCACTCTGGCATTTTCAAGAATGTAATTCATTTTAAGCACCCCGCTACAAGAAAGAGAACCGCCATGCGCACGGCAAGTCCGTTGGTTACCTGTTCAAGAATGACCGACTGCGGTCCGTCCGCAAGCGAGGAGTCCAGCTCCACACCGCGGTTGATCGGCCCCGGATGCATAATCAGCGCATCCGGCTTCAGATACTTCGCCGTTTCCGGATTCAGTCCGAACACCTTCGAGTATTCGCCGACGCTCGGGAAGAAGCCCGACCGCTGCCGTTCATGCTGAATGCGCAGAAGATTCACCACATCCGCCCCCTCCAGCGCGTCGCGCATGTTGTGGCAGACGCGGACGCCCACCTTTTCAAACGCCTTGGGATTCAGCGTGGAAGGTCCGCCGAACGTCACGTTCGCCCCCAGCTTCAGAAGTCCCCACATGTTGCTGCGCGCGACACGGCTGTGAAGAATGTCCCCGATGATGGAGACGTTCAGTCCCTTCAGCGTCCCTTTCTTCTCCCGGATTGTGAAGAGATCCAGCAGCGCCTGCGTCGGATGACTGTGTGCGCCGTCGCCCGCGTTCACGATGCCGGGACGCACCCGCGGCGCCAGAAAATTCGGCGCACCCGCGGCGGAATGCCTCATCACGATCAGATCCACCTGAAGAGCCTCGATATTTTTCACGGTGTCCAGCAGCGTCTCCCCCTTGCGGAGACTGCTGGAATCCGCCGCAATATTGATGATGTCCGCGGAAAGCCGCTGTTCCGCAAGCTCAAAGGAGGTGCGGGTGCGGGTGCTCGGCTCGACGAAAAGATTCACGACCGTCTTTCCGCGAAGCGCCGGAACCTTCTTGATCTTCCGCTGGGAGACCTTCTTGAATTCGGCGGCGGTGTCGAGAATCAGCGTAATCTCCTCGGCCGACAAGTCATAAATGCTCAGCAGATCCTTTCTTGTCCATTTCACATCCATAATGCTTATCTCCAAATCTTCTTTTCGAGAATTTTCACAAAATCCGCGCCGTCGATCTCCAGCCAGTGCACGGAGATTTTGAATCCGTCGGGAATCTTCACCGCCTCGCCGACGTAATCGGCCGCGATCGGGAACTCGTGGTTGCCACGGTCGAACAGCACCGCCAGACGGATGATGGCGGGTCTGCCGAAATCGGTAATGGCATCCAGAGCCGCACGAATGGTCCGTCCCGCCTGCAGGACATCGTCGCAGAGGATCAGCACTTTTCCATTGATGTCCGGGATGCACGTTTCATGAATCACAGGCAGGACCTTCCGCATTCCGATGTCATCCCGGTACATGGTGATGTCGAGCGTGCCGACCGGAATTTCCATGCCGGTCTGCCGATGGATATAGCTGCTGAGACGGCGGGCGAAGGGAACTCCGCGCCGCTGAATTCCCAGCAGAAGAAGTTCCTGCGAACGATCCTTGAATTCGGCAAGAATCCGATCTCCGATGCTTGTCAGATAGGATTCAATGGCATCTGCTTCGAATATTCTTCCGGGTTTATCAAACTGCATGAGCCGACCTCCGTATTTTCGCATTGCATTCCCGCGTTTTTCTGAACAGAACTATACAGCCGAAATACATTTTTTCCAGAACCGAACCCCGAATTTCCGAGAAAATCCGCAATTTGAATGCAAAGGGGATTGACTTTTGATAAAATCGGGATTATATAGTTGTTTGTCCCCGCACAACGACAACATCAAAGAAGGAGAGCAGAAAATGAAACAGATTCTTGCTGCAGCAGCCATGCTTGGATGCGCTCTGGCATTCGCGGCGCCGGATCAGCCCGGACTCAACCGCGACTACTGGACCTCGGCCCAGCACAAAGGCGACAGAAGTGCAAAATCCCTTGTGGCGAAAAAAATCGCGCCTGCCGGATCCGACGTTCAGAAGACCTCCGAGGCGAAATCCTGGACAAAACCCGAAAAGGGCTCCAACTGGGCGGACAACTATGTTCAGCGCATGTACGGCTATATCGTTCCCGATACGACCGGCAACTACGTCTTCTACATTGCGGCCGATGACTCCGCCACGCTCTATCTGAGCACGGATGCCACCCCTGGAAAGGCCAAAGCCATTGCCCGGACCTCCTCCTGGACCAATCCGAAGGAATTCACGAAGAAACCGTCCCAGAAATCCGCTCCTGTCAAACTGGAAAAAGGCAAAAAGTACTATGTGGAAGCCGTCATGTTTGAAGGCGCCGGCGGAGACAATCTTGCATTTGCCTGGGTTGTTCCCGGGAAAACCGCTCCGGAGATCATTCCCACGAAAAATCTGAAGACGGCAAAATAATTTTACAGAATCAAAGGGGACGCCGTTTTCCGGCTCCGCCCGGCTGCTTCCGGACGGAGCCGCTTCTTTTTTCTCAAAAAACCGGCCTTTCTTCTGTTTTCAGGGATTGACTTTTTTGAAAAATATTGTATAATCTAACAAGTGATATAACGCAAATATACTTTTCAAAACAAACGGAGCGATCAGACATGCTGGTCAGACAGGTGGAAGACGAACTTCTGCGGCGCATGAAAACCGGGCAGTATGCGCCCGGAGAAAAACTGCCGTCCATCCGGGAGATGAGCGGAGAATTCGGCTGCAGCTACGTCATTGCGTTCCGGGCGGTACGGACGCTGAAACAGGCGGGATGTCTGGAAACCTTCAAGGGAAGCGGAACCTTTGTCGCCCGGGATATCCAGAAACGTCTGAACAAAAAACTGCTGGCCTACATCTTTGACAAATCCGGAACCACACGGCTCAATCTGCATGACTCGCTGCGCTACACCTTCTTCCAGCGGATGGTCCGCGAAGCCGGATACACCGACATAGCCCTCCAGGAGGATGAACTTTTTTCCCCCGCCGAACTGGACTCGCTTGCCGGAGCACTGATCACGCTGCGCACTCCGCAGATGGAAGAGCTGCTGGCAAGAAAAATTCCCTGTGTTTTTATTTCGAGTCTGGGCAATCCGTATCATCTGCCGAGCGTCATTCCGGATTTTTATCAGGGCAGCCGCGATGTGATGCGTCACCTGATCCGCCGCGGCTACCGGAGGATCGGCTGCATCACCATTGATTCGGGGGAGTTCAACCGGAGCTCCTTCCTTCCCAGAGAACAGGCGTACGGCGATGTTCTCCGCGAAACGGGCCCCCCTGTCCCTGCGCCTCTGGAATGGAACATCGGAAAGGAGGAGACGCAAATCCGATTCCGGGAGCTTATGTCGAATCCGCGGCATCCGGAAGCGTTTTTTGTCCCGAACGACAAACTGGCGCTTGAAGTGATTCAGGTTCTGGCGGAAATGGGATTCCGGGTTCCGGAGGACATCGGCATAGCCGGACTCGAAAATATGGAGTTCCTCTACCGGCCGACCCTCCCGCTGACCAGCGCCTCGTTCGACAATGCCGCCCTGGTCCGAGAGGCCTGCTCCCTGCTGCTGAACTGGATCGATCATCCGCAGAAGCCCCCGGAAAACCGCACCATCACCATGACACTCCAGATACGAAAATCCACCGAAAAAACATCCGTTCAGAAATACGAATAAAACCAGAAAAAAAGGAGAAGTATATGAAGCATCTGCGAAGACACCGGAACATGAGATTGAAATTTTTTACATTGATAGAACTTCTTGTGAGGACTACTTGTTAAATATACGTTTTGTATGATAAATAATATATCATCTCTTTATATCAAATTCAAGTCTTCTTTGGGATGAGAAAAAAGCTTTAATCGAATTTCTGCTCGTAGGCTGTCGGCC
>CALXRL010000072.1 GCA_944390735.1 uncultured Victivallales bacterium | reverse complement strand
GGTATTCCGGATCAGTTCCAGACGTCTCCCACCCGAAAATCCGTTGTTCGGTTCCATTGACATCCGCCACAACCTTCGGTGCATACCTCGCCCCCCACTGAGAAAACAGATGCGAAAACTCAAAGTAATTCATTCCGGAGTTCTGCGCCATGTTGATCCAGCGATCCAGTCTGGAAAAATCAAAAAAGTAGTCCCCTTTCTTTTTCCGGATTCCGATCAGCTGAGTCGTTGGTCGTTCCTCTCCGGGAGCGGTATCCAGCGGAGGCGTCAGCAGCGGTGTGTAGAGCATGTTGATGCCATGCCGGACTGCAGAACGGATAAACTTTTTCAGAATGCTCCAGTGGTTTTCGCTCCACATCGGAGTATCATAATAAACGGCAAGACAGTCCGCATGAACCCAGCTGGTGCAGATCAGTTTCTGCGGCGGCAGAACAAAATCAAGAACATCCAGAATCAAAGCCTGTTCTCCAGCAGTGGCACCCGATTCCCGGAGACGAAGCCGGATCGGATATCTGCCGCCCTGAATCGTCTCCGGCAGTTCCACGGTAATCCACAGAGCATTCCAGGCATCCGGCAGCGGATAATAGGGATCCGGAAGTTCCTCCAGAAGATCCGGATACAAGCCGGGCTGATGGGAAATAAGATCCTCTTCCGCCCATTCCTCCGGCAGAAAGGGGGATAGGCTTGGTACCGGGACAAGCTCCACTTTCCGCACCCGGATATATTCACACAGAGCGGATTCCACCTCCACTCGGAAAGGATCCCACTGCTTTTTGGTATGAAACACAAACTGGAACGAGAATCGTTCTCCCTTCAGCGCCGAGGCGGAATGGTATGGAACTCCCTGCGGGTCCTCCTGCGGAAAAATCTTTGCCAGAGAACTGCAGAGACGGGTTTTCAAACGCATTTTTTGTTGACTCCTGACTGTAAGGATTCCGAAAAAATAGAAATGATTTCATCTGTGATCCGGCTTCCGATATTTTGATATTCCTTTCTGGTCAGGACTTTTCCTCCCGCCTTCCAGTAACTGATCTCAATCGAAGCAAAAAGAAGCGGAAGAGTCCAGAGACAGAACTCCGAAAGATTTGCAAACTCTCCCCAGGCGGAATATTTCTTGTAACCGCCTGTCCTGAGAAATGGCGTCTGCGAACAGGGGGCGATTGCTCTGTCGAGCCGCGGGAGAAGATCATGGATTTTCCATCGGAACGGATGTTTCCGCGATTCGTCGGAGACGTAAGCATAAACTCCGGTTTCATCCGCTCCAGGAGCATGAAAATCCAGAACCAGCGACTCTCCGGGAAGAATGCGTCTGCGCCATTCCCGAAGATCGGTACCGATCACTTTCGTCTCATGACGCATAAATTCAAAAGGCCCCCAGGAACGGTTCATATCCTGCGGAAAGGAATCCTTTCCGTAATCACCGTTTGCAATGCCGTCCGGATCGGCAAATGGGATGCACCAGACCGGGAAAGGTGCCTTTCGTTCCGCAAGGCGCCTCAGGAGGCCGTCCAGCACCCAGGACCCCGGTGTTTCCCCGGCGTGCTGCCGCGCAAGAAGATAGAGTCCGCGTTCCGGGCGCTCCGGATTGCCATAGCAGTTGGAGAGCCGGAGAATTCTCCGCTCTTCCCTGGTCACGCCGATCTCGTCCGCGACCCAGTATCCGCCCGTCTCCTGACACATTCGTTCCAGCTCCGGCATCCAGTACGGATAACAGAGCGCACACTCCAGAAATCCGTTCCGTTGCGGCGTCTTCACGATCCATTCCAGTTGAGTGCGGCCATCCGGCAGAACACTTCGAACGCCGCTGTGCAGACGTTCCCAGTCGGATTTGTCCGTCCGGATAACCGGCTGAAAGGAGCCGTCTTCAGCGCCGAGCACCCCTTGCAGGTTCTTCAAAATGATTCGGGTCTGCGGAGGGAGCGGCTCGGAAGATTCATTCCGGACAACCCAGTGAAACCACAATTTTGCAATTCCATCGTGCGGCGACGGGGTAAACGCAATGCGGCAGTATCCATCTTGAACGGAACTTTCTTCCGCGGAGAAGTTGCTGTCTTCGTTTTTCTGAAATGTCAGCATAGCATCATCCTTGTGCATTGACGGTTTGTTGAATCCCCCCGGAAATGGAAGTCCACATTTCCCGGGCAAGACACGGGATTACTGATACGGCGTCAGGTGGTAAGAAAATTGACTCTGCATGAAAACGGAATAAGGAATTGCTGCAACATGACCGTCGAAAAAAAGAGTATTTGCCGCTGTGTTTTCTCTATGGCGATAGGCCATGTACTGATCGGTATCTGTCAGCTGACCGTTTCCAAGCAGCCACCATTTCTCTGCCGGATCACGGCTCCAGGAGGGAATCAGACCTCCTGCGGATGTCTCGGAAAAAGCGACTTTGGCTGAGGAATTTCTGACTTTGGTCAGTTTATAATTGGTCCAGGAGGGCCCTTCCGTTCCGGAAACATTCAGTCCATAGGCATTGCAGACGGACCGGTAAAGCGGCGACAGGGATTTGTAGATTGCCGCATTGGTTCCGCAGCGGGTTGCATTGGAGCAGATGAAACTCTTGTCCCAGTATTCCAGATTCCAGCCGCTCGGTCCTCTGACTTTGACATTCAGAATATCTAGAAAGAACTCGTTGATATACCATCTTGGATTTTCATAACTCAAAGTCCAGTCGTCACAGCTTTGTGCATACTGATGATATGCCAGTCCAAGCTGTTTCATACTTTCCGTGCATTTGATTGCGATTGCGCTTTCCCGTGCCTTGTTCAGAGCAGGCAGCAGCAGTCCGGCAAGGATGGCGATCACAGCCACAACAATGAGCAGTTCCAGAAGTGTGAAAATCCGTTTCTGCATGTATCCAGTTCTCCTTTCGTGGTTTCTGTCTGTGTTCCGGAGTGTTATTTCATTCCATTTTTTCATGGATCCGTTTTCCCGATTTTTCCGCATTTTCTACGGCGAAAGAACGAGCTGCAGAGAGGAGAAGCGGATTCCATGGTTTCATTTTCCGGACTCCTTATATTTATTCAGCGACCACTTCAAAATAGACGGCCGGCCCCTGCGGGAACGCTGTGGATTTCAGGGTCAGCTCAACAGTGTTCCCGGAATGTCTCAGCGGAATTTCCGCGATGCGGGAGCCATCCATGGCAAGAGCATATCCTTTCATCTTCTTCGCATTGACATTACGGAAGGTCAGCGAGAAGGAACCGGTTTCCACCAGAACCGGAAGCGTGCCGATCCGATTCAGAACCCGCATTTCCAGATCACGGAACTGCATATCGCTGTTGAGCGCATTGGTTGCAAACACCACGACCAGGCGCTTCGCCTGCTGCAAATCCTTCATTCCATCCACACTGGCAAGCGAAAGGTTGCCGCGCGGACTCATCTGCCGGATTTCCAGATTGGAAAGTTTTGCTTTTGTTCCCGCTTCTCCGCAAATTCCCTGAAGGCGCGGCGTGTCAACGGACATGAAGCGTTTGTGCTGATCCAGGAACAGTTCTCCGCTTGCACTTTCATACTGAGCTTTTTCCGCCGAGGTGCGGTTGGATTCCGGCAGCTGTTTTTTCTGTTTCAGCATCCGGATGGTTGAATCAAAGTCGAAGGCGTTGACCTCACTTTCCTTTGTTTCAATGAACTTCTCCTGAACATTGAGCTGAGTCCTCCCGCTGAGCGGGAGAATCAGCTCGTCTGGGCTGACAGGCAGATTTGAGCCGCAGTCCACAGCGAATCCTGTAACCAGAGAGAGACGCGTCTGTCCGCTGTGAACCGCATCCATCCACTCTCCGGCCTTCATGATTTTCTTTCCGGAAACGGCGATCCGCACCATATTTTTTGCCGGGGCCACATCCCCGCGCCGATACATCAGAGCGGTCAGGAATTCCTGCGATTTTGCCACCGGATCGAATGCAAATCCTGTAAATGGACTGATCCACATCTGCTTGGGATTTTTGATTTTCTGTGCTGAACGGACCTGATTGCAGAATCCGGTGATTCCGTCATGATTCTGGAAGGCCGAATAGGCTCCCGTGACAAATCCCTGTTCATAGCGGTATTTGTTCCAGAAGACATGGCCGTATTCCGTAAGCACCAGCGGTTTCCGATAGAGCTTTGTGGCATTCAGATTCCGGATGCAGGCGGCAATCTGCGAAATCGAACTTGCCTGGCTGATTGTCGATCCCGGACTGGTATATGCAGACGGGTGGGCGTGATAGCCGTTGATGGTCACGACATCCACTTTCTGACGCTCCAGATTCCGGAACAGTTCCTGTCCCATGTTCCACTGGCTGAAGAGTCCCTTGTATCCGGCTTCCTCAAGCGATTTCCGATAAAAATCGACAAGAGCGTTTTCCTTTTCCATGATAAATTCGGTAATATCGCGTCCATACTGATCCGGTGTGGCAAAATCGGCACTCCGGTAAGGAGTGATTGAGTCGAAATCCCGGATGGCGGCCGCCCGTTTTCCCCATGCTTTCTTCAGGGCGTCGATTGAGCTGTAGCGTTTCCGGAGGAAGGCTTTCCATTCCGGCAGAAGTTCGGAGGTGTCGCGCCAGCCGCGGAGCATTCCGTCCTGCTCGTTTGCGGCGATGGTAATGGCGAGCACCGGATCTTCGGCAAGTGTTGTTCCCGTATACGGATTCTTCCGATTCAGGAATTTCCTTACTCCTTCCTTCCACATGTTCCGGACCTTCGGATCCACATAGAGATAATAGAAATAATGTCTTTTATCCCCGACACGGTTTGCCCAGTGGTTGCCCGCCTGAAAACCGGGAGCGCTGGTCCAGACATCCCAGTTGAGATAAATTCCATTCTCCTTGAAGGAGTGGACCATATAATCGAATCGGTCGAAGAAGACGGGATCGAATTCCAGATCCTGTCTGGCGCTTCCCATCATCGCGGTATTGAAGAAATGAA
>CALXRL010000071.1 GCA_944390735.1 uncultured Victivallales bacterium | reverse complement strand
TTTCCCGGATGCGTTGGAACGTACGGGAACCGCATTGTGAATCAGAAATCGTTTCCCGGATTTTTCCAGCACTCCATGTTCCCGGAGTCGGTTCAGAATGGAAAATGCCGTTTTCAGCGACACCTTTTTATAAGCGGCAAGATCCCGTGTCGTCATGAAGACTTCTCCAAACGACCCGTGACGTCCGGAGGCAATCTCATCCAGCAGTTCTTCTGCAACGCGCTCCTGTTTCGTCTCCATGCTTCTGCTTTATTTTGTTATACATTTTGTTATATATTTCTCTTCTTAATTATAACATAAAACGAAAAAAATGTCAATCCCCCGAAATCATTTTCTATCAAAAAAAATCATTTAAGAAATTCCGCCGCGGGAGAAGACGTCGGAATCCGAATATCGCCTGATGAGATTGAAGCAAAAGGAAAGCAGAGCCTTTGCATTTTTTTGCAAAGGCGTCAAAAGTTTAGAGAAAGAGGGGGAGCGCGAGGGGGGAAGAACCGCTTTTCAAAGCGGTTTTCTCCCTCTCGCCGTTTCATGAGAAGAAGAGGTTGGAAGCAGGAGCGCAAGAAGGACAGAGCCGTTGAGCCGGGAAAATCCGATATGCCATAAAACTTCAGGTATGGAGCTTCCGCCGCGGGAGAAGACGTCAGAATCCGAATATCGCCTGATGAGACTAAAGCAAAAGGAAAACAGAGCCTTTGCGTTTTTTTGCAAAGGCGTCAAAAGTTTAGGGAAAGAGGGGGAGCGCGAGGGGGGGAAGAACCGCTTTTCAAAGCGGTTTTCTCCCTCTCGCCGTTTCATGAGAAGAAGAGTTTGGAAGCGGGAGCGCGGGAAGGACAGAGCCGTTGAGCCGGGAAAATGCGTGGACATTTTCCCGTATTGTAATATTTCCCCGGAATCCGCCTTATTCTTCAAAACGTTGGGAAGCGAAGCGCGGAATGGAGACCTTCTGTCCGGGAGCGATGGCATGAAAATAAAACCAGTCGCCGTCTTGAACGCCGGCTTTCCGCAGATCGGTTTCAGCTTCCATGGAATTCAGCGATGCGTTCCGCACGGTGAATGTTTTTCCAATCCGCGGGAATGTGACCTGAATGCCGGGATAATAGTTCAACTCATTGAACTTTTGAATCGGCCGGTTGACCTTGAGTTTTCCGTCCACAAAAAATGCCTGATGATAGCTGATGATGAACGGAGCCGGGCCGCGGAGAGAAACGTTGACAGATCCATCGGGCAGGAGTTCCGCCTTTTCGACGTTATATCCTTCCCGGTTGTTGAAACTGCCTTTTCTGGTTTGATGAAGCACGAGCATTCTTCCTGCCGCCGCGTCAGCATTCCAGGGCTTGTCCGGACGGATCAGCAGTTCCGATTTTTCGGGGTTTCCGGTGAGATCTCCGATAATTTTGAGAATGGTTCCGGAGTCCTCGGCCGCGGAGGAGCGCAGCTCTTTTCCTCCCGCCCGGAGAAGAGTTCCCTGCGCCATGTCAAGGCGGATGACACGATTTGCCTTGTTGAAACGGACGAGAGCAAAGCGGGCATCCGTTTCGATCCCGGCAAGTTTCCGGAGTTCGTTTGTCTCCTGATACAAGACGAGATCTTTTCCGCCTTCGGTGAGCGTGAGTTCCACGAGCCGCGCAGGTCCGGCGGCAAAGGTTTTCATGGAGGAGACAACCGGAGGTTTTCCGGGATGACGACCTTCCAGGAGAGTCACGAAACAGGAATCGAGAATCCGTCCGTTTTTCGATGTTTTACGGAGCGCGAGAACATCCATTCCCTCATCGAATGTGAGGGTCTGATTTTCGATTTTCGCTCCGGAGCGAGTCCGCAGGTCTGCGGAAAGCGGAGACCACGGCGCCTTCGCCTGCCAGACGGCGCATGGATCCGCCGGAGCTCCCGCGATTCTGAAATTCACGATTCCGAATCCGGTGCGCGGTCGTCCGTACTCTTTCCCGCTGGTGTTCCGGAAGTAGGCGTAATAATCGGTTTTGTAATCCACCGCCC
The DNA here is from genome assembly GCA_944390735.1 of uncultured Victivallales bacterium. Taxonomy (GTDB): domain Bacteria; phylum Verrucomicrobiota; class Lentisphaeria; order Victivallales; family UBA1829; genus UBA1829. The sequence continues at coordinate 8,211 of CALXRL010000071.1, read as the reverse complement.
ACGGAAGAGTCTGTTCCGGACGGGTCTCTACTTTTGTGACATGGTCGTAGATCCCGTAGACCCATTTGTAGAGGATGGCAGGAGAGAAGAAACGGGTGCGCGCCGGAGCTTTTCCGTTGAAAATGGCATCGGTCAGATTGGGTTTCTCAACGGCCTTTCCGAGTCCCTGCTCCGCGATGCGTTCGCCCCAGATGGAATACCAGATTGTCTGCGATTTTCCTCCTTTCAGGGGAACGATGTCCAGCGTGTAGGATCGTCCGGAGGGCGTTTCGACTCCGATCAGGGCGCGCCGGAATTTTGTCACGCTGTTGACCCCCATCTTCCGGAATTCCCCGATTGTGTTCACTTCCAGAATCTGGAACTTGGATTCGGGAGAGGAGGCGGGTTCTCCGCCTTTGAAGAACACCGGCTCGCTCAGACCGCGCTTGACGGAGGCGATTTCATCGACCGTCACCGTGTTCTGACCGATCGCCGACTGCGCCAGCAGCCGGTTCCAGGATTCATGCACGCTGGGCTTTGACTGCGGCACATAAACGGCCTTGCGCGGGAAGTTCAGCTCGTTGATGTCCCTGACCGTTTTCGGAGAGGCATTTCCCCAGGGAGGAGCATATCCGTGCATGCGGAGAGCGGGGATGCCGTCGAACCAGCCTGCCAGTCCCATCAGGAGACCGCCGTGGCCGCTCGGACGCGAAAAGTTCAAAATCGTTTCGAGTCGTTCCCCGGGCGCTCCCACCCGGATCACGCCGACGCCCCAGGAGGGCCAGATCTGACTGGGCAGATTCGATTTTGCCGGTTTTTCCGCCGTATCCAGATTGCCGAGATATCGGTTGTTCGGGATCTCGTGAGTCATCTCATAAAGGTCGCCGTGTTCGAAGAGGAGTCCGCGTGCGGTGATCTGCTTCTCCGATTCATGTGCCGCCATCCGGAAAAAGGGATTTCTGGCAAGGAACGCGGGATCAATGGTCTGCCATCCGGTCTTTTCCAGCATGTACGGATAGAACTGCCGGCGGAGCATTCCCTGATATCCGACCGATCCTTCTCCGTTGATTCCGTCCGCGTAATGATGATTGTAGACAATGCAGTCGTGATTCGCCGCGGCAAAATCCAGCAGAGTTTTGTCTCCGCCGATCATCGCGCTTGCCAGCATGTGCGCCGAATTCGCCGCCTGATAATTCTGGATGAGTCCGTTCATGCAGACGGAGGTATAGCCGAGATTGATCTCCCGCGCCAGTTTTGTCCGGACAAGTTCGTCAATTTTCCCGGGATCGCCATATTTCTTTTTTGAGTAGTAGCGGAAGGCCGGATGATGGTGGAGAAGCGCATATTCATAGATTGCGGCTCCTTCGCGTCCGAGCACCATCCAGCCACGGGCGTAGGTGGGATTGTTCCGGTTCCACCAGCCGATTTCCGGCATTTTCGCCCAGATGTTCGGACGCGGAAGCGCTTCCCATTCGGCACGGGAGAGTCCGAGTCCGTCTTTGCCTGCCGGATCCAGATTGTTCAGAGAAAGGGGGAGCGCGTAGTAGGTTTCGGCCATCCGGTCGAGGATCACCGCCGCTTTGTAGGGATACAGCGGATTGCCCGTGCGAAGATAGAGCACGGAGAGTCGCCCGAGCGTGCGGATGTATTCACTCCAGTCCCGTTTGTTGAAAAGATTTGCGACAAACAGCTGCCAGACTCGTCCCTTGGCGTCCTTGTAGAGCTTGCAGGGAATCTTCCGCAGCGAATCGTCCAGATACCGGATGAGTGCGAATGAGTCGGGCGTTAAATCGTATCCTGCCGGGGCGTTTTTCCGGTACAGATCCTTCTTGCAGCAGGTGGTCCGGGCGTGTTCGGGATTCTTCGGATCGAAGCGGATCGTCAGCGCCCGCGAGTCGCAGAACGGACAGTAGGAGATCAATCCATGATAACTGTCGAGCTGATCCTGAGTGAAATGTCCGGTCCAGTGCGCCCACGGTCGGATCTCCGGCCGGGGCGTGTCCCGCAGACGCGCATACGGCGCAATCGAAGAGGGAACATGCGAAACAATCTCCGCATCCGTTTCGATTCCGTACCGCCGTTCGGATTGATTTGCGAGCTTCTGAAACTCCGCGTCCGTCAGCGGTTTTTTCCATTTTTTCATCGCTTCATCCGAAGCCTTTTTCCGCAGTTCCTCCGGTTTCATGCGGAGAATGCGTTCCCCCGGCAGTTCCGCATTCTGCGCCATGACGGCGAAAACCAGAAATCCCGGTAAAACGATACTGGCAAATCGCTTCATTTCTCCATCTCCCTATTTTTGAATTTTAAAAAAGAATCAACGTGCGTCGGCGCAGGGCCTCCGTATAATCCGCAACGCTTTTCCATCGTGTTTCCGAACCGAGAACTCCCGGCGGAATCTGGGAACACTTATGGGCGTCCGAACCCGCGGTCCGAGGCAGATCAAAGGTTTCGGCATACCAGAGATTCCGACGGTTTTCCGCATCGGGACGGTTGTGATTGCGGACCTCCACTCCATCCACCAGCTCCGGATTGAGACGGATGAACGGAATGTGCTTCCCCTGCCGGAAGGGATGCGCATGGACGACTGTCCCACCCTCTTGCCGGACAAAGTTCAGATACTCCGTCAACGAGAGCGAAAGCAGTTCCGGATGATTCTCCAGCCATTGCCGATCCAGTCCGTAGGTCAGAAAATCGTTCCCCTCGAAACTGGCTTCCCACCCGAAGAAGACATCCAGATGGATCTGTTTTCCCCGTTCTGCCGCATGCTCGTATCCGAGACAGAAAAGACGGATGCGCTCTTTCCAGGGCAGATCGGCGGGAACCCGTGTGTTGCCGTTCAGAAAATGATCGGTGACAATAATCCCCGTATACCCCTTCGCGTGATATTCCTCCGCCATTTCGGCGCCCGGCTGAGGAGAGCATTTGCTTGCCTCAGCCGTATGGACATGTACATCATACAAATTCATCATTCATCCTTTTTTTTCAGAGAGCGGGAGCGGTGCCTTTGTCGAAGCGGAAGCCGAACATCAGCGGATCATAATCGGGATTTCCTCCGGGGAAATGAACGGAGCGGTCGCCTTCGGAGAGTCTGCGGACAAGAAAGGCGGCATAGGAGAGGCTTCCCGCGTGACCGTCGCCGAAGATGATCTGCGTGCGTCCCCGGGAAAGCACCGGAGAATTCAGCGTTTCCACTGTCGAGCGCATATCCACGCCTCCGTGCCGGAAACTGAATTCACCCGGCGCATCCAGCATACCGTTCTGCACCTGATTGCTGTCGCCGGCCAGAATGACGGAAGAGGGCGTGCGCATGGCGCCGGTCTTGTGCAGAAAGGCGCGCCATTTGGAAGTGGAGGTGAAATCGCCCATCAGACACCAGTTTCCGCCGAACATGGTGTAGGCAAAGCCGGTGTTCTTGTCGCCGGTCAGCTTCCGGATGTCGGTATTGCAGATGAAACTTCCGCTGTGGATGGGAACTTCCGAACTTCCCTTTTTTTTCGTCGCATAAACGGTTCCGTATCCGGGGGTGATGCCGCGGGTGCCGGAGAGTTTCGCATAGAAGTATTTGGTGGAATTGTCGCCCCAGTCGGTGATGCCGGGTACGATCCAGTCGTCGTTGTCCCCGCTGTACGAGGCGGAGGCCTTTCCGATCTGGCTGAGATTGTTCAGACAGGCGGCGCCCAGCGCCGAATTTCTCGCCTTCTGAAGTCCGGGAAGAAGAATGGAGATCAGAATAATCAGAATTGCTACAACGACAAGAAGTTCTATCAATGTGAAATAACGGCGGCTCATGTTCTCCTTTCAGTCCGGCAGCAGGAACCGGCACCCTTTTACGATCAGTTCCGCGTGGAATGTTTTCCTGGGCAGAGCGATCCGGTTTGGATTCTGTTTTCTGGCGACAATGCTTTCGGCGGCTTCGAACCCCATGCGTTCCAGCGGCATCCGGATGTAGCTTGCAGGGATGCCGAGCTCCTCCTGCAGCGAGCCGATGTCGTCGAAGCAGAGCAGAGCGATGTCATCCGGAACGGCAAGATTGTGTCCGGCAAGCGTGATGCAGACCTGATAGAAACAGGTCCCGTTTGTGATGAAGATCAGATCCGGCCGTTCGGCGTTCAGAATGGCGTCGAGCTGACAGTTGGCCTCTTCGTAGCAGGTGGCCGTGATGCAGAGCTCCTCGGGAACGGGCAGACCGTTTTCCTGATAGGCGTCGCGCCAGCCCTGAACCCGGAGATGCAGCGCATTGGACTGGTATCCCGGATTTTTATACAGAACAATGCGTCTGGCTCCGTTCCGGATCATGCAGGAGACCGCGCGCCGGGTTTCCTGCCGGTAATCGACGCTCAGCGTGCCGACGCCCGGAAATTCCATCTGCCGGTTCAGCAGAATCAGCGGAACTCCATGTTCCGTAATGGATTCCAGCAGACTGTCCGGCAACGTCCGTTCCGGAAGCGCATGGAAGATGAGGCCGTCCGGCAGATCTTTCGGATCCTTCCAGTTTTCGATTTCCTGGCGCTGAACCAGACGCAGCGAAAATCCGTATTTCACGCTTGCCCGTGAAAGTCCGTTCAGAATCGGAAGCGTGTAGTTGAAGGAGTTGCTCTCTCCCGGAAAGAGATCCGCGGCAATTTCCAGACGTTTCCCGGACGGTTCCCGTCGGAGCGCCGGATCCGACACCGTCACACCCACTCCGTTCCGGCAGCTGACCAGTCCTTTCTGCTCCAGAAGCTGGAGCGCCTTCCGGATCGTGGGACGGCTCGTCGCATAGCTCTCCGCCAGATTCGGCAGCGACGGCAGAAGGGTCCCGATGGCAAACGTGCCGTTCGTGATCTTCCCGTACAGATCCTCGTAAATATCCTTGTATTTTTCTTTTCTCATCGGAGTGTCCGTTCCCGGAAGGTGTCTTTATTCTTTACTGGTAAATTATACCAGAAAATAATGAAAAGTCAAGAGGGGGAACATGTCGTTTTGCAAAAAAAGTCTGGAAACCTTCCGTTTCACCCGAGGAAGAAGAGAAGGCGGATCGCGTCAACGATCCTGTTTTTCCGGATCCGGAGCGCCGTTTCCGGAAGTGCCGTTCCAGTGTTCCAGCGTCTCCCAGGAGAGCTCTTCCGCCGGGACGGGAATGCCGTTCAGAAGCATGCCGCCGCCGGGAAGGGTTTCCAGCGAGAAGCATCTGCCGCGCAGGATCAGATGCTCGACCCGGATCCGGTGATCCGTTTTCAGCGGATGCAGGCGGATGCCTTCCATGCGGACCTGAAGTCCGAAATAAAGTTCCAGGGCGTCGCAGAACCAGCCTTTCATGGAGAAGGCCTGTTTGCAGCCGGGATTGTCGATGGTCGGATCGGCATTTTCCGTTTCATGGGTCATGCCTTCGGGATAGGCGTGGAACTGCCAGTAGAATTCGATGATCCGGCGGAAGTCCGCGGCGGATTCCGTGTCGCCGACGCGGTTCATGAGATTCCAGTAATAGCGGTCGACGGGCGGATAATAGGCGCCGAGCTGGTTGCCGTCGGCCATGAAGGCGGGGTTGTCGGTGGGAAACATGTAAAGACCGAAGTCGAAGCGGAAGTGACGTTTCAGAAAGTCCGCGATCCGCGGAAGACTCTCCGCATGAGGGTCGCAGCCGAACGCGGAGGTGTGAAGCTGACCGTAAAGCGGATAATAGCGGCGGGGCTGAAGGGTGGCGCCGTCGGCGGAGTCGCACCAGTAACCGGCGTTGTCGTCCCAGAGAAAGCGCTCCATGTCCTTCTGGAGTCTGTTGGCGGAGCGGAGATGTTCCTGCGCCTCCGCTTCCATGCCGAACGCCTGTTCCAGAGCGGCAATGGATTTCAGCGCCTGCAGATAGAGCGAGTTGTTGATGAGGCTGACGTCGGAATCCTTCTGATCCAGCAGTCCGGGAAAATCGGGGAAGAAGCCGATGGCGGTTCCGAGGGAGCAGGAGGGGTGAACATTGCGACCGGCCAGTTCCAGAATCCATCGGGCGAAGGGATAGTGGGTTCGTCCGGTGTCGAGATCCCCGGTGGCTGCGCAGTAGTTGGCCAGCATGACGATGTAGAGACCCTGGGAGCATGGGGCCATGCAGGTGTCGGGACGGAAGGCGTCGTCCATGCAGTGAACGATGCCCCGGACCGGATCGGCGGTCTCCCGGTAGAAGGCCAGCATGTCGCGGACGATGTCCGCGTTGCCGCTCCAGAGGAGGGCCTCGGCATGAACCATGCTGTCCCATCCCCAGATCCAGTACGACTGGGAGGCGCGGATGGCCCCCGGCCGGTCCGGCACGATCAGGGATTCCAGCGTCGGGACCGCGTTGTCCAATGCGGAATCCAGCGCTTCGCTGCCGGTGTGGAATCGGACGCCTTCGCGGAAACGCTGTTCCCAGCGGTTGATCCGATCCGCGGCGGAGGCGAAATCGGGACGTTCTTCGCTGTCGAACTGGAAGGCGAAGACAAACAGTTCCCCCTTCTCCTTGGTTTCCATGTAATATTTGAAGGGTTCGTGCCGGGAGAGGGTCGAACAGGGAACCGAGCAGAGAAACCGGAGAAGCAGAGAGCCGGAGGGATCGTGAATTTCCGTTTTCATGGACCCGTCCGGAAGAATGGTCCACGGATCGGTTTTGCGTCCGGGAAGGGCGGTGAAGACATGGCCGTGAAGCAGGGCCCTCGCACGCACGTCGTGTCCCGCTGGATTGTCCAGAACGCGAACCACCTGGTAAAGGGTGTTGCGCTCCAGAAGGAATTCATGACGGATCCGGACTCCGGCCAGTTCGCATTCGGAGCGGTAGCCGAAGGGATAGTGGGTGGTCTGGTTGAATTCGAGATAATAGCTGCGGCCGTCGACGAGAAGCTGGATGCGTCCGGCCTTCGCGAATGCGGACTCCTGGGAAGCGGTAAGGACGGCGGCGCGCCGGAATCCCTGTTTCCCGACATAGTACAGAGTGGAAATGCCTCCGTGACGGACGACGTCGGCGGCGATTCTTCCGGAGACGTAATGGTTGAACTCCAGTCCGAACCCGTGCTCCGCAAAGGGAAGATGATCCTTGAATGAGTGAATCATGAAGAGCTCTCTCCTTCTGATTTGGATTGTTGTGACGAAGGTACTCTAATTCGTTTTTGCTGTTTTTCAACTGTCCGGAGGCAGACGTGTTCCGGAAGAAAAGGAATCTTTTCTGTCGCAAATCGGACAATTTTTCTTGCGGAGAATTTGCTCTCCCCCCTTGAATCCGAATGCGCAATATCGTATAATTATATTAGGAAATCGAGGGAAAGAATGGGATTATGAACCGGATTCAATTTCAGACAATTGCCAATGAAGTCGGTGTCAATGTTCGGACAATCTACCGCGTCATGAACAACAACGGCGCTGTCTCCGATTCCACCCGCAAAAAGGTGGTGAACGCTCTGAACCGTTACGGCTATCTCTGCGCCGGACAGCGCAAAAGCGAAAACATCGTCTTTGACATCTGCAAAAATGAATTCACCGAACGCATCGGCATTCAGCTGATGCAGTCGCTTTCCATGCAGGATTTCAAGTGCATTCCCACCAATCATACGGAGAATCGCGAACGGTTCATGGCGGCGGTTTCCGATGCCTCCATTGTGGTGATGTGCTCCTTTCCCCGGCAGAGCCTCATTGATGAGATCAAGTTTGCCAATCCGGATTGCGTGGTCATCAATATTCTGGGCGGAAACTGCGGGGATGTCGCCATTGATTCCGACGATTATCTGGGCGGAGCCATTGCGGCGCGCCATCTGTATGCGAACGGGCATCGGCATGTGCTGGTGGCTTCGGCTCTCGATCAGCCCAATCATGTCGACCGCTGCAAGAGCTTTCAGGCGGAAATGATGTTCCTGAATCCGAAGTGCCGGGTCGATTTTCTGGAATTCGTGCCGGGAAGGGACGATGCGCCGATCTTCTGGCACCGCTATTTCTCCGCGGAACGGAAACTGCCGACGGCGATTTTCTGCACGATGGGCGGCATCGCCTATTATCTGCCCTACTACGCGGCAAAATGCGGAATCCGGATTCCGGAGGACATCAGTCTGGTCAGCTACAATCGTCCGAGGGATTCGCATATTTCTTCCGCATCGCCGGGCGAACTCTTTCCTCTTGATTCGATTGTCTTTGAACCGGAACAGATTGTCGCATGGGGCAACTATTTCATTCTGCACCGGCCGCTGGATACGGCGGGAAATCCGGTGCATACGCTGATCCGGCCGAAACTGGTCGTGAACAATA
>CALXRL010000070.1 GCA_944390735.1 uncultured Victivallales bacterium | reverse complement strand
TAATATCTAATGCGTCTTTGATAGTAGGCATATCCAATTACCTCCTTCGGTGGTACTGTTTCTTACTATTATTATACGCTATTTCTCGTCAAAAATCAACCATTTGTTGTGACAGAGCCAAAATTATAAATCTCTTTCTGCTTTGAATTCAACTCTTGATAGTTGACTTTTTGAAACATTTTAATTCTCCATTAATGACCACTAACTAATCTACCATAATATCCCCAAAAGTCAAACTGAATTTTCATACATCAGTATCAAATATTATTTTCCCTCTCATCAATAGGTACATATAAATATTCTGTACCTTATCTGTACCCCAAATTGTACCATGTTTAACTCATTTATAATCAATATGTTATAAATAAAAGGTACAGAAGATACAGATAAATATAATATATCCAGTTACAGAAGTTGAGTTTGAAAACAATCTCTCATCTTACTATCGACTGCTGAAGTGTGACTGCATTACCACTGCACTTTATGATGAACATCACGATGTTGTAGTCGATGATGAAGGTCTTTTGAAAACACCAATCGTTGGTTTGTTTGAAACCCCTGATGGTGGTGAATATGCTGGCAATGGTCTTATTGTTGGCTTCAATGATGATGGTGACTGGATTTCCCACAAACTCAATTTTGAGACTGTGAAAAATTCAATTCGGTTCATTCAGTATATTAGACTGAACGGGACATTGTTGAAGATCGTTTTGCAGCCTTCAAACGTAAAAAGGTGATCACTATGAGAATCAGTAAAAAACATGGTTTGAATCCGTCCATTCCACTTTGTCATTATTGCAAAAAGCCTAAGAATGAAATCATTCTCACTGGATATGAAGGTGAAGTTTGGGCAAAACAGAATGGTCATCCTGATGGGCAAATGCCGATGTATGTTTTCCTCAAAGGTGACATTCAGCCTTGTGATGAATGCAAGAAAATTGGCATTGCTGTTGTTGAAGTCAAAGCTGGAACTGATGGAGAGCTTACCGGGAGATGCTGGTTGATGAAGGAGGAGGCTATTAAGAAGATATTGGCTGATGATCCGATGTTATCCAGTGTGCTCCAGAAGAGGATTATGTTCATTTCAGAACAATCTGAATCATGAAGCCATAATTTACACCCATGGGATATATGTAATTATTGTAATTGCGATCATTGCAATTCTTGCCGCACTGCTTCTTCCGGCGTTGCAGTCCGCCAGGAAGAAGGCGCATTCCGCAAGCTGCACATCCAATGTGAAGCAGCAGTATGTGGCAATGCTGGGCTATGCTGCGGATTTTGATGACATCTGGCCGGGGGCAATGCTGACTTCCAATCTGCGCTGGTACGGATGCGTTGCGTTTTATGCGGGGATGACCACCGGGATGAGTCTGAATGAGTGGAACGCTGTTCAGTATGCAACGGACAGCTCTCCCGGACGGTATAAGATTCTGCGCTGTCCCGGCGATTCCAGCACGGCGGGCAACGGCTCTTATCTGGTGAATTACGGGATTAATGCGATTTTTGATCCGGAAAGGCTTTCATTCGCCTCCTATGATAAATTCGGGGCGCTCGACCGCAGAAAAATTTCCAAAATCCGTCGTCCCTCCTCCATGATGTGGACAGGAGATTCCCTGCCGAATTCAGAAGGGGACAGCGCCTATCGTCTGGCGCCCGGCGCGGGTGGAAATTCCAGTTTCGGCTCCGGTTCGGCAGAGGGACATGCGACGCGGATCAAGACTCTGGAGCGTCACTCCGGATGGGGAATCTATCTGATGGGCGATGGTCATGCCGCTCCGCGGAATCTGGCCTTTCTGGATTATGAGGCGCAGCACCCGAATGATCCTTTCTTTGATTATGATTATCCGAATAATGACAATTGAATGGAGGAAAGATGAAACAGACAGGACTTCTTTTATTCCTCTCCCTTGCCACATCGGCTCTTTTTGCCGAAATGGTTCCGAATCCCGGATTCGAGAGCGGAGAACGTTTTGCGGAACAGTGGCAGGAGGGAAAGCTCCCGGCGGACGGCTCCTTCCTTCGTCAGAAAAACAGCAGATGTTCCATTGTGACTCTGAACGGGAACAGAGTCCTGCTGATGGAGGGGGACAGAGAGGCTTCCGATGTCTATGCCCTTGTGGCCGGTCCCAGACTACCTGTTGTCAGGGGAAAGTCGTATGAGTTCGGTTTCTCCTTCCGTGCCGAAGGCCTGAAAGGGGAAAGCCTGGACCGGAAACAGTATGCGGCTCTGATTATGGATTTTTTCATCGACAGGGATGGAAAATTCCAGACCGCGGTCCGGATCATGACAACCATTGATTCTCCGGACTGGACCCTCCGGAAAAAACGGATCCCGATTCCGGATCTTCCCGGACGCCTGACCGGACAGATCCGGTTCCAGCTGGTGAACAAATATGCGGGGAACCCGGTCCGGATCTGGATCGACAACGTCACTCTTCTTCCCGCGGATGAGACTCTCGCAAACGGCGGTTTTGAAGATGGAAAGGATCGTCCGGAAAAATGGGAACCCTTCGGTTCCGCTTCGTGCGCCTGGGTGAATGCTCCGGTGCGGAGCGGGAAAAAAGCTGTTTCCGTCTCGGATGCTCCCGATGGAAACCTTTCCGGATGGAGTACGATCGTTCCGGTTCGCGGAGATCGACAGTACCGCTTCTCCGGGATGGCAAAAGGAGGAAAGCTCAATCCGAACGGCTTCATCGGCGGAGGGGCTCTTCAGATCCGCTTTCTGGACAAATCCGGCAATGAGGTCGGCTCCCCCGTGACTTCCGAAGCGGTCCCGGCCGATTCCGACTGGAAACGGATTGCCACCTCATTTGTGCGTCCTCCGCAAAACGCTTTTTTCGCCCGGTTGACCGCCGGACTTCAGTATTGCGGCGGAAGTGCGTATTTTGATGATCTGGAACTGCAGATCCGTCCGGCGGAGGAAAAGACCGCGGTTCGGATCAAACGGGATCCGCGTCCTTCGAAAAATGTGGTTTACGCAGAGAATCTTCTCCGCAACGGCGATGCCGAACAGGGGACGCAGGGAAAAGTTGCGCATTGGACCTATCACGGCAAGTCGGAAAAAGACTGGAGTGCGGAAGAACTCCGGCGCCTCTATGACAACGGACGCCCCGAATTCAGCGTCGGCCGGGGACGCGGCATCTGGAGCAGTGATGAAAAATATGCGGGAAACCATTCCCTTCTGAATCTTTCCATTGATCCTCCGCTCAGTCCGAAAAATCAGTGGTACGGAAGGAACCCGGTTTCGGGGTTCTGGCTTTCCGATCCGATGCCCTGCGAACCGGGGAAAGCCTACCTTGCCGGAGGATGGATCAAGCCGGGTGCGCGCATTACGGGCGCCTGGTTCGGGCCTCTCCATATTGAGTATTATGACCGGAACGGACGGAAAGTCAATGCCGTCAATCATATCCGCGCGGCGATGGAGGCGGAGGCGGGGGGCTGGAGTTACTGGGCGACCGTTCCTTCCATTGCTCCCGACGGGGCGGTCTCCATGCGTCTCCGTTTCGGACAGGAACTCAATGCCCAGTACGGCGGATGGGGAATGATGTATGCGGATAATCTCGCTGTCTGGGAGTCCCCGGCGGGAACGAAAAGGATTCCAAACGTGGTGCACAATCCGGAACTCTACTGGCAATGGTTCCGGGAAGCGCATGACAGGATCAAACCTCCGTATCTGCCGTCTCCGGCCGAAGCTCCGGCGTATCAGTCCGTCATCGGGAACGTGGGCCGGAACGTGCCGGGCAATTTGTATCGTGAGGCATCCCGCCGGCCGGTCAAGCTGAATTTCCTGCTCTGGAACCTGCTGGGAGAGGATCGGAAACTCCGGATCGAAACCGTCCGTTATGATGCGTTCGGCGGAGCTTCTCCGAAGGTGGTCTCTCCGGAATTTTCCGTCTCCGGCAGTTCCTTGAAAACGGTGGAGCTTGAATTCCCCGCGACCGGAGCAAATGGCGCATTTTATCTTGATTGCACCGTGATGGAGGGGATGGCGGAAGTCGGCCGGTTCTCCGGACGCTATGCGGTGCTGCCTCCGCTGAATCGGACTCGCACGGTGGAGAATCCGTTCTCTGTGACGACCTTTGCGTTTGAGTCCTCCGTGGAGAACAATCCGTTTCTGGACGAACTGATGACCTGCGCCCGGATTGCGGGCTTCGGAAAAGTCTGGGTCCGCTGCTATGTTTCGGACAAGGCGGTTGATCCAAAGGTGTTTGAACAGGAAACGGCAATGTTCCGCAAAATGGTCGATTACAATCGGAAGTTCGGGATGGAAACCATTTTGAACATCAATGGAATCTGGCCGAAAGGAGATCCGCCGCGGCAGGTGGATAAAAAGGCGAATTTCCAGATCGGGCAGAACTATGGACGCGTGTTCGGCGGACGTGTCTGCGCGTTCGGAAATCACGGGATTGAACAGTCGAACAGCAAATCTCCGTATCGCGGCGGAGGAAAGAGCCGTCTGACCGACTTTGAATACGATACGATCATGGCGTGCGTTTACGACGGCATCAAATCCGTGGCGCCGGATGCGCTCGTCTGCATTGGCAACATCGCCACGGATTTTGAGGCCGATACGGTGAAACGCCTTTACAAGTCGCCCGGAAACGGGAAGTTCGACGGAGCCTTTTTCAACGCCTACATGGGACAGCTTGTGGTCGGGCGGAACATGCTTGCCGTATTCGATTCGCATGGCGATACGGAAAAAACGATCTGGAGCGAGGAACAGGCAAATCAGCGCTCTCCCTTCGAGGGTCCCGCCAGACGCTATGGAGAAATTCTCGGCGCGGAGCGAATGGTGCAGACCTGGATCTCCATGATCGGAAGACTGGGTCCCCGTCTGAAAAGTGTTACCATGTGGGGATTCGCTCCCTCGACCAGGCAGGATATCATGATGATGACGCCGGATCTTCAGCCCCGTCCCCAGTTTGTCGCCCATGCCGTCATGGCGGATTTTCTGGCGGATGCTCTTTTCACCGGGGATCGTTCCGCGGGAGGAATCAATCTGTTTGAGTGGAAACGCCCGGACGGTCCGGCCTTTATCTGCTGGGCGGATGCCGGAAAGCGTTCTCTGAATCTGGAGGTGCCGTCCGGTTCTCTGATTCTGACCGATATCATGGGGAACAGTGTCCGGAAAAAAGCGGGAAAGGGAATCGTTGCTCTGGAACTGGATGGCCGTCCCGTTTTCCTTTCGGGCGGAGGCGCCGTCAGGATCAGTGACCGAATCCGGATCTCCGTATTCAACGGAACCAGACGCATTGAGAAGCCGGAACTCGGAGTGCTTATTCAGAACAATTCCGGAGAGGCCCTCTCCGGAAAATTGCAGGCTGCCGGACGCGAAATTCCGGTGGAGATCGGAAAAAACGGAAGTCGGACGTTCCATTTTCCGCTTCCCCGCACGGTGGAGATGACCCGTCGGAACACGTGGAAAGCGGTCTTTACCGGAAAAGACGGAACCGTGTATACGGGAACCGGAACCTTTTTACCGCTCTGTGCAGTAAAAGCCTCCGTTCCTCCCGCCCTGGATGGAAGCTGGAAAGGGTGGGAACGGGCAGGATGCGTTCAGATGGGACTTCGTCCTGAAGAGAGAGCCGAGGAGGGCGCCGGTGATGAGAAATATCGCGGTCCGGAAGATCTTCAGGCTTCTTTCCGCCTCATGTGGGATGCGGATGCCCTCTATCTGGGAGTGGAGACCGGAGACGATGTCTTTCTTCCGCAGAAAGGCCGGAACAACGGCTTTATGGGCGATTCCATTGAATTTGCTTTTCAGCCGGAAGGAGTGCTGAACAATTCCGCAGCAAAATATGAATATGAAATGTTCCTGCCGGACGGAGAAAAAGAGTTTGTCCTCTCCAGACGTTTTCCCGCTCCTTCCGGAGAGGTCGCCGGATGGCGGGGGATCATTCGCAAGCCGGGCGTGCGCGGAAATGCCGTCTATCAGATTGCCATCCCCTGGAGTGCGCTGAAAACGAAGGCTTTCGCAGGGAAACGGATGAGCTTCTCCCTGGTCGTGAACGATAAGGATCTCTCCGCTGTTCCATTTTCCGGAAAACGAACCTCGTTTCTCTTCTTCGACGGAATCAATGCGAAAGATCCATCCAAATACGGAGATCTGCTTTTGACGGAATGAAAAACCGGAATCCGGTGGGAATAACGCCAGACAGCGAAAAAAAGGAGCGTCAATCCTTCTGCCGGAAACGATCCCGGTACGTGCAGTGACGGCACAGCTCCTCGGTCACGAATCCGCGATGAAATGCGTTGCGCATCTGCTCAAACCGCCGCGAAAACAGAATCGAACGAAGAGAGGCGGTCCGGATGCTGCCGAACGTCATCTGTCCGTCCGCATCCAGACAGCAGGCGGTGACATCGCCGTTGCAGAAAATGCCGAACTGGTCGATTCCCCCCCGGCAGAATCCCTGCGCCGGACGAATCGGATCCTTCAGGTCCGGCCAGCGGAACGATTGATCGAAATGAATCCGGAATCGGGGCCCGAGAACGGCAAAATGTTTTTTCGACCACTCCAGCGGAGTTGCTGATGAAAGGCCGAATCGATCGGCAATCTCCTTCCAATATTCCGGATTTTGAGCGCAGACATCCCACAGCCGGAGATTCAGATACAACTCCGGATTGGTTCGCTGCACCGTTTCCGCGAAGGCGAGAATCTCATCCAGTTCCCCGGAGGATACTCCCGAATGAAGCGAAACATTCAGCTGCCGGAACGGTGCGGAGAACAGCAGCTGCGCATTTTCCGTTCCGAATAATGTCCCGTTGGTTGTCAACACCAGCGGAAGCGAGACCCGATGCGCGTGTGCCGCAATCGTTTTCAAGTCCGGATGCAGGAGGGCTTCTCCGAGAATGTGAAGACAGGCTTTCTCCACCAGGGATGTGCACTCCTCCGCGGCTTTTGCAAAGAGATCCGGATCCATGAATCCGCGCGGACGCACCGTTCCCTTGCAGAAGGAACAATGCCTGTTGCAGACATTGGTCAGCTCAAGATAGGCGGTTTTAAATCGCTTTTTCGGCATGATTCCGGCGTTTCCACTTCCGTTGTTTCAGCCTGGAGAGCGATGGCGCGGGAGGTGGACCCGCGCCGGATCAATCCCCATGGGACGGAACACTCGGATTTCATCCCCGGATCCTGGGGCGGTCGGGGACTTTCATTTCAATGGTCTTATGCGGATTGAGTTCCGGAGTGATGATCTGTTCCCCTTTTTCATTTCTGGGATCGCGGATATTCACTTTTTTGTTTTTCACCGTTGCGGCATCGAGTTCATCGGGTTTGAGGATCATCGCCTTTTTCGGGGTCCATCCGATCAGGTTTTCCTGAGGAGCGGTGCCGCAGACAACGATTTTATCCCCGTTGAGGGGACTGGTCCAGACCAGGGAGATCTGAATCGGTTTCTGTTCCAGTCCTTTCCCTGTCCGGATGTAATCCATCCATTTTTTCATCTGTTTTTCGCGGGACTGCGCGGCGGGATCCTCCAGCGGAAAGTCGGTCGGAAGAACCATCGGTTCACTGAAGCGGGCGCGGTTGATGTTTGCAAAACTGAGATCCGGAAAGAAATTGACAAGGAAGGTGACGGCCTGAAGGTGAGCGGCGGAATATGCCGTGTTTTCGGGAATGAATCTTTTGTAAATGATGCAATCGGGATCCCATCCCCGCAGATCGCGTTCCCCGGCTCCGTCGACCAGGACGGAGAAGCCGGCCTTCGGAAGTTTCCAGACAAAGGCGGTGTGCATGTAATCATAGTTCGGATTGGCCTTGACTTCATAGGTGTCAAACCGGTTCGGGCCGGTGCCGAGATTCTCCCGTTCGGGAACCTTTCCTGGAAAGATCAGGCTGGTCATGATTTCAGGATCGTTGTATCGAATGAAATCCCGGTCGGTTTCCGAGAGATCCCTGGTATGTTTCAAGGCGTAGGAGCGTGCTCTCTCCGCCGCATTGAGACGGTAGTCGATTCCGCACGCGGCGCAGAGGAAGAGCAGAAGGACGGATCCTGAAAGGAGCAGCAGTGTGATTCCGATTCTTGAAAATTTCATGATAGTGTTTCCCGGTCTCCGTTGAAATTGCATCATTTTTGAATAATATAACTCATGGGGAGGGGGATTTAAAGTTGGAAAGCATGGAATCTGCGGCAAAAAGGAAAAATGGCGGACAAGCCTTCTTCCTTGAACGGTTTGCCGGGATCCTTTTTGTGAAAAAAACGGGCGGGGGGAATTGACGAACGGAAAAAGCCGTGTCATATTAACACCCCATTGGATGAAAAGGTGCAACATGAATAAAATTCTGGAACATTTCTGCGGTTATCTGGCCATAGAACGGGGATTGAGCCGGAATTCCGTGACGGCATATAAAAGCGACCTCACCGATTTCATCGCCTATCTGAACCGGACCGGGAAACGGGATTTTTCGGAGGTTTCGCGGGATGACATCATTGATTTTCTCGGGGAACACAAGGATGCGGGGATGGAACCTTCAAGTCTGGCCCGGAGACTGGTATCGGTGAAGGTCTTCTTCAAATATCTCTTTCAGGAGAAGCTGATTCCGGAAAACTGCACAACGGTGATGGACTCGCCGAAACTCTGGCGGATTCTTCCCGAATTCATTTCCGCCAGGGAAGTGGATGCGCTGATGAATGTTTATGCGGTGAATGCCAAGGATTTTCTGGCGATCCGCAACCGGGCGATTCTGGAGGTGATGTATGCGTGCGGACTGCGTGTTTCGGAGGTTGCATCGCTGAAGGTTTCGTCCATCAACTTTGATGACGGAGTGATCCGGGTATTCGGCAAAGGATCGAAGGAGCGGATTGTTCCGATGGGGCATCTGGCGGTTCAGGCGCTGAAACGGTATCTGACGAAATCGCGGCCGTATCTTTTGAAATCGCCGGATGAACCGACGCTGTTTCTTTCGAATCGAGGGAAAGTTCTGGATCGGGAACGGATCTGGGCGATCATCAAGGAGACGGCGCGTCTGGCGGGAATCGACAAAAATATTCATCCGCATACGCTTCGTCATTCCTTTGCCAGTCATCTGCTGGAAAATGGCGCTGATTTGAGGGTGATTCAGGAAATGCTGGGACATGCGGATATTGCAACGACGCAGATTTACACCCATGTGGATCAGCGTCAGCTTCTTGCGGTCCATCGAAAATTTCATCCGAGGGCGAAGTAAACGAGGCGGGAGTGTGAGAGTCTGCCGCTGGAGGAGGAAATGAAAGGAGAAATCGGAATGAAACGAATCCGGGTTGCCGTCATCTGGCTTGTCATTTTCTGCGGGGTAATGGCAGGAATTCACTACTTTGATCATCCCGAGAAAAAATTGTATCAGAGTGCAGTGGTTTTTCCGGTCATGAGCACGCGTGCGTCGCTGACGTTCACCGATGCCAATGAGGATGAGATCGATCAGGCGTTTCGGCTTGCCAGACAGGAAATGGAAAAAGTGGCGGGTCTCTGCAATTATTTTGATCCGGGCAGCGAGTTGTCTCGTCTGAATGCGAGTGCATCGAAGGAGCCGTTTGTCTGTTCGAAAGAGCTCTGGGAGATTCTGGGGGAGGTACGGAAATTTCATCGGATTTCCGGTGGGGCGTTTGATCCGACCATTCGCCCCCTGATGAGTGTATGGGGGTTCCATCGGAAGCGGAAGACTCTGCCGACGGAAGAAGAGATTTCAGAAGCCAAAAAAAGATGCGGCTTTGAGCATGTGATCTTTAATGATGAGAATCACAGTGTTTTTTTCAATTGTCCGGGGCTGTCCATTGATCTTGGAGGGATTGCGAAAGGTTGGGCGGTTGACAAGGCGGCGGAGGCGGTGTTGAAATACACTTCGGTACGAATCGGGATCATTGATCTGGGGGGAAACATGAGATGTCTTCCGGAGCCGCCTCCGGGGAAGGATCGGTACACGATTGCGGTTCGTGATCCGAAAAATCCCGACGGAATCTGCGCTCTGGTTGGCATTTTGAATGAGTGTGTTGCGACCAGCGGGAATTATGAACGTTATGTAACCATTCAAGGCAGACAATACACCCATATCATCCATCCTGTAACAGGACGACCGGTGGAGGGGGTCCTTTCGGCGACGGTTGTGACACCCCGCGGTGTGGATTCCGATGCTCTTTCCACGGCTCTTTTTGTAAACGGGAAAACGTTTGCCGACAAATTGAGTGCGGATGTCAGAACCCTGTTCATTTCTTCCGACGGGAGCATGACTCAGCGAATTCCGATGGGACGTGAAGGATTTCAGATTCAATAGACGTTGAAAGCCTGCGGCGAAGCCGTAATAATGGTGCAGGTCCGTGACCTGCTTCGGTCCAGCTGAATAAGCTGGCCGCCGGAGGCAGAGCGCGCAGCGCAAAACACCCCGCGTAAGCGGCAAAGCGCGCAGCGCAAAGGACTCCGCGTAAGCGGCAAAAGAGCGCAGCGCAAAGAACTCCGCGTAAGCGGCAGACACGTGTAGCGCAAAAGGACTCCGCGTAAGCGGCAAAAACGCGCAGCGCAAAAACATTCCCTCACCAAAAATATCTCTTACAAGAAACATAAAAAAGCACCCCCGGAAATCTCTCCTGTACACAAAAAACGGGAAGAAAAATCAGCT
>CALXRL010000069.1 GCA_944390735.1 uncultured Victivallales bacterium | reverse complement strand
TTTGAATGTCGTACTGCGTAAGATTTTTTGGAGCAAAATCAAGGAACGCTACATATTTATCATATTGACCAAAAATAAATAAAACTGGTATTTTCTCCATACTCTTGTATATTGAAGCTGTCCATAGTCCCAGCTTCTCATCCCGAATGCCAATGGATTCTAAAGGTGAATGCTTTTGATAATATTTTTGACTGTCTGTGTAACGCCATTTCGCGGCCTCGGAACTCCCTTCCGGACGAAAAACAAACAATAACTCTTCGTTCATCGCCGGTAGAAGTTTAACGAATATTGTTTCTTTTATGTAGTTATAAGGGAATCTGTACGGCATGGGGTATGGCAATGTCAGCTCCCATTCGTTTCCCCTTGCATAAAAATTGATTTTATTGCTGACGTGAAAGAAAAAAAGAGATTTAAAAATACGATCAAAAACAGTGTTTGGGGGTGCTGTACGGGAGGATACCAGAATAAAAATTTTTAGACCTTCATTCTCCACTGCAAGAGCAAGCCCGAACTCTCCCAGCTTATTCTGTCTTGTCTGAGCCTGAAACCCTTTCCATTGATTGTTTTGCACAGGCTTTATATTATAAAAATCAAGATAATGCTCTTTACTTTTAAATTCTTTAGGGATTAACTGTTCAAAACTTGGAGCAGCAATGCCATTTGACGCCTCAATAATAAATAAAAATGAGATATTGTCTAATTCGCCGGACCAAACATTTTTATCGCGCTTTAAGACCAAACCTTTCGGTATTTGAAGTTCTATCATCGACGGATAATCTAAAATTAAAATTCTTTCTTCAAATGGGATTTCTTCTGTAGCCCAGAGATTGAAGAGAAAAAATATTGATAAAACTATTATTTGTAAATTTTTCATACTCATTAGCTCCTTTTAGAACTTCCGGGTTGAATGTCATGTGCGAGAATAAATGGTTCTGTTTTTCAGTAAAAAAAGAGACTCTTTTCTCCATGTTAATAAATTGACAGTCAATATGATGCAATAATGAATCCTGTTCTGTCGATGAGAATAAAATAGCATGAAGAAATATGATTGCAAATCAAGAATATTTGGATGATGAAATTGAGCAACCCCGAATCGGCTTTCAAGATAAGGCGATCCAGAAGGTCCTTCTTATGCGCCCGCACCAGATGAGAAGGAATGTTGACGCCAAGCGAAGCGGAACGAAATTTTGCAGAAAAAATAAAAGAGTATTTTGGACTTTCCAACAAAAAGCCACCAAAATACCCTTACAGCATCTAAATGGTGGCGTAATAAGACTCGAACTTATGACCTCCACGATGTCAACGTGGCGCTCTAACCAACTGAGCTATACGCCCTTTCTACACACTGGTGGGCGATTAGGGACTCGAACCCCAGACATTCACGGTGTAAACGTGACGCTCTAACCAACTGAGCTAATCGCCCGAAAATGGTGGGCGTAATAAGACTCGAACTTATGACCTCCACGATGTCAACGTGGCGCTCTAACCAACTGAGCTATACGCCCGAACTCGCGTTCTGATTCGTTAAATATATTCCATCTTCAGGAAAAATCAAGTCCCTTTTCAAAATTTCTGGTTTTTTCAAAAAAATCATTCCTATCCATCTCTCTTACACCAAGACTCTCCTCTCGAAAAATCAAAAAAACACCCTCTTCCTCCCTTGACGCCATCCCTTTGCAAATCTACTGTATAACAGCATGCCGAATCGTCAGACAGAAAGGAAATGGATCATGAACTTGCAGACTCTCTGTAAAAAAATGAATTATTCTCCAGAAATCAGAAAAATCCTGTTCGAAACCGGATACGAAAATTCCCTGAAAACCTTCCCCGGTCTGCCGGATTTCATGACCCCTCATTTTCAGGAAACCTATTATCCCCTCATTCAAAGCAAATGGAATCTCCTGCCGGCTATTCGAAGAGTCTGCCGCATCACCGCTGAAAATCCGGAAGCACAGATTCTTGCATGGCATCTTCATCAGGCCTTCCTCCACACAGGAAATGTCCATGGACTCTCCTCCCTTACGCTTCCGGTCTCCATGTTCGGGGATGATGCCGGAATCTTCTTTCTGATGATCGCCGTCAGCGCCATCCCGATGATCGAAAAAACAGCACACCGCCTCGGACTCCCTTCCCGTTTCGCAAAAGAAAGCGCTACATGGATCGGCGGAACCATTCCCGCTTTCGCCGAAGCTCACAACGGTCTGCCGGGACACGATATCCGCCAGACCTCATGGCTGAAACTGACCATTGACGGAGAACTCTTCCGCATCGGACGTCTGGAATTCCGGCCAATCCCCCTTCCCTCCTACGCTCCCGCAATCTATCGGAACAAGACAGGCGGCATCATTGCCCTCTGTCCGGATCGCTGGACACTGAACAAAGAGGGATTCCGAGTTTCCCACGACTCCCCCCATGCCGTGCTCCAAACAACGCTGAATCATTGCGGAGGGAAAATAACTGGAACACCCATTTCGCCATTCGGACACGCTCTGATAAAAAAACAGCTTTCGCTGGACGACACTCTCTGGACACCCGTCGTCTCTCCCTGGGATACCGTGCTGGAAATCCACATCCCGGGCGGAGGAGGAATGACTCCCGATAAAGTACGACGCTCTCTGATGGATGCCGTCGAACTCTTCCGTCAGCACTTTCACAAGGAAATTCCGCTTTTCATCTGCGCCTCCTGGATCCTGAACCCGGAATGGGAAACCCGTCTTCCAAACTCCAATATTGTCTCCTTCCAGCGCGAAGGATATCTTTTCCCTCTTGAAATCGGATCCGGTACCGACGGGCTCTTTTTCCTCTTCGGAAGAGAAGATGGAAATCCCCTCTCCTATCCGGTGAGGAATTCCGCTCAGCGTGCCATGCAGAACGTTCTCCGCGAAGGAGGAACCCTCAAATCCGGCGGGATGTTCCTTTCGGTCGCGGATCTGAAGGATTTCGGAACGCAAGTTTACCGGACACGCTCCAGCGTAATCTCATCGAAATAGGCTTTGAATTTGCTGCCGGGATTCGGAACGATCAGGAGCCAACCCCATTTCCCTTTCGGAGCACCGGATGCGAGTTTGAATTCAGGACCTTTTTCCCATTTGCCGTCGCCGAGAAAACGGTCGAGACGCCCGATGACCTCCGTCTGTTTCCCGCCGAGGGTCGGGAGCCGGAGAACAGCACGATACCATTTGGATGGCTCATAATTCCCGAGCTTCTGACCGTTTTTCCACTTGCCGTCAGTCAATGTCACAGTGCCGTTCGCAAATCCGATCACGGCAAAACGACTGCCGGTCTGGTAGGGATGGGAAAAAATTTCCAGATTGAAATTGAAAGCGTGCTTTCCATTGCCCTGCACCTGAAACGGAACCGTCAGAAGGGCGGTGCCGTCGGCGACATCCTTTGTTTCCGTACCAAAGCCCCACTGCGCGCTGTCGGTTCCGGAGCGCTCAATCAGCATGCTGTTGTTCCCGCCGAGGACCACCATATTCGAGACCTGCCGAACATCCGCGTCAATTTTCCTGCCCCAGTGCTGGCGCCATCCTTTCGGAACTTCTCCCGGAAACTGTCCTTCAAAGTCTGCCTTCCAGACCGGAGGCTCCGCAGCCATGGAGACCGCGACGGCAACTCCAGCCGTCACACTTGCGATTGTCTGTTTCCACATAATCTCATCCTTTCTTGAAAAAAATCACCAGTAATGGAACGTATACGGATCATATCCGGAAATGCTGTTTTCATAAAACTTCACGTCGTCGAGTTCCCGGATGCTCCTGCGCCGGATCCCGTTTTTCGGTGCTTCCCTGCTCAGGGAAGCCCAGAAGCAGTTGCCGTAGGAACCGGAACCGATCTTCATGGAAATGTAGTTTTCCCCTTTCTTCAGATTGACCTTCGTCTCGTATTTGTATCCGAACGATCCGACCTCGGTATAGAACACCGGAGTTCCGTTGCACCAGATCTTGGCGCGCCAGTCAACGCCGAATTTCAGAATCGCCGGCCCCGCAGTCTCCCGCTTGAAATAGCAGATCACATAGGAAACGGAACAGGAGACATCGGGGAAGAGCTTGTTTAAATTCACATATCCGTTTTCATCGGAAGTGATCGTCGGTCGCCAGTCGGTTTCGCCGCCCTGCGGCAGTTTGAAGCGCGGATTCGGGTTGTTGTCTCCGGCAATCGCCATCTCCTCGCCGGGAAACACGGTGTTCAGCATCCGTTTGCTGTCATCCTTCTCGCAGCGGAAAGGCCCGAGCACATAAAAGAATTTCAGCGGAGCGAATGCCTGTGGTCCCGCCTGATATGCCAACCGCATCGCCACTTTCTTCCCCGGACGGGCGCCGAGGGAGGTCATCAGGCGGGAATAGAGCTGGAGCAGATGTTCGGAACTGAGAGCCGTTGCGGTCCGTCGCAATTCATCCTTTGCATAACGCCGGTTGAAAAGTTCCGGATCCATCTGACCGAAAAGAACCCGGCCGCATCCGATCGGCACAAGAGCGAAAAGCCCTTCGGCAAAGAGTTCCACGCCCTTCGCAGGCTGGATCAGCGAGGCGTTGACCACATCACGCCAGCGGAGAAGCGACTGTCCCACTGTGGAGAAAAGTCCTCTGTAATCGGGTTTTGCCCGGTAAAGCTCTCTGGAAACGGTCTTCAGTCCGGCCGCCTTCACAAGACGCGGATTGGCTACAACAAGAACGCAGCCGCCCTGCTCCGCAAACGATTTTACCCGTTCCCACGAAATGGAAGAATCCCCGCCGACCACCAGAAGATTTCCGGAAGGACGTGTTTCCGCTTCGAGCCCGGAAAAATCACTGCCGCTCTTTTTCAGCAGCAGCTCCGCATCTTTTCCGTCGGCATAGACCTCTCCGGAGGCGTTGCTCCGATGGGAGAAGAAATCCGTCAGGACCGCATGCGCCGTTTTTTCTGCAAGAGGATCGGAAGGAACCCGGTCTTCCAGATCGAGCGTGCAGTAGAGAATGCTCCCCTTTCCGCAGCTCCAGCGCATGAGGGCGGCATAGTTGAGATCGAATTCGCCGTCGATCAGCGGAACGAAGCCGGCTCGTTCCGGGATGCGGAGCATGAGTCCGGCAACCGTGTGAGTCCGTGTCCAGCGCGGTCCGCGCTGTGTATCATGCGACATGATCGGACCGAACGGCTTGCCGTAATCCGGTGCACCGCGCCAGTTGGCGAGCTCGTCGTCGGAAAGGCCGCGGAACGCAAGATTGCTCCTGTCCCGGAGGTACACCTGGCGCGACATGGAGTCGATCGCATTGAATCCGAGAGAGATCCATGTATCCGGGGACTGCGCCATGATGAGGACGTTCAATCCGCCGGCAATCTCTTTCGGCGTGAACCCGAGAGCCGCGTTATCCAGAGCATTCCTGCCGAAGATCAGATAGTCCGCTTTTCCCAGCTCATCCGTTGTTTTGATGGTGCGGAAGCGGATTTCGTACCAGTTGAGGATCGCCTGAGCCTTGCCGGAGGGATCCAGCACGGCGACATCGCCGGCGACAGGAATCGAAACGCGGCGCGCCGCCGGATAAATCCGCAGATCAAAGGAGTCTGTAAAAAGCGGTCCGCCGTTTTCAGAATAATCGACCGTCATCTTCAGAAGAGTTTTTCCCTCGACCGAAGGAGCCCGGAAGGAGACTTTCCGCAGACGGATATCACCGGTGGAAAGCGTCTCGGAATGTTCACCGGAAGCAATCACCGAATTGCCGGAAACGACCTTCCATTTGGCGGTGAAAGTCTTTCTTCCGGGACCGTCCCAGACGAAAACGAGCTGCTTGTCAATGGTTTCTCCGGACCGGAACGCGTGCGTTTTATCGGTATGTTCGGGCCAGCCGCCGATGTATCCGAGGAAATCCTTATTTCCGAGCTGGTAGATGTCAAACGCCCGGTTCGCCCATTCCGGCTTGGATGTAACCTCTTCATGGATGCGTCCGTAACGGCTGTAGGGATTTCCCCTGCCCGGCGGATTCCCGTAGGCTTCGCGCAGATTGAAGTAGAGCATTCCGCCGTTGATCCCGAACGTGCGCCACGCCCGGTTCGTACGCCAGACCATCTGACGCTTGAAATCCCAGAAAAGTGGAAATTTCGTATCAAGCCCGACAATGCCGTCCGCGTGATTGTTCTTGTTTCCGAGGCTGAACGGAAGGATCTCCTTCTGGCTTTCGACCGGTTCCTTCGCATAGGCGTCTTCACCGTAATAGATCGCCATGTATTCGGTGAAAAGGAAGTTCTTTTTCTGCCAGTAGCAGGCGACGTAGGGTTCGCCGAATTCAGCGGCAAGCCACGGGAAAATCCCTTTTTTCGACCACTTGCTCATCCACTCCTCGCGCTCCTGAAGCGGAGTGAAGTTCAGATAGAGATTATTGGTGCTGATGTCGCCGTTGGAACCGTCGGCATGGGAATAAAAGACGGTGGAGGGAGAGTATTTCCGCCCGATGTCGCAGGCGGCGTTAATGTTCTGATCCTGCGAAGCGATTCCCGCGATCTGCCCCAGTTTGTCGGGATCCATGTTCCAGGAGGGACAGTTCGTGTTCATCCCCACGCACCAGGCAAAAATTGACGGATGATTTCGATAACGGCGGATCATCAGCTTTGCATAACGGTCATATTCTTTCACGACTGCCGGATCCTTCCGCATTTTGTCGCGCATGTGGTTGATGGACGGCATTCCGGCAAAGCAGACCATGCCCACCTCGTCCAGCCGATCAAGAAGTTTTTCGTCGATGGAGGAAAAAACGTAATGCTTGTTTGCCAGATCCGTCGCGGTGTATCCCATCAGACGCATGAAGGAGACCCCGTGCTCGTTGATACCGAACCCGTAAACCGGACGAATCCGCTGGATGTGACCGTTCATGTAGAACTCTTTCCCGTCGTGCCAGATCTCGCGGAACCCGAAACGGAAAGCGGGATATTCATCCAGAAGTTTTCCGCTCCGGTCCGTAATCCGGATCCGGCAGGTGTAAAGATACGGGGCGTTGATCTCCCAGAAATGCGGATCGGACCACGGGAAGACCAGAGAAAGCGTATTGAGACCTTTCCGGGCGGAAAAATTCTTTGAATTGCGTTTTACCGTTTTGCCGTCCCGGTCGAGAATTTCGGCGGAGACTGTCACGGAAGCCGGTTCTTCCGCGAGGATTTCCGTATCCAAACTCAACTGTTTTTTCCGGAAGGAGGGATTCGCAAACACATCGTCAAAACAGACCTTCCCCGTCTTGACGAGAAAAGGATTTTCCTGAAATCCGAACTCCCACGGGGTCCGGGCGTAATACGGATCGCTCTTCCGGGAAATTCCGGTAAAATTCTTTGTCTGAAAGAGAAGAATGGTATTTTCCGCGCCATACTTCAGAAACGGACCGATCTCCAGAGCGCCCGCCGGTTTGAGAATCTCTCCGGCTTTCCTCCCGTTGACATACACGATCATATCGGTATACTGGATCGGCACATGGAAACGGACCATGCTTCCCTTCCACGACGCGGGAATGGTCAGCGTCTGCCGATACCACGCGGAGCTGTATTCTTTCAACGGTTTCGGCGGTTTGGGATTCACATTGCGGTAGTCGAGTCCGGTCAGATCCCGTCCGCCGCGGAAAACGGCCCACCCGGTCTCGGAGGGCAGCTCCGCCGATTCGGTCACTTTCGCCTGCCAGATTTTATTCATCGCCATCATTTCACGCGGAGCGGCAAACACTGCGGAAGAAATTCCCAGCAGAATCGCGGCAGCACTCAAGAGTTGTTTCATCATCAAAACACCTTTCACAAGAATTGAAAACGGGAGAAAAAAACAATGGGAAAATTACCAGGATTTCCCCCACGGTTCTTTCTCCGAATCGGTTGTATAGGGTTTTTCGTCGAAGGGGAGAAGCGCCTTCAACAGCTGCGCATGACCATCCAGAAAGGCAAAATTCGCATTCTGCGTATGCGGAACTCCGAAATACTGCTTCGATGTGTAGGAAGTATGCGCATTCTGCTGATTTCTGCTGTCGGCGAACGTGAAAACACCGGACGCCTTTTTCACCTGGGAGATCCGGCGGGACTCCCGATACCGTCCTCCCCCGAGGTCAAACAGAGCTCCGTTCCCCGTATAGGTCAGATGCTGGCACGGAGAACCGGCAAACGACGAACTCGCATAAATATAGGATTTTGAACTCCAGCCGTAGGAAACTTTCGACAGCGGAAATTCCGGACAGGCGCCGATCGTTCCATACACATGGTCCCGTTTGATTTTTCCGTAATGATAATACGCCGCATGATAAAATCCATATTTATCCGAACTCTGAGCCGGATCCGCCATCGGCGGCAGATAATCGTCAAAGTCCATCGTATAGAATCCGAGACACTGCTGCATCTGTTTCAGATTCGAAACACAGGTGGCCTGTCTCGCCTTCGCCCGCGCGGAATTCAGGGCCGGAAGAAGGATCGCGGTCAGAATGGCGATGATGGCGATAACGACAAGGAGCTCTATCAATGTGAAATGATGGCGTTCTTTCATTGTTTTCCTTTCCTGTTGGGACCGGTTGAGCCGCGTACGACAAAATCGGTGTCGATATAAAGATTTTTCTTTTCAATACAGAGTCCGGAGATCCGTCTCTGAAGCATCGTCATAGCCGTCGAGGTCAAACGCGAATAATTTTCAGAGATGGTTGTCACAAAAGGATATCCGTTCAACGCATCTCCGGCGTCGCCAAGAGCCAGCACGCTCAGATCTTCCGGAACCCGCAGTCCGGATTCCATCGCAACGTAAATGACCGCGCGTGCTGTCATCAACCCCGAACAGAAACAGGCGGTCGGACGATTCTCCGATCCAAGCACCTGCCGCGCCCATTTCAACGAGTTGTTCATATAGTCCACACAGTTCGATCCCTCGAAATGGCACGGCATGAAATGCCGGCTTCGGTCGATCTCATATTCCTGAATGCATTTTTCAATCGCACGGTTGAAAATCCGCGGGACCGCATATTTTTCACTGCCGCTGTAAAAGGCGATCTTATGGTGTCCCAGCGCAAGAAGATACTGCATTGCACGGTGCACGCCCGCAGTGAAATCCGTTTTGACGGAGTACTCCGCCGTGTCATTGACCGCGACGAACGGATGATCCGGATTCCGTTCCAGATACCGCCGGATCCCCTCCCCGATATAGCCGATATGCAGAACTCCCTTCGCCGCACTCCGGTTCAACAGGGAAGGCAGCTGCGTGCCGCCCTCGCTGAGGATGAATTCCAGCTGGTTCCGCAGATGATAGGTCTCCGCGAACTGGATGAAATCATGCAGAATCATGCTCTGGTTGTCGGCGATAATCAATCCGACATCCACCCGGGATTCTCCGCGGAAGGGCTGTTCGCGCAATCGCTGTCCGGACGGCCGGTAGTGCATCTCCCCCGCGATCCGGCAGACCCGTTCCCGCGTCGCGCTCGAAACTCGTCCTTTTCCGGAAAGGGCGATAGAAACCGTGGCGATCGTCACTCCTGCGGCCTCCGCAACATCTTTCAGTTTCACCATGGAAATGCTCGTTCCCTCAGCTTAAATGAAATTCTCTTTTCATCCTCATTTTCATTATATCATAAAACCCGAATTCTGTCAACAGATTCTCTGAATTTAAGCAGAATTTAAGCAGTTTTATTTCTTTCCGGATTGCTTGACACCCCCGGGGAGAAACGATATATTGACTTCCGGGCAATCTTCTCTAAAACAGGATGTTTTTTCATGAAATGTTTTCTTGCGCCGGCGGTGTTTTTTCTTCTGATTCTTCCGCTGCTCTCGGAGGAGGGGAAAAAAATCGCATCCCTGAGTCCGAATTTGACGGAAATGGTCTTCCTGCTCGGGAAAGGCGACTGCCTCGTCGGCCGCTCTTCCTTCTGTGATGCTCCGCCCGAAGCGAAGAAAATCCGAGTCGTCGGCTCTTTCGGGAAACCGTTCCCGGAGCCCCTGATCGCATCCGGCGCGAAGATCGTCATCACCTCCACCGTACGGGCAAAAGCCGTCCCGGAAATGCTCGAAAAAGCGGGAATCCGGCTGATCGTCATCCCGGATTCCGGTTTCAAGCAGTATTTCGCCGCTCTGGAGCTCCTCGGAAAATTACTGGATTGCCGATCCCGTGCTCAATTGGAAATTCAAAAGGCAAAAAAGGAGCTGGAACAGCTGCGCCGGAACACGGACAGAATCCCTCGGGAAAAACGTCCTTCCGTTCTGGTCCTGATCTCCCTCTCGCCGCCCGTCACAGCCGGAAAGAAAAGTTTCATCAATGAGATGATCCAACTCGCGGGAGGACGAAATGTCGCGGAACAGGTCAACCAGGACTACTTTACCTGCTCGCCGGAATGGATCTATCTCAATCAGCCGGATCTCATAATCCTCTGCCGCATGGACGGGGAAAAAGCGGCGGAAAATCTCAAACAGATTTCCCTTTTTTCCCGCTTGAAGGCCGTGCGGAACAATCGGGTCCTGCAGGATCTGGATCCCTCTCTCCTCTATCGACTCGGACCGCGAACCTTCCTCGGGATCCGCCGGATGAATCACTTCTTCTTTCCCGAAAATCCGCATTGAACTTCTCTCCGGCCGCCTCCCCTCTTTTCCCGGAACCGCCCCTTTCCCGGGAAATCGAAGCGGAAAAACGGAGCGGAAATCAACGCAATCCGCAGTCTGTCGAATTCCATGGATCTCCGCACCACCTCCCCCTCCGGAAAAACCTTGAGCATTCCGGAAGGTCGGCTCAGTTGCAGCTGTCGAGGGGCGGCATTGCTTCCCCGCCATTTTTTGAGAATCCGGGTTCGCGGATCATGCTTTCCGGGAGCGTTTCCTTTTTCTGACTCCGGCGTTTTCTATTGTGATTGCCGGATCCGGAAAGCCGGATTTCCAAAGAACGGAATCGGCTTTCAAATGGAAATCCCGTTTTTCCGGATTCACAAATCCCGGATCCACGAATTCGGAATGCGTGTCGTGTCCCATGGCAAGCCACTCATTTCTGGAGAGTTTCCAATCGTGATCCCCGGTGGCAAAAGGAATCCGTTTTTTCCGTTTGGAAACATCCCAGAGGAAGTTCAGATCGGTAAAGAACTGATCGGATTCAACGGCTTCGTGAAAACAGGTTCGGTAAAACGGGGTTCCGTCGACCAGAATCACATTGGTGTAGAAGTTGTAGTTGACCGTATAGTTTTCCCCCGGCGACTCATACCCCGTCTTCCGATTGTGGCCCGAGGTAATCGCAATTCCGTTCTGTTCCCCATACGCGGCGATATTGTGCCGGACAATGTTCTCGCGCCCGTAATGCTGATGGAAACTCTCCCGGGAACAATCGTAGCAAATATTGTTTTCAATCACGATGTGCGAGGATCCCTCATCGGTGTAAATGCCCCAGCCGCCGTAGAAACGACACCGGACATTGAAAATCAAATTGTTGTAAATCCGAGTTCCGGGCTGGATTCCAAGCGTGTAGATTCCGCCCATGTCACAGAGCATCTCCTTGCCGATGTCATGGAGCAAATTGAACCCGATCCGGTTCTCCCGCGAAGCCGTCTCCCCGTAACCCCACACCCAGCCGCAGGAAATCGCCGTATAATAAAGATCGTGCACATGATTGTGCTCCACCAGACAGTTTCGGGCATGTCCCAGCAGAATCCCGACCGCACTCAGAAAATAGGCGCCGCAGTCGTGAATATGATTGTCCGTCACGGAAATATGATGCACCGTCTGTTCCGGTTCCTGCTGGACAGCCGAACTGCCGGAAACAATCACTCCCCCTCCCCCGAGATCCGACAGCTCATTATAGGACAACTCGATCGAGGAGGAACCGGCCGCAATGCACACGCCATACCAGTTCGAACGCTCTATTCTGCAGTTTTCAAACGCACAGTCCTTTGCTCCGGTCACAAGAATCACACCCGGAACATTCGCCGATGCCTGACCGCACCCGCCGAACACTTTCTCCCCGGTATCCGTTCCCGCATAATAGTTGCGGCATGGTGGAATCCCGCGAGAAGCCGGAGTGTCGTACCAGAGCCCCCCTTTGGGAATCCCAGCACCCGCATGACGGAAGGTCAGACCATCAAAACGAATGCCTTGAACAAACTCCTTCTCCGCGGCATTCCCGGCAAGCATCAGAATCACACCGGTCCGGGGAATCACTGCGTCGATATTCTTCTCATTCTCCCCCTCCTCCGGCAGATAATAGATCCATTTTCGGAGATTGTCAAAATAGAACTCTCCCGGCTCCGTCAATGCTTCGCGGACATTCTGCCAGGTGTACCGGGTGCTCTTGACATTCACTTCACAACGAATGTAATAACGGAATTTCACAAGCCCGCTCTTCGGATCAAAGGACTCCAGAGGAAGATGGGATTCCGTCCAGAGCTGATACAGCTGAGCCTCAATCCCCTGCGGATTGTACCACTTCGGATTGAAATCCCCTTTCTTCACATAAAAACAATTCGATGGATTGAACAATACATCCTGAAATTCAATCCCAGGCCCGGCCGGCGTCAGAACTTCGGGAAGCTTCGGCCACGCGGCTCGCTTCTTCCGCTTCCCGTTCACATGAAACTGATGGATGGCTCCATCCTGAATAACCGAATCGGGAACCGCGGCATACAGAACCTCTTTCCCATTCAATTTCGTCCTCTTCCAATTGCTCAGATGATAACCGCCGTCAAAAACCGGCTCTTCCCCGGGCATCGCCTTGAACGTCACCGGCATGGAATCTTCCGGCTTAATCAGAATCGGATCCTCTACCGGATAGGTCCCCCCCCTGCACCAGACCGTCACAGGAAAACGTACCTCGCCACGGTTCTTCATGACCCGAAGCTCTCTCAGCGCCTCCTCTATCGTATGAAGCTCCGACGACGCATCCTTCCCCCCCCTCCCCTTCCCTCGGGGAACAATCGTTATCTCTGAAATCATAACATCTCTCCTGAATGGTTTCTCTTGCTCTTTCGGACCGCTTCCACTGCGTCCTTTTTTTTACTGTATCCTCTTGAAAACAAAATACAAGACACGATAACATGGAAAATACATCCGCCTTCGAAAAATGAATCAAAGGTTTCTCACTCCGCTTTCCTGCTTCGGGGGTTTTGGGTTGGTGGCTTCTCGCCCCCAACACCCCTCGGCAGGACCATGGGCCCTGCACCCATCGCCGAAATTTGAAATTTCGGCTTCCCGTTTTTTTCCGGCACTTGCCGGGCAAAGGGCAAACCGAATGGTTCGCCCTCTGCACTCCCTGCTCCTTTTTTCCCGATGCAGCCGTTTCCCGCCGACTAAGAGACGTTCGCAGACGATCCCGCTTTGTTTTTCCTCCTAGACGTGGATACGCCGAAAAGGATGAGGGGGTCCAGGGGGAAAACCTTCGGTTGGCCCCCTGGTCGACAGGTGTCGAAACACTCATAGGAGCAAAAATTCAATTTTTGCGACGGGTGCAGGGCCTTCGGTCCTGCCGAGGGGTGTTGGGGGCGAGAAGCCACCAACCCAAAACCCCCGAAGCAGGATACCGAAGATTGAAAAGTCTCCGACTCGTCCCCTCCGAAGTCCGGGAGAACGAGAAAGCAGTGACACGTTTTCCGAAACAGGGAAACGAGAGTTGGTCTCCGGAATCAAACAGGCTCACAGAAGGCGAGGAGATCGTTGAGATCGGCGGAGGCGAGACATTCGACGGTATCTGCGGCTCCGTAATAGATTTTCACTTCGCCGGAATCTTCGAGGATCATGCCGCCGGGGAAGATGACGCTGCCGCGGAAGCCGATTTTTTCGTATGGAGTTTCGGGCCAGATGAGAGGAGTTTTCCCCATTCCAATGATTTTAGTCGGATTATCGAGATCGAGGAGCATGATTCCTGCGCTGTAGATTTTATGCCAGTCGGGGTGCCAGGAGGGGAGTTCCTGAGGGACGATAGCGACGGCGTGGAAGGTGGTCAGCCATCCTTTCGGGGTTTTGACCGGGGGTGCAGCGGGACCGATTTTAGCGTTGGCGAAGGGGACCTGTTCCGCACCGAGGAGAAGGTGGTTTCCGCCCCAGTAACGAAGGTCCGGGGAATCGGAATACCAGATATCGAAATGTTCTCCGCCGCCGCGGCTGTAGATGGGGAGCGGGCGTTCCAGGCGGACATATTTTCCTCCGATTTTTTCGGGGAAGAGGACCATGTTCCGGTTATCCGGGGAAGAGAGGGACATGATTTCGAATTTCTCGAAATCCTCTGTGACGGCGATTCCGCCGCGGAGGCCGTGACGGGTATCGACGGCGAAGCACATGACGATGCGTCCGTCGATGGCGGTCAAGCGGGGGTCATAAGCCCGGATGATGTCATCGTCTTCCAGGGTGAATACGGGTTTCGGGCCCGGGGTCCAGTGGATGCCGTCGTCGCTGAAAGCGATGCCGATGGAGGTCTTGAAAGTATTTTTTCCTCCCGGTTTGCCGCTGAAATAATTTCGCCAGTCCTGTTCTGTGGATCCGTAGTCGTTCCGGAAAGCCATCACATATTTTCCCTGATAGCGGGTAACGCCTGCGTTGAAGATCAAGGATGCGTCATACGGGATATCCTTTGCCGATAGCACGGGATTTCCCTCATATCGTTTCAAAAAAGAAGGGGTGGTGTACTGCATAAAAAATCCTTTCCTGTGACATCTTGATAATTATACACGGAAAAACGGAAAAAAAAATGGATGAAAAGTTCAAAACATATCTGATTTTCCCAAAAAAAAGGATTTCCGGATTGATTCTTTCCGGGATCGGCGGTAAACTATCAGGGGGGAGATTCTTTCTGTGCGGGAAAAAGGGAGAGGCCAGAAAAATGCCGGGCATCTACGATTATGTTCAAATGGAAATTTCCGATTCCTATCGGAAGGAGCATTCGCCGCTGGAGCAGTATCAGCCGTTTTTCATCAATATTCAGCAGGTGTTTCCGATCCGCAACGCGCCGTATCATGTTCATGCATCGACGGATTACGAGATGATTCTTCCGATGAAAAATGAGTATAAATGTCTCATCAATGAGGAAGCGATTACGGTGCGTCCGGGCGAATTTGTCATTATTCAGGCGCACCAGCGCCATCAGGATCTGTTTGACCGGGAATCGCCGTATCAGACATTTCATTTTCTCATTCGGAAGCAGAGTTCCAACGAGCAGCTGACGACGTTGTTTGCGCCGGATTTACCTTGTCGCCAGCAGGTTGCCGCACTGCCGGAGCGTCCGTTTGTGGAAACGATCATCCAGCTGATCTGGCAGGAGGCGCACCGTCAGGTCGGACCGGAGAGCTGTCATATCCAGAATTCCCTTTTTCAGGCGCTGTTCTGGAAATGTATTCCGATGTTTCCGCAGGAGAATCTGTATGCGGATTTTATTCGTCTGGCCATGAACCGGAACATTGTCTCGCAGATTCTCCGGGTTTTTGAGCGGAATCTGACGAAAATGCCCTCTCTGGAGACTCTCTGCATCGAAACCGGGATGAGTCGAAGTTCCCTGAATCGGGTCTGCAACAAACTCTTCGGGCTTGCTCCGGTCAAGGCGTTCATGAAGTTCAAGATCGACCGCGCAAGGCAAATTATGAGCATTCATCCGGAGATGAAGGTCAAGGAGATCAGCGACTATCTCCACTTTGAAAATCCGTTCCATTTCTCCCGTCTTTTCAAAAAATATGCGCTCTATCCCCCCTCCAGACATTCCGAATGGAACCGCTAATAATCCCCCGGAGGGAAACCTCGCGGCTCGGAGCAGAGTCAATACTCCGCTATGGAATGAAGACGGATGAGCGGATCTCCGGAAATCAGGGAAAATTCCCCGTTTTCGAGGCGATAGACAAACGGCTTTCCGGTATAGGGGTCCCGTGGAAGCGTTTTCAGAATTTCCGGAAGGAGGGCATGCGTCGTTTCCGGATACGCTCCATGCAGACACTTGTAAAGTTTCAGAGCAATCCCCGTCTCCGCAAGATTTTTTCCACAGAGGAATTTTGCATAGTTGCGGATCATCTGTACTTTCTGAGAATCCGGATTCACAAAGGAAAGCTCCGGATCCTTTGTCTGATTCAGCGCATCCCAGTCGATTTCGGGGAGAGTGTTGTCTTCCAGATGACGGAGAAACGGAATCCATCCGTTTTCCAGCGGGAAGCGCTGTACCGAATCCAGAAGAGGGATCAGCTTTCGCGCGGCTACGGCATGTTTTACAAGAGTCGTCCGGACGGTCAGTTCCAGCGGACGAAGCAGAAGAGCCGCGGGAAAGGGAAAACCGAAATCCAGAAACTGGAAATGTTCCGGCATCCGATTGATGCGGGAAATGCGGTTCTGAAGCCCGGATAGGAGGAGTTCCAGTTCCACCGGAGCGGAGACCCGCCATTTCTGAACCGTTTCCAGCATCCGCCGATAGACTCCGGCATAATCGGGAGCGGTCGGACCAAGCTGAATGACGCCATCAACCTGAATGAAAAAAATGGCACAGCGAACCAACTGGGAAATCGAAGTCACATCTTCCTGAAGCGCTTCATCGAATGCGGTGATCGACTCAAGCGGCGGAAGAATCTCCTTTGTTCGCCCCTGATGCAGAGCGACTTCCGCTCGTCCGCGCTGATATCGGGCAAACGAACGAAGGGAATTCAGAAGAGAAAAGAAGTCATTGTTGACGATCATACAATGTCCCTGAAACGGACGCTGAGACGCATAGCGGTCCAGTGAATCAAAAAAGCGCCGCACTTCCGGAGCATTCCAGCTGGCGAGCGTTGCGCGAATGATTTTCTCTCTTTCGCGGATCTCGGAAGGAGAGGCGTTGCGGTTCCGCGTTGTCCAGGGATAGACTCCGCAGCAGGGAGGAGCGAACTTCGGATATTTCCGGAGCATCTTCTCCTTGAGAGTCGCGCTTTCCCGGATCAGACTGGATAGATCCCGGCCGTCGCGGGTTGTTCGCGGAGAATAGTTCTGCTCGACGAATTGCCGGGCGCTTCCGGCGGAGTTGCTCGCCCGAATCGTCTGGAATCCGAGGGCGAAACACCACAAAACCAGCGATATCAGAAGAATGTTGAAAAAACGGATGGTTGAATGCCGCGGAGTTGTTCCCCGCCAGCAAATGTAAAGCACCCAGAGAAGCCAGACCGCCCATGCGCTGCCAATCCAGATCGTCAGCAAAGCATTCCAGGATGGAAACGGAGAAACTAGAGAGGAATTCAGCGGAATCAGCCATTCCAGAACCGTCCGGCTCCATTCCGGAACGCAGGAAATCACCGCAAGTTCTCCCGGAATACAGATCAGCGGCAGAAGAAGAAACATCGGAATCAGCCACAGACGCCTCGTCTTTACAGGAAATGTCACCGAAGCAAATACAAATGCGGAAATCAGAAAAAGAAGGAGAAATGTCAGAGGCGTCGTCATTTTCAATCCGATAAGAAGAAGCAGGAGAAACAACGCAAACAGCAGAATTCCCCAATGATTCAAAAGCAAGCGCCGGAATACAGTCGAAAAACAAGTCATAATCTCTCCGTTTCTTTTCCTTTAACATACGGCCAGCCAGCCGGGTTTTCAAATAAAATATGGAGGTTTTATGGATGCTTTTTTTCCGCAAGTTCCTGTTTTCAGATAGTTTGCTTCCGTTGCTGCGCCTTGCCTCCGGCGGCCTGCTTGTTCAGCTGGACCGAAGCTCGTCACAGACCTGCACCATGGATGCGGCTTCGCACATCCTCTGCCTCCGGCGGCCAGCTTGTTCAGCTGGACCGACGCTCGTCACGGACCTGCACCATGGATGCGGCTCCGCCTTTCCTCTGCCTCCGGCGGCCAGCTTGTTCAGCTGGACCGAAGCAGGTCACGGACCTGCACCATGGATGCGGCTTCGCCGTTCCTCTGCCTCCGGCGGCCAGCTTATTCAGCTGGACCGAAGCAGGGCACAGTCCTGCACCATGAATGCGGCTCCGCCGTTGGCTCTCAACGTGTCAAGGCAAAATCGCCCCATGTTTCAGAAGAAGATTCCGAACATCGTCAATCGGAAGATCAATCGGATTTCGTCCCGTTTCCGCACTCAGCGCCCCCGCCGCTCCGGCCGCCTGCCCCATTGCCATGCAGGGAGCCTGCACCCGCAACGCGGAATTCGCCAGACGATCACTGGATAAAATCCGTCCCGCGGCAAGAAACCCTTCACTCTTTCGCGGAATCAAGGCCCCCAGCGGAACCGTCGGAACAACTCCCGGCGCAAGATCACGCTTGTCAAGACCAAGCTTCTCATCATGCAGATCCACCGGATAAAATCCGTAGCAGATGGCATCATCATATACCCGGCCGGAAACATAATCTTCCACCGTAACGGTCTTCTCTCCAACGATGGTCCGCGTCTCCCGAACCCCGCATTCCCCGGACCCGAAACGGAACTCAAGATTCTCCAACCCCGGCTGACGATGAAGGAAACGATAAATTCGCAGAATCGATTCCCGTCCCGCAATCTCCATCCTCGTCCGCCCCGCACTGTCCGCCGCATTGATCCCGCAGATGTGATTGCTGTTGCCCCCGTGCCCATGGAAAAATCCGCGATTGAATCCCTTCGCCCATCCCATGTCTTCCGGCAGCACCTCCCCTTTCTTCACCGCCTCGTTGAATGCACTCTCCAACGCGGGAAAATCCAGTTGATCCTCCTCATAGCCAATGGCATAGACACTCAGCGTCCCGGGCTGACACGACTCCGGCTGATTCACCGCATATCCGGCCATCTTCACGGCATTGGCATCTCCGGAACAGTCAATCACCACTCTGGCAAACAGATCATACAACCCATCCTTGCCGCAAAGCGTCAGTTTCCACAATCCCCCGTCCCGGACAATCCCGCCGGGCATGGTGTGAAAACGGATGGAAACTCCCGCATCCAGAAGCGCCTGATCCGCCAACGCGGCAAACACGACCGGATTCGTCCGGATCTGATGCTGCCAGTGACACGTCATCTCCTCTTTTGAAAAATTCGGAATCTCCGCTCCCGTCTCTTCCAGTGTCTTCCGGACCAGCTCCCAGCCGATCCCTCCGATCACCTGCTTTCCCCACGCATTGAAAATACCGGGATAATTGATCCCGCACATGGTCAGCGTTCCCCCGCAGATCCCATTCTTTTCGATCAGAACCGTTTCCGCTCCGGCGCGCCCCGCCTGAATCGCCGCACAAAGTCCCGCGCATCCCGCGCCGATCACAGCCACATCAAAAGTTTCACTCATCGCTCCGCTCCCTTGTCAGAAAAAACGCGGAACAGATCTTTTCCATTCCGCGTTTCCCTGTTGTCCGTTGAATTTGTTTGAAATGGGAATTATTTGATTTCCATCATCCAGTTGTGAATATCGGGAATATCTCCGTGCTGAATGCCGGTCATATGGTCATACAGTTTATGGAGAACGGGCCCGCAGGTTTCGCCATACTTGAATTCGGTATCCCCCATGACGATCTTGGAAATCGGAGTAATCACCACCGCGGTTCCGCAGGCGCCGACCTCCGTGAAGTCCGCCAGCTCCGCCTTGTGGATCTTGCGAAGTTCAACTTCAATTCCCAAATCCGCCGCAATCTGCTGAAGCGACATATTCGTGATGCTGTGGAGAATCGAACGCGAAACCGGTGTCACATAATGACCTTCCCTGGTGATGGCAAAGAAGTTGCTGGTTCCGAACTCGTCGATGAATTCATGCTCCTTCGGATCGAAGAACAGCGTGATCGGATAGCCGCGCATTTTGGCGACCTTGCTCGGTTTGAGGCTGGCGGCATAATTGCCGGCAAATTTGACATGTCCCGTTCCCTTGGGTGCCGCACGGTCGTAATCGTCGATGACAAGCGCTTCCACCGGCGTGATGCCGCCTTTGTAGTACGCTCCGACCGGCGTCACGAGAATCAGAAAATCGTACATCTTGCTGGGCGCGACTCCGATCTGGGCGCCCGTTCCGATCAGAAGCGGACGGATGTAAAGAGCCCCTCCGACTCCATACGGCGGAACATAATCAATATTGTCCTTGACGACCATCTGGATGGCTTCCAAATAGAGATCCATCGGAATCTGAGGCGCCAGCATGTAGTCCGCCGCCAGATTCATACGCTTGACGTTTTCCTCGGGACGGAGACATCTGACTTTTCCATCCTTCTGACGGAAGCACTTGAGTCCTTCAAATGCCGCCTGACCGTAGTGCAGACAGGTCGCTGCAATGGACATCGTGATGTACGGCTCCTTGATGAGTACGGGCGACGACCATTTGCCGTCCTTCCAGGTGGATCTCACGTAAGAGTTTGTCGGCATGTAGGCAAAGCCCAGCGAGGACCAGTCGATCTGTTTCGGGTCCATTTTTTCCAGTGATTCTGACATGATAACTTCCTCATCCTTTGGTTGAATTGACCATCATGTCGTAATTTAGCGGCAGATTGCGCGTTTGAAAAGCGGAAAACGAAATGTTTTTGGAAAAAAAGTAAAAAAAATTGCCGTTTTAGCGTTTGGCCGACAGAAAAAAATTGAAAAATCAAAAATTATCGCTAAATTGTCATGGTATGCGAAAACTAACAAAGAGGAGTTTACCATGGCATTGAAAAAAATGTTCGTCAACGGAATCGCCGCAATGGCTCTCACCTTCGCGGTCACGGGCTGCGGCATCTTCGACACCAGCAACGAAAACGAGGAAATGTTCCGGATCAAAAAGGATAAGGACGGACAGACCGCGGTCGATTCCGATGCCTTGAAAGGCGGTGCGGGCGATGTCAACACCATCGGAGCCGGAAATGGAAACGGCCCCGGAGAGTGGTCCAACAACGCCCTCGCCGATGCGTTGAACCCCTATGCCGATTTCGGAACCCCGATCCCGGGAGTCAATCTCCCGACCGTCTACTTCAGTTTCGACCGCTCCATCATCGGCGCCTCGGAAGCTCCGAAGCTGGATGAAATCGCCGCTTACCTCCTCAGCAATGCCGGAACCGGCGTCGTCATCGAAGGCAACTGCGACGATCGCGGATCCGATGAATACAACCGCGCCCTCGGCGAACGTCGTGCCCTCTCCGCCAAGGAATATCTGCTCAACAAGGGCATTGCCGATTCCCGCATCCGCACCATCAGCTACGGCGAGGAGCGTCCCGCCGCGCCCAATACGGAGGAAGCCGGACGCGCCAAAAACCGTCGCGATGATTTCGTCGCCGTCAAACTCAGAAACTAACCACGGATTCAAACTGCTACGGCGCCGGGGACCGCCCCGGCGTTTTTTTACGGAAACGATATGAAACCATCCGCAGATGAAATTGCCCAGGCGCTCGGTCTGGAGAAACATGTCGAAGGCGGCATGTTCCGCGAGCTCTTCCGTTCCGTCGTCCGAACGCATGCAACCAAACAGCGCCGCGCCGCAACCAGCATCTTCTACCTGCTGCGCGGCAACGAAGTCTCCCGCTGGCACATGGTGAAATCCGATGAGATCTGGATGTATCATGCCGGATCGCCCGCCGTTCAGCTGCTTCTGCTCCCCGACGGAACCTTCGAGGAACGGATCGTGGGGCCCGATGTCCTCGGCGGCGAGTTTCCCCAGAGTCTGGTGCCCGCGTGGACGTGGCAGAGCACGGTTCTCCTGGACCGGTCCGAACAGAGCTGGGGACTCTTCGGAGCAGTGGTCTGTCCCGGATTCGAATATCAGGATTACGTCGAAGGCTCCGCCGATGAGCTCATCAAACAGTATCCTGAAGCCAAAGACCGCATTCTGGAACTCGGACTGGCATGACGGAAATCCCTCAACAAAAGAGAGAAAGCATGAAAAAATCGGATTATTTCGGAATTGCATTTCTGGTTCTTCTGGCACTGCTTGTCGTTTTTTTTCCGGTCAATCACACCCCTCTGGCGGGACTCTCCCGGAACAGCGGCATTTTCCATGGGGCGTTTGAATGGACCGGATTCACCCTGAAGGGACTCGACCAGTTCGGAAATGTGACCAAAGCGGCTCCCTATCTGATGGGTTTTCTGAAATTCGCTCTTCTGGCGATGTTCGGAGAGATGGTCAAAACCAGAATCAAAACGGGATTCTGGCATACGGATCTTTTTTTCCTCCGCGTGATTACCTGGGGCGTCTTCGGCATGATTATGACGATTGCCTTTGCGCTGTTTGCGGGCGGAGTCGCAAGCGTTATGGGAACTCCGCTCTGGTTCGGCGGAAAGGATATGGGAGAGCTGGGAAACAAGCTGATCTTCGCCATCTCGACCTCGTTCTGGATGAACCTGATCTTCGCGTATCCGATGATGCTCGGGCATGAGTGGTTCAACGTGGTGTTTGCCAAACGCAGACTGGTCGGGGGCACCGAGTTTCTCGGGCTGATCGACAAGCATGCGTGGGGCTCCTTCATTCCGAAAACGATTGTCTGCTTCTGGCTTCCCGCGCATACGGTCACGTTTCTGCTTCCGGCGGAGTACCGCGTGCTGATGGGGGCGTTCCTGAGCATGGCGCTCGGGTTCTTCCTGACAATCCGGTCTGTTAAAAAATCGTAATTATCTATAGTGAAAAGGTGCTAATCATGGAAACGGAATTCTGGCAGAAGGACATCGAGCTCATGAATCGGAAGGATCTGGAAGCCTTCCAGCTCGGATGTCTCAAGAAAACACTCAAACAGGCGGCGAAGTCGCCGTTCTACGCGCCGATCCTGACGGAGAAGGTCATCGACTCCATCAAGACTCTGAAGGATATCGAACGCCTTCCGCTCATCGAAAAGCAGACGCTCCGCGACCACTTCCCCTACGGATTCGTCGCCGCGCCGATGAAGGACATTGTGCGTCTTCACTCCTCCTCCGGCACCACCGGCACGCCGACGGTGGTGTTTCACACGCAGCACGATCTGGATCTCTGGACAAACATGACCGCGCGTTCCGCCTTCATGGCCGGCGCCCGTCCGACCGATGTGTTCCAGAACATCATGGGCTATGGCCTCTTCACCGGCGGACTCGGATTCCACTACGGCATGGAGCGGCTCGGCGCGCTTGTGATTCCGAGTGCGGCGGGCAACTCCAAGCGCCAGATCTGGTTCATGAAGACTTTCGGAACGACCGTCTGCCACATCCTTCCGAGCTACTCGATGCGTCTGCTGAGCTTTTTCCCCGAATGCGGCCTTGATCCGAAGAAGGATCTGAAACTGCGGATTTTCTTCGCCGGCGCGGAACCGTATTCCAATGCGTTCCGGCATCAGATTGAGGAAGCGTTCGGCGTGGAAGTCTTCAACTCCTACGGACTCTCCGAAATGTGCGGACCCGGACTTGCCTTCGAGTGCCGCGAACGAAATGACGGACTCCATCTCTGGGAGGATCAGTACCTTATGGAAATCATTGATCCGGA
This sequence comes from uncultured Victivallales bacterium, assembly GCA_944390735.1. Classification (GTDB taxonomy): domain Bacteria; phylum Verrucomicrobiota; class Lentisphaeria; order Victivallales; family UBA1829; genus UBA1829. The sequence goes on along the minus strand of CALXRL010000069.1, from coordinate 23,124 downwards.
AACCGGAGAGGTTCTGCCGGAAGGCGAGGAAGGAGAACTGGTCCTGACCTCGCTTCAGCGCGAAGCCATGCCACTGATCCGCTACCGCACTCACGACCTGACGCGCATCCTTCCGGAGCCCTGTCCCTGCGGCAGAACCCATCGGAGAATCGCCCGCATGAAGGGCCGTTCCGACGACATGCTCATCATCAACGGAGTCAACATCTTCCCGCAGCAGATTGAAAAGGCGGTGATGACGGTCCCCGAGATCGGAGCCCACTACATCATTGAGATTTCAAAGGAGAATCTGCTGGACCGCATCCATGTCAAAGTGGAGGTGAATCCCAACTACTTCAACGGCTCGCTGGAGGGAATGGACAACATCCGCAAAAAGGTCATCGACGAGCTCAAAACCGAACTCGGAGTTAATCCGCGGGTCGAACTGGTGGCGCCGAACTCGCTTCCCGCGGACGAGGGAAAAGCCAGACGGGTCTTCGATCTGCGCGAAAAAGACTACGCAAAATAAGCGGCTGCACGTATGGACAGAATTCAGTTTACGGAACAGGAAAAGAAAATTCTCGGGCGCAGCGGCGACTTCCGGGTGCTCCGGCGCTACCGGGAATCCGCCATTGCGGTCTCGCTGCTGTTCTGTCTTCTGTTCCTGGGAATCGGCATTGCGGCTCAGAGCTGGAAGGCGCTCTGTTTCTGCGCCGTTCTCTATGCGCTTCTCACGCTCGCGGAGAAGCTCGCATACGCCAATGCGCTCCAGGGATACAAAAGCATCATCGTCAAACTCGCCACACGCCTGAACGAGATCAAACAAAAATAACCCCTTCAAGGATCATCACTTATGGAAAACAGAGAATACGATTTCCCCGCCATCGAAAAGAAATGGCAGAAATACTGGGAAGAGAACAAAACCTTCAAAGCCGAAGATGTCAGCGACAAGAAGAAACTCTATGTTCTTGACATGTTCCCCTATCCCAGCGGAGCCGGACTGCATGTCGGTCATCCCGAGGGCTACACCGCCACGGATATTTACAGCCGCTACAAACGCATGCGCGGCTTCAATGTTCTTCATCCGATGGGCTGGGATGCCTTCGGTCTGCCCGCCGAGCAATATGCCGTCGAAACCGGAACCCATCCCTCCATCACCACGAAGAAGAACATTGAGACGTTCAAGCGCCAGATCAAGTCCCTCGGCTTCAGTTACGACTGGGACAGGGAGATCAACACCACCGATCCCAAGTACTACCGCTGGACCCAGTGGATCTTCCTTCAGCTCTTCAAAAAAGGTCTCGCCTATGTGGATGAGGTTCCCGTGAACTGGTGTCCCGCCCTGGGAACCGTGCTTGCCAACGAAGAGGTCATCGACGGCAGAAGCGAGCGCGGCAATCATCCGGTCATCCGCAAGCCGATGCGCCAGTGGATGCTCAAAATCACCGATTACGCCGAACGCCTTCTCGCCGATCTCGACCAGCTCGACTGGCCCGAGGGAATCAAAGAAATGCAGCGCAACTGGATCGGAAAATCCGAAGGAGCGGAGGTCCTCTTCCGGATCGACGGAACGGACAGGACCGTCACCGTGTTCACCACGCGTCCGGACACGCTGTTCGGCGCCACCTATCTGGTGCTCTCGCCGGAGCATGAACTGGTCAACGCCATCACGACGCCGGAGCAGCGTTCCGCCGTCGAGGAATATCAGCGGAACGCCGCGCTCAAAAGCGATCTGGAGCGGACCGATCTGAACAAGGACAAAACCGGCGCCTTCACCGGGGCCTATGCGGTCAACCCGGTCAACGGGGAGAAACTTCCGATCTGGATTTCCGACTATGTTCTCTCCTCCTACGGCACGGGCGCGATCATGGCGGTTCCGGCGCACGACACGCGCGACTTCGATTTCGCCGTCAAGTTCCATCTTCCGATCAAGTGCATCATCGAACCGGGCGAAGCGGACGCGGCGGCGGCAAAACTGGACCGGAACGACATTCTCGCCGGAAAAGTCTGCTGGACCGGCGACGGCGTCAGTTTCAACTCCGCCAACAACGAGGGACTCGTGCTGAACGGAATGCACGTCAAGGAGGCGAAGGCCGCCACCATCGCCTGGCTCTCGGAGCGCGGAGCGGGAAAACGGACGGTCAACTACAAACTCCGCGACTGGCTCTTCAGCCGTCAGCGCTACTGGGGAGAACCTTTCCCGGTCATTCACATGGAAGACGGTTCCATCCGTCTTGTCGACGAGAAGGATCTTCCGGTCACCCTGCCCCCGCTGGACGACTTCAAACCCGCCGGAACCGGCGAATCCCCGCTCGCGAAAGCGGAGGAGTGGCTTGAATACACCGATCCGGTCACCGGCATGAAGGGACGGCGCGAAACCAACACCATGCCGCAGTGGGCGGGCTCCTGCTGGTATTACCTGCGCTATATTGATCCGCACAACGACAAGCAGTTTGTCGATCCGGAAAAGGAGAAATACTGGATGCCGGTCGATCTTTATGTCGGCGGAGCGGAACACGCGGTGCTGCATCTGCTCTACGCCCGCTTCTGGCACAAGGTGCTGTACGACATCGGCGCGGTCTCCACGCCGGAGCCCTTCCACAAGCTGGTCAATCAGGGAATGATTCTCGGACTGTCCTACAAGGATTCCCGCGGCGCGCTTGTCCCGATGGACAAGGTGGTCAAAGGGGAAAACGGTCCCGTCCACAAGGATACGGGCGAGAAACTGGTTGAGTTCCCGGCGAAGATGTCGAAATCGCTGAAGAACGTCGTCAATCCCGACGACGTCGTGCGCGACTACGGAGCCGATTCCATGCGCCTGTATGAGATGTTCATGGGCCCGCTTGAGGCGGTCAAACCGTGGAGCACCCAGGGGGTCGAAGGCGTCTTCCGCTTCCTCAAACGCTCCTGGAAGATGATCGTCCAGACCGAAATCGACGACCATGCGAAGATGACTCCCGCTCAGGAAAAACTTCTCCACGCCACCATCAAAAAGGTCACGGAGGATACCGAAACGCTGAATTTCAACACCGCCATCAGTCAGATGATGATCTTCCTGAACGAGTTCTCCAAGCTCGACAAAATGCCCCGCGAAGCGGCGGAATCCTATGTCAGACTTCTCTCGCCGTATGCCCCGCATATCGCCGAGGAGATGTGGGAGATTCTCGGAAACAAGGCTCCGGTCTCGCTTGCCGCGTGGCCCGAATACGATCCGTCGAAACTGGTCGAGCACGAAGTCGAGATCCTCATTCAGATTCAAGGACGGCCCCGCGCACGCGTCATGATGCCCGCCGACGCCGATCCGAAAAAAATGGAGGAACTGGCGTTTGCCGATCCGGCCATCAAAGCCGCTCTCGAAGGAAAACAGATCATCAAAGTCGTCTGCGTTCCGAAGCGCATTGTCAACATCGTGGCAAAGTAAGTTCGCCGCGCAAGGAATCCGACACCCGGGGATTTCCGTCTGGAACGGAAATCCCCTTTCCTTTTCTCACGGAACCCATTCGGAAATCTTTTATTTTCGTAAAAACAAAATAAAATTTACGAAAATTTTATTTTTCTCTATTGACTTTTTCCGGTTTTCCGATATAATGTAATAAAGAAAACGTATGGAAGGATCAAGAGATATGCCGAGACGGACAAAAACCAACAACATCCGCCTGGTATCGGAACGCGCGGGAGTCTCCGTGGCGACGGTGTCGCGGGTGGTCAACAACCGGACGGATGTCAGCGAGGAACTGCGGAAACGGATTCTGGCGGTCATCGACGAACTGAACTTCTCGCCGAACAAGGGAGCAAGACGCGTTTACAACATCGGAGTGGTCATTTCGCAGGAGAAACCGCTGATGGACGAGTATCTCTCGGAAGTGATTACGGGAATGTCGGCCTTTGCGGGAACGGAAAGCGCGGATCTCTCGATCATCATGAACAGCGGCAGCCGGCAGCGGAGCTTTCTGAAGCAGATCCGGGAGCGGCGCTGCGACGGAGTCTGCCTCTTTGCCGGAGACGTTCCCCAGATCGCGGAACTGGAAAAAGCGCAGATTCCCGTAATGATGCTGAACTATCCGTACCGTTCGGAAAGGATCGGTTTCGTAAACAACGAGTCGTACATGGGGGAGAGCGCGGCCATGGAACACCTCATCGGGCTCGGACACCGCAGAATCGCCTTCCTCGCCATGAACATGGCCGGGGATGAAAACCATATGCACCGCTTCAAAGCCTATACCGATGCGCTGAAACGCCACGGAATCGAACCGGATGAAAAACTGGTGATTGCACACATTCCCACACTGCACGGTCAGGAGGCGGGATATCTCCAGACGCTCCACCTGTTCCGGCAGGCGCCGGATGTCACGGCGATCATCGCCTCGAACGACACGATGGCGGAAGGCGTTTACAAGGCCTGCTGGGAAAACGGACGGAGAATTCCGGAGGACATCTCCATCATCGGATTCGATGATCTGCCCGGTTCCGCCTATCGGAATCCTCCGCTGACCACCGTGGCGCAGCCGCTGTACGAGATCGGATACAAGGCGGCGAACTATCTTTATCTGCATCTTTCCGGCACCCTCCCCGAGCTTCCGGGAGAGACGCTGGAAACAAAACTCATCATCCGTAATTCAACGGCACAAGCCGGACAGAATCTTAACAAAAGATCAATCCAAGGGGAAAAGCCATGACAACTGTTCGTAAAACGGAAAAAAGAACCATGCCGTCAACGGGGGGAAAAACTCGGTTCAGAATTTTCACATTGATAGAACTTCTGGTCGTGATAGCCATTATTGCGATTCTTGCAGGAATGCTTCTTCCGGCACTGGCGAAGGCCCGTCAGAAAGCGCTGCTGGTGAACTGCGTCGGAAATCTGAAACAGCAGGGACAGATGATCACCTTCTACATCAACGACAACTCTGACATGATCGTCCCCGCGAAAACAGCCGGACTGGGCGGAAGCTCCTCGAGTTCCTGGCAGGCGAATTATGCCTATCTCCTCGGAAAACTCTATGCGAATATCAATACTCAGAAAAATACGATTTTCGGCTGTCCGGCTCTGAAAGACGACCAGTTTACGTATCCTCTCTGGTGGTATCAGCGGGGCTATTCCCTCAATTCGAACTCGTGTGTCGATGAGAACGGGGAACGGTACGGACTTGCCAAAGTAATTGATGGCAGCGGCGGGATTCCTCATTCGGTTCCGCGAAAAGTCGGCGAAGTTCCGAGTCCCAGCAGTGTCATTGCCGTTACGGAAATCAATCCGAATGGATGGTTTTACTACAACAACGGCAACGTGAGAAATGTCATCAATACGCATGACGGCCCCGGAAACGTCCTGTTCCTGGACGGACACGCAAATTCTCTGCAGTATCCGCTTTTCACCTGGGCCCTCTGCTTCGACTACCACACGGACCGGCCCGTATACTATAAATATCGCGGCGGATTGAAATAAGAAGAAAGGATTTTTCATCATGCGACTTCAGAAAACCCTGTTTTCCATCCTGTTCACGGCGGGCGCGCTTCTTCACGCGGAAAGCGCTCTGCTGACCGACAACAACCGCCCGAACTGGGTTTCCAACTGCATTCCGAACACTCAGAAACGGATTCAGACCGGCGCGGAGCTCGAATGGATCACAACCGGTCCCTTTGCCTGCGATCCGGGAATCGTGGAGACCGGAAGCAGACCGTCCGGAACCAACCGAGCGCTTCTGGATGCGCGGAGAGGGCCGGAAGGGGACTGCCAGGCATTCGGCGTATGGGGCGGAACCAAAGGGCTGTGGGCATCATTCATCATCGACCTGAAAGGGGTCTATCTGATCGAATCCGCCACGGTCTGGGCGATCCAGAAGGATGCGGTCGGAACGGGAAGTTTCGAGATTCTGCTCTCCAACGACAGGAAACAGTTCATCAGCGCGGGAACCTGTGCCATCAGCGACAAGCTCCGCTCTCCGGATGGACGCGGAATTGAATCGGTCTTCCGTCTGGAGAAACCGGCCGCCGCGCGCTATGTCCAGTTCCGGGTTCGGAAACGGCCCGGAGCCAAACAGCAGATTCTCAGTGAAGTCGCCGTGTACGGAAAGAAAATCAGCGGGGAAAAAGCCCGTCTTCTGAGTCCGGAGAATCAGCGTCCGGAAATCCGTTTCACCATGAAGGGCATTCAGGAGGCCGGAGTCATTCTCGACTGGAGCGAATCGGCAGAGAATGTCAGCGACATCCAGTCGTGGAAGCTCTACGTCTCCGACAAGCCGGCGGACCGCGTGGACGCCCCCGGTGTGAAACTTCTTGATACATTTCCCCGCCGCACCACGCGCAAGGTGTTCTATCCGCTGGAACCGGACAAAGTCTATTACTTCGGCATCAGCGCAGTCTATCGCGAAGGGGAAAATCCGAAGCTGGTCATGCGGAAATACACCGTGCCGAAACCGTTTGCCTGCGAGACCTTCGGCGACATGCTCGCAATCAACTATTATTACGGAGGCGACGGCGAAGCGGTCCGCTCCCCGCACCGCCATCAGAAAGCGTGGGATCACGCGGCGATCGAACTGCTCGGCACCACTCCGGTCCGGCAGGTCCGCTGGTGGCGCCTCCACAAGCATGTCGCGGATCTGCTCTACGACCGTGGAATCGGAATGCTCTCCGAAAGCGTGATTCCGGAGATCGCCGCGAAAATCGGCGTCCTGACTCTGGGATGCGGAAATGAACCCGAACTCTCCGGACGCACGCCCGAACAGGCGACGGAACGCATCCGCAAAGCCTACCAGACGGGAAAAGCAAAAAATCCGAAAATCGTCGTCGCCGCTCCGGCGGTCAACATCAGCGGCGAGGCGCTCCAGTATCTGGATCAGATGTATCAGCACGGACTGAAAAAATACATCGACGTTCTCGACCTGCACACCTACGGAGGAAATCCAAAGAACAATCCCGCCCTGCCCGGCTATCCGCAGGGAGCCCCGGAGTTTCTGTTCGACGCCATGAAAAAGGTCAACGCCATGCTCCGGAAATACGGCGATGAAAACAAGCCCAAAATCTCCACGGAATTCGGTTACACGGATGGGCAGATTGCCAATCCGCTGGGATTCCCGATCTCGCGGGAACAGATTGCGCAGTTTCTGACCAGAGGACTCATCATTCACAACGTTCTCGGATTCAAACGGGTCTTTCTCTACTCCTTCTGGGATGCGGGAACCAATCCGAATGACACCGAACATCATTTCGGAATGGTGGACTATTATCTTCAGAAGAAGCCCTCCTTTTATGCCTTCTGCACGCTCGGGGAAGAGCTTGGGAACTCCCGGCTCGACTCCAGGATGAAGGGAACCGATGAAAAACTCGTCTACGGCTACAACTACCGGGATGTCAAAACCGGCGCCGTCACCGCGGTCATCTGGGACGGCCGCGGCGATTTCAGCGGACTCTTCCGCACAACAAAACCGGGAAAAGTGGAGGTCGTCCAGCTCTGCGGGGAGCGTTCCGCAATTCAGACAAAACCGGACGGAACCTTCCGGACTCTTTACGGACCTTCCGTCATCTACCTCAAGGCGCCGGGACCGGTGGAACTCCTGAAAAGCACCAAAGTCGAACAGAAAAAAGAGGAGAAAAGCGCTCTCCTTGTCACGCCCGCCCGAAACGTGTTTGAAATTCTCTCCGGACAGAAGAGCGCAAACGTGCTCTTCACTCTCCAGAACCGTTCTGACGAGCCCTATCAGGTGCATGCTGTTCTGGAAAACAGCGCTGGAAAAAGCATCCGGGAAAAGCAGCTCACCGTGCCAGCGGGAAAAACCGAAACGCTGACCTTTTCCCTGACTCCGACGGAGCGGATTCTGGACCGGTATCGTCTCCGGCTCTCCTATGACGGAAAATATGCCTCGCACTCCGCGGAAAAAATCATCTACGTCCGCACTCATGGAACAAACAACGGAAAAATCAACGTCGGGAAAAAACGCATGGATGGATATGACAAAGAGGTCGTTGTCCTTTCCGACGACAGAATGGAAGTCACCGTTGATCCGGCACGCGGCGGCAGAATTCTGGAAATTCTCGACAAGACCATCGGCGGAAACCAGGTTCATATCGACTACGACCATCTTGCCGGACTGGATCGGGTGAACTTCTATTACACGCTCTGGGATCGCGTCCGGGCACCGGGAAAATACGCGATTCCTCCGAGCGCCCCCGCTCACGCGGAGCTTCTGCCCGACGGAATCCGCATGACGACAACCTCGCCGGCGGGAATGAAACTTGTCAAACGCCTCACGCTCGACGGCAAAGGAACCCTGAAACTGGACGTGACCATGGTCAATGGAGGAACGGAATCCGTCGTCTGTTCCTGGTATCTGCATCCGGAATACACGGTGGGAGGATCCGGCGATCACGGGACCGACGTTCTGCGTCTTCCAATCGGAGGAAACGTGCTCTCCATGAACTTCTGGAACGGACTCGGCAGCAAGCCTACGCAGTCCTTCTCCGAAGGATGGTGGAAAGTGGAGGATTCCGCAAGGAAAGTTCGTCTGGAGCAGACATTCGATCTGAAAAAATTCCGTACTCCGCGTCTCTGGTTCGGACTCGGCTGCTATAATCTGGAAATGGAAAGCGCCAAAAATCTGACGCTCAAGCCCGGAGACAGCTGGAACGGATCCCTGACATGGACTCTCTCTCATTTTAATTAATCAGAAAAACAGGAAAAAAATGGCTTTGCAGATCATCGCACCCGCTCTTTCCAATCTTCCCTGGGCGGAACGTCCGGAAAACTCCAGGGAAATCGTCTGGAGGTATCCGGGCAATCCCATCATCGGACGCCACGGGACCCCGACCTCCAACAGCATCTTCAACAGCGCCGCCGTTCCTTACAAGGATGGATTCGCCGGAGTCTTCCGCGTCGACAACCGTCGTCGTGAACTCCGTCTTCACTTCGGGTTCAGTTCCGACGGAATTCACTGGAAGATCAATCCCGAACCCTTCCGGACCAGACCAGAAGATCCTGAAGCGGGCGAACTCCTCTTCGGATATGATCCCCGCTGCTGTTTCCTCGAAGACCGCTACTACATCACCTGGTGCAACTGTAAAAACGGTCCGACCATCGGCATCGGATACACATTCGACTTCCAGACGGTTGTTCAGCTTCCCAACGCCTTTCCGCCCTTCAATCGAAACGGCGTGCTGTTTCCGCGCAGAATCAACGGCAAATACGCCATGCTGAACCGGCCAAGCGACAACGGACACACACCGTTCGGCGACATCTACTACTGTGAAAGTCCCGATCTGCGTCACTGGGGATACCATCGGCATGTCATGAGTCCCACAACCGGATGGCAGAGCACGAAAATCGGCGCGGGTCCTGTACCCATCGAAACAAGCGAGGGATGGCTCCTCTTCTATCACGGGGTTCTGACCTCCTGCAGCGGATATCATTACAGTTTCGGAGCGGCTCTGCTTGATCTTGATCAGCCGTGGAAAGTAATCGGAAGGACAGGATCCTATCTGCTTTCGCCGCAGGAACTTTATGAATGCGTCGGAGATGTCCCGAACGTCACATTTCCATGTGCCGCTCTCTGTGACGGTCCCTCCGGACGAATTGCCATCTATTACGGTTGTGCCGACAGTGTCACGGGACTTGCTTTCTGTTATGCGGACGAGGTCATTGATTTCATCCGAAGCGGAAAATAATCCGAGCTCATTCCCCCTTGGATTTTTCGCAACAGACTTCAGTGAAACAACAGAAATCTGCGGAAAAATGCGAATGCATTTTTCTCGGGTCAAGGACTTTGTCCTTGTCGCGGTCCAGCGGCGAGACGCTGGCCGTGCAACGCACGGAACTCTCAAAAAATGCGAGGGGCGAAAACCGCTTTGAAAAGCGGTTCTTCTCCCCTCGCGCTCCCCTCTTTCCCTAAACTTCTGACGCCTTTGCAACAATACGCAAAGGCTCTCACTTCGTGTCTCGAATTACCTTGGAATGGGGAAAAACGTTTCCTTACGGAAAAATGCGAATGCATTTTTCTCGGGTCAAGGACTCTGTCCTTGTCGCGGTCCAGCGGCGAGACGCTGGCCGTGCAACGCACGGAACTTCTTCTTTCTATAAAAAATGCGAGGGACGAAAACCGCTTTGAAAAGCGGTTCTTCTCCCCTCGCGCTCCTCTCTTTCCCTAAACTTCTGACGCCTTTGCGATTTCTGCAAAGGCTCTGAGGATCCGTCTCCGGAACCGTCTTGAAAAAAGAGGGGAAAAATGGTATATTGAATGTTATTATTTTTCAGGAAAGGCATGTTGAAATGAGATTTTTGCAAGCGATCAGCCGTCTGCTGGCGACCCAGACTTCCGCATTCATCATTCTGGTTGCCATTCTCACCTTCTGGAAACCGGAACTGTTTCTCTGGGTAAAAGGCGACGTTCAGACCGCAATTCTCGGAATCATCATGCTGACCATGGGAATGACCCTTACCACGGAAGACTTCAGAATTCTGGCCAAACGACCGCTGGACATCTTCATCGGAGCCTGCGCACAGTACACCATCATGCCGCTTCTGGCATACTCGCTGGTGAAACTGATGAATCTGCCAAACGGAATCGCGGCAGGACTGATTCTGGTGGGATGCTGTCCGGGAGGAGTGTCGTCCAACATCATGTCGTTTCTGTGCAAGGGGGACGTTGCATTCTCGGTCGGCATGACCACCGCTTCAACACTGCTTGCGCCGGTGGCGACACCGCTTCTGGTGCTCTGGCTCTCCGGAAGTTCCATCGAGGTCGACACCTGGGGAATGTTCCGCTCCATTCTGATCGTGACCATCATTCCGGTGGCGCTGGGCGCATTCGCGAACTTTTTCTGCGGGAAGAAAAAACAGTATCAGGAACTCTGCTCCGTAATGCCGGGAGTCTCGGTGATCGGCCTGGCCTGCATTGTCGGCGGAGTGATCTCCTATAACGGGGAACACTTTTTCTCTTCGGGCGCCATGATTTTCGCCGCGGTGTTCCTGCACAATTCCCTGGGCTATGCACTCGGCTACGCGGTCGGCAAATGCACCGGCATGTCAAAACCGAAAAAACGGACAATCGCCCTGGAGGTCGGCATGCAGAACGCGGGACTGGCAACCAATCTCTCCACCCGCCATTTCCCGACTCTGCCGGATGCCGCGCTTGCCTCGGCGGTCAGCTGCGTCTGGCACTCGATCTCCGGAACGCTTCTCGCCGGACTCTTCCTCCTTGCCGACAAATATTCCGAATATCGCGCAAAGAAAAAAGAATCGGCAGGCCGCCCCTGAAGATTCCGAATTTTCCCGTCACCTCCCGGGGAATTTGTCAAAAGCGCTTTTTTCTTTTTTCCGCTATTCATTTTTCGGAAATCCGTGATATATTACATCGGTTCCGGACAACGACGGAGAAACGGCTCCAGCCATTCCTTCCATCCGTTCCGCGGCCTCCGGAAACCGGATGTTTCAGAGATCAACGACAGAATCAACAAGCAGGTCAATATGCAAATCAAATTTTCAGAGAAAACCCGCTCCTTCAAACTGGATACCGCCGGAGCCACCTATCTCATGCAGATCGGTCCCAGCGGAGAACTGCGCCACCTCTACTATGGAGCCGCCATCTCCGATGATGACGCGGTTCTGGAACTCGGAACCCGTCACGGGAAGGCCTCCTTCTCCTCGCATCCGGAAGGACTGGGCGCGGAAGACTCTCTGGATCTTGTTCCGCTGGAATTCTCCACCTTCGGCAGCGGCGATCAGCGTATGACGGCGGCGGCTCTGCGCAAGGTCAGCGGAACGTCCGTCACATCGTCGGTCTACCGGAGTCACAGCATCTTCCAGGGCAAGAAACCGCTCCCCGGTCTGCCGGCGAGTTTCGCTCCGGATACGGAAATGCAAACGCTCGAAATCACCATGACCGATGGATTTTCCGGAGCGGACTTCGTCCTCTCCTACTCCATTTTTGAGGATTCCGACGTGATTGCCCGTTCCATCCGGGTGGAAAACACAACAGACGCCCCCCTCGTCGTGGAACGTCTGATGAGCGCTCAGATTGACTTCCACAGTTCGGAATATGACCTGATCTATCTTCAGGGCCGCTGGGCCAGGGAACGTCAGGCCGTCCGCCGCCCGCTGGCGCCGGGACGTCAGGGCTTCCGCAGCTCCCGCGGCTCGACCGGTCATCAGTACAATCCGGGCTTTGTCCTCGCGTCGCCCTCCGCCACGGAATCCGTCGGCGACGCCTACGGAATGCTCCTGATGTACAGCGGAAACTATACGGCGGACATCGAAACGGATCAATATGGAACGGCCCGCGCCATGATCGGAATCAATCCGGAGAACTTCTCCTGGACCCTTGCTCCGGGCGAACAGTTCCAGACGCCGGAAGCGCTCGTTCTCTTCTCCCCCGACGGACTCGGCGGACTCTCCCGTCAGAGCCACCGCTTCCTGATGGAACATGTGATCCGGAGTCCCTGGAAACATGTCAAGCGCCCGATCCTGGTCAACAACTGGGAGGCCACCTATTTCGATTTCGACGACAGAAAAATTTATGAGATTGCCAAAACCGCCGCAACCCTCGGCATCGAAATGCTCGTGCTCGACGACGGCTGGTTCGGAAAACGCGATGACGACCACTCCTCGCTCGGCGACTGGTTCGTCAACCGCGACAAAATCGGCGATCTCGGCGAGCTGGTCCGCAGGATCAACGACCTCCATATGAAATTCGGGCTCTGGTTCGAACCGGAAATGATCTCCGAAAAAAGCAATCTGTATCAGCAGCATCCCGACTGGGTGCTCACGATTCCCGGATTCCGCAAGTCCATCGGACGCGACCAGATGGTGCTGGATATGTCCCGTCCCGAAGTAGTCGACTATCTTTTTGAAACCATCGCCGGCATTCTTCATTCCGCCAATATTGAATACATCAAATGGGACATGAACCGCAATCTGACGGAAATTCATTCCGCCGTTCTTCCTGCGGAGCGCCAGAAAGAGGTTGCCCATCGCTATGTCCTCGGCGTCTACGCCCTGCATGAACGGCTGCTGAAAGAGTTTCCGAACCTGCTCATTGAAGGCTGCTCCGGCGGAGGCGGACGCTTCGACGCCGGAATGCTCTATTACGCTCCGCAAATCTGGTGCAGCGACGACACCGACGCTCTGGAACGCGTCTCCATTCAGCTGGGGACCTCCCTGTTTTATCCCTCCGCCAGCATGGGCGCTCATGTTTCCGTCTGTCCGAACCATCAGACCGGCCGGACCGTCTCCTTTGAAACGCGCGGAACCGTCGCCCTTGCGGGAACCTTCGGATACGAACTGGATCTCACCCGACTCTCCGATGAGGACCGGGAACTGGTCAAGCGCCAGGTCAAAGAATATCACCGCTACAACGACCTCATTCGGGAAGGATCCTTTCACCGTCTGACGGAAGGATTCGGCACCGGCACTCTCTCGGTCTGGAGCTGGGTCTCGCAGAACCGCAAGCGGGTGCTGGTCACGGCGGTCCGGAAAACCGGAGTTCCCTGCGGACACGACTGCGTCCGGCGCATCCGTCTCCGCGGACTCGATCCACGGGCATGCTACGTCTTTTCCGACACCGGAACGGCTCTCCACGGAGACACTCTCATGAACGCGGGATTCACTCTCGACGGACTCACCCGGGATGCGTCGAGCCGTCTCTATTATCTGGAAGTCCGGTAAAATGCCCTTTTCTCTGAAACTTCTTTTCCTGGTGCTCCTTGCCGGAGCACTGGGAACCCTCTGCCGCTTCACCGGGACCCGTCTGCTGGCGGGACTTTCCGGTTCCTTTCCGTTCGCCACGCTGACCGTGAACCTGCTGGGATCGTTTCTGGCGGGGTTTCTGTTCATTTTGTTCCGAAACCGTTTTCTCTCGCTGGAGCCGTATCTTCCGGTTCTGTTCATCGGGTTTCTCGGGGCTTTCACGACCTTCTCCACCTTCGCGCTCGAAAGCACCCACATGATCCTTGCCGGCGCCTACTGGAAAGCCGCGGGCAACGTCGTGCTGCAGAATGTTTCGGGAATCCTGGCGGTCCTGCTCGGAATGGCAGCCTGCCGCTCCCTTCTTCTCTGATCGGGAAAAATCTCTCCCCTTCCGGATCCTTTCTCCATACAAAAAAAGCGCGGGAATGATTCCTCACGGCAACCATTCCCGCGCAAGATTTTTCTGTTCCGGAAAACGGAAGAATCAGAACGCGTTCTTGTAGATTCCAAGAATGTCTTCGACGCTGGTGTCACGCGGATTGCCTCCGGTGCAGACATCGGCGAAAGACATCTCGGCCAGCGCGGGCAGATCCTCTTCCTTCACATCCTTGAGTTCGCGCATCTTCTGCGGGATTCCGACATCCATGGAGAGCTTGCGGACCGCGTCAATCGCAGCCTTGCGCGCCTCTTCCACCGACATGCCGTCCGTACCCGACACCCCCATGGCCTTGGCAATCTGCCGATACTTGTCTCCCGTAGCCGGCGCATTGTACTCCATCACATACGGCAGCAGCACCGCGTTGGCAATTCCGTGCGGCGTATTGTAGAATCCGCCCAGGGAGTGCGCCATCGAATGGACAATTCCGAGTCCCACGTTGGAGAATCCCATTCCGGCGATATACTGTCCCAGCGCCATTCCTTCGCGTCCGTCCTTCGTGTTCTCCACGGCCCCGCGCAGGGAGCGGGAGATCACTTCGATGGCTTTCAGATGAAGCATATCGGTCAGTTCCCACGCCCCTTTCGTGATGTACCCTTCGATGGCATGGGTCAGAGCATCCATTCCGGTTGCGGCAGTCAGTCCCTTCGGCATCGAGGACATCATTTCCGGGTCGATGACGGCAATGACCGGAATGTCATGCGGATCGACACAGACAAATTTGCGCTTTTTCGTTTCATCGGTAATCACATAGTTGATGGTGACCTCCGCCGCCGTTCCGGCGGTCGTCGGGATGGCGATGATCGGCACACACGGCTTCTTCGTGGCGGCCACCCCTTCCAGGGAAACGACATCGGCAAATTCCGGATTGTTGATGATGATGCCGATTGCCTTCGATGTATCGGTCGGGGAACCTCCGCCGATCGCGATCAGATAGTCCGCTCCGGCCTTCTTGAACGCCTCCACGCCCATCTTGATGATGCCGACGGACGGATTTGCCTTGACATCGCTGAAAATCTCATACGCCAGTCCCGCCTTGTCCAGCAGACCGGTCACTTTCTCCGCCACATGGAAACGGATCAGATCCTTGTCCGTCACCACAAGAGCCTTCTCAAAACCGCGACCCTTGATCTCATCCACAATGCTTGCGACGGAACCAGCTCCGAAGTAGGAGGTCTGATTCAAAATCATGCGATTTACCATACCAGCAATCCTTTCCTTAAGTTCATCCGGGAAGAGTTTCCGCTCTGTCCCTCGCATCGTTCCGGCGGAAACCATTTCCCGCCGCTCTCTATCCTGTATCTCAATATAATACACAGGAATCCCGCGAATGTCAAATCCTCCCCGCATTTTTTTAGGGGGTTTGTTCTTCCGTTTCCGCCTCGTTTTTCCGACTGGTCTTTCAGCGGATCAAAGCCCGTTCCAGAACGGATAGCGGTTCCTGTCCGCCTCCGTGATCGGGCGCATCACACGGCAGGGAACCCCGACCGCCACCACGTTCGCGGGAATGGAGCGGGAGACCACGCTGCCGGCTCCGATCACGGTATTGTCTCCGATGGTCACTCCGGCAAGAACGGTCGAACCGGCGCCGATCCAGACGTTGCTGCCGACCGTGATCGGCATGGCGATTTCCAGTCCCGCCTTGCGCTGTTCCGGATCAATCGGATGCTCGGCGGTGGTGAAACAGCAGTTCGGAGCAATAAACACATGGTCGCCGAACGCAACCTTGACGCCGTCGGTTACAATCAGATTGTGATTCGCATAGAAGTCGTTGCCGACAAAGATGTTGTATCCGTAATCGCACCAGAACGGAGGAGTGAAAATCACATTCTCCCCCATTCCTCCGAGGAGTCCGGCAAGAATCTCCCGCTGCGCCTCCCGATCGTTCGGATTGAGCTGATTGAACTTGTAGCAGATATCCTTGCATTTGCGGATCTCCGCCTCATATGCCGGATTGTAACAGCCCTGAAACAGGCAGTTCTCCGGAACTTTCGGTTTCTTCTCCATGATGACGTCCACTCCTTTTTTCCATTGAGCGTTTTCGTTTTTTTCTAAGTCATTTCAGGATCAGCCGTCCGGAGGAGTGTTTGGGAAGATCGAGTTCCACCGCTCCGCTCTTCCGGCGCCGGAGGGGATAACTCCTGTTCCCGTACTGCGCGCTGTGAGCATCCGTGACGGCGATGAGGGTTGTGCAATCCCCCTCCTCTCCGGAAATCACGAGATCGGCGGTCAGAACGCCGTCCTCGAACCGCGTGTTCTGCTGCCAGACATCGAATCCGCCGCTCAGACGCCCCGGACGGTAATAGGCGCCGTACCAGCAGAGAACGGGCGTCGACAATCCCGAAAAATGGTGCCAGCCGCTTCCCCGCCCGGAACTGATCGAAAACTGTTCATAACAGGCAAAGGACTCCCGGGTTTCGCGTTCCCAGAGCTCCAGAGCGGTCTCGGCGATCTTCCAGGCGAAATCGCCGCGTCCGTCGTTCAGCGCGGCCTTCCAGAAAAACCACTGGTGCGGAAACCAGACCGATCCGTTCCAGTAGCCGTCGTTCCGATAGTATGGAGCCGACTGGTCCACGGTCGAAATTCCGTATGGCGTCCAGCAGTGCCGCGGCGATTCCAGCTTCGCCCAGAGGCTCTCCCGCTGCTCCGTTGTGCAGCAGCCGGCGATCAGCGGCGAGAGGCCGTCCAGTCCCATGTTGTAATTTCTGCCGTCGGAACAGCGCAGAAATCCGGCGGGGCGGCCCTCGGAATCCGTCATGACATAGCTGAAATAACCGCACTCCGGATCCCAGGCGTATTGCTGGAGATCGGCGGAGACCGAGCCGATGAGCTGATCGTACTCCTCCGTCGGCAGTCCGAGTTCCAGCGCGGCCGCCTTAAGAATCCGCGCCGACCGCACAAGATGCGAACTGCCGACCGCGGGAATCGCATGATAAAGTCCCCGCCGGTGCACCTCCAGCTGCGGAGGATAATCATCCCATCCGCCGGAGTTGTAGAAGTAATCCCAGGTGCAGATCAGAGAGGTCCGGCTGCGCGACAGCGTCAGCGATCCCGGATGATGCCCCGCCAGATAGTCGTAATACTGTTTCACCCGCGGATAGAAGGCGCTCAGCAGAGCGCGGTCTTGCGTCCGGTTCCAGAGCTCCTGATACAGATAAATCTGAACCGGAAGCGGCGTCCCGTGCAGAATGAAGGCGTTTTCCGGATCCCCGGGCTCCGTCAGATACGCGTTCAGATTCTCGATGGCGCGCTGCACATCCAGTTCCAGGAGCCCCAGGCCGATGAATCCGGAATCCCATGTGTACAGACTGTTCCAGCGCCGCCCCGGCGTATGATGGCGCACAAACGAATCCTTGATGCGGGTCGGATACACCACATTGCTCAGCGTCACGGCGGCCATCCGCTCCTGACTGAATTTCAGCGGAGAGTCCGGAAACGAAAGATACCGTGCCGCATTCTCCCGATACCGGGATTCCAGAATCTCCGGATCCGGATTCAGAGAGGCCAGCGATGCCCGGACCTCCGCCTCGGATCCGTCCAGGATCACGGCATGAACGATCCGTCTCCCCCCAGCCGCCACCGGAATCGGCTGAAGCACCATGTCCAGCGCATGATCCTTCCGGCTGCCCCGGTTGAACTCGGGAAAAAACGGCTGATGCACCCCGTCGTCATACAGGAAGGTTTCCAGAAGATCATCCACGGCATAATGACGCACGAAGTCCGACTCGAACGCCCGGAGGATTCCGTATGCGCCGGAAACGCCCCGGTACTTCACCACCGTGCTTCGGGGCACGGGACCGGGAGAAAATTCCGGAGTCGCGTCATGTTCCACGGTCCGGAACACGGGCTGATTGCCCACGGTCAGAGCGGCGCCGTTGATTTCCAGTTCCCGGTCGAACGTCAGGCGGATCGTGTTTTCCCCGGAGTTTTTCTGCCTCCGGAGTTTCCACTCCCCGTTCTCCCGAACACGGAGAAAGAGAACTTTTTCCGGAGAATTCCCGCGGAAACGGAAGCGGACCGGCTGTCCGGCGGAGACACGGAACGCGGAACCGCCAAGAGCATCGGGATCCCGGAACTCCCCCGGATGCAGCGCGTCGAAAAAGAGTCCGCGCGCATCCTCCACCTCGGCACGCGCCCATTCCAGAACGCCTGAAACCTCCGTATGACGGGGCGATTCAAACTCCAGACGGCAGAGCAGATGCAGAGCCAGATCCGTCGCCAGGTCCGAATGATTGACCAGTTCACAGCGGATCAG
Organism: uncultured Victivallales bacterium; assembly: GCA_944390735.1. Classification (GTDB taxonomy): domain Bacteria; phylum Verrucomicrobiota; class Lentisphaeria; order Victivallales; family UBA1829; genus UBA1829. The sequence continues at coordinate 4,791 of CALXRL010000069.1, read as the reverse complement.
ATGCGCATGTTCCGAAATCGTGCTGAAACTGACATCGCAGTAGATCCGATCCTTCCACTCAATCTGCTGGCGATAGGAGTAGGCGCTCAAGTCCGCGGAAACGTTCCAGGGAAGGAAACCGCTCGGCCGGAGCACATCCGGAATCGCCAGTTCCCTTCGGTATTTTCCCGGAATCACGGCGCAGTCGAAGCGGGTCCCCAGCTCCCGGTCCGCAAGATGGGAGATCCCGAACAGCTTCTTGGAGTACGGACCCCACTCCGGAAGCGAGAGATCGTGCGTGGTGGAAAGAATATCGTATTTCGTCATGTCAACTCCTTGCAGACAGGGATTTCTGAAACCGCCGGGGGGCATCCGGAATGCGTTTCCAGAGTCTCCGCCCCGACCTTTGTTCTACTGTATCCGGACTTCCCGTTTTTTCAACTTGCCCAGAAAGCTCTCCCGGAATTTTTTCGGGGAAAGTCCGCAGCGGAGCTTGAAATAATTGGAAAAATAGTACTGATCCGAAAACGCCAGATGCTCCGCTATCTCCTTGATGGAAAAACTGGAATAGAGAAGCAGCTTTCTTGCCTGCTCCATCTTCCGGCTCATCAGATACTCATACGGAGTCTGCTGATATTCCGATCGGAAAAGACGGATCAGATGCGCCTCCGACCACGGGGTCTCCCGCGCATACTCCGCCAGATGAAACGCCCGGCTGACGGAAGAATCCAGCACTTCTTTCAGTCTTCTCAGCTCCGGATTGCTCCGCGGAGGCGTTCGCCGGACGCACCGGGAAAGCTCCGACAGAAGATGATGAAACACCAGCGCCCCCTGAAGATTCCCCTCCTCCGTGTTCACGGGAAGATCAAACATCTCCAGAAAGAACTCTTTCAAATGCGGACAGTCCGGAACAAAATAGGTCTCCGTCAACCGGTAGCTGCGGAACAGCGACTCCATCAGTTCGCCGTCCACCACAAAAAAGAGTTTTTTCCAGGGATCCCCGCGGTCGGGAGTGTAGCGGTGCGTGCTGTGTTTGGACAGAATATAGATGCTGTCCGGACCGGGCGCGCATGAAAATCCGTTGATTTCCAGAAAACCGCGTCCCCGTTCCACATACTCCACCGTACAGGCATCGTAATCCTGCCGCTCAAACACCGGAGTTTTGGAATCGGCATCTCCGCGCGCGGCGGTAATCAGCTGAAACGGAAACAATTCCGGAGAGGAATCTTCAAATTCGGAAATCAATTTTCCACATCCTTTGTTTTATTTACCATATCTCTTTTTCCTTTATTTTCAAGAAAAAAGATTGATATTTCATATTTCTTTTTATAGATTATATCGGAAACAGAAAATACGCGGACCGAATCCCGCGGAACAAAAAAAAGGAGAACAAGCACATGAAAATGATGAAAATCGGTGTGATCGGAACAGGCGGTCGCGGTCACAACGCCTGGCAGACGCATAAACCGGAACAGGGCTGGGAAATCGTCGCAGGCGCGGACATCAAGCAGAAGGCCAGAGAGGAATTCAAGGAGAAATTTCCCGGGGCGGACGTGTTCAACGATTACCGGGACGTTCTGAAAATCAAGGATATCGACGCCGTCTTCATCTGCACGCCGGACTACTGTCACGAAGAGCAGGCGATTGCGGCACTCGAAGCTGGCAAGGCTCTTTTCCTCGAAAAACCGATGGCGATCACGATCGAAGGGTGCGACCGGATTCTGAAAACCGCGTATGAAACCGGCAGCAAACTGTTTATCGGACACAACATGCGCTATTTTCCCGTGATTCTCAAGATGAAGGAAATCATCGACTCCGGCGTGATCGGCGAGATTCAGTGCGGCTGGTGCCGTCACTTCATCGGCTACGGAGGCGACGCCTACTTCCGCGACTGGCACTCCGAACAGAAAAACACCACCGGACTTCTGCTTCAGAAAGGCGCGCACGACATTGACGTCATGCACTGGCTCATGGGCTCCTACACCAAAGCGGTGGTCGGCATGGGAATGCTTTCCGTCTACAACCGGTGCGCCCGCCGCTCCCCCGACACGGAAGGATGCGCAAAATGGGACAACAGCCAGTATCCGCCGCTTACCCAGACCGGCTTCTCCCCGATCATCGACGTCGAGGACCACAACATGATTATGATGCAGATGGAAAACGGCACCCAGGCCACCTACATGCAGTGCCATTACGCTCCGGACGCCGAACGCAATTACACCTTCATCGGCACCAAGGGACGCATTGAAAACATCGGAGACTACGGCGATGCCCAGATCCATGTCTGGACTCAGCGCGGCCCCCGAAAATCGCCGGACATCGTCTATCACCTCAAACCGGTCGAAGGCGGACACGGCGGAGGCGATCCCGTCACCGTTCAGAACTTCCTTGATTTCGTCCGCGACGGCGTAAAAACCAACACCTCGCCGATCGCCGCCAGAAACGCGGTCGCAACCGGCGTGCTCGGACACTACTCCATGCGACATGGAAACGGTCTCCAGCAGATTCCGCCCGTCCCGGAAGAGTGGGTCCGCTATTTCGACAACAATCAGAAGAAATAAGCTTTCCATATTCTTTTACCCAAAAAGACAGACGGATCCCTTCGGGAACGTCTGTCTTTTTTTCTGCTCTTTTCTCTTCCGGGAAACGCTGTCATGCGCTTGTTTCCTCCGTCGGATTGTCCGAATGGGGATCCATAAGAAGCGTGAAACGCGTCCATTTCTGTAATCTTTCTCCGTTTCCAAGATTGAAATTTTTCATATTCAGGGAAGAGCCTGCCCTCTTTTTCCCCGGAATTTTCTTTTTATTTTCCGCAAAATTGAACTCAAAAAATCAAAAAAAAAACAGGGGAAAGGAAGAAGATAACCGATCTGTAATCTTTCTGCCATGTTCGGGTTATCTTGATAGAGTATAATATATGGCAACAAACAAAATCCACGGGTGGAGAGAGCCCGCGGCAACCAAATCAAATCGTCAGAATATAGGGAGGCAGCTATATGAAAAACGAAAATCTTGAAAAACCGGATTCGTCATCCATTGTCGGGTACGAGGAGGATATCCTCGCGACGGAAAACAAAGGGGAATCCAAAGCCGTAAAAATCACAAAAGTCATCACCTGGATCACCGTTGCGGCGACCTTCGTCTGCGTCTTCCGCTCCTTCAGCCTGATGAACTTCGGAAATTTCGTGTCCAACGGATTCACCTTCTACCTGACCATGTTCACGGTTCTGGTATCCCTGGTCTCCCTGGCCTATTTCCTGCTCCAGAGCATTCTGGCGTTCTTTTACCGGGAAGCGCCCGATCTCTGCGACAAGGATCTCCCGCGCTGCACTGTCATCGTTCCGGCCTTCAATGAGGGAAAATATGTCGCGACCACCCTCATGAGCGTCCTCGACAGCGACTATCCGGCGGAAAAACTTGAAGTGATCGCCGTCAACGACGGCAGCAAAGATGACACCTGGGTCTGGATCTGCAAAGCCGCGGATCTCTCCAATGGCCGCATCACCACGAAAAATCTTCTGAAAAACGGCGGAAAACGCCGCGCCCTCTATGAAGGAATCAAAATCGCAACCGGCGAAGTCATTGTCACAATCGACAGCGATTCCGCCATCACCCGCGATGCTCTCCGGAAAATCGCCTCTCCGTTTGCCAATCCCGCAGTCGGCGCCGTCGCAGGCAACATCCGCGTCACCAACCGCGGCGAAGGAATCATCCCGAAAATGCTCGATGTGGCGTTCGCCTTCGGCTTCGAATTCATCCGCTGCGCCCAGAGCATCATCGGCTCGGTCCTCTGCACCCCCGGAGCCCTCAGCGCCTACCGCCTCGCTGCCATTCAACCGCTGATGGATGAATGGGTCAACCAGACCTTCATGGGCCGTCCCTCCGGCATCGGAGAAGACCGCGCCATCACAAGCATGCTCATCCGCGAAAACTGGCGCGTCGTCTTCCAGCACAACGCCATCGCTTTCACCAAAATGCCCGTCACGTACCGCAACGTCTGCAAAATGCTGATCCGCTGGACCAGAAGCGATGTCCGCGAAAACATCATCATGCTCAATCATGTCCTCCGCCGCTTCGAACCCACAAACTTCGAACTCCTCGGACTCCAGCTGAACCTCGTGCTCCAGAGCATCGCACTCCTCCTGCCGTTCCTCTTCATCCCCATGGCTCTCTACGCATTCATCGTCAGCCCCATCTCCTTCTGCTACTATACCATCATCGGAACAATCGTCTGGTCCGTCGTACCCGCAATCATCTACGCGGTCCGCTACAGCTGGAAGGAATCCGTCTGGTCCTACATCTACGGACTCTACAGCATCCCATGCCTCAGCTGGATCTGCATCTACTCCGTTATCACAATGCAGAACTCAAAATGGATGACTCGCCCAACCAGCGCAGAACAACTCCCAGCTCAAACTCAAATCCATGCCAATATCCCTCCCGTGGCAACCTCCACGGCTACCGTCAGAATCGAAATCTGACGCTTCCAACAGCTCTCTGCCTTGCAGCCTGTTCGGTCCTTATAAAAATCTCTCTCCTAGGATCGGACAGGCTGCTTTTTTCCAACCTTCCTGCTTCGGGGGTTTTGAGTTGGTGGCTACTCGCCCCCAACACCCCTCGGCAGGACCACGGGCCCTGCACCCATCGCCGAAATTTGAAATTTCGGCTTTCCGTTTTTTCCGGCACTTGCCGGGCAAAGGGCAAACCGAATGGTTCGCCCTCTGCACTCCCTGCTCCTTTTTTCCCGATGCAACCGTTTTTCCGCCGAAAAGGATGAGGGGGTCCAGGGGGAAAACCTTCGGTTGGCCCCCT
>CALXRL010000068.1 GCA_944390735.1 uncultured Victivallales bacterium | reverse complement strand
TGCTGATCTGAATGCCATGGTTCCGAAGTTCCGCCACGAACTCCGAACTGGTAAACTGGCTCCCTTGATCCGAATTGAAAATCTCCGGTTTCCCATAGGAATCCACTGCCATTTTTAACGTTTCAACACAATGAAAAGCGTCCATTGTATTCACTACGTTATAAGCCAATACCTTGCGGCTGAACCAGTCGACAATTCCAATCACAAATGCTCGATGACCGGCAACCGTCGTGTAAGTAATGTCCGTACTCCATACCTGATTCGGACGCTCTATCTTGCATTTGCGCAGAAGATACGGGAATTTCTCATGTCCCGGATGAGGTTCAGAGGTGTTAAAACGCGGACGTGGATAGACCGTTCGCAAATTCAACGATTTTTGCAGTCTGCGTACCCGTTTGTGATTCACTTTGTATTCGCGGCGTTTCAATTCCGCAGTCAAACGGGGAACTCCGTAAAATGGTGTCTCCATATAAATCTCCATCATTTCGTCCTTGACCCGCTCGTCGGAAGCTGTCCGGGAAATCTCCCTTTGGCTTTTGTAATAAAAGCTCGAATGAGGAACCTGAAGCAGCTTCAACTGACGACTCACGCTTAAAGCCGGATTCTGATCGCTTATTTGAGCTTTTCGGGATTCAAGCTGCAGGCCAAGGACACACTTCGCAAAAAATCATTCTCGATTTCAAGACGTCCGATTTTCCTCATCAGATCGTCCTCGGTATACGTCTTGCTTTCTTTTCGCTTAGCCTTGGACTGGAAAATCTCGGAAGCTCCTTCCATGAGTTTCTTTTTCCACTGCTGGACCTGATTCGGATGAACCTGATATTTCCCCGCGATCTCGGCAACGGTCAGTTCCCCGCGCATCGCTTCCAATGCTACACGGCTTTTGAATTTGGAGTCATACGACTTATTCATAAAACGCCCTCCTTTTCCAAGTTACTTTACGGGCATTTTACACCAAGTCAAGTTGTCCAGTTTTCGGGGCCAACCGCAAAATTCGCATTTTTGGGAAACGGAGAAAAGTTAGTCCAATATCTCCTCACCTGCACCATTTTTTGAACTCAAAATTCAGTACAGAAGCTAAAAAGCAACTTTCACTGGCTACAATAAAAAATCCCTGGGGCGCAGCAGAACCCGGGATTTTTTTGTTTTGCGGAAAGTTGTTTCCGAAGTATTGTTCCATGAGAATCCCTTTTGCGGTTGCAACTTCCCGTCTTCTTTTCCGCGCTTCAAAAACGCCGCATACGGCCAACCGGATCGACCATATGCGGCAAAGTGTTCTGATTCAGCAGGATGAGAACTCTTTTTCCATCAGGAACTATTTCTTCTTCGGTGCGGAAGGAGTTTCCTCTCCCGCAGATCTGGCGGTAATGGTCAGCTTGCAGATCTGGCCTTTTTTTACCTGGAACTGAAAACTCGCCTGATTGTCATGATTGACCAGAAGAGTGGAATTTTTCCATTTGGCTTTTCCTTCCAGGTGGAGCAAGGGACTTCTGGAACTCCTGCTTAAAACGGGTTCATTTCCGATTTCTATTCCGGAAATCTCAATCCAGTTCCGATAGGCCGGATTTCCATCATAATGGCCCTTCAGTTTCAAGGTCACGGTTCCGGCATTTTCCGCCTGAAAGGAGAACGAATAGTTTTCCCATTTTTCATTGTAGATAGAGCTTTCGTTTGTCAGAACCCGTTCTTTCCCATCTCCGCCCCATGTAGGATGGTACATGGGGAGAGTGTCGGTTGTTTTGAGAGGAATCAGCCGTGTCACGGCTTTATCGCCGAAAATGTCGACACGCACGGGGGTGCAGAGGGGATCTTTTTGAAGCTTTTCGGCGGACCATTCCTCTCCGTTGATTTTCAATGCGTCAATCTGGAGTTTTCCGACATGATCCACATGCGCCGCGGTGCGCGGATCGCCGTTTTTGACTCGGAAAGCCACATTCCGCAAGGATAACTCGTCGATATTCCTCCCGTAGAATCCCCAGTAAGGCAGAAGATGAGCTTCGCGTTCCGGACGGGTTATGTTCAGCGGCAGATAAAAATCTTTCCGGGAAACGCCCTTGTATTCAATATCAAGATCACTCAGGGAAACATTTCGAATCGTCGATGACGGTTCCCAGTTTTCGATTTGTATGGCTTTGGGACCGATGTCGGTAGCTTTGATTTTCTGGAGTCTGATATTGCTTACTTCATTGTGTTTGCCGGGATAAAGGGCAAATAGATTGGTCGCGTTGTTGACTCGAATGTTCCGGATGGTGATATTGCGTATGGGACCGGGTGTCGCACCCCAGGCGCCGGGCTGAAGCACGATGGCGGACAACATGTCGCAGGGAATTCTGTATTTGCCTCTGTGCGAGAACTTTCCGTCTCCGTAAAAATAGCAATTTTCGATCAGCAGATTTTCCGCCTGCCAAATCAATCGCAATCCATTGCAGGAGGAATTCAGGACACAGTTGGTAATCTTGACGTTGTTCCAGGCACCGCCGGCGATGGCATCATCGCCGGAATAGATTTCACATTGATCGATTTGAACGTTGTTCCCCGTCCGAAGATGAATTCCGTCATACCCCTCTTCGATCTTCAGTTTGCTGCAGCGGATATCGTTGACATCCTGAAGAAAGACACCGTAATTTGACGCCCGACGGATTTTCAGATTGTCGATCACACCATTTTTCACATTGCTGAAATAAATGCCGTGGGGACCTCTCAGGTTGTCTTCCCCGTTTTTATCCTCGACATGACAGCCATCAATCGTCCCGCCTCCTGTGATGCGGATGTTGCTGGCATTCAATGCGATGATCAGAGCCCGGCTCCATTTCCCCATCATGCGGGCATCATGACTGCGATCCTTGGGATTGTAAACGTAGTCGTCCAGCTCCTGCGAGCCGCGGAGAAGCGTTCCAGGAGGAAGATTCAGTGTGACATTGTCTTTCAAGACGATGCTGCCGGTGATATATTCTCCGGGGGGGATTGTCACGGTGCCTCCTCCGGCCTTATGACACTCTTCAATCGCCTTGTTGATGGCCGCCGTATTGCGTGCCGTGGAATTGGGAAGCGCCTTTTCCACAACAAAGTTGCGGGAAGGGGGACTGGCAAACGTTTCTGGAATCCATGTCAAAAGGGATGCTGACAGGATCAGGGAAACAGTGGTTCGGTTCATGATGGTACTCCTTATTTGCATTCCGTTATGGACGGTTGTTTTTCAAGTTAAAATGGGTAAAGGCTGCCGGTCTCCCGGACACAGATGCCGAAGGGAATGGACGATTTTTTCAACTGCGACTGTCCGTTCGAGGAAACATGGCCATCCACATAAGCACAGTTTGCCGTACCGATATGGGCCATGGAAACCGCCACCTTATTTTCTCCTGCGACATCCGGTTTGAACTGCCAGTAAGGATATCCATGGATTGAGGATCCCGTGTTGTCGAGAGGGATTGCCGTATCTGCCATCATGACAAGATTTCCCGGATGCTTGACCTTGTCAATCTTGTAGATCGGATACCACATATACCCCATGTCCACCGCAAAATTTCCGGCGGTCTTTGCAATTTCCCAATATTGATTTCCATATTCGTGAGGAGTGAATCTCAACATTCCGTAGACATAATACTGGTCCTTGTATTTTCCATGAAGGGCTGAGGACGGGCAAACCAGCAGATTCCTGTTCTTTCCGAGATAACCGCCTTTCCCTTCAAAATCCACCACGAGTCTGGCCCATGGGTAAAAAGATCCTCCGGTGGGAGCTGCCATGGCGATATAGCCGCCGAAATCATCGGCATACAGCAGATGACCTTTCATTACTTGAGACAAGCGATTTACACAGTCGATTTTCTGAGAGCTCTGTCGTGTTTTCTGCAGGACCGGAAGCAGCAGTGATGCAAGAATAGCAATAATAGCAATTACAACCAGTAATTCTATTAATGTGAATTTTTCAGATCCCGTTTTCGTTTTTTTTCCCATACTCAACCCTCCTTGATTTTTTTGATTGTTTTATTGATTTGAAAAGCTTGTCTCCCCGGATGTTCAGTTTCCCGGGATCAGCTCTGCATCCAGAATCGTTGCATTTTCCGTCTTTTTTCCCGAAATGATCGCGATTAGTTTTTCCGCAGCGGCTGTTCCGAGTTTTTCCGGGAAAATATCAATCAGCGTGATTTTGGGAACCGCGATTTTTATAAACATGGAATGATTGGAACATGCCAGCGCGATTTCTTCCGGAACGTGCAGACCGGCTTCCTGAATGGCTCGGAATGCGCCGAGCAGCTGCTGATCATCCGAACAGATCAGGGCATCCGGACGTTCTGACAGGAACTTGCGGGTAGTCAGATAACCATCTTCCTCTCGAAAAGCGGCATGCTCGATGAAGAAGTCGCTGAGAGGAATATTGAATTCGGCAAGAGCGTTCAGAAAGCCCCGTTTCCGGTCCTCCGCGTTGGTAAAATACAGGGGTCCGTTCAGGAATGCGATCTTCCGATGTCCCTGTTCAAGCAGATATTTCGTCAGCATATAACCGATTTTCACATTGTCGTTATCGACAAACGGGATTCCCTGCTGGCAGGGATTTCCCAGAACGACAAAAGGAAAATGTTTTTCCTGCAGGATGAGAAAACGAGCATCGCGCAGCTGCGGATCAATCAGAATCACGCCTTGGAGCGGATCGTCTTTTTCCAGATTGAGGTAATCCGTATCCGTGTCCGTAAAAAGGAAGAGTCGGAAACCGGCATTGCTTGCCGCTCGTTTGATGCCGAACAAGAGCGCGGAGAGAAAAGAGGGGGAAATCGGCTCTCTGGTATCCGGAATCACCACACCGATTCCCTGTCCGCGGCTCTCCCGTCGCTCCGGAACAAAGGTGCCTTTCCCCGGAATGCGAAACAGAAATCCTTCCTTTGTCAGTTCGTTGAACGCCTGCCGTACTGTAATATGACTGACATTCAGCAGCCGGCAGAATTCCCGCTCGGATGGAATTCGATTGTGAGCGGGAAAAACCTTGTTCACAATGGCGATTTTCAGAGCTTCCTTGATCTGGACATATAACGGGATTGCACTGTTGCGTGATACCATTTTCAGAATGGATTCCAACTGATTTTCCACGACGGCTCTCCTTGATGATTCAACTGTTCATATACAGATATAATATAACATATTCTTATGAAGTCAAGAAGAAAATGAAAATTTTTAGTTTTTTTATTTCCTTTTCCCTGTTTTCCGTTGCAATTGAGCATTCCTTTGCCGGGATTTCGCAGACGGGAAACAGGTCTGCTGCTGTTTTTTCGAATCTGGACCGTGGGGCGGGGACACTGATGGGGGAGGGCGGAACCTTGGACGGGTTGTTTTCTATTTCTGATGGTTTCGTTTCTGGCAAGTGGATGCCGTTTGCCTCCCTGCCGGTTTTGAATCCGACGCAATGAAAGGGGGCTGAACGGTTTTCCAAAGGGCGAAGCCTTTACAGAACCTTCCGTTTCATTTCCCGAACCAGAGAAAGAAGTTGATCGGGCGGAGTCTCTTTGCGAATGACAGGAATGCTTCGCAGTTTACACAATTCCGCAGTCGTTTCATTGAAGAAGCGGATCCGGGAATCGTTCCCGATGTTTGAGGACAGAATAAAACAGAAGGGAATCTCATTTTCCCGGAGAAGATCCGCGTGATAGCGGATGATGTTTTCGAATCCGGCATTTGATATCCGGTCCTCTGCGTATCTGGGGGAAAGATCCAGAAGGAGAAACGCCGGAGATGCCTGAAGAATCTCTCTCAATTTATGTTTGTATTCTCCCATTCCCGCGGCGGTTTGAAACGCCACATGCTGTTTTCCGAATGTCCGGATCAGGGAATTTCTGACGGAGCGAAGGAATTCGGACGAGCTCCCGAGAAGAATAATCTGTCCTTTGCCCAGTTGATCCGGCGTCATGAGGGGAGATGCCGCTGTTCTTTCGGGAGACCTCGGAATCCGACCTGAAATCTTCGCTGGTTGTCTGGCTGGCAGTTCTCGTTCCGGTGCGGTATTCGGGCGGGAAATATGCGATTTGTCGTTTTCCGCCATCCCCGTTTCCACTGCGGGTGCGGCTGTTTTTCGACGGGGTTCCCGCTCGGCAGAGGAGGAGGGGCCCATCATCCGATTGAAAAAAAACAACAGGATGACGATCACAAGAAGAAGGGTCGAGGCAAGAAGCATAATCGTTCGACGAGGGGGATTCCCCCTTCCGTTCTCCGGAAAATTCCCGCGGATGGATGATGTGGACGTTCCGGAAGTTTCTTCTCCGGGGGAAGAGAGGGCAGCCGGGGTGCGAACGGGCGTTTTTTCCGCTTCCCCATTCTGCCTTGCTCCAGCGTTCTTCTTCGGAAGGGGCGATGCGGATGATCCGGAGTGATTCTGTGCAAGGGATGGAATAAGAAGGGTATGCTCGAGGTCCCGAGAGTTCTTTTCCGGAGAGGGACCGCCGGAAAACGGAGGCCGGACCGGAGTGGTGACCGGAGTGGTGGCTGGAGCTGCAACCGGTGCGGAGGATGAGGAGAGGGCCTTTGTTTTTTCAGGGGAAGGCGGAATCTGCGATCCCTTCCCGGGAATTGGATTGCGGGCGGGGGGGATTTGAGCAGCGCGGCTTTCCGGTTTTACCAGGGTCGGCATCGTTGGAAGTGTTGTTGAAAGAATGTCTTCCTTCCGCCGCTTCCCGGAGGGCTGTCCTCCGATGGGGCGGGAATGATCGGGCGGTTCGGAGGAGTCGTCCGGTCGGGAAGAGGAGCTCGACTTCCTCCCCCGGTCCGGAGACGGGAGAGGAAGCGATTGGAATTCCCGCCTTGAAATTGCAAGCAGTCTTTTTCGCAGTTCCGCAGGAGTCCGCAAACGGTTTTCGAGTTTTTTCTCTGTCATGGCGGAGATCAGAGCGGCGATTTCAGGAGAAACGTCCGGTACGAAGGTCCTGACATCAGGGATCTCTTCCTCGGCAATGACCTGGGAGAGAATCTGAATGGTTCCCTTTCCGGAGTACGGCAACTGTCCGGCGAGCATTTCAAAGAAGACGATTCCAAGACTGTAAATATCGGCACGAATGTCGACTCTGCTGGAGTCCATCGCCTGCTCCGGCGACATGTAGGAGGGCGTTCCGAATACGGAAGCCGCAATGGTCAGAACCGTATCCTGTTCATCTGTGGATTTGGCGATTCCCAGATCCGCAAGTTTTGCGGTTCCGTCTGCGGCGAACATGATGTTTTCCGGCTTGATGTCCCTGTGCACCATGCCGAAATGACACGCCGCCTCCAGAGCCGCCGCCATTTGGGAAATGATCCGGATGGCCTGTTCAGGAGGAAGATGCGATTTCTGTCTCAGCAGGTCGCGGAGACTTCCTCCGGAGACATAATCCATGACAATGTAATAGGTTCCGCTTTCAGCATTTTTCCCGGCGTCATGAACGGCAATCAGGTTGGGGTGCTTGATTTTACAGGCAAGTTTTGCTTCCCGGATAAACCGGTCGACAAACTGTCTGCTTTGCGAGGCGACTTCCGGGGAGAGCGTTTTGATCGCAAACAGGGAATCCAGAACGTGATGCCGGGCAAGATAAACCGCACCCATTCCGCCTTTTCCGAGAAATTTTTCGATCGTGTATTTTTCAAAGACCGTGCCGGGTTTCAGGATGCTGTTTTCATTCTTCGCTTTTTTCATGAGTTCATCCTTCCGTCATGAATCTGTTCTGCTGCGGAAGCGGGAAGAGATCCCGTTTCCCGCTTGGTGTGAGGGGGCCGGAAAGGAGTTCTGGACGCATTGACCGGGGAATGGGAAAGAGATTCATTCGTCGTCTCCATTCTCCGGTTCATCGCTGATCTGCGCTTCCGGTGCGCTTAGAACGGTCCCTGAAAGGAAGTTCCAGACGACGGCCAGGTTGACTGATGCCTCCATCCGGATGGAACGGCCCTGAAGGGATGCTTTCGCGGAAATGACATCCTGTTTCGGTCCCGTGGGCGAGTACCGCTTGATCAACGGGGCAATCTGTTGATAATAGCTTGAAGCACGTGCGGCGCTCTTGAACTCGGCTTCCCCGGTGGCCAGCAGGAACACTCCCTGAATCTTCCCGGTCATCCTCAGGGATTCGGTCGCGGACAGAAATTCCGCGAACGCTTTGTTCCGGGGAGTGGAAAAAAGCGGAACGGAAGCAAATTTTTGCGGCTTCGCCGTGATGACATATGAAAAATCCGGATACCGGCCGACCGGAGAAAACGGACTCCGTCCTCCGGGTTCCGGCAAAGGTGAATCCGGAAGATTCCCGGAGTTCCGAGTCCTGATCTGGAAAAGAATTTTCCCGTTGGAATGGGAAAACGTCAAGGCAAGAGGAGGCCCTTCGTTCCGCGGCTTGAGCAGAACATGGTACCGGGAGCCGTTCGCCTTTTTTTCTTCCGTGACGCGGATGGCGTTCGAGGTTTTTGCAATGGATTGCAGCGTCTTGACATCCTGCGCGATATCGCCGGAAAGGTGTGCTTCCCCCTGAATGTGAAAATGAAACGGATTGGCGGAATCAAGAAAAAAATGGAACATGATTTCCAGATCGCGGTCTTTCATCTGGAAAACGGAACTCTTTTTTCCCGCATCCAGTGCATGATTCTTGTCCTTCTGGATGAGTTCCCACAACCGGGGATCCATGGAGTTCTTCGCCTGAAGAGTGTTGATGTAAACGACCGCATCGGCCTGCCCGGAGGCGAATGTTTCCGGTTTCCATGTGGTTGGAGAAGCCGCCTGCAAGGTGGAAAGGGATGCAAGCAGAAAGGAAAAAAAAGAAATTTTGAAGCGTGAATCAGACATTGTCGATCCTTTCTTCCGATATTTGGGCGATATAATCGTTTTCCAGCTCTTCTTCCGGCGAGTGCGGAATGCTGGAGGGGAGAGAAGAGTGGATTTCCAGCAGAATGGCGGTGAAATTGTCCTTTGCGCCGGCCTTCAGGACGGCATCGGACAGGTCGGCTGCGGCATCTTCCGGAGAGGAGGACGCATTGATGATCGCTTCGATTCGAGGTTCGGAGAGCATGGTTGTGACGCCATCCGAACAGATCAGGAAACGGTCCAGTGGGGAGACATCGGCCGGGGTCCATTCCGGAATCAAGGTCCGGGAAACTCCGACCGCTTTTGTCAGAATGTGGGAGAATGAATTCGTCCGATGATCCATGAATCCGGACTTTGCATCTCTCCTTTGCGTGGTTCTCTGCAATTCCGCACCGATGGTATGATCGCAGGTGAGCGCGTAAAGTTTTCGATTGCGGAGCCGGTAGATTCGGCTGTCCCCGATATGGCAGGTCAGAGCCGCGCGGGGATTCCACGTGTCGAAAAGCAGAAGGGCAAGTGTGGTGCCCATTTGAGCATATCCTCGGTGTTCGGCAAAGGTGAGAATCTTCCGGTTGATGACGTGGAGTTTCTGCTGAATGTTGTATTTCCGCAAACCGGGCGGATCGTTTCGGCTTCCGGCAATGACTTCGGAGATCTCGTCACAGAGGATTCTGCTTGCGATTTCACCGGCTTCGCCGCCCCCCATTCCATCGGCGACCAGGAAGCAGCCGTCGAGCAGCATTTCGGAAAAGGAATCCTCGTTCCGATCCCTGAGTTTTCCCGGAGAGGTGACGCTTGCCACTCTCATGTATGAATCAAAAGCGAGGTTCATTCTGCCATCATCCCCCATGCGAATCCGGTTTTGCGGGAATCAATTTTCCACAATTGAAGAATCAGACGCTGATCGGCTTTTTTCCAGGCGAAGAGTTTTCGGCTTCCGTCGGACTTCATCGGAATTTCATGCAGGAAGATGAATTTTTCCTTTTCGATTCTGTTCCGCATTTCCTTTTCCGCTTTCTGAATGGGGAAGGGGAGGGTTCCGGTCATATTCCATGTCTTTCCGCTGTGATCCGTCCGAATGCCCGCGGCGGAGGTGGGCAGCTGAAACGGAGTGGATGGTTCAGCACCCCGGGCAAAAACGAGAAAGAAAAAAAAGAGGAGAAGCAGTCGATTCATATTTCCTCACTGGGCAAATTGATATGTTCTTCTGAAATAACGGTCCGTTGACAGGTCCATATCGGTGGTTGACTCTGCCGTGGACGACGAAAAGCTCGGCCAGCTTTCCGTTACAATGTGAAAGATTCGTTTCAGATACTGTTCCTCGGAATCCCTCCGGAGACGGTTCCTGTTTCTTCGGAAAAGATAAGATTCCGGCAGAAAGTCCGTTTCGGAGGCGGCCTCTTCGGAGGCGGGGACTTGTGTTCGAGTCAGGTCATAGGACGCGTTGTATAAATCAATGGCGGGATGTGTTTCGGCGGTCCCCTGTTTGCTCTTTTCCTCTTCCGTCTGCCGGTTCGGATAGAGGACGCTGGAGACTCCAAGAGGTCCGACGTAGGCGCCGGACACTCGGTTCATCGTCAGCTGCATGTTCCCGGCGACAAGGGTTCCCCAGCCGGTGGTTCCCCTGAACACTCCCTTCTGAGTCTGTTTTTCCAGAATTCCGACACCCCAGAAATCCTGTCGGCTCCCGAAACTCCAGAGAGGCACTTCGTTTTCTCTGATCTGATTTTCCCGAGAATTCCGTTCGGTGAAATATTGGCAGATCAGAGTGTGAAACCTGGATTTGAATTCCCGCATTGCGGAGCCCTCGAAAAAGCGATCTCCGGCGACCCATGCGAGATTCCGGTTTGCCTCCTGCAAATGCAGTTTTGCCATCATCAGTTCAAATGTGAGCATGGTTCCTCCGATCAGAAGCAGATAGATCGGAAGAACCAGAATAAACTCCAGCATGACGGATCCGGAATGGTCGCAACAACCTTTCCGAAGGACGAGTTGGATGGTGTTCCAGCGGGGACGGATCATTCTTTGTCTGTGCTCCAGATTTTTTTGATTCGGGTCGTGGTGGAATTCAGAATTTCCTTTGTTTCGGAAGAGACCGTATCGGTGACCACGGAACCGGCCACGGCAATGAGGGCCAGATAGTCGTCGAGCGCTTTGAGCTTTGCCAGTTCCGCCATCGCTTTTTCCAGCAGTTTTTCCAGCTGTTCATCGATCCATTTTTCGGCGTATTGGAGAAGGGGGTCCATTGCGAAGTCTGCGACTTTCTCAAACAGTTTCCTTCCGAAATCCTTCCAGTCCTCCCAGGACATGTTGACGACTTTCTCAAAAGCGTTCCTGATGTCGTCCACCGAAAGATTCATGATGAAATCGGCAATGTTATCCCCGTTGATTCCCCACTTCCGGAACAATTCTCCCAGGAAGGGATATTTTTCCGAAAGGCGCATCAGCTGTTTATCGATGGTTTTTGCCAATTCGTTGCTGAAAATGGTTTTTGCGCAGTCGATGACCGAATCAAAGGAGGGGTCTGTTCCATTGATATACTCCTTGAAGGCGGAGACAAGGGTTTCCGCATCCTCCTTGGAAAGTCCGGCTTTGATCAGGATCTCCTGAAGAGCCTCGAGTCCGGCATTGGTCAGAGCGCCGTCTTCTCCGGAGAGTTCGTTGACGACCCCTTTTGCCAGAGCCTTTTCCGTTTCGCTCAGTCCGGACTGGTCGATCAGGGCGTTCAGCGATCCCCGGAAGAGCGCTGTTCCGATCTGTTCCGGATCAATCTCTTTTCCGGCTTTCAGATCGCTGACTGCCGCTTTCAGCTGTTGTTTTGCCGTTTCATCCGTGATATACTGATCGATGGCCGCGTTCAGGGCGGCAAGCGCGGACGAGGAGGGGGTGCCCTCCGCGCTCAGATAATCCCGGATTGCCGCATTGATGATTCCGGAACCTTCCGCGCTGACATATTGCGAGACCAGGTCCTGAAGCGATTCCGAGAGGATATTCTGAAGCGCGGCGGTATTTCCCGTATCGGCGAGGTACTGCTGCATGCTGTCTGCAATGGTTTTGGCGAGATCTTCCGAAACACCGTGTTCCTTTAAGACGGTTTCCAGGGATTCGGAGGTGGCGTTCAGCAGAGCGCCTTCCTCGCCGGAAAGTTCTTCTATGATGCCTTTGAGCAGATTCTTTTCATCGTCGGACAGATTGGAGTGGTCGATCAGATCGTTCAATCCGGCTTTGCAGAAGGTGGTTCCCAGCGCCAGGGCGTCGATCTCCTTCCCTTTTCTGAAATCCTCAATGGATTGTTTCAGAGCTTCTCTGGAGGCTTCGTCACGGATAGATTGATCCACGGCATTTTCCAGAGCCGCGGCGGTCATGCTTTCCAGATCGCTGTCTTTGTTTACGAGGTAGTCATTGATGGCCGCGTTGATGATTCCGGCCTGCTTCGGATCCACATATTGAGCGATCACCTCCTGCAGGGCCGTGGCGGCTGCCAGTTCGGCCGCATGGATCTCCCGGGGATTGGAAAGAAACAGAACTGTCTGACTGGCAATGAGTTCGGCTTTGGTTTCCGAAAACCCGTTTTTCATGAGTTTTTCTTTCAGCAGAGCCGTTCCGGTGGTGGTCAGGTCGCCTCCCGAGCCCAGAATTTCCCGGACGGCGGTTTTGGCAAACGCTTTTTCCGTGTCGGTAAGGTTCGTCTGATCCAGATAGGTGTTGATCCCTCCCTGAAGCAGCGCTTTTCCAACGGCGGTTGCATCCACCTCCTGACCGGCCTGCGCAGAATGGACTGCCCCGGTTAGAACGTCTTTGGCATCCGGATCTGTAATATACTCGTTGACGGCCGTGAGGAGAGCGGCATATGCGGCGCTTTTTCCGGTGCTGTCGGTCTTGTCCAGATATTCCGAAATGGCGCTGTTGATGACGGCGGCTTCGCGGGAGCCGATATTCTGGGAAACGGTCTCCTGAAGAGCGATGGAGACCGCACTTTTCAGAGCCGTGGTGTTGGTGGTGTCGGAGACGAACGTCTGAACGCTGGCGGTGATCGCTTCGGCTTTCTCCTCGGAGAATCCGTTTTTGAGCAGGGCCTGCCGGAAGAGTTCCATGCTGGTTTTCTGCAACGACCCTTCCTTTCCGGAGAGCTCCGCGACGGCGGCCCTGGCAAGAGCCTTTTCCTCCTCGGACAGGTTGGATTTGTCGATGGCGGAAAGGACGCCGCTTTTCAGCAGAGCCGCGCCGACCTTCTCCATTTCGACCTTTTTCCCCGCCTCGGCATTGCTGACCGCGTCGGTGAGCGCTGCCTTGGCCTCCGGATCCTTGATGTATTCGTCAACGGCCGTCATGAGCGCCTTGTAGGAAGCGCTTTTCATGGAGCTTTCCGGATTGTCCAGATATTCCGAAATGGCGCTGTTTATGACGGCGGCTCCGCGGGAGCCGACATTTCTGGAAACGGTGTCCTGAAGGGCGATGGAGACCGCACTTTTCAGAGCCGTGGTGTTGGTGGTGTCGGAAACGAAGGTCTGAACGCTGGCGGTGATCGTTTCGGCTTTTTCCTTGGAGAATCCGTTTTTGATAAGCGTTTTCCGGAAGAGTTCCATGCTGGTTTTCTGCAACGACCCTTCCTTCCCGGAGAGCTCCGCGACGGCGGCTTTGGCAAGACTCTTTTCGGTCTCGGACAGGTTGGATTTGTCGATGGCGGAAAGGACTCCGCTTTTCAGCAGAGCCGCGCCGACCTTCTCCGTTTCGACCTTTTTTCCCGCTCTGGCATTGCTGACCGCGTCGGTAAGGGCTGCTTTGGCATCCGGATCCTTGATGTATTCGTCAACGGCCGTCATGAGCGCCTTGTAGGAAGCGCTTTTCATGGAGCTTTCCGGATTGCCCAGATATTCCGAAATGGCGCTGTTTATGACGGCGGCTCCGCGGGAGCCGACATTTTTGGAGACCGTAATCTGCAGCGCCTGCGACAGGGTGTCGACAAGCACCTGTCCGCGGTCCGTCTCCATTTCCGCATGGGAAGGAAAGAGAAGGAGCGGGAAAACGATCCAGAAGACAAGAACGGATTTCGATCTCATTTTTCCGCCTCCTTCACCGCTGATTCAAAGACGTCGCGGATCTGCCCGGCATATGCCAGATCGAACCATTCGAAGGTGGTTTTCCCATATCCGGTTCCGAGGACCATGACGGCAAAAAGACGCGGATATCTGGAATTGACATACACATAACAGCGGATTTTTCCGCCTTTCCGGTCGGGATAATAGGCGTAGGGTTCAAAATCCGCCCGCACCCGGGGTGGCAGCTTGACAAAGAACTGAGACATCATTTTCGCGTAATCGGAGGAAAACAGAAGATGAAACGCCGAGATCTTCCCTTTTTGAAGGATTCCGGCCAGCTGCCGGATCTCCCGGTAATCCTCCTTGTTTTTCACGAGCGAGGAAACCATGGTAAGGCGCAGAGCGGAGGCGGAGAGAATTCTTTTCCAATCCTGGTCGGATTTTTCATTTTCGATTTCGAGCAGCAGCGGAAGTTTCTGGTTCCCGTACAGGTCGTCGAACTTTTTTTTGGTCTCCGCGAAGAGAGAGCAGATGACATAGGATATGCTGTATTGCGGTGAGGCGAGGTCTTGAAGAACGGATTCCGCCTGTTCCATTTTTCCCCGGAAGGCCGCGCCGGAGAGAAAGGAGAAGTCGTTGACCTTCCGGATCGTTTCCAGTTTTCCTTTGACGGGGATCTGTTCCGCAAAACTTTCCGTGATGAGAATGGCATCCCAGAAAGGATTGTAGAAGGCTGCGATGGCTCCCCGCTCGGAAACCGGACCGCGGAAGAGAATTGCTCCGATGAAGAAATCCTTGATCTGCTCCTCGGAACAATCCCGGTCCGTGAAGGAGCGCCATTTGGTTGCCGCGCCGGGGGCGAAGAGTTTTTCCAGCATTCTGCGCGGATTGGTGGAGCCCAGTTCCCGGAGCTTGCTTTCCGTATAGGAGGCGGAAATCAGGTCGGAGATGTTGCTCTCATTGAGATGAGCAAACCAGGATTCCGCAAAAGCCGATGTGGTCATGATGAGCATGCTCCCGAAAAAGAGGATGATGTGTTTCCAGAGATTCATTCTATACTCCCATTGTTACAGAACCTTGTTCTGCTTCAGCAGTTGATTGAGATTCAGTTTCTGAGTTCCGCCCGGCAGGAGGTTTTCGAGATTCAAGGTGTCGGTGTTCTGCGGATCAAGCGGCTGCCAGCTTTTTTCGGAATCGGCCGGGTTGAGCGGATTTTGATTGTTGAGGTCGGTTGCATGGAGGGGGGAGGGGGTCCAGAGCCAGTTCTCGCCGTTTCCCGTATACTCCTGAAGATTGACGGTTTTCAGGAAATCGAGCCGTTCCTTGTAGTTCATCTCCGGGAACGGAACCGTGGAGTTCCCGGAACGGCGATCCTGAAGGACCGCGGAAGATCCGGCATAGCGCAGGGGAAGAAGAGTGGCATCCCAGTCCTGTTCGCAGAGATTCCACATGATCTGAAATTTTCCGGCGTTGTCCGCGGAGCAGACGCACCCCCCGAGAACGGTCGGTTTGCCGGGATCATGAACGGTGGATGCCTTTCCGGAATCGTACTTCTTCCATTCCTTCGTTCCGGAGGAGTCATAGAAAAAGGGGTTCCGGATGGTGAGATTCTGCGGATCGGAAGTCGGATCATATACGATCTGATACATCCGTTCCTGGTCATAGGGTCCGTTGCGGCGCGCACGGCGGACGGCGGCTCTGGCCGCGGACATTGTCCAGATGTAGTTGTTCGACGGAATGCGCTTCCCCTGATACCGGATTCCGGAATGGGTCGGCGGATCAAAGGCGGAAAGCACGTTTCTTCCGTCCATCTCCTGATCGGAGGATCCCCAGAAATGGAACAGCTGGACAAACGGATTCCGGTGTTTCATCGCCACGCCGATGACAATCGTTCCCTGACCGGCAAAAAATTTTTCATTCAGAACCCAGGGTTTTGCGGTTTCTCCGATGTAGCGGTCGTTCCAGATTTCCTTGTCGT
The DNA here is from genome assembly GCA_944390735.1 of uncultured Victivallales bacterium. Taxonomy (GTDB): domain Bacteria; phylum Verrucomicrobiota; class Lentisphaeria; order Victivallales; family UBA1829; genus UBA1829. Next base: position 21,141 of record CALXRL010000068.1, on the reverse strand, counting down.
CTCCGTAGATTCTGGCATGTCCCTTGATGATGGCAGCTTTCCCGTTGGAGACGAAGTTCCATTCGGTAGGCCCGGCGTCCGGGAATCCGGCGCAGCTCTCATATTCGGTTCGCCTGGTTTCAAGGTTTTTGCCGAGAAGCGGACTGCTGGGGCGGACGAAGCTCTGCCAGTCCATGGTTTTTTTCATGTAGCCGTGACGATTCCCCGTAATTGCTTCCGACGGGAAAATGGGCGGAATGATGTCCAGCAGAAGATAGTGGGCGACGCTTTCGGAAATGGCATCGTCGAACTGATATTTCGGAGAGGTGCCGCAGAACCATTTCGGAAAATGATAGTGTCCGTATCCGTAATGTCGAACGCGAGGTCCCCATTTGCCGCGTTTGTGCTTGATGCTTCCCAGATCACAGAAAATGCGGCGGTCCCTGCAGTCGCCCGTTACCAGACTGCAGTACAAATATTCCACCCAGAAAGAGGGAAACTTGCGGGGACGGTTGATGCAGATCCATTTTGCCGACGCCCAGTCGTAATCGGCATAAAGCGCCACGGTATTGGAATCTTCCAGACACATTCCGATATGCTGATCGGTTTTTTTCGTATTGCCGGCCGATGCGGTGATGTCGCAATATTCCGAGGCGAGTGAGCCGATTATCAGTTCCAGAAGCGGATCCAGAATCTTTTTGAAGAGATTCCCCTCTTCCGGCAGCTCCAGCTTTGCGGACTCTTCACCACCAGATCCTCCTGTCAGATTGCCGACACTCTGATACAGATTGGCAATATGATTGCCTCTGTCCACCGGCTGATCGAGCAGTCGGATCCCCGCCTGCGTCTCATTCAGATTGGAATCCTTGTAGACCCGCTGAAGTCCGAGCGCGCCTTCGCTGCGGATCGTGGTCGCCATGATGGCCGGATCCGTATTTCTGGTGCCGCGGATGAACCATTGATCCAGACCGTAGCCGGCCTTCTCCTGCGTTGCGGTCAGCTGATTCAGAACTTCCGTGATTTTGTCGGATTTCTCTTCTTCCATGACCGGGAAAAGCTTGTATAACGGTTCGGAGGCGTCGGCCGGGGAGTTCATGTGAAGGAAGAGCCGTTCACATGCCTCCGTATTGTAAAGAGGAGAAAAAAAGGACTGGGAAACATTGGCGTCCGCCGTGTCTGTGGAATACGGATCCTGTCCCTGGGGAATGAAAAAGTAGGCGATATAGTTTTTCATGGCATCCTCCGCCTTTCCGCGGGGATCGCGGAGCATATTCACAAGAACAAATTCCGCGATGGAACGCATGGCCATATTCATATTGCGGTTGACAACACTCAACATGGTGTTCAGAAGAGCGATGTTTTCCTTGTCCGCATCAATCATCTTTCCGAGATTTTCCCCCCAGTTGCGCGTTTCATATTCCAGACGCACAATGTCAGGGGAATCGATACGGCTGATCCGGGAGTCTTCCGGGATTTGCTCAATGAGGGAAGCCGTTTCCTCTTCGGAAAACGTTTTTTCGTCGGTTCCGGATTCCGAGGAGCCGGACGTTTTTTCCGAATCGCTCTCCGTTTTCCTGTCGGAAGAGTTCTGATTTTCCCCGTGGATGTAATCGGAAAGGAGTTCTTCGTATTTGGCTGTGACCTCCTGTTCCATTTTGCCGATTTCCTGTTCCTGCTGTTCGAGGAGAGTCTGTTTGTCGGTTTCGAAATCCGGATCTTCGGTGTCCAGCTTCTCGATGAGCTTCCGGTATTTTTCCTGGATTTCCGTTGTTTTTCTCTTGATTTCATCTTCCATTTCCGCGCGTTTCCGGTCAAAGGCATCATCGGCATCGCTGTTTTCGGTGGAGGTTTCCTTGCCGACCAGGCTGCCCGGAGGATCATCGTCATCCATGAACGAGGCCAGATTCTGAATGTGCGAGATCAATTCGTCGTAGGAAAGGGAGGCCGGCAGATGTCCATTCAGTTTGATCTTTTTTTCCGTATCTGCTTTCTGTCCGCACCACCAGCCGATTCCCTCCAGTTCATGATACTGATTGCATTTGGCTCCGGCGAGGCGTCCGGTCAGGGCGTCGGCCACGGCGCCGAGAATGGCCCACCAGCCGTATTCCGGATTGAAGCTGGCTACGATCCAGCGGTGATACTCCCTGGCGTTGTCGTAATCTTCCTGGAAACGCTGGGCGATAAGACGGAGCCAGCGGTAGTTGATGTATTCCATCTGATGATTGGTCATCTGGACATAGGTCCAGGCCATGGCACGGTTGATGGTGGCCATCCGGCTGAGTCCGTCGGCCTGGACGACGGCGGCGGAATATGCCGCCGCGTCGCAGGCGTTTTGAAGACGGATCTTCTGATGAATGGTCTCCCCGATCGCGTAAATCGAGGAACAGAGAACGAAGAGAAAGAGAAAAATGGACAATGTGAGCATCATGACAAAGCCGTCCGAATCCTCTTTCAGAGAGCATGTCTTTCTCCAGATTCCGAGCAATTTCTGTTTCATCTCTCTGTCTTTCTATTTGATCCCGAGGAATTTCCGGTCTTCGGCCGGAACCAGGGGAAACGGTTCCGTCCGGTACGGCTTTGCCAGGGAGCAGAACTCCCGGATCGGAACGGTATGCCAGCCATGCGAATCCACCCGATCCCCTGTTCCGGAGAGCCATGCAATGACCCGTCCTCCGATCGGGATCAGAAGCGGACATTGGAAATTCACGGCAACTGTGACAACCGGTGTGTTGTCTTTCTGCAAACCTTCCTGAATTTCGACGGAAACCTGATTTTCAATATTTTCAGAACGCGGAATCCGGTATTCTCCGGAATCCGAGGGGAGGGTGAGCGCCTGACTGCCCGTGGTGGACTGGCTGACCCAGGCCAGAACCGTGCAGGCTGCCCGATGGACTACGCCGCCGTTTCCGGAGTAGTCCTTTGGGTTGTAGACCAGTGCCGCGCGTGCGCCGCAATAGGCGGCATAGTAGGTCATCTGCTTTGCAATCAGAAGGAAGGAAAGCTGAATCAGAAAAAAAATCAGCAGAAGCAGAATCGGCAGAACCATGACCGATTCCAGCATGACGGATCCGCTTTCCCCGCGTTTCATGTCAATGAACCTCCAGAAGAAAAGAGTAGATCAGGGTTGTCAGGGTGCCGGAGGCAATGGCGACTCCAAAGGGAATGCGTCCTTTTTCATCCTGTTTCGGAGGGAGTCCGGCCGCTCCTTTTTTCCGGTCGTAACGCCAGTCGAAGAGCACCCGGGCATAATGAATCAGCCGGCGGGAGCCCACCAGTCCGAAACAGAGCATGACCACTCCGAGAACCAGACCCGAAACGGAGACAAACAGGAGTTCGACAAACGAAAAACGCAAGCCGACCACGATTCCTGCCGCGAAAAGCATCTTGACATCTCCGCCCCCGGCGCTCTTCATTAGAAAGGGGATAAAAAGGAAAAATCCGCAGAGGAGTCCTCCGATCAGGCCATCGAAAAATCCCGCCATTCCTCCGGTGAAAACACGGCCGAGAAGGGCCAGTGCCGCCAGTCCCAGCGTCATGACGTTGGGAAGTCTGCGGTATTTGCAGTCGTACCAGCACAGCACCAGAAGGCATGGCGTGATGGCGCAAAGCAGATAGAGTTTGGACAGATCCGCGGAAAAATCCATTTGTCAGCGTCCTTTTTCAGTTGGAGGATTGCGACGCGCCCCCGGAACTTCCGCCGGCGGAATCAAAATTTCCGCCCAGCTTGTCTCCGGCGGATTTCGCCGTTTCATTTTCCTGTTTCATCTTTTCCTGACGATCATTGTAATCGCTGCCGACAGATTCGACTTCCGTCGTGGTTTTCGCCGTGGTCGTATCATTGATGTGTCCCATCATGTTGCGGAGATTGCCGCTGAACACCATGACCAGCGCGACCACCGCCGCCGCGACCAGGAGCACGATGATGATGTACTCCATGGCAAACCCGTCCTCTTCTTTTGCGAGACGTCCGAACACTTTCCCGATGAAGGAGTTCCGGACCCGGTTTTTTGAGATTCCCTGTTTCATTTCTGTTTCCTTTCTGTTATGGAATTGGCAATGATATGCCGGTTAAAATTCGTTGGAAAAACTCCATGAACAGCATTCCCTGATCCGTATAACCGACTCCCGGTTCAAAGATCGTCAGCCAGAACATCAGGAACGGAACGGCAATCGCGAGAACCAGAAGATATTCCAGCATGACGGAGCCTGTTTCATGACAGCGGAATTTCATTTTTTCCCTCCCGGACTTCTCTTGACGGCATCATTCCATGGCTGGCGGAGACAGGGGTCGCCGGGAATGCCGATTGCCAGCGCTTCTGTTTCCTTCCGGATTCGCATTTCCGGGGTTTTCTCCGTATCAATATCCAGCGTGGAGATTACTTTTCGGCGGAGATTCCGGAAATTCCGGAAGAGCTCCTGTCTGAAATCCGGCGGAATGAAATTTTCTTCGGAAGTGTGCAGATAACAGAGCATTCCGCCTGCGAGGATTCCTTTTCTGCTGTCGGGTGCAGCCAGATAGGTTCGAAGCAGTTTCCGGAGAAACGCCGTTCTCTGCTGAAGAAGACGTTCCGATTGAAGCATCAGTTTCAGAATTTTATTGTTCCCCGGAGAAATTTCCCTGATTTTTTTCAGCTCCGGAGCCAGGGGGGAATTCCCCTTCGCATAACAGAAATTCAGAAATGTGTTCAGCAGATCAAAAAGTTCGGTCGTCTGAAAGAGGAGCGGACGGAAACGATCCTCCAGAATGGAGAGATCGAAATCGCCGTCAAGCGATCGGAGATATTCAAAGAAGACATGAACCCCCAGCCATCGGTCATACTGGCTGTTTGGGGTTTTATCCTGGTATCCGGGCTGCTTTTTCCGGAAGCAGTCGCACTCCAAAATGGCGGTCAGGGTTTCCGGCCGGAACAGTCCGGTCAGGATTTCCGACTGCTGCCCGAGATGGAGATTGCGATCGGAGAAGATCGTTTGAAAATGGACCAGCTGCCGGGCAATGAGCTCCTGACGTTCTTTTCTTTTTCGCAAATCGTCACACCGGGTCGAGAGAGTCCGGGCGACGATACATTGCTGCGGCGTCGGAAGAGGAAGATCCCGATGCAGCGAGGATAGTTCCAGAGCGGCGATTTTCCGATCGTTTTCCTCTAGAAGACGGAACGATTTGTTCAGTCCTTCCAGCGGAACAAGAAGGTTGTCACAGAACTGCATGACCGCATTGGAATAGACTCTTCCCGCTTTTTTGTGCTGAGCCATCCGATCCGAATTCCGTTTCCGGATTTCAGAGATTTTCCCGTAGATGGCTGTTGTCTGTTCAATATGGTGGTATCCGTCGATCAGGCGGGCCGCCTCTTCCTGATCCGTTTCTGTCTGCCGGAGTTCCTGCAGAATCGAGTTGGCCCTCCGGCTCAGCACGGTTCTGAATTTCAGCGGATTGGCGTTGCATTTTTCCGTGATTTTCGACAGTCTCCGCGTGATGGTTTCCAGATAGGAAAAATCGTTGCTGGAGGAGCGGAGAAAGGCCTCCGCGGTCAGCATGCTGGAAAGCAGTTCCTGTGTTTCCTGGGCAATCCGCATCTGTTCCAGCGCGGAGGTGGAGTTCCACTTCCAGTTCTCATTGCCTGTGTGGGTCAGAATGGCAAACAGCGAATTGATCTGCTGCCAGTTCTGTCCATCCTGGCGGGAAAGGATTTCGGTGATCCGCTTCCATTGGGCGGAGGTTTCCTGCCAGAGTTTCAATTTCCGGAGCAGTTCGCTGCGCTGGATGGCATCCGCTTCGGCGCCGCGGGCATCCGCTGCCTGCTCGATCAGTTCAGCGGCCCGCGGGAAATTCCCCGCGCCGGCGGCTTTTTCCGCCAGAAGACGGTATCGTCTGGCCGATGGCAGCATGGATTGTACGGCCAGGTAACTGCCGATGACGAGGGCAAGAGTCATCAGAACGATCGCGCCTTTCAGAAGAACATGGGAACGGACATGAAGGACATTTTTGTCCCAGAAACGGAAGTCCACATAGGCAATGGATATGATGTCGCCGTCTTTCAGCATGCGTCCTCCGCCGGAAGTCAGCGTGGTGACGGGCGTTTGGTTTACGCGGGTTCCATTCCGGCTGGGAGTTCCATCTTCTGTTCCGTCGCAGATCCAGCAGGAGCCGTCGGGCTTGGTGAGCAGCTGGGCCTGCTTATGGGAAACAAGAGAATCCGCCAGCACAAGATCACAGATCTTGTCGGAACCGATCCGGAAAATCTCCCGTGTGATGTTGAAAATTTTTCCTTTGTCCGGACCGGACAACTGTTCCAGCCGATGAAATTCCTCATGGGAAGCAATCGGTGCGGAATCCGTTGTTTTTTCAAGAGTCAGTTTACTGTCTCCGACGGCATAAATGCTGCCCGGGTGCATTTTCACGCTTTTCTCAATGCGTGTTCCCTGAAAGTAGATTCCGTTCCGGCTGCCAAGATCCACCAGGTACAGTTTTGATCCTTTTTTTTCGATTTGAGCATGATGAGTGCTGGCAAAACGGTCCTCTCCCGGCAGGAGCCAGTCGTTGTCATGACCGCGCCCGATGCGGAGGCGTTCCGGAAGCTCGTTCACAGGCGTTTCATACAGAAGAGCGCCCTGGTATTCCAGCTTCAGAATCATGGATTTCTTTCCCGCCATGTTATTTCCAGACCTTTCTCCGGATCAGATCATAACGGTAATCCGAGTTCTGGAACTCCGCCGTGAATGCGGACTCGCAGTTGGATTGAATGATTTCCCGGGTATGCTTTTCCTGATTGTTCTCGGCATAAAGGTAGGCCAGTTTCTGGGCGCTGTACCATTCCGCCTGAAGCTGACGCAGTTTCAGAAGGAGTCTCTTTGCCTGTTCCAGTTCAGGGGGGCGTTTCTGCTTCTGCGCTTTTATCAGGGCGCTCCGGACACAGAGAAAGATCCGGGACCAGCTGGCGGGCGATCTCTGCATCAGAGCGATTCGCGCTTCCTCAAGATCATCCCGGATGGAACTCTTCTTCCGGTAATTGGAGCATCCTTCCCAATAGCCCGGAGTGATGGCGTTTGAAATCCGGAACATATTGGGGATCTGGCTTTTCAGGTAAAAACTCGTTTTCCATTGTGTCGAAACGGGGACCTCCATCAGGGCAATGTACTGTTCCTGATGGTAGCGGAAGAAGATCAGATAGCCGAAGACGTCGTCATTCTCCACCCGTCGGGTATAGGAGACAAAGTTCAGCGGAACTCCGGCGCTGTCCTTGAGCCCGGTGTTGACAAAGATCCGTTCGCGATTGGAATCGACGTTCAGAGAGTTGTCTTTTTCCTGAAGCATGGAGACGCATTTCCGGAACGCCGCATCGCGGTCCAGTTCCAGCGAGGCGGGATCATCCCACGATTTCGCAAGAATGTGCAGCGGAATCTCCCGATTTTTCCCCAGGGCGGAAAACACTTCAATCTGATCCTTTTTCGTGGAATATCCGACCGTGGAAGGGAAAACGATTCCGACATTGGAACGCAGAACCAGGGCGGTGGTTGCCTTCGGATCCTTCAGATCCGCGGGCCAGCTGACCTGTGTTTCCGTCTCCGGACGGAAATAGAAATAACAGCCGAGCGTCAGAACCAGGAAGAGCGTAACCGCGGAAGCGATCAGAAATCCTTTTTTCCGCTGCCGGTTCTGAAAACTTTTTTTAATTTCCTCGATTTCATCGGCGGAGGCAATCCGGGTTCTGATCGCCTGCGTTTCGAAGTTCTCATCCGGCTGAGCGGAGCCGGTGTCATTCGGGACGGACGTGGTGTTGTTCGTTCCGCCGGAATCCGGAAGGGGAACGGCAGGAGAACTTTCCGGAACAGGGGGAATGGTTTTTTCTGGATCGTTTTCCGGGGAGTCGGCGGGAAGATTCGAGAGGGTCGGGATGTCGTCGGATTCTTCGACATCCGACTCGACCTCTTCGAAACGGAACACGACATCATCGCCCATGGTGATGCGCTGGCCGTTTGTGAGATTCTTTTTGTCGCCGATGCAGAGGGGGGTGTCCTCCAGTTTTGTGATTCTGGAGCTGAGAACTTCCAGCAGGACGGCGTTGTCTTCTGTTCCCGCCTCTTTCCGAAGGATGCAATGTCTTGCGGAAACATCCGGTTCGGTCAGGACGATGGTGTTGGAGCGGGAACGCCCGATGGAGAGTGCCTTTCCTTTTTCAATGGGACAGATCAATTCTTTTCGGCTTCCGCTCAGGAATCGTATTTGAACATGCTTCATTTCATGAGTCCTCCCAGTCCGCTGCTGAAAACCTGGATCAGAATCGGGGTTCCGATGATGAGAAACATCGCGGGCATGATGAAGACCGCGATGGGAAAGATCATGGCGGAAGCCGCCCGTGCCGCTTTCCGTTCGGCAATGTTGAATCGGATTCGTCTCATTTCCGCCCCCTGCAGCTTCATGGTTTCCACGATGGAGGCTCCGACCTCGAATCCGTGTGCCACGGCTGCGGTAAACGTGGAGAAGCCGTCGGTCTGAATGCGTCCGGACATATCTTCAATGGCCTGGATTCTGGTTTTCCCGAGTTCCAGCTGGCGCAGCATCATGCCGAACTCCACGGCAAGAGGATTCCTTTCGTCTTCGGTGGAGACATAGTAACGGATCGCCGCGATGAAATCGACTCCGGAGCGCATGGCCGACGCGATCAGATCAATGGCAAACGGCAGGGAGCGCATAATCATCTGCTGCCGTTTGAGCGCCAGATCACGAATCGTGGTGAACGGATAGAACGCTCCGATGAGCATGGCGATGATGCCGCCGATCAGCAGGAGAATTCCGTTTGTGGTAAAGCAGAGGAGAATCAGGTCTGTCAGAGTCGAGCATCCGATGGCCAGCAGACAGGATGCTCCAATCACCTGGTTTGCGCTCATCCGGATGTCGGCGATCAGCAGATCATTTTCGATGGCTTTGATTTTTTCCGGAGCGATCAGTCTGGCGATCCTGTCCATGGATTCCGAAAAATAGGAGAGCGGTCCCCAGAGAACGCGAAAGACCGGCGGCAGGTTCCGCGCCCGGATGTTTTCCTTCCGGATGGCGCTCTTGCCCATGAAAAAAGAAAGGAACGCATACGGAATGAACACGATCCCGAAGACAACAAGATAAATCAGCAAAGGAGCTTTTTCTTCCATGGTCATACCTCGACAGTGATGATTTTCCGAAGGACGAAATATCCTGTCGTCACCAGAAGACAGGCCCCGCCGACGGCAAGCCATCCGACCCCCGTGGAGATCAACGGTTTCATCAGGACAGGATCAATGAGGTAGAGCAGAAGGAACGCCGCAAACGGAGCGCAGGAGATGACCAGCGCTTCAAAACGGCCCTGTGCGGTCATGTTTTTGAGCCGGTCCTGAAATTCCGTTCGAGACTTGATCGTTTCGACGATTTCCTCCAGCACCTCCACCAGACTTCCGCCGGATTTTGTCGTCAGGGAAATGGTTGTTACCAGCAGATGCAAATCCTCGCACGGCATTCTGGCGGAGAGGCGTTCAAACGCTTCCGGCAGATCCAATCCGAGACGATGTTCCCGCAGAAGGACAACCAGCTCCTCCTTCATCGGTCCTCCGATCCGTTTGGAAAGGGCTTCCACGGCCTGTCCCAGCGCCAGTCCGGAACGCATTCCGTTGGCGAGTCCCATGGCCAGGTCAAGGATTTTTGATTCAAATGCCTCCTGACGTTTTTTCAACAGATGGACATAGTACCAGTACGGCATCAGGAACGCCAGAACGCCGAACCCGGCGGAGACGGGAATGGCAATCCGCATTTGCTCCACGCCGAACGTCAGTTGTCCGAGAAACAGAAGACAAGCCGTAATCAACGCTGCAAATACCTGTTCCATAAGGAGTTTCTGCGGAGAGACGAACCGCCGGAGCTTCTCATAACGCGCCGCCCGGCTAAACTCCAGTTTTTCCTGCAGGTAACGGGTTGACGCCAGAATCACGAGAAAGAAAAACAGCGCCGTCGCAGCAAAAATCAAACTGTAATTCAGATAGATCATGGACCTCCTCTCTATTCCTTCGGGACAAAAACGGACAGATCCAGAGAGAGTTTCCCGCAGCGCCGCAGCTCTTCAATGAAAAGCGGAATGTTCCCGGTTGCGGTATGGTATCCGGCGACGCGGCCCTGGGAATTGAATCCGGTCTGTTCAAACGTGAAAATGTCCTGCATGAGAATCTGCTGTCCCTCGCGTCCGGTGACCTCTGTAATTTTGACGATTTTTCTGCTTCCGTCGGGCAGGCGTGTCTGCTGAACGATCAGATCCAGCGCGGAGGCGATCTGTTCACGGATGGCGGCGGAGGGCAGCTCATATCCCGCCATCATGACCATGTTTTCCAGACGGGTGAGTGCGTCTTTGGGACTGTTGGCATGACAGGTGGTCAGGGAACCGTCGTGTCCGGTATTCATCGCCTGAAGCATGTCCAGCGCTTCGGCTCCGCGGCATTCTCCGACAATGATCCGGTCGGGCCGCATGCGCAGCGTGTTGATGACCAGATCCCGAATCGTGACCTTTCCCTTTCCCTCGATATTGGCGGGACGGGCCTCCAGACTCACCAGATTTTCATGAGTCAGCTTCAATTCCGCGGAATCCTCCACGGTAATGATGCGCTCGCCTTCCGGAATGAATTGGGATAGAACGTTCAGCAGGGTGGTCTTTCCGGAACCGGTGCCTCCGGACACCAGAATGTTTTTTTTGTTGATGACAGCCGTTTCCAGAAACAACGCCATTTCCTTTGTCATGCTGCCGAAGGAGATCAGATCCTCGGTCGTCAGTTTTTTATCGGCGAATTTCCGGACGGTCATGGAGGCCCCGCGGAGTGCAAGAGGGGGAATGACGGCATTGATGCGGGAGCCGTCGGGAAGTCGCGCATCGACCATCGGACTTCCATCGTCGATATGGCGTCCGAGCGGTTCCACAATCCGCTGGATGATCGAAAGCAGATGCTGCTCGTTGTAGAATTTCACCGAGGTCTTATATAACTTCCCCATACATTCCACAAAAATGTTGGACGGACCATTAATCATGATTTCACTGATTCTGCCGGATCGGAGCAGCGGGGAAAGGGGGCCGAAGCCGATCAATTCGTCAAGCAGCGCCTGACGAAGCAGTTCCCGGGGGATCGAAAGGGGAATTTCATGTCTTCTCTCATTCAGGGTCCGGTCAAGACAGAGTTCCACCTTGTGTTGGATTTCGGAACTCTGAAGGATTTTCAAAGCTCCTTCGGAGAGATTCAGTTTTTCCAGAATATCCTCATGGATTTTCCGAGTCAGTTCCATGGTTTTCCCTTCATAGAGCAAAGAGGCATTGGCGAATTCGCGGATGAACTCATTGTCGTCCTCCTGTTTATGCGGGGGGGCCGGAGGGGAAGAGGGGGATTTCTCTGCTTTTCCGCCTCTCTCCCCGGAGGAGTCCGGCTGAAGACGCAGGGTATAGGGACCGATTCGGATTGCATTTTGCGATTCGACCGCTGTCGGCGCCTCGATCTTCTGATGGTCGACGAAGACTCCGGTTGCGGAGTTCGTATCCTCAATGAAAAAGGCGCCGTTGATGATATGAAGTCTGGCATGATGGCGTGAAATTCCGGAGCCGGGCAGTTGAATATCACATTCTGAGTGTCTTCCGATTGTCAGGACCCCGTTTTCGGGGGGGAGTTTTCTGGAGAGGATCTCCGACGAGCCCTCGCTCACAGTCAGCAGCATCATGCTCATTTTGCGTTCCTCGGTCAGCGGATGATGTTCTGAAAATCCCTGGAGATGTTTTCCGAAGGAGATTTCTGAATCAGTTCCTCGCTGCTTCTGGTTGCATCGTGAAGGACCTTTTTGGAATTCATCGGCATGAGAGGCGTCATGGTCGTCGTTTGAATGGAGGTGGAAACCAGCACCAGAACGTTGACCATTTTCTTTTCATTGGTGGAATCGGAGAAGAACCATTTTATGACAGGAATTCTGCCCAGAATGGGGAAGGCGGATTCCGAAGAGGATTCCGTCAGTTTCTTGTGATGGGCGACCAGATAGGTCTTTTCCAGCATCATCGGGAGGGTGAGCGAGGCGGTATTCTGCTTCTGATCGTAATTTCCGTGTGCATCGCTGCCGACGCTTTCGGATTTCAGATTCAGGGTGAGGCGGACCTCGTGATCCGAAATCAGGCCTCCGGTGATCTGGACATCATATCCGTAGGAGACGTCCTTCAAATCTCCGGTATCGGTTCCGGAAACCGGGACCTTGATGGTTCCGCCGAACTTGTATTTTCCTCCTTCGGGGGAGTCGTTGGCGAATGTCACGGTGCCCTGATCCATCACTTTTGCCACCAGATTGGTCTGAAGCATGCTGATGGTTCCGGCCATTTGGGAATCGAAGCCGATGGTTTTTGTGCGGGTGTTTCCATCCAGCCATTGCCGGAGAAAGGTGGCGTTGAATCCGGCGGTGGGATTGATGTTGCCTGTCCTGGCGAAATCGTCGTTGTCGGTCAGACTGACAAATGCGACCTGCACCTCAAGAATGGTAGGCACCAGTGTGAGATCCACAATTTTCCTGACCAGACCGCTCGCGAAGATCGGAGCAGAATTGATGATTCGACCGATCTGCGCAATGGATTCGCGACTGTAAAGTTTGCCGGTAATAAAGATGGTATCTTTGGTGTGATTGATCTGGATTTCTCCGGGCTGGCTTTCCCGGCCGTCCTTTGCAAAGCGGAAGCCGGCTTCCTGAAGCCGTTTCTTCAAATCCAGAATGGTTTCCGCGGAAGGGGCGAACGTTGCAAAATTTACACATTTCCCGGAATATTGTGGAAGAACCTTCTGCAGATGCGCCCAATGTCCCGGATCGCTGACGGTCCCTTTGATTACGATCTGATCCTCATTGATGGAAATATCCAGTTCCGTGAGAAGATCAAGATCATTCCGGAGCTTCTTGAGCACATTGGACAAGTTGGATTTCACGGAAATACTGTAAGAACGCTGCTCGCCTGAAATTCCGTTGACAATCAGTGAAACATCACCAATGGCATTGGCGATGATCCGCAGATGGGAATCCATTTCTTCGACTTTGATCCTGTTGGACCCCGCCGGAAGAATGCGGAATTCCTTCAGGACGAACGGCAGCTGGATGGTTCTGGTGGAGCCGAGCGGAAGAGTCAGCTTCTGCGCCTCCGCTCCCGGAAGAGCGAGCACGGCAAGCAGAGCGACAAGAATGGAAAGAGTCTTTTTCATTTTTTGATCCTTATTTTTCGGAAACCGAAAGGGGAATGGTGATCGTTTCTTTCTGCAGCTCCTTGAGCATCTCGGTCAGGGCGGAATCCTCAAATTTTCCTCCGTCTTTCCGGTTCAAGGCGTATTCATCGTTTTTCTTGCGGAGCAGGGGGTAGAGGGCGGCTTTCCTCTGGATTGCCGTCAGGGCGACCGCCTGGCGCGGAGGCATGGAAAGCAGAACCGTGGAGCCGTTGATTTCCAGAATGCTTACCCGGGGATAGAGTACCGCGGTGACATTTTTCCTGACCATTTTTGTTGCGGCGTCCGCATTTTTCCCTGTACGAAGCTGCTCCTGATAGGAAAAGGTTCCTACAATCGCGATGTCGTCTCCCGGCTGAAGCATTCGCAGAAGCACCGGATCGGCAAATGTGACAGGAACTCCCCATTGTCCGTCTCCCAGGGATTTGCTTTTGCTCTGATCCAGTTCAAGGTCCATATAAAAAAGATAATCTCCTTTGGAAATCGGACGTTTTGCCCGCTGATTCAGCACAAACGACTGATTGGTGGCGTCAATGCAGTTTTTCGGCGCGACGCTTTCCGGAATACTTTTTACCGCGATCTTGTTTTCCAGTAGTTGTTCTCCTCTGGCGATCGGAGAGGATACGATCAGAACCTGACGCATCTTTTCCTGCGGAACAACCTGTTTTTTCATCGTTTTGCTGACGGCAAACACTGCGGCAAGACCAAGCAATACTGCCGTGATCAGCGGAACTAAATTTTTCATGCTGATTCCCTCAATTGATTTTATCTATTACATACTTATGGCAGGGAAAAATTGATTTCTTTCATCAACGCAGAAATTTTTTCAGTTTTTTATTGAGAGGGGGATTCCGGTGCGGATCTCTGTTCGCAGAAAACGTTTGATATTCGTACCGCTTTTTCTTAAATATGGTGGAAACGGACATTCCGGATTCTTCCAGAAAATGATGCGGATTCCGACTCCCTTCATCGGCGCTGCGGAAGAGAGGCTTTGTGGAATTCCCGCGTGTCCTGTTGCCATTCCTTGAAGGTCGTAGGAATGTTTCTCTTGACTGTTGCAGACGGTCATTCCGGCAGTAAAATGGTCATGGTCCCCTTGCCGGACTTTTGCTCCGGAAGATCCGTCTGACTTCTTCGGGGGATGTTCCAGCGGAATCGGCGCGGCATTGTTCCGCAAATCCCGTCTCATGAACAGAAGGAATCCGGCAATAATTTCAGAGCGGCGGATGATGCCTTTTGCTGGATATTTTTATTGTTTGCTCCGTCCTCCGAAAAAGCCGGAGGGGAGGGGGGATATCGTTCCGGAAAGGGAATTCTGAAAATCCGTTTTCCTGTTCCATTTCCGTTTCTGGAAGTGTTTTCTTCAGAAGAAGTTACGGATTCATTCGGAAACTGTACGGATAGATGCCGTCTTTCAGGATTTTCCCCTCGGAAACCGGCTGGACGGAGAGGTCGGCATAGGAGGCATTCGCATAACGGAAATCGTCATGCCGCAGATGAATGACTTTGGAAGAGGCCGCGGCAGTGGTTCCTCCCTGGGAAATCTCGTTTGCCTGGGAATAATCGCTGCCGCCGGCGAAGCGGGTGGAGTCGGCGGCGAGGATGTCCCGGCGGGTCATTTTGGAGCGTTTCCGGCAGGCGTAGCAGCCGGAGAGGGGGGCGGGATCGCCGTAGTCGATGGAATTGCCGTTGGGGATTCCGTAGGTCTGCTGATTGTGCGTATAGGTGGTCGTGTCGAAAAAGTAGGGGGGATACGACTGGCAGAGAAGAACGTTCCGCTGCGACGGCGTGTCTTTCATATAGGAGAGCTGGCGGAATAGGTGGGCCCATGGCCGGACGGACCAGCTGCCGTCCTGGTTTTTCGACATCATGGTGCTGGCCATGAAAAAGTCATTGTGGTCGTCGGCATAGTTGGAAAACCAGAGTCCGAGCTGCCGCAGATTGCTTTTGCATTGCACGGAACGCGCTTTCCCCCGCGCTTTGTTCAACGCGGGGAGAAGCAGCGCGGCAAGGATCGCTATGATGGCAATGGTGACCAGAAGTTCCACCAGAGTAAAACTCGTTCTTTTCATGCGCAAGCCTCCTTGATCTTATTTCAGAATCATCCAGTTGAACCCGTCGACATTTTTACCGCGGCCGATTCCGTCCGCCCATTCCAGGAATCGGACTCGTCCCTGTCCGTCGTTTTCGTTGACCAGAAAATTCATGCGGAACGTTGCGTTCAGGTGATTTTGAATCCGGAGGACGGAGAGGGGAATGCGGATCCGATATTCCGTTACACCGTTCCTCCGGGTAACCGATGCCGGGAACTGTTTCCATTCGCCGATCCATTTCGGTTCCGGCGCAATGTGGCACCAGACCATCGCGGGACCTTTCCCGGACCCCGCCATGGTGAATTCAAAATGGGAACCGTCCGAGCCGCTGATGCCGAACTGAATGCTGTCATCCTTCCAGGTGAATTCCGGGGTTTTCGAGACGCAGTGTCTGTCGTCTGTGACATCCGCCGCGATCAGCAGTTCCGTTGCATTCCGGGAGACCTGCACGCAGACACTGAGATCCTGAGCTCCTTTCCATGCGGGAATGTGGGGATCGTAGCGGAAATCCGCCACATGGACTTTCTGATTGAGTTTCAGGGGAAGCGCCTTCTGTTTTCCTTCGATGGGGACCGGCGTGCAGAGTCGGATGGCAACCGGGAAATCAAAGGCGAGAACGCCGCTCTTTTTTTCCATTCGGACTCGGAGGGGGATTCCCGCCGTGTCCGAATTGTTTCCGGCCGGCGGAACGAGGGCGGCAATCTCCGCCCGGGCGCTTTTCCCCGACGACACCGGAAGGCGGAGCTTCCCGGATCCCGCATCCAGATGGAACACCGCATCCTCGTCCGCGGGGGCGTTGAGACGGAATTTCAGAACCGTTTTTTCCTTCGGAACCCCCGCCGGAAGTTCCAGAAACTCGACCGGGGACTTGCCCGGACGGAATGCCCCGCGCGGAAAGGAAAGATAGGACGGCTGTCCCGGAAGAATCCGGAAGAGCATTCCGTTTTCCGCATTGACCGTTTCCGATTGTCCGTACATGTCGGTGAAAACCGCGCTGCCGGATCCTTCGAGCACAAGAGGGATTCGCTGTCCTCCGACGGTCGGCCAGAGAGCGATGACATCCCGGTTTTCAAAGCATTTCCGGAAGCGGTAGGCTGTCAGGGAAGGATGAAGCCGGATCTCCTCGCCCCGCTCGGTATCGGCCAGCTGACGGATCAGTTCGTTGTACGCGGGAACCATCGGTTTGGGACGGTTGTCCGCCGTGAACATCCCGAACGAATCATCCGCACCGGGATCCAGATCCCAGTAGTCTCGCAGAATGAAGAAAATGAAAAAACGGGTGTTGAAGGTCTTCGCATAGACGATTTTCCGGATCATCTGCGGGGCATGGGCGAGAATGCTTTCCGCCGTATATCCTCCGCGTTCTCCGGATTCGGTGTTGCAGACGGGAAAATCGGGATTCCCGTACACCTTGTTCAGAACATCGCACATGAAGGCCTGACTTGTCTTGTAGGCGTCCAGCAGTCCGTGGGAGTGAAAGCAGGCGACGTCGATGTCCTGTCTGCCTCCGGAGATCATTTCCAGCGTGTTTTCGCGCCGTCCCTCCCGGTCTGCCGTGGTGACTCCGCTGTTGAGGATTTTCAGCTTCGGCATGATGCGGTCGCGTTCCTCGCGGAGGATGTGGAGGGTCTGCACATAATGTTTCATGGAGTCGTCGAAGGTTTTCCCGTCCGCCTCGTTCCACCATTCAAAGTATTTGACGGCGGGATACCGGGAGAGAAACGTCAGAACTCGGCGGATATGCGTCCGGAAGGCCTCCCCGTTGCCTCCGACGTATTTGGTGGAAGTGCCTTTCCCCCGCACATATTCCGGAACGCCGAACATGTAGGAGAAGCAGATGTCCACTCCGGCATCCTGAAGAGTCTGAATGGGCCGGCCCATGTCGGCGTAGTTTTCGATTCCGTCGCCCTGTTCGATGCGATCGCCGGTCACGGTTTCCCGCATGATGTCGATTCCCAGTTCGCGGAGCCACTGACTGTGGAGCCGTCCCGCGCCGCGCCCGTATCCGGTTCCGGCGCCCATCACACCGAACTGCATCCCGGTGCGGTTGATCCGTTTCCCGTTCGGACGGAAGACGGCGATCCAGTCCAGATAGGGTTCCTTCGATCCGTCTTCCCCCGTCCAGAGGAGATTGGCATGATAACTCCCGATCGGCTGTCCCGGCAGCTTGAACGTGACGACAGGCCGTCCGTTCGGCGGCAGAACAAGGCTCTGCGATGTGCGGAAGACTTCCTGAAAATCGGAATTCATCAGCTGAAGGGAAAGAGTTCCTTTCCGCGCGGTTTCGCCCGCGTGGCTGAGACGATAGGAAAGATGGAACGGT
Source organism: uncultured Victivallales bacterium (assembly GCA_944390735.1). GTDB lineage: Bacteria > Verrucomicrobiota > Lentisphaeria > Victivallales > UBA1829 > UBA1829. Next base: position 3,513 of record CALXRL010000068.1, on the reverse strand, counting down.
TTCCCCGGTTCCCGCGCCGTCGCATCCAGCTCGGGAAGAATCCGGAGCGCCATAGCCGAACTGAATTCGCCCTTCAGAGCGATATCATCCAGATAGATATGGTTTCTGCCCTTCGGAGCCTCCAGAAAAATCCCCTGAAGACGACAGGGAAAGACAATGGATTCATACTCCTTGACCGTCTCCGCGTTCAGTGGATAGGAGATGTGGCGCCACTCTCCGGACGCCCCCACGTCGCGGGGCGGAAGAATGACTTTCTTGCCGCGGGCATCCTGAAGACGGAAGCCGATGCGGCAGGGAATGTTGCGGGTGTTGACGTCGAATTCCACAGAATGCACCTTGACCGCGCCGGCGTTGAACGGACGGAATCTCCGGTATTCAAGATGACCTCCCTTGCGATAGAATCCGTCAAAATCGAAATCGGCACGCCCGGCGAATCCGTCGGGCCGGTCCGGATGCCGCTCTCCGGCGAGCGTAAGACCCGTTCCGAACGCCCGTCCCCTCGTGGTTCCGGGACCCTGCAGACCGCGCCAGCCGCCGAGGTCGTTGAACGGTTCCACCAGGAAGGTGCCCATCATGGTTTCGGCTTGTTTTTTCTCGCCTTTTTTCACGGGTTTCAAGCCACGCAGATCGGAATCGCTTAATGCGGTCTTATAAAGCCGGACCTCGTCGATTTCAATGCGGATTCCTCCGGCTTTCCGGACGCGGCCGAGCAGGAATTGCCGGAAGTCGGCAAGGCCTTCCGGCGCCCAGGCCCGTTTGGTTTTGAATTCGCCGTTCAGATAGAGACTCTGGTGACCCGTGGCACCGTCGAATGTGAATGCAATTTCGTTGAATTGCGTCTGATTCCGAAGACATCTGGCGCCGGCGCCGAATTCACTTTTCTTTCCGTCCGCCGTCGTGCCGTAGAAACATGCTCCGTTGACGGGAACGTAATACAGGCCGGCGGAAATCTGTTTCCAGTCCGCGGGCGCGTCGGCGTTCAGAAACGCCTGATAGACGAAGCCGGACATGTTTTTCGGTTCAAAGAAGCGGGCTCTCATCCAGAGAGTCATCCCTTTTGCAAGCAGTTTCTTCAGAGCGGGGTCTTCCGCGAGTTTCCCGGTCGAGAGCAGGGCGCCTCCGCCCAGACGGACGGTTCCCTCTTTTGTCACTTCAAAAAGACGGTCTCCGCCAGGAAAGGTCTTTTTCAGGGGATAGCGGCCCGAGATGTCGGTCAGAGCGCTTGTTTCATTGTCTCCGTTGAAGGTCCACGCCGCGACGAGCTGTTCGTCGAGGTAACCGGCGCTCAAGATGCTTCCCAGCAGAAGCAGTCCGGCGCCCGTTGCTGTTTTAATCATGTTTTTTCCCCTTTCTGCAGGTTTCTCCCGCGAAGATCAGTTCATCCTCGCTCAGATGAGCGGCTTCGATGTTGTAAACCATCCGGTCCGGCGAGGGTGCGATTCCCAGATAATGTTCAAAGAGTTCATGGAAGACCGGCGTCATATCGGGCCGCCGGATTCCCGTGATTCTCGGAGTGTTGTAGCAGGCCTGTTCCGGCTGGCCGAAGGCGAGAATGGAGACCTCATCCGGAACTTGGATTCCCCGGTCGGCGAGAACGCGGAGTGCTCCGCGCGCCTCGTCCACGGTATTGCAGAAATAGGCATCCGGCAGGACCGGATCCCGCTCCAGAACGTCACGGAGAAATTGATAGGCCGCAATATGGGGAACTTCGTTTTCCTGATAGATCCTTTTCAGAGACTTTCCCCGGAGCTTCAATTTCCTGAGGCTTTTTTCCCAGACGATTTCCCGGAAAGATTTCTCCTGACTGGTGGGATTCGGACAGCAGAGATAGTCAATGGTCCGGCAGCCGCGTCTGCTGGCATAACGGATCAGTTTTTCAATGGCACTTTCCTCGATCCCGTTCAGGTAGCGGAATCCGAGACGGGTATGATTGTGAAACATTGTGACAACCTTCTCCTTGTGCCTTTTGAGTTTCTGAAGAAGCAGATAAGGAGGGTCCAGATCCAGAAACATCAGATCAAAATTTTCGTCGCAGGCCGTATAGATGGCTGGATCGTTTGTATTGAGATAGAGCACTTCCCGCAGTTCACAGGAGTAGTGCAGACATGCTTCCCGGATCCAGTTCAGCCAGCAGTTCGACCGCAGGGTCTGCGCCCAGTGCACGTAGAGAACATGCAGACGGCAGGGTGTTGTGTCTCCAGCGGGAATCAGACGACCGTTCTCCAGCTGTATGACATCCCCGCTTTTTTTCAGAAGCTGCATGGCTTCGCGCATGCTCACATAGCTGATGCCGAGCTCTTTTGCCAGCATTGGCGCTCCGGGAAGACCACTGTACCGGTATTGCCCGGATTGAATTCTCTGACGCAGAATTTCCGCAGCCAGTTTTTGTCGATTCTTTTCCATATAAATCTGAATTTTTTTTGCTATTTTATATAGTTTTCTATATATTATTATATCAGAATCGGATTGTTTTGTCAAGAGGGAAGAAGCATTTTCCCGGAAAATTATTTTCTTTTCAGGGGGAGGTCGCCGGCTGGATTTCGGATCTTCTTTTTGATGATGTCTTGGGAAGAATCGCAGCAGCCCTTCTTCTTTTTCATGGCGGGAAGATTCCATTTCTTTGCGGAAGGAATCCGGCGGGAAGAAATGTGAAAATGGGAATTCCCGGAACATGGAAACGTCGAACAAAACAGAAGAGGTGAAAGAAGATCCCGCAGAGATTCTCCGTCTGGCCGGGCGAAGAGGGGAAAGGAATCTTCTTCCACCGCGCGGCAAGAATCCGGAGCCGTCAATCCGGGGTGGGGAACGCGGGAGTGACGCCGCGGCAGAACAGCTTTCCGACCGGATTCTGGAACTGATACGGCGGCAGGTCCGTTGTGAAGGGAAAAAGAGTCTGAACAGGAAACGATTTGCGTTCAGAACCGGCTTCTCCGGCAGCAGCTGGGGAACCCGGGGATCAATCTTGATGCGGCAGAATCGTCTGGAACGATTCCGAGTTGATTTGTGTAACAGATTTTATTTCCAAGATGGGAATAAATAGAACTTGCTGATTTCAGGAAGGGGAGGCGGGGGTTCCACCCCGGCCGGCGGGATCTTCCGATGATACGCATCCGGCCGACTTCCGAGGAATGGGAAGCCGACCGGATTTTCATCTTCAAAGATCAGTGCGGATTGTTTTGGGATTTTTCTCCTTCCTTCCGCATCGCCGCAATCGCGATGGCGAGCGCGGCAAGCTCCTCCGGATCATCCGGAAGCGCCGAGATTTCGACCTGTTCCGCGGAAACCGGCAGCGGCTTGGCCGCCGTGCCGAAACGACGGATGAGCAGAGTCATCATGTGAATCAGAAACGCCACAAAGAGCGAAATGACAATCGTCAGGAGATAGGTTTCTCCCATTATGATCCATGCCTGTTCCATATTCAACACCTCCTCAGGAATGCTGCAGCAGACAGATGTAGATTGCCGCGATAATCGCGGTGGTGATCACACCGAAGATGTTCACTCCCAGCGCGTA
>CALXRL010000067.1 GCA_944390735.1 uncultured Victivallales bacterium | reverse complement strand
CCGTCCGCCCCCGGACCGCCCGCTCAAACGGAATCCCGATTTTCTCCAGCGCATATTTCGCCGAAAGCACCGGCAGGAACCGGTTGACAACTCCGAACACATTTCCGGAATCCTCCGCCGCCAGATATGGAAGAAGATCCACCATCGCCACCGCGGCTCCCGGCGCAAAGGAGACCGTCTGCACAACGCTCTCCTTGCGGATCCGTTCCGGAACGGTAAAGCGGATCACCGCCTTCTGATTTTCCAGATGTCCCGCAGTCGGAACACTCGTTTCCATTCCTCTCACGAGAATTGGCAGAGGCAGGCGCACCGCATCGGATTCTCCCTCGGCAAGCGCGGCAAGAGTCACTTCCGCTCTTCCCGGCTTCAGCGCGGTGATTTCAAATGGAACCGTCACACTCTTTCCCGGTTTGATCCGGCCGTTTTTCCGGGAATTTCCGGTACAGCGGAGAATCCCCGCCGTTCCACGCAGGGAAAGCGACGCCGAAAGCTCCTTCGCTGTATAATTATGGAGAATCGCGCGGACCGAGGTTTTGTCCCCGGCAATCAGGAAACGCGGCATTTCCAGCCGCGCAATGAAATCTTTGCTCACGACAAATTCAGCGCTTCCCTGTCCGACTTCCGCCTCCGGCGTCAGACTCCAGACTTTCACGACCCAGGTCGTCAGATTGTCCGGCACGGGAATCTCCAGACGTGTCTTTCCCTCTTTTCCCAGTTCGCGCTGCCCGATCCAGAAGGCGCGGTCGAGAAAATCGGAACGGACGGCAACAGACCCGTCTCCTGTTCCGGAAGCATTTCCATTCTCCCGCTTGTCCGCCTTCGCGAAAAGTGAAGAGGAATCCGCGGCCTTGCTCTTCACCGACGATTGGAATATTCTGAAACTGGCCGCACTCGGAGCCATCGCCGCGTTTTCCTGAACGATTCCATTCAATGGCAGGAAAGAAGCGGAAAGTGGCCGGAAGAGTCTCATCGGATCCTGCGAATACGAGGGGGACCTCTGATCCATCGCATGGAAGAAAGAGGCGTAAAACCATCGTTTCCATCCCCAGAAGAAGAGATTGATCTTCGGGACATTGTCCGCGGCAAGTCCTTCCAGCGCCTTGTCGTATACGGTTATGGCGAAGGCTCCCGAAACCGGTTTTCCGTTCAGATCCGTCACGGCGATCTCCAGAGGAACCCTGGAACGCGGCTTCACTTTGCCGGTGGGAACCGATACCTCCACCTTCAGAATCCGGCTTTCCGGCGGAATGTAAAGCTGTTTCGTCACATGGGAAGTTCCCCCGTCGCGGATCGTCAGCGCGGAGACAAAGAGATTCGGACAGTCCTGCGCCGTGATCCGGAACGGAACCACAAGAGAATATCCCTGCAGACGATATGTCTTCATCCCGGAAGCGGTAAAGAGGTAGACCGTACCGCCGGGTTTGTTCGAGGAAATCAGAAGTTCAGCGGTGTTGCCCGGACGATAGGTGGAACGATCCGTCGAAAGCTCCAGCGGCAGATCGGAAAACAGATTCTCTTTTCCGTCGTTTCCGGCAATGCGGAATGTGCAGGAGCCGCTCTCCTGCGCCCCCTCCTTCGAAGTAAACTCGACATACGCCTCATACACCCCGGAGACATTCAAACGGAACGAAGGATTCTCCCCGCTCCGGAATCGGATTGTTTTCAGACACTCTCCGACCCGTTCGAATCTGCCGTCCGTCCGGATGCCGCGGCGGAAGAGTTTCACGATTCCCGTTCCTTCCAGCTCCTTTCCGGCTGGATCCATCGCGGCGATGCGGAGCGTGGTTGTTCCATCCAGGCGCGTGAAACCGCAAAGCGGATACACAAACAGCGTAAACGGCGATGCCGTCGCCATCACGCTTTCCTGTGCGGAAACCACACGGCGCGAGGAATCGGTCACTTCCGCGGAAACCGTATAGCGGTAATTGTCCGCTCCGAAACGCTCCTTGATTCCAGCGGTCGGAATCTTGAACTCGAATTTGCCCTCCGCGGAAAGTTTTCCGGCAGTCCGCAGCACAAGAGACCGCTCCGAATAATACGGCAGGAAATGCCAGCGGAACGAAGAGAACGGCAGAAGATAGCCGCGTCCGTACAGCCAGTCAAACGGACCGGTCAGCGGGAAATACGGTTCCGCCTTCTCGCGATACACGGAACAGCTCACTTCGGCATCCGCAACAGGCTGACCGAAATAATAGTCCGCGGAAACGGAAGCGGAAATTGTCTCTCCGAGCTTTACCGCCTCCGACGGCAGCTTCACTTCAACCCGGTATTCCGGCTTTTTATACTCCTCCACACGGAAATGGATATTCCCGAGATAATCTCCTGCCTTCCGGGTCCGGGCCGTAATCCAGTATCCTCCGAGCGCGGCATCCGCGGGCAGACGGAAACGTCCGGCAAACGCCCCGGTCTTCCGGCTGACCGGCATCTCCGCCGAATAGAGCTCCTTCCCCAGCGGAGCCTTCACCGTCACAAACACTGACGCCGGATAGCGGTACAACACCTTCTCCCGATACGAGGCACGCCGCAGAAATCCCGAAAATTCCACCGTGTTTCCCGGCTTGTAGATCGGACGGTCCGTAATCAGAAACGCCTGCGTGTGATCGTAAATGGCTCCCCCCCTCTGCCGTTCTCCGGAAAAATATCCGCCTCCGGTGTAGACGGCCAATCCGCCGTCCACCTCGGCCACCGCCCAGAGAAGGCTCATGTTCATGGCCGGCATCACAACGGAACCATCGGCATCGGTTGTCCGCGCCAGATCCTTTGTTTCGATCCGGACCTTTCCGAATTTCCGGATCTCCTCAGGGTTCCGCGCATAGACCGTCCGGAAGAAATGAAGCCGGATCTCCCGGTCCGGGACCGGAGCTCCGGTGACGGCGTGATTCAGCAGAAGACGGTTCGGCTGATCCGTCGTCTGCGTCATGGTCAGCGCATACTCCGTCAGCCAGACGACCATCTGCGAAGTGTTGCCCTCCTTCAGAGAAACCGTTACCAGATACGCACCCGCCTCCTTCAGCGGTAGACGGAATTTCTTCTCCGTATCGGCATGATCCCGTTCCGGATCCAGTTTCAGAGAAAACTTCGCTTTCTCTTCCCCGACGGCTCCGTGGAAATGCTTTTCCAGATCCGGCACGGAAAGACCATAAAAAGCCCCCGGCGAAAACTCCCTCTGCGGTTTCGAAAGAAGTTCCAGAACGGTATTCAGAATTTTCTTCTCATCAAGGGAGCGAACCGTGACTTCCGCTTCCACTGCATTGCGATAGATCAGAGTCAGTTCCGGTTCCCGTCCCGCCGTCTGCACCTTGACAGGAGCAAGCATGCAGAGATTGTCTCTGATCTGATGAATCTGCTCGATCAGTCCCTTGTCTTTGGGAGAGGCTTTCAGCGCCGTCTGATACTCCCTCAATGCACGCGGGAACTGCCGCCGCGCGACATAAAGATCTCCCAGAACCTTGTGCTTCCCGTATTTCCGGTAAATTGCGATGTAATTCTGATCCTCCGGCAGAGAGATCCGCTGAAACCCATTCGCCAGATACGCCAGCGTCTCGCCGTCGGAAAGCGATTTCAAAAACTGTTCCCCCTCTTTCGTCGACTGATAACTCCTGTACACCCATCGCCAGTTCCCCGAAGGATCCAGCTGACGGCACAGAAAATCCGCCAGCATCTGTTCCCCTTCCTTCCCCGCCTTTGCAAGAAGAAAACGCAGACGCTCTCCGTCATTTTTCGCCAAATCAAAATTTGACGGAACAGAATAGAACACCGGAGATCCGTCAGAATGGACGGGAGAGGGCAGTCTCGGCTCCGCTTTCCAGCGTGGCTGGTAATCCGGCAGGGCGGTGCGAAGATCCGTCAGATTCTGCAATTTCCAGCTTTCCTCCGGTTCCGGAAGCAGCAGTCGGGCAAACGCTCCATAGAATCGCTCCGGAAGATTCCGCGCGCTTTTTTCCGCACGTTCCATCGCGGAAAGGAACAGCTTCAGCAGAAAAACGCGGTCGCGTTCCCCGCAGGAAAGCATTTCGCCGGTTCCGCTGCGATTTTCACCGCGCGTGAAGGTCTCTCCGATCCGGTATCCGTAATCGGGAAGGCTGGAACGGCAATTCACCATCATTACCAGAACATCGACATGGTCCGCATAGTTTGTCTGGAGAAGATGCAGCAGTCTGTCATACTCTTGCGGCCGGTTCTGTTTTCCGAGCCGCAGCAGGGCTTCCCGGAAGCATTGTGCAATTTTCCCGGAATTCATTCCGGGAGGCGGATTTTCCAGAATCTTCCGGATTTCGGAATACGTCTTCCCCGCTTCCGCGCAGGGAACAACGGTTTCTTCCGCTTCTGCGTGAAACGCCGACAGGGCAAACAGAATACATAGAATGGCCAACAGGATTTTCTGCATCTTCCACCTCCGTTTTTTCTGCGGATGACTTTACAGGTTCCGTCCGGAAAAAGCAAGACGTTTGACAATGTTTTTACAATGCTGTTTTCCCGGCGGCGGCAAGCAGAGCGTTCACTTTCGGGAAGACACGGCAGGCGTTTTTAAAAAAGACCTTCTCCTGACACTCCTCCGGCACCAGTCTCCGGATCACTTCCAGATACGCCGGAATATTCACGAGCGGCCAGTCGGATCCGTAGAGCACCTTGTCCCAGTTGTTCAGATAGGTCAGCCACATTTTTGTGAATTCCATCTGGCCCTTGAAATGGCTCCAGAACCAGTCGGCGGTGAAATTGCCTTCCGCCAGTCCGGAGAGATCCAGATACACATTGGGATTTTTTGCCGCCACGGCGGTGGCATCCACGATCCACGGATTGCCGTAATGCGCCATCACAAACCGGACGTTCGGAAAGTTCACGGCGACCTCATCCACCGTCAGCGGATGGGAATATTTCAGCAGTCCCCGCGTTCCGGCCACCTCGCCCGTGTGAATCACCACCGGCACGTTGTACCGTTCCGCAAGCTCGTAATAGGGATAGTGAATGGGATCATTCAGATAACAGGCGTTGTAGCCGGGATAGAGTTTGATTCCCACGCACTCCGGAGTCTGAAGATGCCGTTCAAATTCGGCAATCGAACGGGAGGCGGTCTCCGGCACGATCTCGCGGCTTTCGACGCCGGCGCAGTAGGCGATGAACGGCGGATGCGGATACTTCTCTCCCGGTTTCACCGTTCCGGCCAGATTCGGACTTCGCGGGGAACAGACCCCTTCCGTCCGCACGCCGCCCATCTCGCCCATGGCAATGCCGAGAACGATTCCGGTTTCCGCAAACGTTCTTTCGAGATCTTCCGGCGTGTTCTCGTGTCCGGCGGCAACCGCAATTCTGTCAAATCCGTCGCATTTGGAAAAATGCAGATGTGCGTCAATTACTTTCATCACAACGATCCTCCTGTTTTCTGCTCAGGAAAGAACAAGACTCTTCATCTCGTCGGAAGTTTCCAGATTGAGAACGGAAAGACGGCCGCTGTCATACCATCCGAACGAGGGCGGATTGCCTCCCTTCGGCAGGGAAATGGATCCGGGATTGAACGCCACGATTCCCCCTTCCAGCTTCTCCAGAACCGGAAGATGCGTATGCCCGAACGCAAGAACCGTTCCCGACGGAACCGGCGGCAGTTTCTCCGGATTCCAGTGGTGCCCGTGCGTCAGGAAAAAGCGGTGACCGTCGGCAAAGAGCGTCGAGTAGTCCGCCATGATCGGAAATTCAAGCAGCATCTGATCGACTTCGCAGTCGCAGTTTCCCCGTACGGCAATCAGATGCTCCTTCCATGGATTCAGCATGGAAACCACCTTCTGCGGAGCATAATCCTTTCTCAGAATGTTGCGGGGCCCGTGGTACAGCACATCGCCGAGAAGGACCAGAAGCTCCGGTTTCAGGCGGTCCATCTGATTCTCCACCAGAGAGAGGCTCTCCGGCGATCCGTGCACATCCGAAAAGAAAAGGATTTTCATGTTTCATTCTCCTGCAGACAAAGTTCTCCGGACCCTTTTTTGTCCGGATCATGGAAATATACCGTCAGACGTGTCCGTTTACAAACCCTTTCCGCCTTGAATTTTCATCCTTTTATGCTAGGTTGTGTCGTCAATAGATTTGTGCTATATTATGCAAACGTCAAAAAAGGATATAGGGAAAATGGCGAATGCATACGAACGACATGATATATCGGATGAATCTTGGGCTAAAATCGAATTTT
>CALXRL010000066.1 GCA_944390735.1 uncultured Victivallales bacterium | reverse complement strand
GATTCGCACAACTATAATCCAACTCAACGAAAAGGAAAAACCGGAAATGGGTAATTTAAAAACAATCAACGCAAGCTCAAACAGGAGGACAAAAATGACAATTTCAAAGATGTATGGGACGGCAGTGGAACCAAACCAAAAAAAACCGGCCTTTTTCGGATATGGGCAAGAGGAGGATCAAGATGAACGGAAGGGTGCAGAAATTTCCCCAGAGGAACAGCGCCGGGAAAACGGAAAACGTTTCACACAGCCGTTTTTCACATTGATAGAATTACTGGTCGTGATTGCCATAATTGCCATTCTTGCTGCGCTGCTTCTTCCGGCACTGAACTCGGCGCGAAGCAAGGCGCAGACGATCAAATGTCTCGGGAACATCAAGCAGATCGGGATGATGTGCCTGAACTACTCCACGGATTCCGGCGGCTATCTGCCGAGTGCGTATATCACGCTTGCCGATCCCGCAAACGCCCGGAACTGGAGTCTGGGAAAAGATTTTCCCCTGTACTGCATGGGGAAGAAAATTACGGATGAAGTACCGAAAAACTCGGTGATGGTCTGTCCGACGCCGACACCCGGTACGGATCTGGAATCCTCGTACGGATTCAACCACGCGTTCATCGGAGCCACGACGGATGGATCGGTGAAACGAACCACAAACAAAGTCCGGATGCCCTCCCGGCTGATGGTCAGTACCGAAAGCGTCGGATTCCGTTCGAATCCCGGATTCGACAAGACCTCGTCCAATCATCCGGGAGAGGTGATTCAGTTCCGTCACAACGGAAGAGTGAACGTCGCCTTCTTCGACGGTCACGCCGAGACCTGCGGGATGAACAAGGTTCCGACCCTGCAGTATCCGCTCTGGGAGGGCTATGGATCAAATCATATCGCAACCTCCTGGTTCTGGACCGACGGGCAGCATAACGACTGGGCCTTCATCATCCGCGATCAATACGGACTTTAAGAAACAGGATCACCAAGAAAGGATCTGACGATGAGAAAAACATTTGCCGCAGCCGTTTTCTGTCTGCTGACCGCCCCTTTTCTGCTTATTGAATCGAAAGGCGCCGTCCGGGAGATCGTCCTTCAGGAGAAGGACAGGCAGAACCTTGTTTTCGATTCCGGAGACCTCAAGGGGCGCTGGAATCTTTATCATGATCTGCACCGGATGGCCTTTTACGTCGTTGCGGAAGGCGCAACTCTGAAGAGAGGGGATTTCCTTTCCGGAAAGCTGGAACTGGAGATGAAACAGGAAAAAAGCGGAAAGGTCTTCCGGATTGTCTATCCGTTCACTCCGCGCGGGATCGAGCCGTTTCAGGGGACGCTTCCGGAAGGATTTCAGGGAGGCGGCATGAAGCGCCCGAACGATTTCTACTTTTACGGCAATCTTCCGGACGAGGTCCCGCAAAGCTGGATTCTGAAACTCCGTTTTCAGCTCAAGGACAAGACCGGGGAAAAAGAGTCTCTTCTGAACGGGGGAGGAAACGGAGTCCGCGCGCGCTGCATCGCTGGCGATGCGGAACAGAAATTTGCGGAGAATCTCTCCCGCTGGAAAAAACAGGCGGCGAAAGGCAATCCCATGCTCTGGCAGCTCTACGACACGACGCTGGCGTGGAACCGGAAATTCTCCCCTGCCATGGACAAACTTCATCCTTGGGGCTATCCCGGAAAAGCGCAGGATGCGTTCAAAGCGGCATTTGCCGCAAGTGAGCCGGGATCGCCCTATTACAAAGATCCGGTCACCATTCAATTTGCTCTGGATGCCATTCAATTTCTGATCTCCGAGCTGGATGAACACGGCTGCTGGTGGTATCCGAAGCGCAGGGCATGGAAATCGAACGATCCGAACACGAACCGTTTTACGCTCTATCCGCTGATGGATGCGGTCTACTGCCTGCTGCGTCTTCCGGAAGGACAGAAGGAGTTCCCGAAATGGAAAGCTCCTCTCCGGAAAGCGGTCGATTTCCAGACGGCCATCTATGATTTCGGACTGAAATGCAATGAAACCGGAAAAAAACTTTCGCCGTCCGAATTCGGTCTGCCGGGATTCATCGACGGAGAACGCTGGGGTGGACGGTATCTGAATCAGGATGCCATGGTGCTTCTGGCCCAGACGTTCGCCGGAAAAATCTTCCGGGAACCGCAACGGCTGAAGCATGCGCACAGAATTCTGGAAGTCATGAAATCGCAGATGCTTCCCGGCGGAGGATTCCATTACATCTTCCGGACAGGGGAATCGCCCAGCTACCACGCGCTGAATGTGAAGTGCATCGCCCGGTACGGGACGGTGACAGGCGATCCGCTGGCAGAAGAGGTGATCCGGCTGAACGAGAATTACTGGCCGAATGTCATGACGCAGGAAGGCATCCTCGAATACTGGTCCGACGTCTGGTGGAAGCAGAGCTGGCTGGATGCCGACCTCCCCGCGCTGGTCATCTCCGCCGCCTGCGCCGATACCCGAAAAGCGGAACTTCAGGGTCTGCTCCATTCGCTCCTGCAAAGACAGCCCCCCTGTGCCAGTTACGACATCGGCTTCTTCTATGCCGCGCCGTACTGGAAGGGCTTCCATGAGGGGAAATCCTCCGCAAAAGAGTATCTGCATTTTGATTCCGGAGCAAACGTCTTCCGGGGACGAAACGGAAGCTGGTATTACGGACTCGGATGCGGACGGGCCATGCGCAATCACTTTTCCGGAGCTCTCATCAGCCGCGCGGATACCATCGGAGCATTCGACGGCGGAATGGATGGAGCGAATCTCAAAATCCGGCCGCGCGGAAAGAGCCCGCTCTTCCTTGCCAATCCGGAATCCAAAAAAACGCTCTGTCTTCCGACTCAGATTCCCGGACGCTCCGCCGCCATGCTGATCCGGTATGTCCCCCAGAGACACATGGGAACAATCCATATGCCGGATGAGGAGCAGCCGTGGGAAATCACGCAGATTCTCGTTGCGGACCGGAACGGCATGCTCGGAATGATCGCGGCAGAGGCGACCCAGGAAACGGAATGGATCGATTCTCTCACCGGGGAAGTCTCCTTTGTCAAACACTATCTGCGGAAAACCGGTAAAAATGAATTTCTCATCGGCGGCCTGAAATCCAGAATTCTGTCTTCCAGCATGGGCGAGGCCGAAATCGGCACAGGCGGATACAACAGCAAACCGCCTGCCGCGGTTCTGCATCTTCCGCTGAATCGGAAAGTCCGGAAGGGGGAACGCTTCTCCTTCGCCTACTGGGTCGGACCGGGAAGTGCGCCCGTCTCCTTCCGTCCGGAAGCAGATCACTCCGGATACACGGTCTCGTTCGCCGACGGGCACGGTGTGGGAATCTTTGCCAATCCCGCCTCCGCCCCGGCAAGGAAAACCCTTTCCGTGCCAAAAGGGACAGAGGTCAAACTGTTTCAGGGGGAACAGGGCGCCCCCCTCCCCTTTGAAACGACATCCGAAGGAATCGTCTTTCTCGTTCCGGGAAAGACGATTGCCATCGCCGTGTTCTGAGCTTCCCGGAAGCCGTCGCCAGCTCCCGAAGAGGATCTCCGCCGGATCCGTCCCTCCCGGATCCGGCAGGAAAAGACGATTTGAAAAACCGTTTTTCCCCCTTATATTATCTCTCAGAGAGAGAAATGATTCCCCGCAACATCAACCGAAAAGAAATAAGGAGGGTGCGTCATGAATCCATCGACCGACAACAATCTGGAACACCATTCCACCGGAGTGCCGCTCTTTGACCGGCAGAACAGGGAACTTCTGGAGGCAATCTCCCGACTGGAAAGCGAAGTGACCGCCGGAAGAATCGACATTGACCACGCTTTCCGGAAAGGAATCTGCCGTCTGATGCGCACCCTCAAAAACGCGTTCCGCGAACAGGAACAGTGGATGCAGGACACCGGATTCTGCGGCTGCGCCATTCTGAATCAATCGCACCGCTACTTTCTGCGGGAAATCGAACACGCAAGCTGCGAACTGGAAAACAGCCGCGACCGGGCCTGCGAACTGATCGGTTTTCTGAAGGAACGCCTGATCTGCTACATCCGAACCATGAACGACGGTCTCCGCTTCCATGCCCAAAGCCGGGGACTGACCGAGCCCTGCCGGAATCTGTTTGAAATCACGCCTTCGGAATTCATGGCACCGGCGAAAAGCCTGTAAATCGACGGATCATCCGGAAAGCGGCATCGACTTCCGGACCGTCCCCTGACCGACAATGCCTCCCGCCCCTTTCCCCGCTTCCGGAAAAAGGGAACGGAGGCTTTCCGCATCAGCCCGTCACACGGATGGAATCCCCCCGGTTCCCCTTGGTTCCCTCCGGCCGACTCGGAACTGCAAGACGCTCCTCCGGACACCTGCCCCCTCGGCTGAGTCGGGGCTGCCGATTTTCCGTCCTCTCGAACAAGCCGGCGTCTCAGAATCCGATGTTCACTCCGACCGCCCGCAGGAAGATCAGCAGAATCACAACCGGGGCAAAGAAACGGATGATGATCGCCCAGAGGGAAATCAGCGTAAGACCGTGATCGCGCGTTGTCTTGTACATGGGTTCGCCGCGAAATCCGGCAAGCAGGGAAATCAGATTCACATCGGGAGAGCTCTTGGAGGCACCGAGCCGCAGTTCGCGGGCGGCCTTCCGCGCCGTCCAGACCCAGCCGACGAAGAGACAGATCACCATTCCGCCAATCGGCAGCATCCAGTTGGATGTCAGATTGTCCAGCATATCAAAGAAACTTCCGGGCACATGTTCCGCGCCGAAGAGAGTCCCGATCAGCGATTTCACCGCGGGAATGTGCTTCCAGTTCGCCACGCTCATCGAGGAGAGGAATCCGAACAGCGTCACCCCGCAGAAACAGACCGCAATCGAACGCATCCGGCTCCATTTCAGCTGATCCTGAAAGAAGGAGACTCCGTTCTGAAGCAGCGCCACACCGCTGGTCACGGCTCCGATCGTCAGCATCAGGAAGAAGAGCCCGCCCCAGAGCCAGCCGGTTCCGCCGGGGAAATGATGGAAGGTCGCAGGCAGAATCTTGAAGATCAGACTCGGCCCGTCGCCGGGATTGAAGCCCATCGCAAATACGGCGGGGAAAATCGCCAGCCCCGAAAGAACCGCGGCAAGGGTATCAAGCACCATCACCCAGAAGGAGGCGGCAAAGATATCCTGATTTTTCTTCATGTAACTGCCGTAGGTCACCGTAATGCCCATGCCGAGACTCAGGGAATAGAAACACTGTCCCAGCGCCATCAGGACACCGCCGGCGGTCAGCTTGGAAAAGTCGGGCTCCAGAAAGAACTTGACGCCGGGCCAGGACCCGGGCAGCGTGACACTTCGGATAATCACCGCAATCAGCAGGAAAAACAGAAGAGGCATCAGAATTCTGGACCATTTTTCAATGCCGTCGCGCACCCCGCCCAGAAGCATGCCTCCGCAGAGAATCATAAAGAGGACATAAAAGAAAGAGACACGCCATGGCGATTCGGTCAGCTTCCCGAAGGCCTCCCCCGCGGAAGCGACATCACTGTAATTCAAATTTCCCGAAAACGACCGGTACATGTAGTCCAGAATCCAGCCGCCGACCACGGCATAGTAGGAGAGAATCACCAGCGCGCCGAAAATCGCCAGCAGCCCGAAGGCGGCAAACCCCAATTTCAAAACGATCAAACCGGCAATCACCGAAACCGTACCGAAACCATACGATCCGGCTCCCATCAGACAGAGACCGCCAAGAATCAGTCCCGCCGCGATAAACCGCCCGATCCGCGAACGCCGCAGCTCCAGACGCTTGTAGGCTCCATAAGCATTCAGACCGGTCTTCCGCCCGATATTCATCTCGCAGATCATCACCGGCACCCCGAGCAGCAGCACACAGATGATGTAGACAATCACAAACGCACCACCGCCGTTCATTCCGGTAATATACGGAAATTTCCAGACATTGCCCAAACCGATGGCCGATCCGATCGTCGCCATGATAAAACCGAAATTGCCGCTCCAAGTCTCTCTGTTTTCCATTCTTCCGCCGCGCTCCGACATGTTGCAGGGTTGACAATCACAAACAAATTCCCTAATGTAGTGTCGGAACGAGTTATTTTCAAATCGGGAATGCAAGAAAATTGAGATCCGGAGGCCGGACCCTTTCCCGTTTCCGTTCCCCGAAGACGGGGAAAAACTCCGGGAATCCACCGTCATTTTGTCAGTAAAATCCATTTTTTTGTCATCATAATACATTTTATTCCCGCCGGGCGGATGTATATTCTTCCTCAAAAAAACAAAAACGGAAAAGAGGGAAATCATGATTATAAAAGCTCCAGTCATTCACCATGCGGATCTTCTGGTCATCGGCGGCACACTTCGCGCAGTCAATACGGCGCTGAAACTCCGAAAACAGGGATTCAAGGTCTTCTGCGCCACTGCGTTCAGCTATTTCGGCGAAGATCTCTGCGCCACCTTGGACCTCTTCTCACCGAAAAGCGAAGACTATCTCGACTTGTTCGGAACCGACGCCACGCTCCATCCGATGAAAATCAAATACACCCTTGACCAGGCACTCATTGACGCGGAGATCGACCACCTGTTCCAAACCCATCCGGTTCAGATCGTCTATGACAAAAACGGAACCCCCGCAGGACTCCTTGTGGCAAACCGCAGCGGTTTTCAGATCATTGCGGCAAAAGTGATTCTGGATGCGACGGAACGCTCCCTGGTTCTTCGTCTTGCCGGAGTTCCGTTCCAGCCGTTCCAGCCGGGAACCTACCCCGTGGAACTGAACGTGATCGGAGACGTCGCAAAAGACACAGGCCTGACCATTCGCCCCTGCCGGGGCACCATCACCGACGGCGGGAAAAATTATCCCATGTTCCAGGTATCAAAACCGATGGAATTCAAAGGCAACTCCCCTGCCGATCTCGCAAAAGCCGCAGTGACAATCCGTCTTGCGGCCTGGGATCAGAATACCGTGGAAATCGCCGACCGCTGTCACTTCCATCTGAATGACGGCGTTGCGGAAGAGTACCGGCCGACTTCCGCCAGTCCGTTCGTATCCGCCGCCCGGAGCAATGCGGAGGAAATCGCAACCCTTCTGAACGAGTGCTCCCCGGGGAAACCCGAACAGTTCCATGCAAAATCAAGAAATCCGAAGTATGACATTGTCCGCAAAGATGAATTCTTCCGGTTCCGGAACTGCGAAACGGTCGACTTTGATCTCAACAGTCTCCCGGAACAGGAAGAGTGCGACGTACTGGTTGTCGGAGGCGGGACCGGCGGAGCCTCCGCCGCCATCAGCGCGGCCAGAGCCGGAGCCGATACGATCTGCGTGGAAACGCTCGACATTCTCGGAGGCGTCTGCACCGCCGGCTACATCGGGACCTACTGGTTCGGCAACCGGGTCGGATTCACCAGCGAGATGGATCAGGGAGTCTACCACATGGGAGATCATCCGAGCTACAATTTTGAACGCGGGCAGACCAACTCCCAATGGAAACGGGAATGGCTTCTGGAACAGGCGGATCATGCCGGAGCCCGTCTTTATTTCGAAACCATGACCATAGGCGCGGCGATCGAAGGGAACCGGGTCTGCGGGGCCGTCGTATCCGGTCCCTGCGGAACCGCCGTCATCCGGGCCAAAGCGCTGGTGGACGCCACGGGGAACGCCGATCTTGCCGCGGCCGCAGGAGCGGAAACGGCCCCCCTCGTCACCGATGAAGTCGCGGTTCAGGGAGCCGGTCTGCCGGAAATCGGCTTGAACTCCAGCTATGCAAATTCCGATTACACCTTCATCTGCGACTCGGATGTCGTGGATGCAACCAGAGCCTTCACCATGTCACACGGCAAATTCCGGGATGCTTTCGACGGAGCCCAGATTCTCGATACCCGCGAACGCCGCCGCATCATCGGCGACATCGTCCTCCAGCCGCAGGACTTCTTTGCCAACCGCATGTACGATGACACCATCAACATTGCCATGAGCAATTTCGATACCCACGGTTTCATTCTGCATCCGATGTTCATGCTCAAACCGACCGAACATCAGCCGTATTACGCCAAAGTGCCCTATCGCGCCCTTCTTCCGCGGAATCTGGAAGGAGTGCTGGTCACGGGACTTGGCGTAAGCGCGCATCGTGACTGCATGCCGCTGATCCGCATGCAGCCGGATGTTCAGAATCAGGGTTATGCCGCAGGACTTGCCTGTGCCATGGCAGCGGCATCGGGTGTTCCGCTTCGCAAGATCAACATGAAAGAGCTGCAGAAGAAACTGATTGCTGAAAACATTCTTCCGGAAAGCGTTCTTACGGAACACGATGCCATCGGCTCGATCGCCTCGGACGACAGTCACTATGAATTAGCCTCCATCTTTCTGGATGAAGCAAAAGCCCTTCCCGAACTCCGGAAACAGTTTACCGAGCATCCCACACTCCATACGGCCCACATTCTGGCATTTCTGGGGGATTCCTCCGGCAAGGAGCTGCTCTGCGAAGCCATTGCTTCCCGCGACTGGGATGAGGGGTGGAACTACACCGGAATGGGACAGTTCGGGCGTTCTCTCAGCGAACTTGACAGCTATCTGATGGCGCTATCCAGAATCGGCGGAGATGCGGATCTGGTGTTACAGAAACTGCAACATCTGACTCTTGACCAAGCCTTCTCCCACATCCGGACGATCAGCATGATGCTGATGCGGAATCCGGATTCGCGTGCGATTCCGGAACTGGAACGTCTGCTGAACACTCCGGGAGCGACGGGACATGCTGTTCAAACGCTTCAGGATGCATTGGATTCCAATCGGGAGGAGCGCAACGACACCTCTGTGCGCAACAATCAGCTGAAAGAGCTGTATCTGGCGAAAGCGTTGAAGGCCTGTGATCCCACATCAGTCAAAGCCGAAGCCATCCTATCCTCCTATGCCAATGGAATGCAGGGCTACTACGCTCTTTATGCCGGAAACTAAAAAACAGGGAGGAGCGCAGCGACGACGGTGCAGGTCGGTGACCTGCTTCGGTCCAGCTGAACAAGCTGGCCGCCGGAGGCATCGACCGGCGAAGCCGCATCCGAAAAAATCGACCGGCGAAGCCGCAAATCAAAACGAGAATCCGCAAGAGGAGCTTTTCCCCGGAGAAAACAAGCGGACCGGTCCTTACCAGCCCGAGCTTTGGCGAGAGCCGAAAATTCACAGGGAAAGACGAAAACCG
Source organism: uncultured Victivallales bacterium (assembly GCA_944390735.1). GTDB lineage: Bacteria > Verrucomicrobiota > Lentisphaeria > Victivallales > UBA1829 > UBA1829. The sequence goes on along the minus strand of CALXRL010000066.1, from coordinate 6,271 downwards.
AACGATTCATTATGCAGACTTGAAAAGCGAAGAAACGGGATTACATTCTCAAGGAGAAAGGAAAAGGATTCCAGGGGAATGGAAAACTTCAGTTTAAGTCTTGATCTGGCAAAACGGGAAGCCCCCCTGTTTCCGCCGGTGAGCCATATTGCCTATAATCGACAGGATTATCAGATGCCGATTCCGCTGCGTCGAACGAGCATCAATTTTGGCATAGTCCTGTCGACGCAGACGGGTCGGACGGGATATCAAATAGGGGATCAGTCGTATGAATCGGAGGTCCCGGCGTTTATCTTCACCTGTCCGGGGCCGAAGTACTGTGCGCTCAATCCTGGTCCGGTGGAGAAATTCTACTTCAGCTACGGGGCGGCCCACCTGAAGCACTTTGAATCCTTCCGGGAGCGTCCGGAGCGGGTGTTGACACCGTTCCGGCGGGAATTCAATCTGATGGGGATCCTGCAGGAGATATTCCACCTGACGCAGACAATTCAGCGGCCGGGGACAGCGGACCGTCTGGACTGCTGCTGCATCCGTCTTGTCCAGGAGATGCTGCTGAATCTCCGGGAAAGGAACCGTCAGGAATCCGCATTTGCCCCGGCGATCTACCGGATAGCCTCCTATTTGGACCTTCATTTTTCGGAGCACCCGGATGTGGGAGCTCTTGCGCGGACGCATGGGATGTCCTACCGAACCTTTCTACGATACTGGCACCAGCTGTTTCCTTTTTCTCCCGGCGCCTACCTCCGCCGACGTCAGCTGGAGGAGGCGCGCCGCCTTCTGGAAGACACCGATCTGAAGATGTACGAGATCGCCTCCCGGACCGGCTTTTCCGATCCCTATTACTTCAACCGTGCGTTTCACAAAGTCCTGCACCGGTCTCCGAAAAGCTACCGGACGGAACAGAGAAACCATCTTTCCGATCTGTCACGAACCGACGGCTAACGCCTTTCCCATCCGCTCCACCGGCACCTCTCCTTTCTTTTCCTTCCGCGACACACCGCCCGGAAGCGGCTCCGGACTTGAGTTTACCGCTCCCCCCTCCTGATGTCATAGCAAAGGAAGCACTTGCTCTTTTACGGCAGGGAGAGGATCCGCAGTTCCGCAGGGAATCGACCCATATTTCCACCAGGAATGCATCTCGTCAAGCGGGGGTCGGTTCATTCCCTTCAAGAAAAAGCCTAAGGACATCCCTCGTCCTCCGGAAGATCCGGCTGATCGGCCGCGGCTGTCGCCAGCTGATCGCAACGGTTGTTCTCCGGATTTTCCGCGTGCCCCTTCACCCACACAAAGCGCGTCCGATGACGGATCCTGGCCACAAAAAGACGCCGCCATAAATCAATGTTCTTGACCGAATCCCCTTTCCGGTTCACCCATCCGGTTTTGCGCCATTTTTCCAGCCATCCCTTCTCCATCGTATCAATCAGATATCGCGAATCGGAATAGATCGTCATAATGCAGGGTTCACGCAACGCCTCCAGAGCGGCGATGACCGCAAAAATTTCCATGCGGTTGTTGGTTGTGCGACGGAACCCTCCGGAGATTTCCTTGCGGAAGTCCCGGTATTTCAGAACCGCGGCATATCCGCCGGGACCGGGATTGCCCCGGCAGGCGCCATCCGTATAAATCTCAACAGTTTTCATCCAAAAAAAACAGATCTGTCTTAAAAAAAGAGGAGCCGGAACTCCGGCTCCCGTCAAAAGCAGCGACCAGCGGAATCAGACGCGTTCCACCACAATCTCGGGATCGATCTCATCCTTGAGAATGCGTTCGATGCCGTCCTTGATGGTGATTGTCGCATGAGGACATCCGCCGCAGGCACCGCGAAGGGAGAGCTTGACGGTTTTCCCCTCGATTGCCACTATTTCAAGATCTCCGCCGTCGGCCTGCAGATAGGACCGGAGTTCTTCGAGTCTTGCTCTGATCTTTTCTTCCATAAGACACTTCCTTTCGTTAAAAGTCTTTCGGTTACGGATACTATTAATCTGTTTTAGTAATTTTTCAATGCCGAATCGAAAAGGTTTTCAAAAACTTCGGCGTCCTCCTCCGTGGTGTCGTCCCAGAAAGAGAGACGGAACGCTCCGAATGCCTGCGCTCTGGAGTATCCCATTGCACGCAGCGTCTCCGAAGGAGCCGACGTTTCCGCCATGCAGGCGGATCCCGCCGCTGCCGAAACCCCTTTTGATTCCAGAATCCGCACCAGAACAGCCCCCTGAAGCTCCGGAAAAATCAGATGAAGCAGATAAGGGGACGTGAACTCTCCGGGAACCGTTTCGCGCATCCGGGTTCCGGCGGAACGCCGGATGGCTTCGAGCACTTTTTTCCGGATCCGTCCCGCATGTTCCGCGCGTTCCGCGAGGGCCGAAAGATTCCGTTCCACGACGGCAGCCAGAACCGAAGCCGCCGCGGGAACGCAGCGCCCCACCGCATGATCGTTTCCCCGCAGCGCATGAAACCTGCGCAACATACCCCGATCCTTCGTATCCCGATACAGAAGAGCCGCTCCGCAGGGAGCTCCGATCTTGCAGCCGGACAGCGTCATGAAGTCCAGACGCGCCTCCTCCCACGGCACCGCCACCTTGCACACGGACTGCGTGGTATCGGCAAGGAACTTTGTCTTTCCGGAAGAACACGAATCCAGCACTCGCCGGATCGCCGGAAGATCCTGCACCACGCCGGTTTCGGAATTCACATGATGAATAGCCAGCAGAGAAACTTTCGGTGTCAGCAGGGATGCCAGAGAATCCGGATCCACTCTGCCGTCTCTTCCGATTTTCGCGTGGAAAACCGGGAGTCCCCATGCGGCGGAAGACCGGCGGATCGCCTGTTTCAGCGCGGGATGTTCCGCTTCCGTGGTCACAATCGCCGTTCCCGGATGCGCCGCGCAATGGACGCGGACAGCCGCGGCCAGCGCATCCGTTCCGGTATTGCACCAGAGCGTTTCCGCGCCCGGGGCAAGGGCCTCCGACAGACGTCCGCCCGCCTCTCCCGTCAGCCGGTTCGCCCGCACCCCGAGAAATCCCGCCGACTCCTGATTCCCGTAGAAACGCTGTACCGTTTCCGAAAACTGCCGGACCGCCCACTCAAAAGGACGGCAGGATGCCGCATTGTCAAAATAAAGATCCATGACTCACTCCTTGTTTCCGCGGAATCCGGGTCGCGGGATGGTCAATGCAAACGCGCTGTTCGCCAGGGCCATCACCGCGGCGAAACCGAACAGCACGCCCACTCCGAATTTCTGCCAGAGAATGCCTCCGGCCAGCGCGGCCAGAATGCTGATCAGATGATTGATGGAGATTCCGGTGGTCAGGGTGGAGGTCATCTCCTCCTGCGTGTCGGAGATCTCCCGGACGTATACATTGGTCGCCATCGACGTTGTACTGATGACCGCGTCCAGAAGGAAGTTCAGGCAGACCACATAATAGGCGGTCTCCCGGGCAAACAGCGAGTCCGCATATCCGTACACCAGACAGACGAAAAACAGAACCACCGTATCATAGATCATGATGTTCCGGTAACCGATTCGATCCATCAGACGGCCGATCAGCGGCGCACAGAAAATATTCACCAGCGCACAGATCCCGACCAGCAGCGCCATGGTCGTCGTATCCATTTTATAGTTCAGAATCAGCACATACGGGGCAAAGGTGATGAAAATCTGTTTGCGGGCGCCGTAGAACAGTTCCAGCGCGTAAAACTTGCCGTATTTCCGATTGAAATACAGACGGGGACGCTTCACGGCGGCGCCCTCCCCCGTTTTCGCCAGCAGAATCGCCGCCACGCTGAGGGCGAGAAGCAGAACAATGAATCCCCAGACGATGTTGTACAGAAGAATCGGATTCTTCACATGAAACAGGCGGAGTCCCGCATAGAAAATTGCCGCCGCGATGAGACTGCCCGCCACATTTCCGGCGTTCATGGCGCTGGTCACCATTCCCAGAGAGCGTCCGAGCTTGCCGTACCGCGCCACCCGCATTGCAATGGAACTGCGAACCGGCATCAGGATATGCTCTCCGGCGCTCCAGACCATAATCAGAACGGTAATCAGGATCTTGTCGGCGGAAAGCATCAGCCCGGCGACTCCCGCCATGGCGATCAGGGTTCCGGCCTTGAGAATCCGCCAGTCCGTCAGACGGTTCATCAGTGCCAGAATCACCACCAGAAGAAGTCCCGGCATCTCCCGGAAAAATTCGAGCACTCCGCGTTCCATCTCGTTGATCCCGCGCACATCCGCAAGATAGTTGTTCAGAACGGCGGTAAAGCAGCCGGCCGCAACGCCCCACATCAATATGCTCAGAAAAAACTGCGAAGCTCCCGTATTGGGACGAAAATAATTTGCAACATGCCGGAACATCATTTTTCCACTCCTGAATCAGAAGTCGTTAATATACATGAGTTCAGGCATTTTGCAATTTCAGGCGGCTCCGTTTTTCACGGCGGAACTCATTGCCGCGGCGTCACGACCGATCTGTTCGAGGCTTTTCCCCGGTTTATACAGCGCACTGCCGATTCCGACTCCAGCGCAGACTTTCATGAACTCCGGAATATTGCCGGCATTCACGCCGCCCACGGCAAAGATCGGTTTCTTGACGACCGCTTTCAAATCCTTGACGTAACCGGGACCGAGAATGGCCGGAAAAAGTTTCAGGTAATCGGCGCCCGCCTTGATTGCGGCAAAGGCCTCGCTCGCCGTGAAAAAGCCAGGCATGGAGATCATGCCAAGACGTTTGGTCTCCCGAATCACGTCCGCATCGGTATTCGGAGAGATGATGAATTCGCCGCCGGCATCGTGCACCGCGATGACGTCCTCCGGGGTCAGAACCGTTCCGGCTCCCGCGATCTGACGTTCTTTGACATGTCTCGAGGCGATCGAAATACTTTTCAGGGCATCGGGGGAATTCAGCGGAATTTCCAGAAGGCGGATGCCGTTTTCCAGCAGGATGTCGCACACGCTCGGAACCTCCTCCGGGGTGATCCCCCGCAGAATGGCGACCAGCGGACACTCTTTCAGATACGTTTCAAAGCTCATGGTTTCGTTTCCTTTCTGTTTTATTTGGGTTGTCCGAATGCTAAACCGCATCGGGAGTCCCGGATTCGTTGGTTTTCCGTGATCGTCACGGGAGAAGGAGTCCCGGAAAAAGTGTGGGAAAAACGGGGAAAAGGGGGGAGAGGCTTTGCCGTCTCCGCGTTCCCGTGTTTCTTCCTCTGCGTTTTTCCCTCTGAGGACCTCCATCTGCTTGTTTCCGGCGGTGCAAATCGCGGGATCGGATCCCATGGATTCCGATCCGTTCTCAGGGACGCATGAATGCGCCGCCGTTGATGTTGACGATCTCCCCGGTGATAAAACCGGACCGCATCAGATTGATTCCCGCTTCCGCGATCTCTTCAGGGGTTGCTCCGCGATTCAGAGGAATCCCGGCCATCTCCCGGGCCAGGGCCTCCGCGCTCAGACGTTCTGAAATCAGTTTCGTCAGAATGAGTCCCGGAGCAAGCACATTCGAGGTGATCCCGCAGGGAGCTCCCAGATTCGCAAAACCGCGGCTCATCGCGTGCATCGCCGATTTCGCAGCCGCATAGGAGAGCATCCGTTCTTTCGCCGGCTGGTAGGCCCACAAGGAGGAAATATGCAGCATTCGCCCCCATCTCTTCCGCTTCATCTCCTCCAACGCGAATTTTCCGCACAGATAGGCGCCTTTCAGATTCACGCCCATTACCTGATCCCACCATTCGCCGTCGCTGCAATCCGAGCCCCGCTTGTAGGGATCCACACGGGCGTTGTTTATGAGAATGTCCACTCCGCCGATTTCCTCAAACATCGCTTTTACCGAATCCTCCTGCGAAATGTCGCAGCCAAGCGCAACGCCTCCAATTTCCGAAGCGACTCGCTCCGCCGCTTCCCGTCCATGCGCATAATTCACAATCACACGACAGCCCGCTTCCGACAGTTTCCGACAGAAAGCCTCCCCGAGTCCTCGCGATCCCCCTGTAACCAGGGCCGTTTTATTTTGGAACTCTTCCATGTTTGACCGTTCCTCTCTTCCTTGGTTGATTTGCGTATTCTTGATCGTTCCATGACAGCTCTCTCAACTCCGGCGGCCGGCTTGTTCCGCTGGACCGAAGCTCATCACAGACTTGCAACATGATTTTTTTCTTGTCCCTCCGGGAACTCTTTTGCCTCCGGCGGCCAGCTTATTCAGCTGGAGCGAAGCAGGTCACAGACCTGCACCATGGAGGCGGCGCCGCCGATGCGCTGCCTCCGGCGGCCAGCGCATCC
>CALXRL010000065.1 GCA_944390735.1 uncultured Victivallales bacterium | reverse complement strand
CTGGGAGCCAAAGTCAATCAGGGCTGGGGATTTTTTGAACTGGCGCCGGAATCCCGTTGTGAAGGAGTCGATGAAATTCGGAAACTGGTGGAACTGTATCCGTACTCCGGAAATACAAAGCAGCACCAGATCCCGGAGTTTCATTATCAGGCATTTCCGGAAATCCAGATTCCGTATCAGGTCGGATCCGGCAAACCGGTTTCAGACACATTGGGTTTTTCTTGGGGGAGCGATCCACTCAAATCAAAATTTCCTTTTATCGCTCTGGGATTTGCATTGCAGTATCGTCTTCGCAGAATTGTTAAGTTTGAGGCAATTATTGATCCCGAAGACTTAAGTGACGAAGAAACAGAACTTCTTGATGAAATTCGAGCAGATGGAGATGAATGGGGGTTAACGCACAAAAACAATATAAGCCAATATCATAAGTTCGATCTGCCATGGAAAGAAGAAGGTGCTTATGCGGAATATCTGTTCGGCAGCGCAAACAACGAAAAACACGCAGGAATGATCGGGATTTCTCACCTGTATCGTAAACCAGATGGGCAGTGGTATGTCCGGATGATTTCCCAGTGTCCGGAAAAGGAGTATGCGCAGCATGTGTATGAAGAATTTCAATACCAAATGAGACGCCACTGGAAGGTGTAACATGAGTTATGATTTTTTCGCAGAAAGAGATGGCGCGGAAACACTGAGATTTCCGCAGGATTACCAACTGGCGGTATATTCACCTGATGGCAACATGAATCAGAACCTGAGGAATGAACTGGACCAGAAGGAGATTCAGCGGACTCAGTTCCGGGGAAATCGAAGGACAATTTCGCAAGAAGATGCCAAAAATGAAGCCAAACAGCGTTTTCTGAATAAAAATGAACTCCGGGAACCGAAGACAAATTCCCAGTGTTGGTTGTCTGCGGAGAGTGATGTTCTGCCGAATGAGAGCAGTTGTGGAATTCTGGCGGAATGGACCCTGAAGACCCCGTTTTTTTCACGCGGTATTTCAGAATTCTCCGCGGTGGACAATCCGGTATCACGGGATCGCCTGAGCGGGGTTCCGGTTCTCTATGCCAGCGGAGCGCGTGGCATGCTTCGCCATACCTACGATGGAGAGTGTCTGTCGGAAGAGATTTCAGATCTTTTTGGAAACGACAGGGAACTGGAAGACGATGAAGTCGGTTTTGCCGGTTGTTTGAACGTCGGCGATGTCTGTTTCAGAGGAGGAACGTTTGCTGAAATCTTTACTCCGCACGAACGGGCGAGCCGGACGGTTCAAAATCCTGTTTTTTTTGAAATGGTAAACAAAGATGTTTCTGCACAATGGAGTTTGATGCTGTTTGATTTCAAATGCTGTCCAAAGCGGATCCGGGAACTTCTGCCTTCGGTTTTATCGCATATGAAATATCTGATCGAGGAGCTGGGAATGTCGGCGAAACGCTCCAGCGGATATGGGATCGGCAAAAATTTGACCGTGCAGCTGAATCCGGGAACAAAACTCGGCATTCCGGATTCTCTGAAGCGAAAACTTCCTGTCGCGGAACTCTTGAAAAGACTGGAGGAACTGCAATGAGTAAACTTCTGGACATTCTTTCCCGTTATGCGGCAACGATCAACGCCATGGAGCTGGCCGCATTCGCGCATGACTTCGACAAATCCTCCGAAGAATTCTTACGGGAACCAGACTGGCATGCACAGAACAGAAGAAAATATAAAAATTACGATGATTTGAAACGTATCACCGAACGAAGCGAACGATTCCGGGAAATGGGACTGGAAGACCGGGAAATTCCGAATCCCGACCTTGTGTTTTCTGAAATTTTTCAGAAAGAGGTCTCGATTTCTTCTGCAGGAAATTATTCTTCTCCTTTTATCGAACACCATCGCAACAATCCAACCATTCCGTTTTCGCTTGCGGGAGCCATTCTTAACGGAGGAATTTGCGGAGCAGATGGAATTGATTCCGCACTGGATAAAGAAGTTCTTAATCCAAAAGATCGAGAAGAACAGCCCTTTCCATTCTGGATTGCCACGCCGTTTGAAAAACAGGAAAGGAAGTGGGACAATTCCAAATTTCCGACTGCGCGTGATATCTGGAACTGTGGCGGTCGAATCTGGGAATGCCGCGAGGCTCTTTCCGACATGCTTGGCGAGACACGCAAGCCCATGAATGACGTGACATTATATGCTCATTCCTATCATGCTGCAACTTTTGCCAAAGCGATCATGGCAAAAATTCTGATGGAATATCATTCCGGAATCCGCAACTCAAATGGTAAATATGAGCTGCCAACTCGAATAAGGAAAGAGCAACTCTGTTATCTGGATTGTGTCAAAGTGGAGTTTGATATCGACTATCTCTTCTCCCGATCGCATACGGCGGGGGATCTCCGCGGCGCTGTTGCAGAATTGAATATGATGATGACGGAGATTCGCAACTTCTTTGAATCCAAGCTGTTATGTGGAAACGAGCTCTATCGCGACCATTATCGGCTTTTGTTTGTCATTCCGCGACTGGAGAGTTCGCTGGATGGGGAATGGAGGCGGGAACTTCGTTCTGCGCTGGAATCTCAAGTTGTGGAACTTCTTCGGAAACATCGTCTGGAAGAGCTGCCTTTCCTTGTGGCCTTCAATACACAGGAGACGAAGCCACTGTATACACTGGATAAAGGTCTGATCGAATTTTCCAGGGAACTGCTGACGGGAGAACATGATTTCTGCCGTCAGGATCCTGTTCTTCTGAAATCTCTGGAACCCCAATCGGGAGCGGGACGGGTGTGCGATGTCTGTTCGATGCGTCTTGCCGAGACATCGACGGGAGCGAACAGCGACTGGCTCTGTCCGGTCTGTTCCGGACGACGGCAGTCGGGAATGGCAGGCCGCTCGGAACGCAGAATGCCGGAACTGGAGGAGCTTGTTCCGGGAGAGGAAAACAAACTGGTTTATTTATCCATCCAGGTGAATCTGAGTTCCCTTCGAGATGGATCTCTTTGGAAAGATCGGCCGCAATATCCGTCTCCCGGGCGCATTGCGCGTTCCTATGAAACGCTTGAGAAATTTCACCGGGAATTTCTGGGGACAGAACTTCCGTTCCACACCCCGAACGGATCATTTTCACTGCTTCAGTCTCCGGAACGCCTTGATGTGATCTTCGCGGCATCTTCTGGAGATCGTGTTCTGCGTGTATTTCTGGAAAAATATCAGGAGGAATTCGGCAGTTACGCGGAAAAGCTGATGCCGAAAATCGGCATGGTCTACTTCCATCGGAACTATCCGTTTTATGCGGTTTGGGATACCATGAAGCGGATGATGAAACAGTTGTCTTACGGCTGCTGGGATTTTATGCTTCTGGATGCTCCGGATGACCGTTTCGGATTCAGCCGGGGTTCCCGGAAGCATCATATTTTCGGGAAGGCGCCGAAAAAGAGACTGGCGGATTTCGGAAATTATCCCGGGTTGTACGATCTGCTTACCAGACTGACAAAAAGTCAGATTTCGAACATTGAGGGCGAATTGATCCGTCTGTTTCTGGACTGGGATGACCGTTGCCGGAAGGATGAGAGGACCTTCCGCAAAATGTGTGCCCTCTCGCTTTTTGCGCCCAATGCTTTCGGCAGTGGTGTTTCCGCCGGGGAACAGGCATTTCTTCTGAATTCCGCCGTAAGTGGCGAACTGCTGGATGTCATTGATCTGTACATTCATTTGGAAAATAAAAAAACGGAAATCAAATAAAGGAGATAGATCATGGAAAATTTCGAGGTTCATCACTTTGTGGCAACCGCACTGGATCCGCTTCATATCGGAACGGGCGGACAGCGTCTGGGACGGGTCGATCTGACGGTGGTTCGCGAATCGGTCACCGGAGTTCCGAAAATTCCGGGGACTTCGCTTTCCGGAGCGCTCAAGTTCTATCTGGATCTTGCCATGCGCTGCAACGGAGAGAAAAGCGAAATCTGCGCATCGACCGCGGGAAATTTTCTGAAGAATCACAACCGTTCCCAATGTCCGGTCTGCACTCTTTTCGGCTTTACCACCAAAGAGCTTTCTGCGCAGGGGATCGCACAGTTTTCCGACGGGGTTCTGCTTGCGTATCCGGTCAATACCCTGACCGGTCCGGTATGGATTACCACGGCGCCTCGTTTGAATTCCCTCTGCGGGATCGGAAACGGCGTGGACGACATCAACGACGAATACGCTCCGGTCTCTCCGACGGTTTTTGCGAAAAATCCTCTTGGGAAGGCGTTGAATTTCGGCTGGGTTCTTCTGAAGCAGTCCGAAGGGCATTCCCATGATTATCTCAGTGAACTGGTCTCGACTGGGATTGAGCAGAAATACGCGGAGCGCATGGTGATTGTTTCGGAATGGATCTTTGCCCAGCTGGTCAATTCCAATATGGAGGTTCGGACCTCGGTGGTGATTGATCCGGAAACCGGAGCCGCGTCCCAGAAAGGTCTGTTTACGTATGAGGCGGTTGCCCGTGGTGCGCTTTTCTGTCTGGACATCACCGTGAATGATTACAACAGCTGCTGGGCGGGAGTGTCCAGTGTCTCGACTCCGATGGAGGTTCTGAGACGGGCCTTTCCGGGGCTTCGGTCGGTTGGAATGGGAGGAATGACCTCGCGTGGCTTCGGACGCCTTGCGCTGGAAGAACTTGGCAAAAAGGAGGCGTGACAATGGTCAATCTGGATTATCTTGCAGCAAAATATGCCGGAGAGGTCGATACGGGGATCGAGCGGATTGAAAATTCCGCTACTTCCGCGTTGAATATTCTCCATGAGCAGGGAATTTATGCCATGGTTCTCTGGCTGCGCGAAAAAGGAGCGAAAAACGGCGAGGACAAGATTCTGGAGGGACTGGACCATCTGTTTCACGACCCCATGATGCCATTCCGCTTCAACCGGGAGAAACACATGAACAAACCCGCCGATGTCCGGGATCAGCTGACGATGAATCTCAAGACGATGTTCTTTGCCAAGAATCTGATTGAACTTTACCTGATCTACATCCGGCATCTGGCAAAGGCGGAAATCAAGGAGGCTTGACATGGGAGTATTCCGAATTGTTTTCAAGGCGTGCTCTCCGATTCAGATCGGTGCGGGTGCCCTCGGAATGATTGAACGGACAGAGCTGTTTGTCCCCGGACGTGTGATCTGGGGTGCGCTGACCGCTTCTCTGGTTCGTTCTTTTTTTCCGTCTCCACGCGGAGAATTCTATGAAGAGGCCGGAACGGAACTGAAAAAAGGGCGTTTTTCCACGTTTTTCCCCTGTCTTCCGGTGAAGGAGAGCGACTCCACACTGCATCGGATGATTCCGTGTCTTCCGGAGCACACGTTTGTTGCGGAGGATCAGCCGGGGCTGGCGCTGGACCGGGACGAAGTGGAGTCGCTGCTCTGCGGGTCTTCCGCCTCCACCGCTCTAGATCCGGCACGGATGGCCGCTGCGGAAGGGACTCTTCATTCCACGGATTTGATCCTTCCTGTCTGGAGAGTCGCGGACGGGAGAGGGGCAAGACACGCCACCACGTTCAGCGGCTATCTGGAGCTCCCGGAACAGATTCATGCCGGAGGATCGGACATTCCAATGGATGAAGCAGGATTGCGGGCATGTTTTTCCTGTATGCGGATTGGGGGGGGACGTCGGAATGGATGGGGGGTTGTCGCTCCGGTGTCCGTGGAGAGAGTCTCAAGCTATGATGGTTTTGAAAGCATTCCGTGGAAGGGGGGGCGGCTCCTGACCGCGGAAACGCCGGTGGAGCCGGACGGTCACCGGGTGGAAGGGCGGACGCTTCTGCGCTCCTTCCGGGAATATGACAATGTTCGCGGCAGCGGGCACCGGTTCAGCAAAGCACGAATGGTCTGGCGGACGGGAAGCGTTGTCTATGATTGATCTGGAAACAGAGCGTGAACTTCTGGAGCGGACCATCGGGATTCTGACGGAGCGGACCCGTTTTCTGGATGTGGAACTGCATCTTTCCGGACCGCGGAGGATGTCGTGGGGAGCGGGAGCGGCGTTTCGTGGTCTTCTGGGCTGGCTGTTTCAGGCGGAGGCGCCGGATCTTCTGGAGCGGGTCTTCAAGCCGGGAGAAGGCGGTCATGCGCAGAGCGGGCTTGCAATCCGGTCTCTGAATCTGAAGGATGAGCGGCGTCCGCTGTTCC
>CALXRL010000064.1 GCA_944390735.1 uncultured Victivallales bacterium | reverse complement strand
GATCGGGTAGGAAGAAACTGTTGCCAGTTTCCTCCCCCCTAAGAACCGTACGTGCGAGTTTCCCCGCATACGGCTCAAGCTTTTAATAAGGCATTGATTTCTCAACACCCGGCTCGGAAGTTGGAGTAGAGTTTGGGAGATGTAGTTTTACTCCTCTCCTTTTCCTCTCCTCGAAGTATGGAGCATCGTTGGCGTCGTATGGGTTCATATCTATTCTGATCTGTTTATGCCTAAGCATCTTGATGTCATTAGGGTAGGTCAAATAGATCATACTGCCATCGTCCTTCTTTGCGAAGAAGCGCCAGTCACGCCCGTTGAGTCTGGTAAAGTATCTGTTCTTGCGCCACTGTTTGCCTTTGTCATGGTGGCGACGCTCCGTCCATTGCCACAATCTGCCCCATATCCAGTGGCTGAGATTGTCGAATGTATCGGTGCTGTTGACAAATCGGTAGTAGTTGCACCATCCTCTAATTACAGGGTTCAATGCCTCGATTACCTTTTCGGCAGAGGCTGCTTGATTTGTGGAAATGATTTCACCGATTTTGTCACGTAATCTCTTTACTCGTTTTCCCGCAGGTTTAACCAGCACTATGTCGTTGTATAGTTTGATATTGAACCCGAGAAAGTCAAAACCATCGCTTATGTTTGTAATTACGGTCTTTTCTTCTGACAACTCCAGACCTCTTTCCTGCAAGAATATTCTTATCATCGGCTTGATTTCCGCTTCCAGCACCTCTTTAGAGTTGCAGGTAATGATGAAATCGTCTGCGTATCTGATAAGATTTACTTGTCTATTTGGTCCCTTATGTTTCGGGGTTGTCCAGTAGAATTTACCGTTTTTATGCGACTGGTATCTGTTTTTGTATTTACTGTATAGGAGGTTCTGAAGACCATCCAATACCATATTGGCAAGGATAGGTGATATAATTCCACCTTGCGGTGTTCCTGTTTCATTAAAGAACTTTTTGTCGTTCTCAAAGTATCCGCATTTTAGCCATTGTTTTAGTATTGAGGTTTCCATTGGTATGTGCTTAAGCATCCAGTCATGACTGATGTTGTCGAAGCACCCCTTTATATCTCCTTCCAGTATCCATTGTGGACGGTCTGATCTGCGCATGATAGTTCCGATGTGATCGATTGCATCTTGACAGCTTCTGTATGGGCGAAAGCCATAGGAGTTTGGATCTCCGGTTGTTTCTGCCACAGGTTCGAGCGCACTTGCATACACCGCCTGCATTGCTCTATCCTTCATAGTCGGGATACCGAGAGGGCGCAATTTATTGCTCCCAGCTTTCGGAATGTATTTCCGCCTTAAAGGTTTTGCTCGGTAGCCTTCTTGTTTGAGTTCAAGGATCGCTTGGGCTTTGCTTTCATTTGTATTCCATACAGTTCCATCCACTCCGGGAGTGTGACTTCCCTTGTTGGATGACACCTTCTTAACGGCTAATGCTTTTGCCGCAAAGGAGTGTGTCAGAATACGAGTTAAAGATTTTACTTTACCTCTTCTTCCTTCCTGTTGAGCCTTCACAATTCGAGCCTGTAAGCGTGTCACAGTATCTTGAATTTGCTGCCAGTTTATCTGGTTCCAATCAAGTTCACTGTCGATGCGCACGTCAGCCTTTTGGCTGTCGTTCCTTTGTTCGCCTTTCGACATTTTCCGTTTCACTCCACATTCGTTATTGTGATTAAAAACCAACCCGAAGTCAGCATGCTTTCGCATTACGGCATTGCCGCTATCCGTCCCATTACAGGGCGGCCTTCGCTTTCTCGGGTATCTCATATCCGCACCCCCATCGGCTTCCCTTGCGGGTTGCTTTCCCTTTCGGGAGGGATACGGACTTACCAAGTTTTGTTTGAAATTCCATATTGGATGGGTTAGGTTCCACCTCTTCGCCGGGGTGTCGTTGTTTGCGCACAAGAAGACGCTATCTTGTGACCTTGCACCCTTGCCTTTTGGCTCAAGCCTATCAATACCTTTGGCTTGTTCAGGTTTCACGACGTTTATCAGTGGTTCACTTTCGTTAACCTTACCATCCGAGCCTAGCTCCCAGCCCCATGGTATTAGGGGACTCGTTCTTCCCTCACGGGATTTCCTCAGTGGGTTGCATTGTCTTCGGGGCTCCACACCATCAGATTACTCCGATCGCATGCCCGAATAGGCTACTGTTGGCAAAACAACAGGTTTGTATGTGTCTTTGGGTCGGTGTCTTTGAAAAGTTTAAAGTCAAAAACACATAGTATATACACATCAAACAAAATTTTCAAACAACTTCTTGTCGCACTGCATCAAAAGCGGTTGGAAGCATGCAGTAAAGAGCAACGTATGCCATATATTCATCTCCCCAGGCTCCATAGGCGCTGCTTTCCGCCGTGTAATTCAGGACGAAATCATGGTAGACGAGCTGCCAGAGCGGAATCGGTACGGTGTCGATTCCCAGAGAGACCCACGGTTCCGCTGAGATCGGTCCGAACGCTCCCAGATCAATAAGATCCGCACAGTAATCATTGGGCTGCTGTTCCGTGGCAACGGATCCCATGATCTCTTTTGCATATCGGAATAGGGATCGCCGGTTTGCCAGATCCTCCCGTTCGCCATGCGGATGGTCCGGATGTGCGCAACGGACTGCATGGGCTGAGCCGAAAACATCAAGATAGATGCTGCCTCTTCCCAGCATAGCACAGATTCGGGGAAGGTCCCGCCGGGCATATTTCATGCTGAAGTCCGTGCACAGTCGGACTGAACGTCCGCCGCGCCAGAGATAGCCGCGCTGGAGCCGGCCCTCCGTATCGTGCGCCATTTCCTCGGCATGGAACTCCGGACTGTTTTCATAACATTCATAATAGTTGTCGTGAACGGAATAGATATAGTCCGGGGAAAGCGATCTGCCATATTCCGCCGCGGCATGGAACTCTTCCTCGCTTCCCCGTTCCGGATTCGGGGGAAACCGGGTCGGATACATACTGTCGAATCCGCCGAAGTTCCAGCCCGTGTTGTAGATGCAGACCCGGTCAAATCCGTTTTCCTTCGCCTTGTCGAAGATTTCGTATGCCGACCAGTTTGCGGATTTTTTCTCATAGACCGCCTCTTCCGGTTTCATGACAAAATAGCTGTAAGCGTGAGGACGCGGAGAGCGGCGCGTGGAATAGACGTCGTGTTTCCAGATGACGGCGCCGATGAGTTTGTTTACCTCCGGGGATTTTCTGATTTTTTCGGTCAGCGGCAGAAATCGCCCTTCGCTCTGAACAATGCCGCGATACCATTTGCCGAATGCGTTGTAATCCGCGCCCCGTTTCATCCCGTACAGATGAAGTTCACGCGGATAATTCGCAATTTTTTCCCGGAACAGGAATTCCACGCGGAACTGGCTTTCTCCCGGGGTGGTCCGGTTGACGTCCAGCGTGATCTGCTGGTCGCAGTAATCCTTCAAATAGATCGCCAGTCCTCCGTGCTCGGCACTGAGGATTCCGAAAACAGGCAGGTTCGCGGGAGAGTATCCGTAGCGAAGTCCTCCCTGCGCATTCTGTGGAAACATCAGCAGCGCTCCAAACCCGAAGGGAAGAGGACATTGCGTCTTTTCCGAACTGCGGAATCGGAAGAGCCCATTCGGAAAATGAACCTCGCAGTCTTCCCGGTCCGGATTCTCCACTCGTTCCGTGCGGAAAACAATGTGGTCCGCTTCCAGGCGTATTACAAAGTGAAAACGCAGATCCGGTCCATGCTCCGGCTTGCGGTAGGGATTCTCCGGGAAACGTGCCCAGTAGACAAGATTCCGGAAGAGCACATGGAGCTCCTTTTCTTTTTCGATGACTTCCCATTGCGCATGTTCCGGGAGCGAAAACGCGCAGCAGTGCCCGTAGACGATCCGGAAGGGATCCTGCGCCGTCCAGAAACTTTTGTGTTTCCGGTCCTCCACACTCAGTTCCAGTGCGTTTGAAAGAGTGATCCGGAAATTCTCATTTTCAATTTTCATCGGGGTTCTCCGTTGTTCGGGGGCGCTCGGGTGCGTTCATTCGAAGATCAATCCGGGCGGGAATCCGGATGGAGCGTGCATCGGTTTCCCTGCCTTGTTCTCTGGATTCCAGAAGCCGGATTCGAACGTAAAGATCGGAATAGGAGGTTTCGCCTTCGCGAAGATCCGGAACTTCCAGACCGCCGTTTTCTTCCAGAATGTCTTCCGCTCTCCGCCACTGACCAAGGCGGGCCAGGGCATCGGCATGGAGGAAGCGGATCATCGGATCTTTCCGAACCTCCTCGGAAAGATGCGGATACAATTCCGGAATCCTTTCCGCTCTTCCCGCTTCCAGAATCCCTTTGAAACTCTCTTTGGCAAGGGAAAGATCGTCCGGCCGCTTCCGGAGAAGCGCGGCAAAACAGCTCGAAGACTGCTCCTGGCGATCCGTTACCCGGTAAAGATTTGCCATTGCATACAGCCCCAGAGTCGATGGAGCAAGAGAAAGAGAGTGTTCAAAACACGCCTCCGCCCGTTCAAAATCATTCCGGGAATAGTGACAGAGGCCCAGATGAAACCAGGTGTTCCATTGGAATCGGCCTGCGGAGATTGAGGAGCGTTTCAGAAGATCAAACCACTCATTCTGAACTAGATACGATGGAGCTGCCGCATCCGGGGATTCCTCCGGAAGAGTCCCATGGCGCAGAAGCGAAATCCAGGGCTACTGCGTCTTTTCCGTTTCTCCAAATTCCAGATGCTCCGGAAGCAACGGTTCTCCCGCCTGTCGACGGCGAAGATTTTCCAGAGCGCCCCATCCGGAACCCCGGGAATGCAGATGTCCTTTTTTCAACGCAAAAGTTCGACGGGTCCGACTCAGAAGTTCATCCAGTTTTTGTTCCGGAAGAATCGTGTTCAGCGTCTGCTCAACCTCCGACACGGCGTTCTCCCATGAACCGAAAATACGTTCCGGACGCGTTTGAACGGGGCCGTACGCTTCCAGCCACTCCCAGACGCTGTTCGGCGGCATGGGACGGCACTCCATCTGAGTTTTGCAGAGTCCCGCCTGGATTTCCAGATAATCCGGTCCGTCCGGAGAGGTCAGGCGGCGCTGCCAGTTCCGTCCGCCGGGAGAGCTGCCCCATACAAAAAGTTTCCGTCCGCAGAGAAAACGCGTCGATGCCTGAAGAAGGCCGAATCCGTCTTCGAAAATCACGGCCTCATATTTTCTGCGATTCTCCGGAAGATTGAAAAAGTGATCTTTCGAATTCCAGTGATTCCGCGGAACGGTGCAGTCGAATCCCTCCGCGAACGGAAGCGGAAGTTTCCTGAGCAGATGGTGCGACTCATCCACATACGTATTTGCAAATGTCGTTTCCGCCGGGACAACGATCCGCTCCTTCCCGCTCTCCCTCACGGCCGTATTCGACCACCAGTACATCGGAATCGTTTCCTGCCGGGAGTTGACAATGCGCATCCGGGCAAATAAAAAACGGGATCCCTCGGGAAGAAAAAAATCCATTTGATAGGTTACCGCGCGAATCCGGTTGAATTCGTACATGCGCAGAACCGGAGTCCCGTCGCTGTCCTCCAGCTCCGCGGTAAACAGCGGAGAGAGCGTGAAGGCGTCGTGCCCCCGGTTTCCGATGTTCCATTCCACTCCGCCGGCCACCCATGCGTTCCGGATCCCGAAATTCCCGATTCGGAACACCGGATTCTCATGAATCAGCGCACGGTTCGTCTCCTTGTCCAGAAGAGACCAGAGACGTCCCCCGACTCCCGGAAGAAATTCCGCACGCAAATAAGAATTTTCAAGCACCGCTGTCTCAAATTCCAGTTCCCGTTCTTCCCTTCCGTAACGGTCCTGCATGGTGTGCGGCAGGATGTTCGGAACCTGACCATAGCCCAGGTGGAGTCCATCCTCCTCGTCCGTCCGGCTCTCTATTTTTTGTCCGAGTGCATTCCGCATGCCCGGGAAGGAGCTCTCTTCTCCGAGAGCATTCCCGCGAATCTTTTTTTTCCCGAAATAGAAAAGGCTCATCAATTGAGGTCTCCTTTCTCTCCGCGGTTTCCTGTCCGGTTTGCCGGTTCGGGCCTTCCGGGCCGGATTTTGATCCGCCTTTTTTTCTGCTTTAACTTTAATTGTTGGTACAATTTATTCCCGGAAAGAAAAGCTTGGCCCGTTTGTTTTGAGAGCGCCGCTGCTCTTTTCTCCGGATGCGAATTTCTTCCGTGCCTAGGCCCGCGATCCTGCGGACGGCGGAAGAAGAAATTCCGGAGGGATCTGCCCGTACTGTTTCCGGGAGGTCATTCCCGACTTGATATCCGTCAGAATGGCTTCCGCCGCCACTCTGCCCAGTGCATATCCGTTGAATTTGACCGTCGGGATTCCCCGTTCCGCCGCAAGCGGAATGCCGTTGCACCCGGTGATTTCACCGGAATAGCCGTTTCTGAGTTCCGCCGCCAGCTCGTCGGATGCACAGATGACCCCGTCCGGCGGGTCGGATTCCCTTTCCAGACGTTTTCCGATTTCCAGAGCATCTGCCGTCCGCTCGTAATCCAGATGAAAAATGTGGCGTTCGGAAAGCCGGATTCCGTTTTCCAGGCAGACCTGGATCACTCCTTCCTGAAAATCCTCCATGATGCAGCAGCGGTTTCCCAGCAGAATCAGACCCAGATTCTTCTTTCCCCGCTCCGCCAGATACCCTGCCGCAAGACGACCCGCCGCACGGTAGTCGAAGCGGATCGCACTCTCCGAAAAATCCCGGTGATAGTTCTTGACAAAACGGATGGGAATGGAAATCTCCCGCAAGGCCTGCAAAGTCAATTCGTCCAGCTGATAGGCTCCGATCAGAAGCGCGGCGTACTGCTTTGCGGTCTCCGCAATGTTCTCCTGGTGGAAACTTCTCGCACTGACCATGATGTCAAGCAGATACCCCTCTTGCGAAAGCCCCGCATCCAGTCCCCGGATCAGGTCCGCGGTCAAAGGATAGGTCGTATAGGCGGAACTGTAAAGAAGAAAGCCGATTTTCCGCTTTTCCGACGGGATTTCCGTTCGAATAAAGCTCCCTTTCCCCCGGCGCCGGTAAATGTAGCCTTCGTTCTCCAGCTCCCGCAGCGCCTGCCGGACCGTGTTCCGGGAGAGACCGAAGCGCTTCATCAGGGAGAGCTCCGGCTCAATCTGTCCGTCCGGACCGAATCCTCCGTTCCGGATGCGCAGCGTCAATTCCCGTTTTAATTCCTGATACTTGTATTTCGGTTCCGCCATCGGAAATCTCCTGTTCCACTGATTTGTACCTACATTTAAAAATAGCAGACCTTTTCATTCTGTCAACCTTTTCTTTTTCTTTTTTCATCTGGAAATTTTCCGTTTTTCTTTGCCTCCCCCCTCTTGACAAAAACCGGGATTTGTGGTATAATCAAACGTATATAGATAGCTATATAGGGGTCCGCCTTTTTCTCCGCTTCCTCTGTTTCCGAGGAGGGGGGACGGCGGATGACGTGAAAAAAAACAGGGGTGCACATCGAATGGATGGTCAGCGGAAAAAAGATAAAATCGCAGTTCTTCATTTTTATGATGGCCGGACGGAGGAGCGTTTCGTAGAATTTGCTTCCGATCGAGCCTTTCTGGACCGGAGCTCGCTTCCGGCGGGGATCGAATTCATTGATTTTCTTCCGGAGTTCTGTTCCATGCCGGTCGGGTCCCCCGGATTCTACCTGTATCCGGGAGGGAAGGACCGCCAGGAGCTTCTGACGCGCTTCATCCCGAGAAGCGGGACCGAATCGGTTTTTTCGGGGATGTGCATTCCATTTTATGCCTGCTGCAGCGGGGAGCACGCATTTCTTGCGGTGATGACCGGAATGACGCTTCATGCGGAAATCGTCGCGGGAATCCGGGACGGGGTCTACTATCTGTATCCCCGCTTCCGCTTCGATGCGGATGGCGCTTACGAGAATCCGGAAGTTCTGTTTCTGAAGGTCGAAGAGGATCGTTCCCCCAGCGCCGTCGCGCGGCGGTACCGCCGCTATCAGCTCGAACGTGGCGCATGCAAATCCCTGAGGGAGCGAGCCCGGCGATATCCGGTTCTGGCGGAGGCGGCCAGGGGACCGGAGGTGCGGATCCGCCTGGCATGGAAGCCGGTGCCCTCTCCGGTGCCGCATCAGACGGAGGAGAATGAACCTCCGATTCATGTCGCACTGACTTTTGCCCAGGTCGAAGAGATCATCGACGAATTTCATCGGCAGAAAATTGAACATGCGGAATTCTGTCTGGTCGGCTGGAACAAATCCGGCCACGATGGACGCTTTCCCGATCTTTTCCCCGTGGAGCCCCTTCTCGGCGGCGAGACCGCGCTGCGTCAGCTGATCCGCAAGGCGCGCGACTACGGGTACCTCATCACCGGTCATACCAATCTGGTGGATTCCTATACCATCGCCCGCCGCTTGCGGGAGGAGTTTCTGCTGATTCAGCAGGACGGCTCCAAACGGATCTTCGGAACCTGGGGCGGAGGGGCCGCCTATTATCTCTGTCCGCGAATGGCGCATGAGAAGTACGCGCTTGAGGATCTGCCGGATCTGCGCGATCTGGGGTTCCACGGAATTCAGTATTATGATGTCATGACCAGCCGTGTGCCGGAACCCTGTTTTGATCCGCGTCATCCGCTGAGCCGGAAAGCAGCGGGACAGTGGCGCGGGAAAACGCTTGCCCTGGCCCGGGAACTGCTCGGGGGGAGCGGATCGGAAGGCGGACTGGATTTCTGTGTCGGCGATTTCGATTACGTTCTCTATGTGATGAGCGCGTATCGGAATCCGCGTCCCGCCATCGCCGATGAGGAATTTCCCTTCTGGTTCCTGGTTTACCATGGAATTCTTCTCTACAATGCGTTCTGTTCCACGGTCAATGCGATGGTCAAGAAGGATCCCGAACGGGAACTGGAGGTGTGGGAGACCGGGAGCCGTCCGCTGGCGTATTTCTACTCCCGTTTCATGGCGGATGGAAACGACTGGATGGGATTGGAGGATCTGCGTTTCGACAATCACACCCAGCTGGAGCAGTGTGTTGCGAGAATCCGCGGGAATTATGAACGGTACCGGGAGCTGGC
This sequence comes from uncultured Victivallales bacterium, assembly GCA_944390735.1. GTDB lineage: Bacteria > Verrucomicrobiota > Lentisphaeria > Victivallales > UBA1829 > UBA1829. The sequence goes on along the minus strand of CALXRL010000064.1, from coordinate 51,028 downwards.
TCCGCTGCAATTTGAATTCATTCATTCCTGGGAATCTCCAGAAGAGGGCGTTTCGGAAGTCGTCTATGAGAACGGGACGCGTCTTCTGGTCAACCGGACCGGCGGCGTCTGGAACGGCGTGCCTCCCCGTTCCTTCCGCCTGGAGAACGCTTCCTCCGATTCCGCTCTTGACAAACACGAAAAGGGAATGTATCATGTTTCAAAACAAGCTCTGAAACCCGATGAGGACAAGGACACACATGACGGTAACGGAAAAAATCAATGCCTATTTTGATTCCCTGATCGCGGAAGGACGTCTGCATCCCGGCGACAAGCTGCCCTCCTATGGCGCCATCTCCCGGAAATTCGGCGTGACCTATGCCACGGTGCAGCGGGCGTACAAGAATATGGAGGTCGATGGAAAACTCAAGATCGTCAACGGTGTCGGTTCGTTCCTCAACGGCGGCGATTTGCTTGACGTCGATTTCTATCTGACCGGAACCAGTTTTGAATTCGAAGCCTTTCAGAAGATCGCCGATGAGATCTCGAAACGCAATCATCTGAATCTGAAGATCCGTCTGATCGAATCCGCCGGCAGGAAGATGCTCGATTTCACCGGGACGGAGCACAAGGTCTTCATCCGGGAATTCAATCCCTGGGTGCACGCGCTGGGATCGCAGATGGATTTTTCCGCGTTCGAGGGCTATGACGATTTCATGAAGGAATTTTCGCTTCCCGATTCCTCCTGCAATCATATGCGTCTTCCCTTTTTCCTGCTTGGGTTTCAGGGAATGGTCAATTCGCGTCTTCTGAAAAAAATCGGATGGCGGCGGGAAATCACGCATTTTTCCACCTTTGACTGGTGGGATGAGCTGGTGCGTCACTGTCGGGCGGCGTCGGTGCATCCCGCGGTGAAGAACTTCCGGACGAATGACATCGGTTCCTTTCCCGCGATTGCGTTTATGGAGATTCTGATGGCGAACGAGCACAGGAAGATTTCCGATCTGTTCCGTCTTCCCTGCTTTGACACTCCGACGGGGGAACGGCTTTTCCGGATGATGAAGGACTGCGCTCTCTCCTTCAACGAGAGTCTTTCCTGCCGCCACGGCGACTGTGTTCTGGAACCGGGCATCGGCTCCTGGATCTCCGTTCAATACAAAAAGGAGCCGCCGATGACGGAGGATTCCTTCCGGATCGTTCCCGTTCTCTGCGGAAACAAACCGATGCTCCGCTACGGGGTGCAATATCTGGAGGCCTATGTGAACCATACGGTCACCGAGCCCGAAAAAAAACGGATCTGGTTCTTTCTGCGTGAACTGCTCTCCCGTCCGGTTCAGAAAAAACTGATGGCGATGTCCGGAATGGTCTCCCTGCGCAGAGATATGAAACCGTCCGACCATGCCTGGGCGACCCGCGAGGATTTCCTCGCCTTCTTCCCCTCGAACAACGAACTGCTTTTGAGCTGCGGAACGCTTTCCACCGAACTTCACGCCGTACTGTCGACCCTGTATGAACAGTATGAGTTCCTCGGTGCGGACGGCGCGGCAATCCGGAAATTCATGGATCGGAAAATTCTGGCTTTCAATATACAAAAAGGAGTTTGATATGCGGAATCCAAAGGCAAAAAGTTTTACATTGATAGAGCTTTTGATTGTTGTTGCAATCATAGCTGTTCTTGTTTCCATTCTTCTTCCCGCTCTGCACAGCGCGCGGAGGAAAGCGATGCAGGCGGCGTGCAGTTCGAATATGAAAAGCATCGGATCGGGCTTTCTGCAATATTCGATTGACTACGATGATTATCTTCCGGCGCTTTACTGCGGGAACACGATTTTCTGGCCGGTTTCCATTCGCAATTATGTGGGAAAACCGGGGAGGGTCCTGCCGACGGGGAGCAATCATAATGTTCTGGAAGCGGAGGTGCATGTTCCGCTGGGAACGTACCGCAACGACATCTATCTCTGTCCGGATTACCGTTCCGATCCCGGCGGATATCCGATGCGTCGGACCTATGCGGCGACCGTGGTCTCCTCCAGCGTCAATGACGGGGGCTTCGCCTGGGATCACGATGCGAGTCTTCCGGACGATCTGGATCCGCGGATGGATCGCAGGCCCCGGAAGATCACCCGCATCAAGGGACAGAGTGTCCTTCTTGTGGAAGGCGTTTCCAAGAGCGGCTACGGATTCCCCTCCGAATGGAAAAAACCCAATTACACCGTCAATCCGATGGCGCTTTCCGAGAGTGCGCGTCTGAGTTATCTGCCGTACGGGAGACATCCGGGGTTCACGGGCAATCATCTGCACTGCGCGGGGAACGTGCGGTCGTATCCGGCGAATCCGAGTCCGTTCCCGCAGAAGTTCGATGCTTCCTGGTGTCCGAGGTGAGGGGAGAATGAGTGCTGTTACGCCGTCCCTTGCGGAGGGCGTTTCGAAGATACAGGAAAACAAGGGAGGGGATCCGGGGAGGATCCTCTGAAAGAAGGAAAAGAAAAAAAATGAAGTATCTGTCAGTGGCTTATTATCCGGAAGTCTGGCCGGAGGAGCGCTGGGAACGGGATCTGTCGCTGATGCGCGACGCGGGAATCAACTGCGTGCGCATGGGAGAATTCAACTGGAGCGGATTCGAACCGCGCGAAGGGGAGTTCCATTTTGAGGCGTATCACAGAATTCTGGATCTCTGCGGGAAATACGGGATCCGGGTGATTCTCTGCACGCCGACCTCCGCGCTGCCGCCGTGGATGATGAAGCAGTATCCGGATACGGTGCGGAGGGATCGGAACGGCGTGTCGCCTTCCGTGGGGTCCCGCCGTCAGTACTGCCAGTGTTCCGAGCGCTTTTTTGCCTTTTCGCGGCGGATCGTGGAGAAGATGGCGGAGGCGTTCCGGGATCGCGGGGAGATTGTCGCCTGGCAGCTTGACAATGAATTGTCCTCCACGTCGGAGCTTGGCATGTGCTGCTGTCCGCGCTGCGAACGGGAGTTCCGGCGATGGCTTCGGGAGAAGTACGGAACGCTGGAGGCGCTGAACAGCGCATGGAATGCGGCTTCCTGGTCTTCGCTCTTCTCGGACTGGGAGGAGATTACGCTTCCGCTTCACCGGATCGGCTGGAATCTGGATCTCTACCGCTGCATGAGCGACCGGCTGCTCGGATTCATTCTGGAGCACCGGGACATCCTGAAGAGAGCCAATCCCGCATGGCGGATCACCACGAACACCTGGACCAGTTTCAGCGCCGACATCGACATTGCCCGCGGTGCGCGCGAACTGGACTACTACTCCTGCGATTCCTATGTCAGCGATCCTGCGATCGCCTTCATGCGGTCCTTCTGGGATCTCTACCGCAATCTGAAGGGCGTTCCGGCGCCGTTTGCGGTCGGGGAGACCGCGGTTCAGCAGTATCCCTTCCGGAGCGGATGCCCCGAAGCGAAGGCGTGGTTCTGGGAGATGGTCGGGCGCGGAGCGGAGACCATCGGATATTTCCGCTGGCGGCAGTCGGTCATGGGGGAGGAGGAGCTGCTCTCTCCTTCGATCGTTCCCTGGAGCGGCGAACCGGGAATCATCTACCGGAATCTGAAACAGATCAAAGAGGAGTACGATGCACTCGGAATCGACTGGGACGCCATTCCGCTGAAACGGGGCGACGCGGCCATTCTGGTGGACATGGAGACCGCGTTTCTCCATCGCGTGGACGGAGACAGTCAGAGGCTTGGAATCGCGATCGGGACCGTCAATTCCGCGCTCTCCGCGCTGGGATTCCAGGTGGATGTGATTCCCATGGAGAACGTGACAGACGATCTCTCCTCCTATCGTCTGATCGCTCTTCCGACGGTGGAACATGTTCCGTCCGGGATGCAGCGTCTTCTCAAAGACTATGTGCGCGGCGGCGGTCTGCTTTTTGCCGAACACCGGCTGAACATCAAGGATGAATTCGGCAAGTACCGTTCCGTCGCGGGACCGGAGGGCATGCGGGATCTTTTCGGACTGGAGATTCACGATGTGGCGCCCTCGTTCCGGGAGCGGGCGTACTGGGCGGTGACGCTGGACATTCCTCCGCGCGGCAATACGCTGCTTTCTCTGGAGATTCTGGGGGGAAGGTCTCTTGTCCGTTCCCGTCTGGAGCGTCTGGAACTGCGGACGGCGGACTCTCTTCTGGAGTATTCCGAAGGCTGTTTTGAAGGGGGCGCGCTGCTCTCCGAGAACGCGTTCGGCTCCGGATTCGCCTGGTATCTCGGCGCGGATGTGGACCTGGAAGCGCATGAGCGGATTTTCCGCTTTCTCTGCGGACGCCGATTCGGAAGATCGTTTCCGCATCTTCCGTTTGCGGTCGGGCGGATGGTGCGCGGAGATTTCGTGATTTACACCAACTGTTCCCCGGAGGCGCTTTCGTTTGATGCGCCGGATCGTGTGAAGGAGGTGCTGACGGGAAGCTGCAGCGGCGGAAAAATTCATCTGAAGGAACACGATGTCTGCGTGATTCGCCGGGAGTCCCCGGCTTCCGCGAACGAGGGGATCGGCTGAGAAGAGAAAGGAAAAAAGAGCGGTCTGCGAAAGGAGACTCCTGCGCGGAACCGTTTCTCTCCGGTCGTCCGGGGAGTGTTCAAGCGAAAAAACGCCGGGGGCCGTTTCCGTTCGGAACAGCGGAAAACAATCCGGCAAACAGAAAGAAGAAGGAGAAAAGAATGAAACTGGCAGTGATGATCGCAACCCTTTTTACCGCATGTGCGCTGTTTGCGCAGATGAATGTGGCGCTGACGTTCAGTACGGACGGCGGAAAAACCTGGAGCGAGGACTTTCCGGTGCTTGCCGGAGGAAAACGGGAATTTCTGGTCAAAGCCTCCTGGAAGGTTCTTTCCGAGAAGCCGTCGAAGATTGTGACCACTCGTCTGGCCTGTCGGGAGCGCGATTTTGCCAGCGCGAATTTCGGGCGCAGGAACGAGTATGGAAAAGAGAAGCAGGGCGCCTGGTACCAGTCGCTTTCGAAATACTGGGCGAATCCCGCCTCTCCGACCCCGTTTGTCTACCGGGTGGATCTTGGCGAGCGCAAGGCCGGAGTCATGGGCATGCAGAATGAATGGAGCCGGGAGAAGAAGAAATTTGTCAATGCGCCGCTTCCTCCGCTGAAGGCGTTCGGTCCGGGGACCTGCCGTTTCTCGGTTGTGATCACCTGCTGGGGAAAAACGCCGGGCGAACGGGTGGCGGAGGTGTACCAGGATTTTGACGTCATTCTTCAGAAATAAGGGGAACGGATGATGAAACGTGTTGTCCTTTTTACTCTGCTTGCCGCGCATGCCGCTTTGTTCGGCGGAACGGTCTACCGGACATCCGACTTGAAAAGGGAGGGCGCCGACGCCGGAATCCGCACGGAATTCACGAACACCCTGCGCAGTCAGGATCTCTACTGGAAAATCGACGGCATAGAGCCGGGGGAATATGTCATTGTCGTGGAAACGGAAACGGGGAAGGGATCCGGAACCGAGGATTTTCAGAGCGTTCTTTTCCTGAACGGGCGCCGGATCGAATTTGATTCGGCCGGAGAGATCCGGCGAAGAAACGGAACGGAATTCGCGGAGATGCAGTCGCGGAAACTCCCGTTGAAAAACGGCGATCTGATCTCCCTGACCTATACGAATCAGAAGACGGGAACGATGCGTTTGCAGAAGAACCGTCTGAAATTCGCCCCTCTGAAAATCGTTTCCTACCGGAATGAGAAGGAACGGTTTTACAGTTACACCGGCAGCCGCTTCACTCCGGAGGCTCTGGAGCTTGCGGTGCACGACATGAGCGCCGCGCGGACGTTGACGGTCAACGTGAAGCTGTTCGATTATTTCCGGAATCTGCTGGTGGACGATACGCAGACCGTTCCCGCGAAAGCCGTCTGGAAAAAGCGCTATGCGTACCGGTCGGGCGGAACCGATCAGTACCGCGCGGTGGTGACCGTGACCAACGACCGCGGCGACCGCGATGAAAAATGGTTCACCACCTATGCGGACCGGACCGATGGCGTCCGGAAGAAGATGTGGATGACGCAGAACTGGCTTGTCACCGACGTCAAGGATGACGGAAGTCTCAAAACCCGTACCATTCAGCCGCTCCCCCCGCCGGACGCCAAGTGGCGCAGACGGAATCTTCCGGCGACTTTTCAGGGATCTCTCGGCTGGTTCCAACACCGGTTCACCGTTCCGGAGGCGCTGCGCGGGGAACGCTATCTTCTTCATTTCGATCTGATCTACTACGATGCGGAGATCTATCTGAACGGAAGGAAAATCGCATATCACGGAACGCCGCGTTCCGCCGAAGCGCCGCTGGATGTGGACATCACCGGGAAATTTGATCCCGCTTCGGAGAACACGCTTCTGGTTGCCGTGCGCGGGCCTTTCTACCGGGTGTTTCAGGAGGAACTGACGAAGAAGCGTCCGGTCATGAGCAATGTGCGTTATCCGGCGACACACTGGTCCTTCGGCATGGGCGAGGTCTGGCTGGAGGCTCTTCCGGCAAAACGGATCGGAAAGGTGTTCATCGACACATCGTTCCGGAAGAAGACGATCTCGGTCCGCGCGGAACTTCCCCCCGGAACCCGGATGGAGAACACCGTTCTGCACCGGGGGAAACGCCTGTTCACCTTTCAGGATCGGAAAGAGTGGAAAAACCCCGTGCTCTGGGAGGCGGATTCTCCGGAACTGCTTCAGCTGGAGACCGTGCTTTACGACTCCTCCGGCAGACGTCTGGATGTGAAGAACACCCGTTTCGGGTTCCGGGAGTTCTGGACGGACGGCATGGATATTCTCTGGAACGGGAAGAAATTCCGTTCCCCGGCGATTTCCATGGCGAATCTCTGGTCGTACGAGCAGTACATGAAGAACCAGGGGTATCTGGACTACCGGGTTCTGGCGAAGAAAAGCGGCGTGAACTGCATCCGGTGGATGCAGGGACCGGGGACGATTTCCGAGGATTTCTGCGATGAGCTCGGCATTGTCTGCGCCCGCGGACTGGTCATGCCCGACCATGCGACGGAAGCCATTCTCAATAATGACGATTACTGGAAAAACAAACGGGAGGCGGAACGGGAAATCGTGACGCGGTATTACAACTCGCCGTCGATTTTCACCTGGTTTGTGTCGAATGAGTTCTATGCGTTTTCGATTGACCGCAATTTCGAGCGGATTGCGGAGAGCATCCGCCATGTGCGCAGTCTCGACAGCACGCGCTTCATCGAAGCCAACTGCGATCTGGACATGCGCGGCATGACGCAGACGATCTCGACCCATTATCCGCCGGACAACCATTCGTTTCGTGACGAGGCCTTCTTCTATCCCGACAACGTGTTCTGGCGTCCTCTGAACGAATCGCTGAAACCGGGGGACAAAGTTCCCCGCGGACAGGCGCGGCAGGTGGCGAACCAGTCCATGAAGTCGCCCATCACATGGGGATACAAGCCGATCATCATCAACGAATACGGCTGGGACACGTTCTATATGCCGCCGCACGGTTATACCACGCTGTTCCGTGACGCCTGCTACCAGTCCGCATCCATGGATGCCTTTGCGCATATGGTGTACAACAAGCTCTCCGCCCGGGGACAGCGCGACGCCGGCGTTTCGATTCAGACTCCGTGGCGTCATCTGCACTCCAACGACATCGCGTTCACCGTTCCGCCGGCGGACCTCTTCTTCGTTCAGAAATATCACACTTTTTATGCCGGGACGGAGGTCTCCTGGGATGTGGATCTTTTCCATGACAGGGCGAAACGCGCCGAGCTGCGGTTTTTCTGGAAACTCCGGAAGGACGACGGGCGCGTTCTGAGGCAGGGCGGAAGGACCTATGGTCCGCAGGCGTTTTTCTCCGCCCGGGAAACGATCCGTCTCACGATTCCGGAAGAGGGGCGTTATGTTCTGGAAGCCGGTCTGGAAAACGGGCCGACGGACAAACTGGAACTCACATCAGTGGCCCGCGTTCCCGTTCCCGTTCCGAAGAATCTGATTCCCGCCTCCGCGGATCTCAATGCCCGCAAGGAGGAGCTTCTGAAGCGGGCCGCGGCAGGCGAGACCATTCTGATTGATGTTCGGAAGGATTATCCCGCCTGGCTGCCGGGTTCGCCTTCCCTGACGGCCCGGAACAATTCCGTGAACTTTTCGTTTCGTCCGGACCATCCTGTTCTGAAGGGGCTGACGGAGCACGATCTCTCCTTCTGGTATCCGGATCACATAACCGCGGCCGGATACTTCAGCAAACCGGCGCTCGGGAACGTCCGCACGATTGTGGAGTGCGGAGGGCCGCAGGGACTGCTCTATTCCGCGCTGATGGAGGCTCCCTGGGGGAAGGGATGTTTCCTTTACAACCGTCTGATTCTGAAGCCGGAGATCAATCCAGTCGCGGCGAAACTTCTGGAAAACATGGCGGCGTATCGTGCGCCGGGATTCCGGAAGGCGGGTGTGGTCGCTCCGGCGGAGTCGAAGCTGGCGCGCTATCTGAAGAAATACGGGGTCAAGGCGGAACAGGCTCCGTTCGGAAAACTGGGCTCGTTCGAGGTCCTGCTTGTGGACGGATCCGTGAAATACACGCCGGAACAGATGGCGGAACTGAATGCGTTCAAGGGGAGAATGCTGGTGCAGGATCCCTCCGGACAGTTCGGAGTCGGGTCCGCAGAGATCTACTCCGATGCCTGGCGCGGCCGCGCCATCCGCTGCGGCGATTTTCCCGAGATTGCCGGACTGACCAATACCGATCTGTTCTGGCGCGCGGGCGATCCCGCGGAAAAACGTCAGCTTTTCTATCGGACCGAGTTTCTTTCCGGCGAACTTGGAACGCGGCAGATCACCGGTGCGGAACCGATGCTGTATCCTGTGCTTCTGGCGAAAAAGGGGAATCGGATCTTCTGCACGCTGGACTGGATGACCGACAATGCGCATGTTCTTCTGAACTCCCGTCGGGTCATCTCCGTTCTTCTGACGAATCTTGGCGTGGCGATCGAACATCGGGAACGGCCGGACATTCCGCAGAACATTTCGTTTGTCCGGATGGATCTTTCCTCTCTGCTCAACCGCACGGCGGACGACGAAGCCGAATTTGACGGCCGGGGCGGCTGGTCGGATCAGGGGCCGAAGAAGGACGCAAGGGAATTTCTCCGGCGTCTGCCGGCGGGAATCCATACGCTGGCCGGGGTTCCGTTCCGGATCGAGCAGCCGAATTTCTGTCTGATGCTGGAGTCGCGCTATGCCCGAGGAGGATATCCGAAGGCGGAAATCGCGGTCGGGCGCAGAATCAATTCGTTGTATCTGCTCCATTCATCGGCGTATACGTCGACCCGGAAGAACTACAGCATTCTGGTGAACTATGAGGACGGCTCCCGCTATGAGATCCCGATGACCGGACGCACCAACATGCGGGACTGGGCCGTCGTCAATCCGGAAGCGCCGTTCCCGTTTGAGGTCGACACCTTCACGACTGCGGCATGCACGGTTCCGCAGGCGACCTTCGGCAAGGCCACGCTCTGGCGGACCGGATGGCTGAATCCCTCTCCGGAAAAAAGTGTGAAATCCATTTCGTTTGTCTCCAGCGGGAATTCGTGTCCGCTGATCGTCGCCCTGACACTCGGCGTGGATCGGACGGAACGAAAACTGACTCCGGAAGAACGGAATCGTTTCGCCGCGCTTCTGAAACAGGGGTTCGAGGCCCAGAAGAGAAAAGAGTTCCGAAAAGCGGTGGAGTGTTATGAAAAGGCGCTGGAAATGAGCGAGGAGGATCTTTCCGTCTTCCGCAGTCTCGGCGGCTGTTACGAAGCGCTGAACGATTACCAAAATGCGCTCCGGGTCTATCAGAGGTCGCTGGAAGTCAACATCAATCAGCCGGACGTGCAGCATCTTCGCGACGACGCAAAGGCGAAAGTCGATTCGGAGAAAAAGCGCTGATCCATTGCCTCCGTTTCCGTCCGGCGGAGAAAAGACGCCGGACGGAGGGGCGGCAGGGAAAAGGTGAGTCGAATGAAGCGGATTCCGGATACGGCCGCTTCAGTCTCTGGCGGCAATCCATGGAAAATTTCTGCCGAGTCCCCGGTCGTCATCGAGACCGTAGCCGAAGACGAATCGGTCCGGAATGAGAAAACCGCAGTAGTCCGCGCGGAATCCATTGCTCCGTCCGCTGGGCTTGTCCAGCAGAACGCAGGTCCGGAGGGAGGCGGGGGAGAAGGAGAGAATGTGTTCCCGAATCCGGCACAGGGTTTTGGAGGTGTCGAGAATGTCATCCACCAGAAGAATGTGACGGTTCGAAAGATCCAGATTGAAGGTGTTTTTCAGGGCAAGATCGCCGCTGACCGTTCCGCGGTAGGAGGAGGCTTTCACCGTGTCGAACCAGACGGTCAGACGGAGGCACCGGAGCAGGTCGGCGGCAAATACGACCGCTCCGTTTGCAATGGCGATCATAATCAGTTCCCTGTCCTTGTAGTCGCGGTTGATCTGTTCGCCAAGTTCCGCGACCTTTGCCCGGATGGCGGCTTCCTCGATCAGAATGGAATCCTCACGATTCATTTCGGCTTGATCTCCTGTTGAATGAGCTGTTTGATTTCCCGGATCTGGCGCCGGGCCGCAAGCGACATGGCCTCGGCAAACGCCTCCGGAGAGCCATCCTTTCGTTTTTCCGAAACCGTCAATGTCCGGACAAAAACCGGATCCTCGTTCCGAAGAGTGGAAAACACATATTTGACGGTCAGATCCGCCGTGTTGGTTTCCTCATTCGCCTCAAATTGGAGAATGGTTCCGGAAAGACGATACTCCTCTTCCGTCACTTTTGACGGAACAAACGCGGAACGGAAAAGCCGGGTCAGCATGGCAGCGGGAGATTGTCCCCATTTGCGGTATTCCTCCACCCGCAGTTCCGTCCCCTTCCGATGAAGCATTTTGTAGCGCGCAGGGGCATCTGAAAAAAACGGCAGAATTTCCATTCCGCATGGAAAACCGCGCTCCTCCTGCGGCAGCGGACGAAGATCATAGGTGTGCGTCTCGCGCACCTGCTGTTCCGGAAGATCCACACGGATGCATCCGGCGGCAAGGAGAAAAAGCAATGCGGTTGTCCGGATCGGGAAACGAAAAATGCTCATCGTTTTCCTCCCGGCCGGGGCGGAAGAACAAGCTCCTGCCCGATTCGAAGCAGCCCCTTTTCTCCGAGCTGAGCTTTATTCGCGTCCCAGATCAGTCGGTAGTACCGGGAGGACCCGTAATATTTTTTTGCCAGATTGTACAAGGTGTCGCCCTTGACCACCTTGTGGGTTTTTCCGGCGGAAGGAGCGGCTGTTTTTCCTGCTGCCGCTGTTCCGGCTGCGGAGGTCCCCGCGGCTCCCGCTGCCGCGACCGCGGCCGGTTTGCCGGAGGCGGGAGAGCTTCCCGGTGACTTCGCCGGGGCCTTTCCATCTTCGGTCGCGGTGGAGGTGGCGCTGGCTGCCGCAACCGGTGCGTTTTCCCAGGGATCGCCGGAAGAGGGAGGGGGTCCGGAGGGTCTGCCGGGTTTGTCTCCTCCCGGAAGCGGAACGGGGAGCACCGCGGTCTGACGCGATGTGCCGGGGGATTCCGGCTGTTCCATCTGTTTTTTCAGATCCTGAACGGTTTTCCGGAATTCGGAACTGTCACGGCTGAATTTTTCGATTCTGGAACGCATTTCGCTGTTCTGATTGCGCAGAAGCGTGTTCTGTTCGCGCAGTCTGGTGCTGTACGCGACATACTGATCGAGCATCTTTTTCACCTTGGCGGCCTCGGCGTAGGCCTTGGCGGTCTCGGCGGATTCAAACTGTTTGGAGAGAAGGTCGAACGCCTTGCGCTTCGAGATCTCAATGAACTTGGAAACGTTCTCCGCGTCCGGCGAATTCTTCGCAAGTTCCAGATAGCGCTGATAATGATAGACCGCCTTGAAGGGATCGTCGAGATTGTCCCCGTAGAGCGCGGCAAGCTCATAATGCGTGATCGGGGAGCGGGGACAGACGTTGAGAAACTCCTCATAATATTCAGCCGCCTCCTTGTAGTTCCCGGAAGCCTTGCACGCCCCCGCCTTCACAAAGAACGGATGTTCCTTCTCCTTGCCGATATAATCCCCGCATGACGAAAACAGCATCATGAATGCGAGGAGCGGCACAATGGTCAAAATTTTTTTGATCTTCATGGTTGCTCCTGCCGTTTCAGTTTTCTGACATGCGGAAATATAACACGGAAACCGGGGATAATCAAAAGAAAAGTTCAGAAATTGAAGATTTCACCGGAAACGGCGGCGTTTTCCCCGAATGGCGCAAAGGAGAACGCCTCTCAGCACCCTCCTTTTTTGCGGTCGATGGAATCTCCGTCCCGGACAATGCGGAATGGAAGTTCGTTTCCGCCGGAAAGAGCCGGACCCGTTTCTTTCCCCCTTTTCTCCACCACTCCCTTCCGAAAGAGGGAGAGGCGCTTCCGGGCCGCAAGGAGCGTTCAGCCTTCCACGCGGCAGAGCGAGGAGTAGTAGTCGTTGAACTCCTTGAAGGATCGGTTGTAGCGGTCCAGTTCCTCTTTGACCAGCAGTTTGCGGCGCTGATCGGAATTTCTCTGCATGGGAAGCGTGAGAATGTCAAAGAGTTCCGAAACACTGTGCAGCAGACTGATCTCCATATCGCCGATGGAATCGTCCACCAGACGGATCTTGGCAATGGCAAGCGGTCCGCCGAACGATTCGATTCCGCGTTCCCCGCTGACCATTTCCAGGGAGGTTTCCGCGGAAATTTTCAGCACCTCCAGAATTTTCCGGATGGTCATCAGCGTGGGAAGACAGGGATCGGCGGCGGATTTTCCATCGCTTTCCTTCTGAATGTAGGTCAGGTTGGAGAGCACGACGTCGATCAGTTTCAGACTGAGATCATAATAGGCAGCGCGAAGCGAATCGTTGAGCATGAAGAAGCGCGATTTGAAAAGAAGCGTCAGATTGTCGTATGCGCTGTCGCTGCGGGCAAGCCGGACCGGCAGGTTCATCTCTCCGATCGAATGTCTTCCCGCTTCCGGTTTGAATTCAAACGGCGAAATCATTTTGATTCCGCGTTTGACTTTTTCAAGCATTCCCGAGGACTCTTTTTCCGGCATGATTCACCTTCTCCCTATGATGTTAGCGCGCTTTTCGATAGACTTTTCCAAAGACCTTCATCACCTGCTGAAGATCGCTCCAGGCATCCTTTTTCCCCGCTTCGTAGCGGAGCAGATAGGCCGGATGGAAGGTCGGCATGACCATGATGCCCCGGTAATCCAGCCAGTGGCCGCGCATGCGCATGATGCCGCTGCGGTTCAGCAGACCCTTCAACGCCACGCTGCCCAGCAGGACGATCACCTTCGGACGGACCAGCTCGATCTGTCGCTGCAGATAGGGAAGACAGGCCGCCATCTCGTCATCCATCGGATTCCGGTTTTCCGGCGGACGGCATTTGACAATGTTGGCTATGTAGACCTCCTCCCGCCGGAACTGCATGGCGGCGATCATCTTTGTCAGAAGCTGACCGGCTTTCCCGACAAAGGGAATCCCCTGCGCATCCTCGTCCGCGCCGGGACCTTCGCCGATGAACATCAGTTCGGCGTGTTCGTTCCCGTCGGCGAAGACCACATGGTTTCTGGTTTCGCAGAGGCGGCAGAGACGGCAGTGGTCCGTTGCGCACCGAAGCTGATCCCAGTTCATGGACGCAACCGTTTCCGGAGTCTGCCGCGGGACTGCCGGGGAATGCGCCGCTTCTCCGGCCGCATCGGCATCTCTCCGGCGGATCTCCCGGCGGATCGGGTGCTCCCCGGCTTCGGAGACGGATGCTGCAAAAGTCGTCCGAGTTTGTTCCGGCACGGTGCGCGGCGGTGCCGCCGGGGTGGGAACAGGAGTCGGAGGAAGTGTTCCGGATTCCCTTCTTCTTTGCATTGCCGGTGCTGTCGCGGTCCGCTGTGCGGAGGTCCCGAAGAACTCCGTCAGGTTCTCCCGGCTGACAAATACGTTCCCGCAGGGATCCTTTTCATTTTTCAGGCATTGAATGATTTCATCGAAGATGTCCATAATCGCTGTTCCGGGCTCCTTTGTTCCCGCCTAATGTATTACGACGGGCGGTTTCTTTCAAGGATAAAAGCAAAAATAGTTTGGCGGAAAGAACAAAATTTTCTGAAAAAATCTTTTTTTGCGCTTTTATATCCGGCAAAGCAGAGATACATTACCGTTTCGTGTGATCGTAAAGGATTGGGGTGAGCACAGAATGGGGCAGAGTTTTGAATCGAATTTAATGCAGAGGTCCTCGCGGGAGGTTTTTAAGAAAGGGAAAGCGCTTCTGAAATCCGGAGAGCTTCTCTGCTGTCATGAGACCCTGCCCGGCGTTCTCCGGGCCGTCTTCCGGGATGCCCGGGGCAATGTTTCGCGGGTGGAGGTGCGGGGATTCCCGGATGGACCCTATTCCGCAACCTGTTCCTGCGAGACGAATCCGAACGCCTTCTGCTGTCATGCCATGGCGGCATGTCTGCACCACGCGAAGTACACGATCAAGCCGCAGGAGGCGCCGGTCGCCGACGGGCCCGCCCAGTATGCCGGACTGAAATTTGCCGGTCTCCCGGAACTTCTCCGTCAGGTGCTCAATCCTCCCGAGGCGACTGTTTCCATCAACGCGGAATCCGATTTTCCCCACATGCCCAGCAAGTGGGAACGAACCCTTTTCACCGTCACGCTTCACTGGAACAACCGGGATTACGCCGGAAATCTGAACAATCTCCGTCAGCTTCATTTCGGCAAGAATCTTGCGGTCTCCCTCCAGCTGACGTCGTTTCCGCAGCAGGATCGGCAGATCATCCGTTATCTGGCCATCAACGCGCAGCAGGACGGAACCAAACTTTCGCTCGATGCCGAGGAGACCGCGGAATTCTTCCACTGCCTGATTGATTTTCAGCGTTTTTTCCGCATGAAGGAAAAAGTCGTGATTCACAATGATCATGCGGAACCGGCGCTTCTGGTGGAGGATGCCGGAAGCGGATGCATTCTGCGTTCGGCGATTATCGTCAAGGGGGTCCCGCTTCCGCTGAAGGATGTGAAGGTGGTTGCCGGACGGGCCGGCTGCTGGGTCGGAATGCTCGGGGAGTACTGGTGGATCTGCGCGCAGGCGGACGTCGCCTGGATTCGGAATTTCCTGCGGACCACGGTGCAGCCGTGCGACAGAAAATCCGCCCGGATCCTGGTCAAATCCGAATGGCTTCCCGTCAAGATCATCGAAACGGGCAATGTGCAGGTGTCGCAGCGCAGGTTCAAACCGTTTTTCGACGGGGGACTCCGGGTCGATGGCGCTCTGGAACTGGAGGTCCTTTTCGATTATGACGGACATCTCTGCAAAGGCGATCAGGAACGTCTGGCGCAGCAGGACGGCATCTACTGGCGGCGCGATTCCGCAGGGGAGAGTGCGATCGTCGGCGAACTGGTGAACTTCGGCTTCCGAATGATCCGCGGGGGGGAGAGCGGCGACCGGGAAACCCGGCTGCTCCTTCAGGACCGCGAAGCCATCGGCGTCTTTGTCGATGAAGTGATCCCCGGATGGATGGGGGCCCGGAGAAAATTTGCGCTGTCCTCGTCCCTGGCAATGCTCTGCGGCGACGCCTCCTCCTTGAAGATCGACTGTGCGGTCGAACGGGAGAGCGCCGAATTCTTTGATTTGAAAATCACGCTTCGCGGCGCAGGCGTTCCGGTCCGCTGGCGGGATCTGACCTGCGCGGCCGGACGCAACGAACTGTTTCTCTCTTCCGGATCGGCTCTGCTGATTAAGATTCCGCCGCAGCTCCGGCGTCTTGCCGCGGGAATGGCGGACGCGGTCGCTCCGGTCCCGGGAAGAGAAGTGAAAACGGAGGAGGGAGCGGAGGTGCTGCGCATGATTCGTCCGGCGGCATACCAGTGGGCGGTTCTGGCCGATGGAATCCCCGGAGCCGTCCCCGTCGAATTTCTGCGCCTGAAGCTGGATTTCGACACCGCCGCGCAGGAGAAGTCGGCGCAGGATCTGGTCATTCCCGGCGGACTCTTCCGCGGAGAACTGAGGAACTATCAGATGCAGGGCGTGCGGTGGCTCTCCGCAATGGGAAAACGCGGATGCAATCTGGTGCTCGCCGATGAGATGGGGCTGGGAAAAACCATCCAGACTCTGGCTCTGCTGGCGTCGGATGTGACGGAGAATCTGCCGGCGCTCATCATCTGTCCCACCAGTCTGATCGACAACTGGGCGCGCGAGGGCGCACGGTTCACACCGGAACTCAAGCAGCTGGTCATCAGCGGAAACGACCGCAGGTCGCTCTGGGAGAAGGCGGCCGGTTACGACCTCTGCATCACCTCCTACAGCCTTGCCCGCCGCGATGCGGAGTTCCTGCGGGAGGCCCGGTTCAAATATCTGATTCTCGACGAGGCGCAGCACATCAAGAACCCGAACACGGCAAATGCGCAGACCTGCAAGATGATCCGTTCGGAACACCGGCTGGTATTGACCGGAACACCGCTGGAGAACACGCCGGAGGATCTCTGGTCGATCTTCGATTTTCTCCATCACGGTCTGCTGGGATCGCTGACCTCGTTCCGGAACCGTTATGTGAACAATCCCTCGCCGGAGATTCTGAAGGATCTTGCGGAACGGATCGCCCCGTTCATGCTTCGGCGCAAAAAGGCCGACGTCAGCCGGGAACTTCCCGCAAAGCAGGAACAGATTCTCTACTGCCGGATGGGAGCCGCCCAGCGGGCGTTCTATGAGAAGTTCCGGCAGGAAAGCCGCGCGCTCGCGGAACGGATCCGTTCTTCGAAAGGATCGCGTTTCGAGATGCTCAGCGCTCTGCTGCGGCTGCGGCAGATCTGCTGCGATCCGGCTCTTCTGCCGCCGAATCTGAACGAGGGCGTGACCGAATCGGCAAAAATGGATCTGCTGAAGGAACTGCTGCTGGAATCGGTGGACAGCGGGCACAAGGTGCTGCTGTTCAGTCAGTTCACCTCGCTTCTCCAGATCATCCGGCACTGGATGGATTCCACTGGAATGAAATACGAGTATCTCGACGGGGCGACAACGGACCGGATGGAACATGTCGACCACTTCAACAATTCGCCGGAGATTCCGGTGTTCCTGCTGAGTCTGAAGGCGGGCGGAGTCGGACTGAACCTGAGTTCCGCCGACACCGTCATCATTTACGATCCATGGTGGAATCCCGCGGCGGAGGCGCAGGCCGAGGACCGGAGTCATCGAATCGGTCAGACCCGTGCGGTCACCTGCATCAAGCTGATCGTGGAGGACTCCATCGAGGAAAAGGTGCTGGAGCTTCAGAAAATCAAGGCCGATCTCTTCGAGCATCTCGTGGAATCCCCGACCGAGGCGATGCGCACAATTTCCATGGAAGACATCGAGTTCCTGCTGAACTGATTTGACTTCTCCTGGAAACGGGAGTATCTTACCAATCGACTGTTTTTGGAATTCATACAACATTTTTAAGGAGATATACCGATGGAAATCACCACGGAAGGCGATTTGATGGAAAAAATCGTCACGCTGTGCAAACGGCGCGGTTTTGTTTTTCAGAGTTCGGAAATTTACGGCGGATTCAACGGCTTCTGGGATTACGGACCGTATGGAGTCGCCATGAAAAAGGCGATCGAACAGCTCTGGTGGAGCGAAATGGTCGAGAAACGCGATAATGTGGTGGGACTGGATTCGACGATCATCTGTCATCCGAAGGTCTGGAAGGCCTCCGGACACATCGACCGTTTCGGCGACATCATGTGCGACTGCCGGGACTGCAAAGCGCGTCATCGTGTCGATCAGATGCCGGATCCGAAGGTCTGTCCGGTCTGCGGTTCCACCAATCTGACTCCGCCGCGTGAATTCAACCTGATGATGAAAACCTATGTCGGTCCCGTGTTTGACGACGAACATGTGGCATATCTTCGCGCCGAGACCTGTCAGCCGATCTTTGTCGATTTCCATCTGATCCGCATTGCAACGCGCATGCAGCTCCCCTTCGGAATCGCGCAGATCGGAAAATCGTTCCGAAACGAGATCACTCCGCGCATGTTTACCTTCCGCTCCCGCGAGTTCTCCCAGATGGAAATGGAGTTCTTCTGCAGCGAGGAGCAGTCCATGGAATGGTATCGTTTCTGGAAGGAGGCCCGCTACAACTACTACCGCAATCTCCTGGAGTTCCGCGAGGATGAGATTCAGTTCCACGATCACGACAAACTGGCGCATTATGCGAAGGCTGCCGTTGACATCGAATTCAAGTTCCCCTTCGGCTGGGGCGAACTGGAAGGAATTCATCATCGGGGAACGTGGGATATGTCGCGTCATCAGGAGTTCTCCTGTCAGAATCTTGAATATTTTGATCCGGCGACCGGGAAGAAGTATCTGCCGACGGTGGTCGAGACCTCTGTCGGACTGGACCGGACTTTCCTGGCGGTTCTCTCCCATGCCTATGACGAGCAGAAGGCGCCGACCAAGAAGGAGGGAATTGACGAGGATCTCCGCATTGTCCTTCATATTCCTCCGCGGATTGCGCCGGTGCAGGTCGCGGTTCTGCCGCTTTCCAAGAAACTCAATGACAAGGCGGCCGCTCTTCAGAAGGATCTCTGGAACTTCTACCGCACCGAGCTGGATCTGACCGGTAACATTGGAAAACGGTATCGTCGGCAGGATGAGATCGGGACTCCCTATTGTGTCACCTACGATTTCGAGTCGGACAACGACAATGCCGTTACCGTGCGGGATCGTGACTCCATGGAGCAGGAGCGTGTTTCCCTCTCCAATCTCAGAGCCTATCTTGACAAGAAAGTTTTCGGATACTGAGATTTTCAGCATTGCCGGAAAAACGGGCCTCTGCCTCTGTTTTCAGAAAACGGAAGCGGAGGTCTTTTTCTTTGGACTAAAGTGTCGCAACGAGGAAAGCGAACACGAAGTGAGAGCCTTTGCGTTTTCGGCAAAGGCGTCGGAAGTTTCGGGAAAGAGGAGAGGGGGAGAGGAGAAGAACCGCTTTTCAAAGCGGTTCTTCTCCTCTCGCTCTTTTTCAGAATTTCGTGCTTCGCACGACCAGCGTCTCGCCGCTGGACCGCGACAAGGGCAGCGGCCCTTGACCCGAGAAAAATGCTGGCGCATTTTTCCGCCCATAGAGCACATTTCTCTCGCAGGAGGCAAATTTTTCCAGAGGATCAGAACGCGAGTTCCACCATGCTGTGGCAGGAGAACTCCGGGACCTCAAAGGAAAGTTTTCCATCCCTGTACGAGAAATTCAGAGGTTTCCCCTCCGGGACCAGTCGGACACTCCGGATGGTTTCCGGCATGTTCAGACGGACTTCAACAGGACCGGTCGGATTCAGATCTTCAATGACCTCGATGGCGGCCCGTCCGGTGGTTGTTCCCCCGGAGAGATTGACAACTCCGCCGCGGAGAATCGTGTTTGCATACAGAAGATGGAGAACATAACGCGATTCCTTCTTCTGCTTCATCAGCGTGACGCGCCCCTGAGAAGGCAGACCGCAAAGATTCAGCTGCATCTCATCGCCGAGGAAGCGGCGGATCGCTTTCATGATGTACTCCTTGAGCGCAACCTCGCCATAGGCCCGATAAATCGAAAAAACCGGATGAGCGAAATAAAGGATGTCCTCCGTCAGAACCCCCGCATCATATCCGGACGCTTCCGGCAGGTTCGGCGTGTGCTGATGACTGCTGAAATGTTCGAACGTGCGGTTGAAATAGGTGTCGTAGACGTCACCGAGAGAGATCCCTCCGGTCCTGCGGATTCGCTGCGAGGCCAGATACATGACAAAGGGAGTGTGAACATAATCGGGCGCGAACTCCTCCGCGGCCTTCACATAGTCGGGCTGGAAGGGATTGACTCCGCTATGCGCGACGGGCAGATCAAGCACGAATTCATCCCGGTCCAGCGCCATGCCGCTGACTCCGGAAAGAATCAGCTTCCCTCCGTTTTCGTGGAATTTCAGGAGCTTGTCGCGGAGACGCGGGGAGAGGCGCACTTCATCGGGCAGAAGAAGACAGCGGTATCTGCTCCAGTCCATTTCGGTGTCGACCAGATCGAAGGGAACATGCGATTCCAGCAGGACGCGGGCCGCTCCCACATCCCCGGGCAGTTCGCGCCCGTTCACCTGACGTTCCGGAATGAATCCGCTGAGAATCGCCAGACTCGCGGCGGATTCGGCTCCGTCGCACCAGGGTTCCTTTTTCCGGACCTCCCGATACGCCGCGCCGATGATCTCATAGGTGCTTTCGTCAAGCTCCCCGCACGGATGAAGCTGGTCGCCGACACTGCATTTGGAACCGTTGGCAATCATGGCCGCGCATTCATACCGGAGGGCATTGGGATGTTTGAACCCGCCGAACTCGCCCCAGGTGGTCTGGAACTTCCCGGTCATGCCGAGAAACTCCATGCCGAGATTCCGGACATAGGCCGCGGACATCGGATAATGATCGTATCCCCAGCCGCCCGTGGGCAGCGATTCCAGCTCCAGATGGCTGAAGTAGGGAAGAATCTTCCGATTGCCGATCGTGATGTGTCCGGAATTGTGGAAAATCGGCATGTCCGGATTCTTCGATTTTGCCGCTTCGGCGGCTCTCCGGTAATAGTTCATAAGAACCTTGTCCGCATAGCGGCGGCGGTCCTCCTCCTTTCGGGGATCGAGCCCGTCTTTCAGCATCCCGGCCATGCAGTGCCGACAGCAGCACTGCCCCTGATGAATGATGTCGGTGAAGATGCCCCCCGCCTCCGGAAGCAGCTCCACCACCTCCCGGATTTGATCGCAGAGAAAATCCAGATACGGCGAATTGAAACACATCTTGTGAAAGTGCGGAAAAAGCGGATCGTAAATCTTGCCGCTGGGTTCCATTTCCCCCCATTCCGGATGAATCTCCGAGGCATAGCTGTTGATGCCGGCGGTCAGATAGATCGGAGTCCGGATCCCGATCTCCGCGCACGCGTCGACCTGGGCGCGCAGAAGATCAAAGCTCAGGTGCGGATGGCGGGCTCCCACTCTGGTATTGTAGTAGGCGTATCCATGATGACAGGTGGCAAACAGGGTGATGGAGTCAACTTCCGCGCGTTTGAGCGTCTCCTGCCATTTTTTCTTATTGAATTTTTCCCCGATTCCGGGGATCAGGGGAGAGGTGTGAAAATCCAGATGTATCTGTCTGAAGCGCATATCGGTGTCCTTCTGTTGGTTGGGAATAAATCACTATACCCGTTTTTCCGGGATTGTCAAAGAAAAATCGAAAAGAATCGGATGCCCGGCGGGAGGGACTCGGGAAAATGGGAAAGGAGAGAGAATCTGTCGCGGGAAAGCGGGAGAGGGAATCCGAGCGGTCGTTTTCCCCCTCCCTCCCCCTCGCTCCCGGAACAGGACGGGAAGCGAAGTGGTTCGAGCGGATTATTTGTCGTAGTTCCACGGCTGGCTGACGCTGAATTCCGAGTCCGGAAGATCAGGATTCAGCACAAAGGAGACCAGCTTGGAAATATCGGTTTTCCCGTTGACGGTGATCAGGGAGCGGCGCGGCATCCTGACCTTGGAGATCCACTCGTAATCCTCGGTGATGGCGACATAGAGGGAGCGGGAGCCTGCGCCGTCGTTGCTGTACAGGATCGTTTCCAGTTTGCGCGTGAGATAGGTTTCCGCGTCGATGTAGAAGACATAGGGGGCGATGTTCGGATCGGCGACCCGGCAGATCAGACGGTAATATTTCTTCCCCTCGCTGTAACTGACATCAATCTGAACATCCTGGAAGATGGTTTTGTAATTGTTGCCCGGTTTCAGCATGCCGGAGAAGGTCTTGATGAGATTCAGGCCGGTTCCTTCGGGGAGCTTCTGGCTTTTTTTAGTTCTCGGATCAATGTTCCATGCGCTTCCGTCGCGGAAGAGGATCATGGCGAACGGCACGCCGTTTCGCAGCGAGATCTGCTTGATGAAATCCGGCTGTTTGAACAGCACTTCCGTGGAATAATAGTCGCGGTTTTTGCCGAGGGCGTCGACCGATTCCACCTCCTGAATGAGCCGGTAGGACTTCGCTTTGGCATAGACCCCTTCCGGATCGGTGGCGGCACTCATGCGCTCGTAAAGCTGGTCGATGGTGATATCCGCCGGTTCCCCGCCGGAGAGATCCAGCAGATCGGCATCAAGCCAGGTGCAGGAGACGGTCCCCGCCAGTGCGGCAACCGCCAGCAGACAGCTTGCGCTTTTGCACAGAAAATGAATGGACAGTTTCATAGAGCCTCCTTATACCGTGTAAGTCGTGGATGTCGCGGAACCGCCGGACGCGGTCCAGTCCGTATGAAAATATTCTCCGCGGGGGCGGTCGGTGCGCTCATAGGTGTGCGCTCCGAAAAAGTCTCGCTGCGCCTGAATCAGATTGGCCGGAAGAGTCTCCGAACGATAGGAGTCAAAGTAGGCAATCGCACTGGCAAACGCCGGAACCGGAACGGAATAGGTGACCGCATCCACCACGGCGTAGCGCCAGAATTTCTCCGCTTTCCGCATCTCTTCGCGGAAGAACGGATCCAGCAGCAGATTCGTGCAGGGATGTTCGCCGGAAAACGCGCGCCGGATGTCGTCCAGGAACTTCGCCCGGATGATGCACCCTCCGCGCCAGACCGCGGCAATGGCGGCACAGTCCAGGTTCCAGCGGTATTCCCGCGAGGCCGCCTCCAGAAGCTGGAACCCCTGGGCGTAGGAACAGATCTTCGACGCATACAGCGTCTGTTCGGCGGAAAGAATCAGCTCCTTGCGGTGTTCCTCCCGGAAAATCTCGGAAACGGTTCTCCGTTCCGGAAAGGCCTCCGCCACGGTCTTCCGTTCCTCTTTCCGGGCCGACAGGCAGCGGGCGAACACGGCTTCCGCAATCGTCATTGCCGGAACGGCCAGATCCAGCGCGGTCGTCGTGGTCCATTTTCCGGTCCCTTTCTGTCCGGCGCAGTCGAGAATGAGATCCAGAACGGGACGGCCCGTGGCGGGATCCTTTTTCCGCAGAATCTCCGCGGTGATTTCGACCAGATAGCTTTCCAGCGGTCCGCGGTTCCAGCGTTCGAAGATGTCGGCCAGCTCCTCCGTGGAGAAGTCGTGCAGCGAACGCAGAAGGTGATACGCTTCGGAGATCATCTGCATATCGGAGTATTCGATTCCGTTGTGAACCATTTTGACGAAGTGTCCGGAACCGCCGGGACCGATCCATTCACAGCAGGGGGTGCCGTCAGGAGCCTTTGCGGCAATCGCCTTGAAGATCGGCTCAAGATGCGGCCATGCGGCCTTGTTCCCGCCGGGCATGAGGGAGGGACCGGTCAGTGCGCCCTCCTCGCCTCCGGAGACTCCGGTGCCGACATAGAGAAGGTGTTTCGCTTCCAGTTCCGAACATCTGCGTTCCGTGTCGTGATACCAGGAGTTGCCGCCGTCGATCAGAATGTCGCCCGGATCCAGTTCCGGTTCCAGCTGGGCGATCAGGCTGTCCACCGCGCCGCCCGCCTTGACCATCATCAGGATTTTCCGCGGAGATTTCAAAGAGGAGCAGAACTCCTGAATGGAGTGGGCGGGAAGAATGCGTTTTCCTTTTCCCCGGCCGTTCAGAAACGCATCGACCCGTTCCGTGGTGCGGTTGAAAACGGCGACCGTGTATCCTCTGGATTCCAGATTCAGAACAAGATTTTCTCCCATTACGGCAAGTCCGATGACTCCAATGTCGGCTTTCTGGCGTTCTGACGGCATGATTCCCTCCTGCGGTTTCTTTTTCCGGAGAAATATAGCATGGAAAATGCGTTTTGCGAATTTCCCGGACAAATCCCTCTTGCTCCTCTCCGCTTTTTCCGCTTTTTTTCCAAATAAATTCCGAAATCCTATTGACAAATCCCCGAAAATGGAGTATATTCAAAAAAGAGGTTTAACCGATTAAATTGACGAAATTGGAGCGGAAATGCGGACGACATTGAAGGATATTGCGGAACGGGTCGGCGTGACAAAGGCGCTGGTGTCCCTGTATCTGAACAACCATCCGCTTTCGGCAAAGATCGCCAAGTCGACCAAGGAGAAGATCGACCGGGCGGTCAAGGAGCTGAATTATCACCCGTCCACGACGGCGCGGGCGCTGAAGAGCGGCAGAAGCAGAACGCTGGGACTGGTGATCGGGGATATCTGCAGCAACTATTTCGGATTTCTGGCCCAGTCGCTGCTGAATGAGTGCGCGAAATATGATTACCAGCTGCTGATCGGAATTACCCGGTTCGATCCCGCGGAGGAACGGCGGTGTCTGGAGAATCTCATAAACCGCCAGACGGACGGTATCTTCTACGGCATGGGTGTTTTCCCCGGAGAATATCTGCTCTCCTCCGGCTGGAAGGAGTATCCGATTCTTCAGCTTCATTCCCTGCATCCGGACTTCAACGCCATCGGGCGCGATGAGAAGGAGGCGCTGAAGACAGCGCTTCGCTGCGTTCGGGAGCAGGGGGCGCGCAGAATCGTGGTCGCCGCGTACGGCAGCTGGCTGGGAATCATTCGCAAAGAGCTGGAATCCGAGGAGGGCATGGAGGTGATTCATGTTCCCCCCGACTTTTTCTCCACGGAAGAGGATTTCGACCGGATCCGGGAGCTGGCTCCCGATGCGGTTTTCTGTTCCTCCAGCACATTTGTCGTCTCGATTCTGGAACGGTATTCCGGGAAATCCGGAACGACGCTTCCCCGCTTCATTTACAGTTACACGCTTCCATGCGACTGCATTGACGAGCCCTGCATCACCGGCGTGATTGTTCCGGATTTCAAAAACACGATCCGCACGTCGGTTCTCCGGATGATCCGGATGCTGGAAAAACCGGAGAACGAGGTCAAACACCTGAAGACTCCGGTCCAATATCTGGAGCGGGACCAGATGCTGAAATGCTGCGAACAGCAGCTTGCCGATCCCTTTTATGAACCCTTTTCAATGAAATTAAAATACAAGCAGAAAGGCATTCATCATGAGTAAGAGGAGGGAGAATTTTACATTGATAGAACTTCTGGTTGTGATTGCCATCATCGCGATTCTTGCCGGAGTTCTTCTTCCCGCACTTCAGTCGGCGAGGAAAAAGGCGCAGAGCGTCAACTGCAAGAGTAATCTGAAACAGCTCGGGCTTGCCATGGTTCAATATGAACACGCATTTGAACGGCTTCCCGCAGCCCACGATGATCAGCACGGATATCCCGGCAATGAGATCACCTGGGCGGGAAAACTCTGGAAAATGGGGTTGATTCACGTGTTCAAAACCAGCTACTGGGGGGCTCATTCGGAAAATTCCAGAGTGATGCAGTGTCCCGGCGATCCGGCAAAGGTTATGAGCTATGCAATGGTTGGCTCCTTGGCCAAGCAGGATGGCGTTACGGATGGCGGAACCAACTATTCCAACTGGTCGACACATTACATCAATACACCTAAAATCACGCAGCCGTCGGCCCGGATTCTGCTGGCAGACGACAGCTCTTCCACAAACTCCATTACCGCAGGGGACCGGCATAAATATCTTCCTCATGGTCCGCAGGGGAATCTTTATCCGAATGATACCGCACTTCCCGGAGGAGTGGCAAATCTGCTCTATCTGGATTCTCATGTCGGGGAGTTGACCTATGCGATGAAGAAGGACTGGTTCGGTTATTACGGCCGGGCCATCGGATGGATAAAATAAGAGTTCAGAGAAATAAAAGATACGGAGAAACAATTATGAAACAACTGTTTTTCGCCGGGCTTCTGGGGATGACATTTCTGCTCTCCGCTCAGGAGCTGATGTTCACTCCGGGGAGAACCATGGGAGTGAATGTCAATGCCAGAGAGAACAACCGCTGGAAAAGCCCATGGATGGATGTGACGGAGAAAATCAAGCCGGCGGAACTGTTCGAGACCGCCGGAGATTTCTTTCAGACGCAATATGGAAAACCTTTTGTTTTTCAGAGTGATCTGATCCGGGAATTCCAGCTCGGAACAACCGGAAAATACGAGGTGAAAGACGGGGCGCTTCAGTTCCATACCGGGAAAAAAGGATGGGGACTTCTTCTCGGTGCGGAGCCCGGCGATACGAAAACTCCGGCGATCCGCGTCGGAGCGGGATGGGGAAAGGAGAGCAGCAACTCCTATCGTCTGGAAATGGAGGTGGAACAGAATGTGCCCGAAACGGAGTGGCTGGTCTCCAAGGCGCATGGCGACTGGAAGGCGTGGCAGAATCTGAAGTCCTTTCGAATCAAAGGGAAGGGGCCGCAGAAGTATATGGTCAAGATGGGATGGATCGACTATCCTCCGCTTCAGATGATCTGCGGGTTGAAGTTCGAGTGCAAGACGCCGGGAGCTCAGGTGAAAATCCGCTCCATGCGTCTGGTCCCCTATTCCGGGAACGCGTTCTGGCGCAGGGAGTTCCAGCTGAATTTCAAGCCGGTTGCCGCGAAGCTCTCGTGGATTCACAAGACGGGAAATCATGAGATCTTTGTCAACGGAAAGAAAATAGCGGAAGGCATGTCGCTCCGCCGTCATGGTGTGGAGACCTTCGATCTGACGAAGGTGCTGAGACGGGGGAAAAACACCATTGCCATCCGTGACCAGTTCTATGGCGGACTGACACAGAATGCCGATCTTGCTCTGGAGGGGGTTGCAATCGGGAAAAACGGAGAACTCTTCCGGATCCTCGGCGGCAAAGAGTGGCGCTGGAGTTTTACCGCTCCGAAAGGATGGGAACAGCCGGATTTCCGGGCGGATGGATGGAAAGCTCCCCGCCTGATTACGCCGGGTGTGACGCGCCAGCCGAACGGAAATGTGATCTCCGCCGGATTTGATCCCGATCACATGGGGGTGCTGGATGTCCGGGTCGACGGGGAGAAATATCCGGTCTTCGATTATAATGGCAGAATTGCGTACCGGGTCCGGATTCCGGCGGGAATCGCAAAACCGGAAGTGAAGCTCGAGATCCGCGACGCCGACACCGGAAAGAGCATGGAAAAGCTGACCGCGCGCGAGATCGGCGTGCATGGAGATTTCCGGGAGTTCAAGGTGGAGCCGAAACTCCGTCGGACAGGGGCGTACCGGATGTTCTGGACGCTGAATGCCAATGGAAAAGAGATGGATTCCTGCCGGGATGAGATGATTGTCGCCGGACCCGTGCCGCAGGATGTCTTCCCGCTGGCGACGTTTGAACAGGAACTGGAGAAGCGTCTCCGACTTGTGCAGAAGATCGACTGTACCGTATCGAATCCGCCGGAGGACACCTTTCTGGATCACAGCGGAATGTATTCGAAAGCGGAACGCAATGTCGGGAAGGTGGTCACGAGGAACGGCATGACGTATCGCGAGACCGGAAGCGGGATTTTCGATTACTTCTGCTACAAGCTCAATATCCCGAAACTCGGGGAACCCATGATCGCGGAAGTCATCTTCCCCGATGATGCCGACCGCTATCTTTACAGCTGCGTCGCCGAGACCTTTCCCGTTCCGTTTGAAAACAACGGCTATCCGCTTGGCGGACGCGCATGGCCCAATGCCAGCGGAACCGTTTCCACCGGAGATTTTTATCCGCTCGGGAATGGAAAAAAAGCGTTTCGGTATGTATTTTTCCCGGCCTCGTACAACTCCACGATCATGATCCAGAACGGTCGTGCCGGAATTCCCGCCGCCGCCTGCGAAATCAACATCTACTCGGTCAAAGGAGGGCTTCCCGCGCTGAAACTCCCGGAGACAGACCGTATTTATGCCAATCACAATGAGCGGATCGTCTTCAACAACTGGGGCGCCTATGCCGATCCCGTCGCGCAGGGACTGACTCATCATTTGAACAACTACGACGGCGCATGGATCAATGCCTATCGCGCCATCGTGCGGAAAATCCAGTGGCTCCGGTTCCAGGGACACAATGCCAGTGTCGAAGGGGCCTACATGTACAGCGAAGGGCCCTTCTCCCCCAAACACTCTAAGTCGATTCTGAACAATGACAGGTTCGATTACTACTACGCGATTCTGAAACTTTACAAGCACAACGGAATCAGGCAGCTGGTCGGATTTGAGTACATGCGGTCCGCAAGTCTCGGTCCGGAGGGCCGTTACGATGTCACCGATCAGCAGATCCGGGAGGGGAAAGCGCGCGGAGTCTATACCGTGGACCGGCACGGAAAACAGGTCGTCGGGTATCTCGGCATGGGGCTGAACTTCATGAATCCGGTGGTGTGGGAATCGGTCACGGATCTTCTGAAGGAGCTGTACAGCCGTTATGACGGAGTCGGCGATGTGGTCGGGCTCTTCAACATCAACGGAAGCTGGTGGCTGCCCGGATTCACCACCTATTCCGGAATCGTGGCGGCGGAGGTCGGCTATGACGACGATTCCGTCGAGGCTTTCGAGAAGGATACCGGGATTAAACTCGGCATTCCCGCGACGGGGGCCGAGCGTTTCCCGAAACGATATGAGCTCCTGACCGGCAAATATCACAAACAGTGGTTCGAATGGCGAGGGAAAAAACTCCGTGAAAAACTTGCGGAAATGCAGAAGATCATCAGCAGCGGAAAGCAGAAGTGGCAGCTTTTTGCGGTGCCCTCGAAACGTTTCTCTCCGCAGAATCCGTTCAATACGAACCGGATCAAACCCGAAGTGCGGAATGCTTATGTTCCGAATCTTCAGAAGGAGGCCGGATTCCCGCAGGAGCTCTATGGAAAAGACAAGAACAACGGTATTGTTCTGGTCGCTTCCATGAATACGGCAAAACGGTTGGAAAATAATGCGGAACTCTACTATTACGGTCAGTATACGAACAAAGGAACGCGGGAACTCTACCGTAAAAATGATGCCGTCTATCTGACTTGCGACGGTCTCAATGAAAACATCGGGACGACTGCTTCCGCGGCGAAACGCTGGTGGTTCCGCAAAAACGGCGTGACTGTCTATGACTGCAAACCTGTCGGAGACTTCGCTTATGCCGATATGATTCACGTTGTCAGCGACTTCATTCCGAAATATATGTTCCATACATGGATCGACGTCAACGTTCCGACTGCGCATGGCGATCAGGCACGCCGCTTCCTCAAAGCGTTTTATTCGGTTCCCCGGGGAGAGCTCAAAAAGCTGGATGCGGTGAAGGGAATCAGTGCAAAAACATCGGGGAATTACCTTGTACTGGTCAATGATACGCCGTATCCGCTGACGGGATCGCTGGAATATCCGGGAAAATTCACGGATCTTGTCTATGATCTTTCCTGTGCAGAGAGAGCGGAGCTGACGGTTCGTCCATATACGCTTCTGGTGTACAAAGCGGAGGGCGGGGCGGAACGGTTCAAAGGGAGTTTCCGCTTCGCTCCCGCAACCGAGTCGGAGATCGTCTTGATGGGAAAGAATATTCTGAAAGAGCGTTCTCTTCTCCGACGGATTCCGAAAGCGAACGTGGAACGCATCCGGGCAAGACTCGCGGCAAATGATGTCTATGGACTCAAAAAGGAGATGGACGATTTCGAGGTTCTCTACTATGCGAAACGCTTTTTCGACAGCGGGGAGCAGATGCGCAATCAGGAGGTGTTGTTGAACGAACTATCGAAGAAGGGCTCCGTCCGGATCAACTGCGGAGCCTCGGAAGCGCTGACCGACCGGAACGGCAATCTCTGGCTGCCCGATCAGAGCTACACCGGCTTCAGCGCCTACGGCAACGAATATGCCAGCTATGCGGATCGCGGCAGCATTCAGGTGAGGAACACCGCGTTTCCGGAGATCTTCCGGACGGAAGCGTGGGGCGCGCAGATCTTTTATCAGATTCCGCTTCCGAAAGGCCGTTACACCGTGAAGGTGCATTTTGCGGAGACCTATCCGCCGAACCGGGAAAACGGACGGAAGTTCGATCTGGATATCGGGGGAAGAAGCAAAAAGGATTTGAATCCGGTCGTGCTCGGCGGTGGGTTCCTCTCCGCGGCTTCGGCGGTCTGGACGGGAATTGATGTCCGGCGCGGGCCGCTGGTGATCCGCGCGTCCGGCAATCCGGCACTCAATGGAATTGAAATCATCAAGGAGAAGACAAAATGAATGGAAAACGACTCATTCTCACGGCGGCATTCTTTTCCGCCTGCACCCTTTTCGCGGACATCCTGCTGGAGGTTCGGCCCGGAGAAATCATCAAGGACCAATGGCAGAAGGACCGCGGAACGTTTACCACCGGGTCCCACCCGAAAAACGTGACTGCCGGAAAGGAGAAGCAGATCGGTTTCGCCCGCTATTGTTCCGACAGCAACACGTATTATAAGCTGAAGGATATGAAAAACTGCGGGACCTCCAACTTCACGATTACGGCTCTGCTTCGTTTCTCGGGAAAGGAGGGGCAGTGCTTTGTGATGGGGGCCGGCGGCTGGAGTCATGTCTCGCCGGGCTACCGGCTGGGAATTGCCGCGAACAGGGGAAAGGTCTCCGCCTATGCCATGTTTGTCGCCGCTTCCACAAAGGAAACCGCCAAGAAATTCGTTACGGTCAGCATGGATCCGAAGATCGTTCTGGAACCGGGGAAATGGGTGGTGCTGACTCTTTCGGCGAATCGCTCGGGCAATCTTCAGCTTTTCGTCAACGGGGAACTCGCCGGTTCAAAGTCCATGAAGGCGTATGAAAAGGAGAATCTCTTCCCGAAACCGATTCTTTTTGCTACCTACTGTCCGAAAGCGCCGAAGGGAGCGGACTCCCCGCTTCAGACGGAGATCGCGGAAATTGTAGTCCGGAACGAGCTTCTCAGTTCATCGCAGATCCTGAACGAGGCGGAAGAGATGCTGGATGAAGCGGAATCATGAGATTGTTTTTTCTTTCCCTTCTGCTGATCGGTGCACTCTGCGGTTCGGGTGCGGAAGTCGGGCTTGAAACCCTGCCGTGGACCGATGCCGCCTGGTCGTGGAGTCAGGACGGGCCGGTTCTGCCGAAGATTAATACGAATCTTTCCGGAAAGGGGAAGATCTCCATCGGCGGTGTGCGCTTTGAACGCGGAATCTGCGGACATACCGGGTTCAGCATCGTCTACCGGCTGGACCGGACGGCCGATTCCTTTTCCGCCATGATCGGTGTCGATGACGAACGGCATCCGAAGGATTTCGGAAGGGAGGCGGATGTCCGGTTCGCGGTTCTTGCGGATCGGCAGGAGGTGTTTCAGCGCCGGATGCGCCTCGGAGAAAAACCGGTTCCCGTGCATGTCGATCTGCGCGGGAAAACGCAGCTGGAACTGCGCGGTGAATACGGGAAAGGCGGATTTCTTCTTCAGCGTGTCGCCTGGGGGAATCCCGTTCTGCGGACCTCCTCGCCGGAACGGCTGCGCACCGTGCTGGAGCGGAACCGGGAGAAACATATGCAGAATCTTGCCGCACAGCCCGTCTATCCGGAAGCTCCCGCATGGAAACGGATCCGGATCTCTAAAATCAACTGGAACGGTTTCCGGAATGCCTACCGAATCGACAACGGACGCATCATCGTCACGGTTGTGCCCGAATGCGGAGGCCGGATCATGGAATTTGCCGCAGTCGGGAAAACGTCTCTGCTGAAACAATCCGTTCCTCCCGCGAAGTTCCGGACGGTCCGCGGGCGTTCCGGGGATTCCGCCGGAGGTCACTTTATGCGGGTTCAGCCCTCGAAAGGGTTTCATCCGAATGATCCGCTCCTTCAGCACGGACCTTTCCGGATCGAATTTCCGTCGGAAGGCGAGATTCGGATGAGTTCCATGGAAAGCGCTTTGTTTCAGGTGATTTACGAGTATCGCATCTGCATCCGTCCGGGTGTGCCGGAGCTGGAAGTGACGAATACCCTCATCAATACGGCGCCATACGAACGTCTGCTTGGCGTCTGGAGCATTACCCGTCTGGACAGTTCTGCGCTGAAGCGGGTTCTTCTCCCTCCTTCCGACAGGCGGCAGCGGGAGATTTCCCGGTCGGGCGATTCCGTATCCTTTTCCTCCGACACCGCGGAGGGAATGGAACTCCTGGTGAATTTCCGTCCGGGCACGCCCCGCGATTTCTTTGAATTCCGCTCCCGGTCCGCCGGAACGGAACTTGAGGCGGAAGCCCGAAACGGAGACCGACTGCGCATCCGCTATGAAGGCGCAAACCGTTCCCCGGAAGGCGAGGCCCCGATCCATCTCTTTTTCTGCGACCGGTTCAGCGAGATGGAGTCCCATGGACCGACCCGGCTTCTGAAAAGCGGAGAACGAATCTCTCTTTCGGAAAGATGGTCTCAGTAAAAGCGGTTTTTGGGACTGATCTTTTTGGGCGCCACGTATTTCGGGATCAGACGGCGGGGGGGAACCTTTGCACGGATGGTCACGGTGTTCGGTTCCCCCGCCCGGACCTGGAAAGAGGTCGTGATCGGACTGTCGTGATTGACCAGGCAGGCCGGCGAACGATTCTCTCCCGCGTCCAGATAGTATTCGGCGCGATTGTGAAGAATCCATTCATTCGGGCGGTAGACATCGGTTTTTTTCTCCCGGTACTTTTGGAAATCGCCGTTCGGGAGCAGTTTTCCGTTGAGCAGGACACGGTCGATCAGCAGCCAGTTGCGTTCCGCGGGATCCTTCGACCAGCGGCCGCCGATCCGGAGCCAGATTTTCCCGGAGCGGTTCGGCGTAAAGGTGAAGGTGTGATCGGTCCAGTTCCCGGAGAGCGGTTCCTTCATATTGACGGTCAGGACATAATACTTGTCGGGTCCGTACCATCCGGCGTATCCGGAGCTTGCGTTCGGATTTGTCCGGGTCTTGGAGACGATCCGGTCCGGAACCCCGTTGATCTCGAATCGGAGATAGGAGTTCTTCTCCTTCTGCGGAACCTTGAGCTGAGCGGAAAGCGTGCCCGCTGTCAGAACGGAGAGAAGAAGCAGAAGAACCGAAGACTGCCGAATCATTTGGGATTGAAGATCTTATAGTTCTTTTCGCTGTTTTTGGCAACGGTCATCGCGGTATTCCGGTCGAAGGGGCCGTCGATGAGAACGGTTTCCGCATCCTCGGGCAGCATCCGCGGTTTGAACTGGCGGTAGAGGATGCCGTCGATGACCAGGGCCAGCGTCTCCCCGCGATACGCGATCGAGAGATTGCCCCAGAGCATTTTTCCTCTGCGGTCCAGGGTCACCTGAAGATCGAACGTCTCCGGATTGTCTCTGCGCGGAACGGCGACCACCTTGATGAAATTGCGGGAATGAATTTCCGAATTCACATTGATGTAGATTTTTCCGCCGGTCAGGGTCGGGAGCTCCTTCTCCAGTTCCGATTCTCCCCGCGGATATTTCACCACCCGGTGGACCGAAAGAACATAATCCGGTGTATTTTCCAGCGTGCTGGGATTGAAGAAATCGTTGTTGCCGAGATTCTCCAGCGTGTTCAGCGTATCGCAGGACACGGTGAAGAGAGCCAGAATGGCGGTGCATGTTAGCATGAGACTCCGGAACCGTTTTCGCATTGCGGGACCTCCTGTGTTTTTTCAATAAGTTTCTTCCTGTCCACTATACCATGAAATCGGGAAAATGCAAAACCGAAAAAAAGAAAAATTTCACAGGGAAGACTTGCTTTTTCCGGAGAGCCTTGCTAGATTTCCTGAAAGGATACCCGAAATTTTCAGAAAGGATCAGGAAGATGAGCAATCCCGTTTCCATCATGCCGTGTCTGGATATGCAGAACGGAAGAGTCGTCAAAGGTGTTCATTTTGTGGAAATCGCCGATGCGGGCGATCCCGTCGCCTGCGCCAAGGCCTATTGCGCCGCCGGCGCCGATGAACTGGCGCTGCTGGATATCACGGCAACGGTTGAGAATCGCGGGACGCTTCTGGAGGTGGTCCGACGGGTGGCCGAGGTCTGCACGGTGCCGTTTACGGTCGGCGGAGGCATCCGCGATGTCCGATCCGCCGAGGCGGTCCTGAAAGCCGGGGCGGACAAGGTGTCCGTGAGCAGTGCGGCCTTCCGCAGACCGGAGATCATTCCGGAGATCATCCGGGAGTTCGGACCGGGGGCGCTGACCGTGGCCATCGACGTCGACGTCAATCCTTCTCTTCCCTCCGGATACGAAGTCTACATCGACGGCGGCCGGACCGCCACCGGAACCGACGCCGTCGAATGGGCCCGGAAAGTCGATGACTGCGGCGTCGAGGTCATTCTCCCCACCAGCAAGGCCGGTGACGGCGCGAAAACCGGATACGATCTTCCTGTCATCCGGGCCATGGCCGGGGCCTGCCGCGCCAAGATCGTGGCTTCCGGAGGAGCGGGAAAAATGGAGCATTTTCTGGAAGCCGTCAATGCGGGCGCCGAGATCCTGCTGGCCGCTTCCGTCTTTCATTTCCACATGATTGACATCGGGGAACTGAAGGCGTATCTCAAACGCAACGGCGTGGCTGTCCGCTGAGGCGCCGTTCGCGGTGCCGCAAGACGGGGGATTCTGCACCGGACCGGGAATGGTCTACGGCACAATGGAGAAGCACTTCACCTGTTTCTGACCGAGCGGTTCTCCGTCGCGGAGGTGGCGCACCATCAGTAGCGCTCCTTCGCGTCCGATTCGCTCAAAGTCGTTTTTCATTCTCCCGGCGAACCGGAGAGCGGGATAAAGCGATTTCATTCCATTCACGGGGAGATTCCCCGCGTTGCGGATCAGCAATGCCGGACGGTTCTTCGGCGGCAGAGCGCTGACCAGGTCGCAGACCTGTCGGTAGATGTTGAATCCTCCTTCGGAAATGATGAGGGTCGGATGCAGCTTCCGCAGTTTGCGGGGAAGCTCCTTCCGGACATCCGCGGGAAGAATGTAGTGTTCCGGCGTGAATGGAATTCCCTTCCGGTGAAAGGCCTCCATGAACCGGGCGGAATAGATTTTATTCTGCTGATCGATCCGCAGGACGGCAGAGTGACCGTTCCGCCGGGCGAAGTCGGCAAGGACTTCATATTCCCAGTTGGAATCCTGCATGACGCAGGGAATCTTCTCCCGTTCCACGAACCAGCGCGGTTCCCGGGACCAGAGTTCCAGCGTCAGGATCGGCAGATCATTGTTCCGGTGGATCTGTTGGATCACAGGCAGGGCCTCCTCGTCCGGATTGAACCACAGAATGGCATTCACCGCGTGAATCAGCGCCTTTTCGTAGACGTCCTCCACGCGGGAGGCCTGCAGCAGGTGCAGAACAAATCGTTCCTCATTCAGGGTTCTGATGGCTTCCGTCATCACCGGAATCTCTCCGAGAAACGGGGATTCCTCCGCATTCCGGATGACGATGCCGATTTTGGTGCGCCGCTCGCTTTTCGGCGGAACATACGTCCCTCTGCGTCCCTTTGAGGTCACCAGAAGGGATTCCCGGGAAAGAATCTTCAGTATCTTGATGTAGGTGACCATGCAGATGCCGAGACGACGGCACATTTCCGGCGCACCGGGCAGCTTGCCGCCGTCCGGATATTCGCTCTGAATGATTCCAGTCAGTTTTTTCAGCGCCTCAAGATAGGCTGAAGAGCCTGATTTTCCTGTTCGTTTCATGGGGGGTCCTGATCCGTTTTCCGTAATATAACAGGTTTCGAGAAAAAAAACAGAGAAAAAATTTTTTTTCCGAAAATTTCCCTATTGACTTTTTAGGAAAATACTTTATAATTTAATGTAGTAAAAACAAAAAGAGTCATGGCGGAGGACGAAAATGGCGGCGGATCAGAATGCGAGACGTTTTTCCCGGTCGGAAAATTTCACACTGATAGAGCTTCTTATCGTTGTTGCAATCATTGTCATTCTGGCCGGTATGCTTCTTCCAGCCCTGAGTTCCGCCCGGGGAAAAGCATTTCAGATCGGCTGTGCAAGCAATCTCAAACAGATTGGAGCCGCTGAAAATCTCTACTCCAATGACTATGATGATTACATCACTCCGGGAAGACCTTATAAGTCGGATGCGTTTGAAGACGCTGCGGACTGGAGTGCCATTTTCCTTCTCTCCGGAGGACGCAATGACAACATCCGGAAACCGTACGGAGTGTATTTCGAGGGCAAGGATGGAAAAGGGGGAACCTTCCGGTGCCCTGCGGAACCGGATACGAGGTTCAACTGGAAAGACGGGTCCTATCGGGAAGGGCATTTCGGTTTTAATATAGCGCTGCACGGTGCGGTGGAACACTGGAATTCTTCCGTTCTCGGGGTTTCCAAACGCAATGTTGTCACTCAGCCCAGTGTTGCCATCAGTTTTTTTGATGCCGGGAAAAATTCCAGCAATCGTGGTGTATACGACACCTACGGAACGCATGCGTTATTTTATCGTCATGGGGCGGGGGATTACAGAAACAACGTGGATGAGGACCGGACCTTTCTTCCGGTGAAGGGAAGCGGAAATGTGCTTTATTTTGACGGTCATGTTTCCTCTGTTACGTTTCCGCAGCTCTGGACAAGTCCCTCCAATCCGTACTATTCCGGTCCGCAGCCATACAAAAATGCTTTTTTTCTGGGATTCAACCGGCCGATGGGGCCTGCGGAGGCACCCTAGAACCGGACGGATTCCCGGCGGCATGTCGTCCAGTTCAATTTTTTCTGTTCGAAAACAATCTGCAAGGAGTTTGAGAGATGAGGAGAGGGAGATTTCTTTTTTTTCCGCTGTTTTTGGGAGTCATGGTTCCGCTCGGGAATTCGGCGGAGCCGTCTCTTCCGGATCCGGCGCCGGTGTTTCAGTCGCAGGGGCATGCCCGTCAGGATCCGGTATTTCTGGTGGAGTCCTTTGCATGGAACCGGCATGGCGACCGGAAAGGGGGATTGTATGAACAGCCCTCCTTTGTCGTCGGAAACAAAGCGGTTTTCGTGCGGAAAATTGATGGAATCAACCGTGCGGATCAGGATCAGAGCGTGACCATTTATGTCGACGGTCAACAGGTCGGCCGATTCCTCTGGTGGGGATCGTTCCGGAACGGAGGATTCGGGTATCCGTTCCAGGAGATCAAAGGCGATCCGCCGTCTTTGAAAATCGACAAGGCTTCCCGGAGTGTCACATACAGCAAACCCTATTTGACTCCGGAAGGGAAACGCGCCGTCTTCACTTATCATCTCAGACCGCTGAAAGACAGCAGAATGGAACTTTCCTGGAATATGGGCGTTTCGCAGGAGGAGCTGGAACGCTCCCGGAAGGACTTCTGTGTGGCTCCCTGGTTTCTTCTGTCCAATTACAGGAATAAGAAAATCACGCTCGGCGGAAACGAGTTCAAGCAGAGCAGCCGGGAAAAACTGATCCGTTCCAAACGGATTTCCAGTGCCGCCTCCGGAGATCTGGTCTACCATGCGGATGATCCGGAAAAAGGATACACCGTTGAATTCAACACGTTGCGCGGTCACCTTACAGAGAGCGTGTTTGTGCCGAAAGTCGGAGAGGATCGTTATGAGCTCATCTATCGGACAGCGCATCCGAAGCGGCAGGCGACCGGCAAGGTCATCATTGATCTCGGGGAAGCGCAGCTTCCGCAGAAAGACACGCCTCCTCCGGTCGGCGGAATTGATTTCTGGAAAGCCGATGCCATCCATGTTCCCCGCTCTCCGGTCCGGAACGTGATGCCGAATCCGAGCTTTGAACAGGGGGTCCGCTACTGGAAGTGGGTCGGCGGAGGAGCCCGCTACACTCCGGATGCAAAGCCGCGGTACGAGGTCGTTCCGCAGGGATGCTTCGGCAGAAACGCGCTCCTGATCCGGGATACTCAGCCCGGGGCCCCCGCTCTGATGAGTTTCCCGATTTCCCTGGAGAAGGATCAGGTGTACACGCTGAGCTTTTCTGCGAAGGCGGACCGTCCGCGGACGATCAATGTTTCGCTCTGCAGTGCGGCACGGGGTGGAAAGTTCGTCGGAAAGAACGGCCCCTGGGGCGACACGTGGAATCCCGAATCCAAGTTCCGCATCACTCCGGAATGGAACCGCTATTCCAGAACGTTTACCGCCGATGCCGGGGGAGTCCAGATCGGTCTTTTCGGCTGCGGAGGCAATACCCTGATTGATGGAATCCAGATCGAAAAAGGCCGGCAGCCGACCGAGTTCACGGCCGCGCCCGTCGACGGCGTGTTTACGACCTCGGATCCGGACAACGATCTTGTCCGGGGCGCTCCCCTGAACGCCGGATTCACGTTCACCGGCAAACCGGGGACGGTGGGACGTGTGAATGTCTCCGTCAAAAACGCTTTCCGGGAAGTGCTCTGGACCGGCTCCGTCGACGTCCGGATCGGAAAAGAGGGGATTGGGAAAGTCGGACTTCCGATTCCGGCGGAAACGCTGGGAGAAGGGATTTTTGTCGTCCGCGCGGAATACCGGATCGGAAAAAATGCGCCCTATTTCGACTACTACCGTTTTTCCATCATGACCCCGCTGAAAAATCTGCATCCGACAAAGAACATTTTCGGAACCCTCGGACATTACGACCGCATCACCCGCGGAGAGGAACTCGCTCAGAAATATAGGGACTGGGGATTCGGTTCCACAAGCTGGGGATACCATCATCAGCACCGGGGACTGCGGCCGGAGCTGGAGAAAAAATACCGCATCGCCAACATCGCCAATCTTGTCATCAATCAGGATCGGGAGATCGGGGCAAATTACCGCCAGTGGAAAGCCGTTCCCCCCGAACTGGAAAAACGGATTGAACAGGTCGCCTTCGAGAGTGCGAAACGGTATGATCCCGTCCAGTATCCGGTCTGGGGATTCGGCAACGAGGAGGAGGGATCCTATCTGGTCCGCAACAGGATGTTCGACGAGTATTTCAAGGCGCAGTTCGCCGCGGCGAGAGGCGTCAGACGGGCCAACCCGAATGCGATCATCATCCCGACCTGCGGAACCTCCGGCTATTCCCGCATGCGCGGATACGATGCGATCGAGGGATATCTGAACGCCGCACGGAAACACGGATTCCGGTACGATGCCATCGCAGTCCACCCCTATGGCAACATCGACAAGGGAACCCTTTCGCAGAACGATCTCGATGAAGAGACCGCGCGTCTGATCGTCCAGATGAAAAAGTACGGTTACGGCAAAGAGACCCCGATCTATTTCACGGAAATGTTCAACATCCCGGAAACCTATGTTCCCGCATGGGGAGCCGATACCGCCTACGATCACTATCAGGCGGGGAAACCCTCGTATGATTTCGGCAACCGGGAATTCATTCATGCGTCGTCGGCTGCGCGGATCTATATTATGGCGCTGAAATACTGGCCGCAGGTGCAGTCGGTCAACATCTGGGTGGCGCAGCCGTTCATGGATCTTTCGCTGACGCCGATTCTGCTCTGCAAGGCGGTCAACACGCTCGGCACGCATCTTGGCGATGTGGCGTATCTGGCGGATGTCAAACCCGCCGCCGGAATCCGCGGATATGTGTTCCGGCATAAAAAAGGCTATGGCATTGCCCCGCTCTGGTGCGTGAATCACGATGTGGAAAACGGACTTGCGCGGGGACCGCTGGTGCGGGTGAAGTTCGGGCAGAAGGTGACCTTTTTCGATCTGATGGGCAATCGGCGTTCTGCGAAGACGGATCGGAACGGAATGACGGAGATCCGTCTGACGCCCGCTCCGCTTCTGATTCAGGCGGAGGATCCCGACCGGCTTGCCGCAGCGCTGCGGAATGCGGAAACGGATGACAGCTCTTCCGCTCTTTCCGTTTCGATGCGTCCGGAACCGGACGGGAGCGTCTCCGCGCAGATCCGGAATCTGACCGGCCGTGCGCAGAGGGGCGTTCTCTCTGTCGCGGGCAGGGAGCTCTCCTATTTTGTGAAACCGGATGCGGAAACGGTGATCCCCATTCCGGGAAGCGGACGGGGACATCGGTTCGGCAGACTCTACCGCTGGGAATCGCCGTTCCGGATCAAACCGGAAAAAGGAACCGGCATGGAACAGAAGTGGAACATGGATTATTTCTATGTTCCCAGAACCGAGGGCATGCCGGACTGGAACAGAATTCCGGCGATTCCCCTGACCAACCGCTATCTTCAGTCCTATTCCGCGCGGAAAGACGGGATGGTGAGCAGTCGAATGCCTGCTTCCGGCGCTCCCGGCGATTTGAAGGCCGAATTCAAAATGGCCTGGGACAAGGAAAATCTCTATCTGCGTGTGGAGGCCGAGGATGACAAGTTCCTTCTCTTCCCGGAACTCTGGAAGCGCGGCAAGTCGGAAACGTTCCTTTACGCACACGACGGCTGTCTTGAGGTCTATTTCGACTGCGGCGCAAACGGCAGGACCAATGCGTCGAAAACCTATGACAACGATGACTACCGCTATGATTTTTCGATCGGACGGAACGGAAAATCGGGTCCCGGCATGGTCTATCGCCTGCGCGAGGTCTATCATCAGCTTGCCGACGGTGTGAACATGGCAACCAAGGAGGAGGCCGCAAAGAAAATCAAATGCGACTTCCGGAAAACCGACAGGGGATATGTCTATACGATTACATTCGGTCAGCGGTATCTGGAACCGATCGTCCTGCGCAAAGGCTTTGTCGCCGGGTTCGGACTGTTCCTGCATGACCGCGACGATGTTTCCGTTCCCTCCGGCGTCAAGGGCCTGAGCCTTGCGACGGAATCCGGCGCCCATTGCGATTTCAAACCGCATCTCTGGCCGCTGATGATTCTTGCGGAGGACGGAGTTTTCAAGACCAACACAGAAAAAAAGGCAGGAAAATGAAAGAAATGCATCCGTTTATTTTCTGGCACTCCGATCCGGTGCGTCCGGATGAGACCCTTGTGCTTGCTGGAGAGGATTTTTCCGGGAGTGCGCTGGTTGAACTGTCAGAGGCAAAAGGCGGCTGGGTTGCCGTCGAACCCGTTCAGAGGAGCCGGCAATGTCTGAAGGCGGTTGTCCCGCCGGAGTTCCGGTACGGCACCTGGCGGTGCCGGGTCCGGCAGGGCGGGGAGGTCTCGAAAGAGATCTCCGTCAACGCGCCCGATGTCTGGTGGAAACAGGGCGACGGCGGAGTCGACGCCGCATTCCCCGGCAGCTGGCTGCGTCTGTTCGGCAAATGTCTGAATCTTTCGGGAAGCTCGAAGATCCGGATCGGAAAACAGGAGGTGAAATGTGCGGAGCAGGACTGCTTTGCGCTCAAGGCGGTCCTTCCGGAAACCCTCCGCTGCGGGAGCTATCCCGTGGAGGTGTTCAACGGCAGCTCCTGGGGCCCGGCGGGAACGGTGGAGATCCGGGAGCGGAAGCGCGATGAGCGGATCGTTCTGGATCTGCTTTCCCATCCGAGCGCCGATCCGACCGGATTGAAGGATTCCACGCTTGCATTCGTTCAGCTTCTGGAACGCGCCCGGTGCATTCCCGGCGGAGCGATCATTGAGATTCCCCGCGGCCGCTTCCGCATTGATGCCAACCTCCGCCCCATGACCTATATGGATTCGCAGCTCTTTCTGATGGAAAACGTGACATTGCGCGGCGCCGGTCCGAACCTGACCACGCTCTGGTGGCCCGACAAGAAGGAGGCTCTGCCCGTCCTGATTGAATGTGCGAATCACTCGTCCCTGGAGAATCTTGCCATCTACGCGCAGGGCCCTCTGCATGAGGTGGTCAAGACCGAAAGTCACGTCCGCATTGAAAATGTGATGATCCGCGCCAACTCCTATTACATGCTCACTCCGCTGGGCGGCGGCACGCATCATGAGCGCTCCCTTCCGCCGCGCGACCAGCGGGGCGGTCCCGGAATCGCGGTCTGGGGAATCAACAACCGGATTCTCAACTGCGATATTCTCAGCGCCCAGGGAATCAACATTTACAACGGCGCCGGATCCGTGGTGAGCGGCAACCGGATCTGCGGATTCGGACAGCACTCCATCTGCGGATCGGAAATCATTTACGAAAACAACATCTTCACCGGCGGAATGATTACCGGCGGCTGCAACATCGCCATGTTCGGTCCGACCATCAACCGGCACGTCTACTACAAGGGGAACAGCAGTCGGCATCTCTACTCCGGTGACCACGAGTGCCTGACGCTGGACGGACACGGAACCGCCTATTTCGGGAAGGTCCGGAATATCGGAGAGACGACCTTTGATCTCATCGGCGGAAAAATTCCGTTCCGGGGCAAAGGGTCCATGACGGATATGAAGCGGACCGCCGTTTACATCGTCGACGGCCGCGGCACCGGACAGATTCGTTTTCTCACCTCCTGTTCCGAAAAAGGCACCGTCACGATCGACCGTCCGTGGGAGGTCCCGCCGGATGGTTCCTCCCTGATTGAAATCGGCGTCTACAACGGCGATCATCTGATTCTGGACAATGCGGCGGAGGATGGCGGAGCCCTGGTGCAGCTTTATCCGAAGAACTGCCGCTGCATTGTGGCGAGGAACCGGGCAGTGCGGACCGGAAACATCAATTCGCTCTCCCGCTCCGGGACCTGGCCCGCGGGAGGCGACTTCTCCCGTCTGACCAGATTTGAAATCAGCTGGTACAACCAGTTCTTCGACAACGAGATCCTGGTCGGAAACGCCTGGGGCGGCGGCGTGACGGAAGTCGACCGCTGGCTCGGCGGCGAGTCAAAACTCCTGATTCATGGAGAGTGCAAGGCGCAGATCGTCGATGAAAACGGCGCGGTCTGCCGCTGCGAACAGACTCCGGAGTGGCTCCGGACCGCGCTGGGAGAAAAGAAACTCCGGGACCGCAATGTCTCTCCCAGCCGGTATCAGATTGTCCGGCGGCATGTGATTCGGAACAACAGCTCCATCCACGTTCGCGGGGTGGTCACCGATGCGCTGATCGAGCACTGCTCCATCGCCGAATGCGAGCGGGGAATCCGGGTCGATATGGAAATCGACCGTCCGTTTCCGAACAACTGCGGACAGACGTACAACTGGGATCCCGATCCCGATGCGCAGCATCCTCCGATGCCCTTCCAGCGGCCGGAAGGTATTCTGATCCGGGGCAATCTCTTTTCCAACGTGGATTCGCCGTATGCCGGCAATGCGCTTTCCTGCGCAAAGATTCTCTAGGCGGCAGGGAGAAAACCGAAATGCGGGAGCGGCAGGCTCCCGCGTTTTTCCGTCGCTTCCGGATGGGCGGTCCGGAAAAAAAGGGGAAAATTTTTTCTGCTGTTTTTCCTGAAATGCCGGAAAATTCGTTCGCTGAGGAGGATTCGCGGATCCTCCGCGGCGGAACGGCGGGGAGACGTCGCGTGCGGCGCAGAACTCTTTGCGTTCCTTGAGAACCGGCAAAAAAAATAGCTTCTATTTTTGTTTTTGCATTTGAACTCTCCGGGAAAGCGAGTATTGTATAGGGAACTTTTGATGCGGGTGTAGCATAACGGTAATGCACCAGCTTCCCAAGCTGGCTACGAGGGTTCGACTCCCTTCACCCGCTCCATTTTTTTCCGCCGGAATCATGCGTCATGGAAAAATTCCGGGTGTTTTCTCTTCCGCCGTGTTTGTCCGACTTCTTTTTCCGGAGTTTTTCCGCGTGTCCGCGGCCCGGAACGGGACGCGGAACGTGTTCTTCGGAACAGAGAGAAAAATATGAGACTTGATTTTTCGCGTAGAACATGTATGTTACCCCATGCAGCAAAAGAGAGTCTGAAAGTCGATGATTTTAGTGGTGGATCCCCGGCTGGGATCCATTGATGTTTTCCAGAATTAAGTTTTTTAATCAGTTGCGGAATGTTTGGAGGAGACAGGTTCCATGTATGACTCGCATCTTTTACGGATCGGAATTTTTTACGACGGAAATTATTTCTACCATGTCAGTAATTATTACTGCTATGCCCATGAGAGACGCTCACGACTGAGCATTTCCGGACTGCATGATTTCATCCGCCGTCTTGCCGGACGGTTCGAGGGAGTGGAGGCAAAGTTCTGCCAGATTGTGGACTGCCACTATTTCCGGGGCCGTCTTCCCGCCATGGAGGCAAATGCCAGACAGATTCTTCTGAACGAGCGCATGTTCGATGACATTCTGATGCGGGAAGGCGTTGTGACGCACTATCTTCCGGTGACGCGGGGAGGCGAGAAGGGGGTGGATGTCTGCCTGGCTCTGGAGGCGCTGGAACTGAATATCTTCAAGAAGTTCGATGTTGTCGCCCTGATCGCCAGCGACGGGGATTATGTTCCGCTGGTCCGCAAACTGAACGCACTCGGCACGCGCGTCATGGTGCTCGGCTGGGATTTCGAATACATCGACGACAACGGCAATGAACGCTACACGGCGACATCCGGCAAGATGATGAATGAGGTCACGTATCCGGTCTGGATGCACAAAGTGATCGACGGTCAGGATTCCCGCTTCGACATCAACGAGGTCAA
Source organism: uncultured Victivallales bacterium (assembly GCA_944390735.1). GTDB lineage: Bacteria > Verrucomicrobiota > Lentisphaeria > Victivallales > UBA1829 > UBA1829. Next base: position 6,874 of record CALXRL010000064.1, on the reverse strand, counting down.
CGCCCTGTTTGTTCCGACCGGTTCGAAGGATTCTTCCGGCGGATATGGTCATGACTCCGGAGGGAAAATGCCCAAGGATGATCTTTATGCGCATTCCGCTCCGAATTACGATGAGGTGCAGCCGCAGTCGGCCCGCGGCGCCCACTATGCGGGCAGCGAGGCGGAAGATGCCGTTTCGCATCTGCCGGGAGAACGCCGCAGAAGCCGTATCCTCCAGCTGAAAAACGGATATGGATTCCTCTCCAATGAGCCCTCGCCGAAAAATCTCTTTTTCTTCTGGGAGGATCTCGACGGGATTGATTTCAATGAACTCAATGTCGGCGATCTGATGGAATACGAGATCGGGGAGAACGAGCGCGGAGAGTGCGCACGTCACATTACCCGGGTGAGCGACGCTTCCCAGACGCATCCGGAACTCTGACCGGGAGCGGGGAAATCATGAACGGCGGTTCGTGCTGCGTCAGATTGATCTGTGAAATCGGCGATGCGACCGTATCGGTTTTTCAGGATGCTCTGAAACTGATCTCCTTTACGGGGGAGACCATTTCAGAGCTTTTTCATGCGCTCCGCAATCCGATGCGCATCCGGTGGAGGGAGACGCTCTACTACATGAACATGTGCGGAGCCAACGCGCTGCCGATCAGTTCGCTGATCTGTCTTCTGATGGGGCTGATTCTGGGCTATCAATCCGCGGTTCAGATGCACAAATACGGAGCGGATTCCTTTCTTCCGGCGCTGGTGGGCTGTTCCATCGTGCGGGAGCTGGGGCCGCTGATGATCGCGGTGATCGCCACGGGACGCGCGGGATCGGCGTTCGCCGCCGAAATCGCGACCATGAAATCCACCGAGGAGATCAACGCCATGGAAACCATGGGATTTTCGCCCTGGCGTTTTCTGGTGATCCCGAAACTGCTGGCGATGATGTGCATGATGCCGCTTTTGACCTTTTTCGGGGATGTCTTCGGAATCGCGGGGGGAATGATGGTCGGGACGTTCGAGCTGGACCTTCCGATTCACACCTATTATACGCAGACAATCTACTGGGTGCCGCCGCGTTTTTTCGTGGAGAGTCTGACAAAAAGCGTGGTGTTTGCGATCATTATCACGGGAATCTGCTGTCTGCGCGGATTCGAGGCGGGAGAGGATTCGCTGGGAATCGGCCGGGCCACAACCTCTTCGGTGGTCACGAGCATCATTATGATTATTGTGGCGGATACGCTGATGGCGCGCATGTTCAATATGATTTTTTACGGATCGGCGGTGTAGCATGAGGGGACCGGGGTGCGAATATGCCGTGGAGGTGCGGGATCTGGCCGTCGGATACGGAGCGAAAACGATTCTGCATGATGTTTCCTTCCGGGTGCGGCGCGGAGAGATCGTTGCAATTCTCGGGGGATCCGGCTGCGGAAAAAGCACGCTTCTGAAGGCGGTGATCGGACTTCTCCCGGTAAAAGAAGGCGAGATTCTGATCGAAGGGGAGAGCATGGTTTCCTCCACGCCGGCGGAGCGGAGAAAAATCCAGCGGAAATTCGGGGTTGCGTTTCAGGGGGGGGCGCTGTTCCGCTCCTACACGGTCGGAGAGAACATTGCGCTGCCGATGGAGGAGTATACGAACCTTTCCCGCGAGGAGATTCATCGGCGGGTGCGCGAGAAACTGCATCTGGTCGATCTGGACGGGATCGAGGATATGATGCCGGGAGATCTTTCCGGCGGCATGGTGAAACGCGCCGCCGTCGCGCGGGCGCTGGCGCTGGATCCGGATATCCTGTTTCTGGATGAGCCGTCCGCCGGTCTGGATCCGTTGAATTCCGCCCGTCTGGATGAGCTGATCCGGAGTCTCCGCGCCCGCTTGAACGCGGCGGTGGTGATCGTGACCCATGAACTCGACAGCATTTTCGCCATTGCCGACCGCGCGGTGTTCCTGGACCGCGACGCCGGAACCGTGATCGCGGAAGGTCCTCCGGCAGAACTGCGGGACCATTCCCCGCTTGAAAAAGTGCGGATTTTTTTGAACCGCGGACATTTGGAAAGGAAGGAGTAGGAAAAACCATGCAGATGGAAACTGAAAAATTCAAACTCGGACTGTTCGTGACCGTTTCATTCATCCTGATCTGCGTTCTGTTCATCGTGTTCGGACTGTTTGACTTCGTCGATGCGAAAGTTCCCACGGTGACTCAGTTTCAGGAAAGCGTGCAGGGGCTGGAGACCGGGGCGCTGGTCAAATACCGCGGGGTGCCGATCGGAAAAGTCTCCGACATCACCATCACGACAAGCGGCAATCTGATCCGCGTGGACATGGAGATCAATCTCAGCAAGATGCGTTCCGAATCCGTCGGCGGGGTCAAGCCGGCAACCATTACCGCGGAGGAGTTCTACCGCTACATGCGAAGGGAGATCCAACGCGGACTTCGCGCCCGTCTGGAATTCAACGGCATCAGCGGCTTTAAATACATCGAACTGGATTACCGCGATCCGGGCGCTCCTCCGGAAGCCGTCTCCGAACGGATGGAGGACGGAATCTTCTACATTCCTTCCGAACCCTCCATGATGGCGGGGCTCCGCTCCGGTGTGACGGAGGTGATCGCCAAAATCGCCTCCATTGATTACAAGCTCCTCAGCGAGAAAGTGGAGGCGGTGCTCGACAACACCCAAGCGCTGCTGGCCGATCCGCATTGGAAGCGGATGCTCCAGAATTCGGAAAAACTTTCCAAACAGCTGACCATGACCGTGGACAATCTGAACCAGTCGTTCACGCCTGAAAAACTGGATCTTCTCACCGAGAAACTGGTGCAGTCGCTGGAGCAGATCAAGCTCCTGACGGAGAGAATCGATCAGACGGTTGCCGATGCGGAAGTGGCGAAGACCTCCCGGGCCTTCCGGGAGGCCGCGCTGTCGTTTCGCAACTCCGAGAAATCCTTCCGGGACACGCTCGCAAAATTCAACGATACCATGGATGCAATGTCGGAGCTGGTGAAAGCTCTGGATGAGGATCCCTCCTCCCTGATTCATGGGAAAAATCCGGGGAAACCCGCCGCAAAATAAGTGTCTCCGCCGCGCGGCGGAGAGGGGAACTCGAAAAGGAAAGGTTTTTCTTCCGGCCGGATGGGAAAGAGTGCGTTTTGCCCGAGCTTCCCCATCGGGGATGGCGCGTTCCGGGGAATGCGGATTACCGCATTCCTTCCGAAGAGTCCGCGCCTTTTGCCGTCCGCTCTCCTTACCAGCGGACATGCGACTCCGTGTGATAGGTGCCATGCAGTCCGGTGTAGGGGAACGGACTTCTTTCGGTCTGCTTTCCGGGAACGAGGAGACGGGCGTAACCGGTGATTCCGCCGTTGCCGCGGAGATTCTCGGATTTGACTGCGATATCCAGACGTCCGCGTTTTGTCAGTGAAGCGGGAATCGGATACAGGCGTCTTGCGGACCAGTAGCCTTCCGTGTCCTCGCCGGTGTGTCCGATTTTTGTCCCGTTGACAAAGGTGTCGTCCAGATCATCGACTCCTCCCAGATCCAGAAGGAGCTCCTTGCCGCGCAGATCGGCCGGAAGTTCCACGCTTCTGCGGTACCAGACCGTTCCGAGGAAGGTTCCGACATGCGGCAGGAGATTATTGAAGTATCCGGGCACAGGGACCAGCTCCCAGCCTTTGGTTTCCGCGAAAGCGGCGGAGGTCTGCCAGCCGAGCTTTTCGCCGCGTTTCTGCGGGTCGGTGCGCAGACTCCATGTCCCGTTCAAATTCAAACTCCGGTCCGCCAGATACATCTGTTCGAAACGCTGTGCGAGGGAGGGAAAGCGTTTCCCGCAGGCGGCTTCCACGAGCGTGCGCATCTGCCGGAAGCGGTCCGTCAGAATCTCCGCGCTCCAGACAACGGAGGAGTCCACGCCGGATTTCATCCCGCGGGCCAGTTCCTCCTTCTGCACGTCCCGCGGGAATTCCAGGAAAAGAAGTTTTCCTTTTCCGAGTTTCCGTTCCGCGGCAAAGGCGGGTTTTGTCAGCGCAACGAGATCCGTTCCCGAGAGAATGTTCAGATGCTGGGGCGCCCGGAAATAGGTGTCGCGCGCGGTGAAGAGCGGCCAGTATTTCCTGCCGGCGGCCGTGAGGTCGAAGCTCCCGACTTCCTGTGCTTTTGCCGAGACGCCGAACAGGGAAGCGCTTCCCGCAGGCACGATCAGGACTGCTCCCTTGCGCACCTGTTCCAGAAGACCGGGAATCTCCCCGGCTTTGATTGTTTCCGGAGCAAGCAGACGGCCGGTCGGGGCTGTGTTCCGATTCTCCCCGGCATACTCGGCAATCAGATGTGCCGCCAGAAGATCCGCGGCCGGATCGCGTTCTGTCCGTCCGGAAATCTCCATCTGACAGAACAGAATGCGTCCCTTTCCCGATTTGAATTCCAGCAGCGGCGTGTAGATCAGGTCCTTTCCGCAGGCGAGCAGGACCCGGAAATCACCCTCGACCGGCCGACGGATCGGATACGAGGAGACAAGATTGGCATTGTTCCAGTGCCACAGCGGACTGGCCACCGTGTCTTCCGTATTGGCCGCGGGCGGCTGTTTCGATGGAGCCAGCGTTCCGTTTCCGGCCCATTGCGAGAAATCCTCCGCTTTCATGCCAGGAATGGAGAATCCGTGTCCGGGGAAGATCTCCCGGGCGTAGATCGGAGTGGTTTTCAGTCCCAGCAGGGCCAGCGCCTCCGGTTTCTGTTCGAACACAAGAAGGTTGAGTTTTCCGGAATCGACCGCTTCCTGAAGCCGGAGTTTCCGGGCCGGCGGCATGAAGTCGGGCGTCAGACCTTCCCGCCCGATGAGAAGCAGCCGGATCCCCTTCAGAGAGGTCAGCTTTGACGCATCGGCTGTTTTGATGTTCAGGCGTTTCAGCGTTTCCGCCGTGAGCCCCTTGGGATCGTAAAGAGCAACGTTCCCCTCGACCGGCACAGTCGGAGCCGGGAAGACGGCAATCTTCCGGGAGACCGCGGGCAGGGATTCCGTTTCCACCGTCAGCTGATATTCCGTCCGGGCGGAGACCTTCGGAAGGGGAATGGAGAGGGGAAGGTGGCGGACCTCTCCCGGCTTCAGCGTTTCCCGGAAGGTTCCGCTTTTGCCGGCAAGGGTCCATCTGCCGCGGAATTCGGCGTCTTTCAGGGTGTCGTTGATGAGAACGATGCGTTTTGCAAGCGTGCCGCCGGAGGTGTAGTTGTGGGTTTTGTCAACCGGTTCTTCCGCTCCGCCGTCAAGGAACACCAGCTTCGGCGCGAGAGCCTCTTTCAAGGCATCCGCAACCGGAAGCGGCCGGTCCGGATTGATGTCGATCTGATATTGAATTTTCCGCAGATCAGCCTGCCAGCCGTTCCGCCGGAAGTCCTTGACCTCGACCTCCCACTCTTTACAGATATGGTTCGTGCGGTGCGGAGCATTTCTCCGAAAAGCGTAGGTCACTTCCCCGAACGGACAGATGCCGGACATGTCGAATCCGCGCCAGTAACGGATTGTCTCCTTCAGGAGATCGCCGCGGAGTTTCTGGTGGAGCGGAGCGTCGTAATAGGCCTCCGACGCCTTGCCGCGGGTCGAAAGCGCAACGGAACGGAGCATTTCCGGATCGTTGTCCCGGTAGACCTCCGGACCGTAATACCGGGCGAGATTCTCGTAGTAGAAGAGTGGTTTTTGGCCCGGATACTTCAAATCCATTCCGAAGAAGGAACGCCAGTAAGGGAAGCCCGTTTCAATGATATGGAGCGGTTTTTTCCCGATCCGGTTCCAGACCTCCGGCCAGGCATTGCGTTCGGTCTGCGGCCACCAGCAGAAGTAGGCGTTGTTCGTGATGATCTCGCCGAAATTGCCGCCCGCCTGGAAGAAAAACGGACGCGATGAATCGTATTTGCGCATGATCTTCACGCCTTCCATGCAGGTCTGATATTTTTTCATCTGGAATTTCGGCTGATAACCGTCCGCGAGCTTCAGCGGGTGATAGTCCCAGCCGTAACCGAGATAGTTGGTCGACATGAAATAGATGATGTTCGACGGATGATTTCTCCAGCGGCGGATCATCGCCGCCATCCGGTCTTCGAGATTCTTCCGGACAGCCGGATTGTTCCAGAGTGCGAATTCACGTCCGGTGACTCCATCAATTCCGACCAGCTGGAAAAGTCCCTCCTCGTCGCAGACCCTCATGATGTTTTCGGGATAGTTGTCTTTTGCCTCCACGGGGAAATTCGTGCGGACCGCATTGTAGCCGAGACGTTTCAGGGTTCGTGCAATCCGCCGGGCCTCGTTGAGATCGGAGGAGGCGTTCGCCCAGCCGTCGTGATTGAACAGATGAACTTTTTTCCCGTTCAGATAGTAGTCTCTGCCGCGAAGTTCAAATTCCCGGAATCCGAACCGGACCGGCGGCAGGACATCCATCGTTTCACCCTCACCGTTTTTCACCGTGAACGTGCAGTGGTAGAGATACGGAGTCTCCGGACTCCAGAAGCGCGCGTTTTTCCACGGCGCAGTAAAGACGATTTTTTTCGATTCCCCGGGATTCAGACGGACGGCGGACGACCGGGCGGGAGCAGGAGCATTCTCTCCGGAAATCTTCGCTTCCAGAATCACCGTTTCCGCTTTGCCCGAAGTGTTCCTGACGGTCGCTTCAAACGTAGCCATACCGTTTTTGACGGAGGTTCCGATCCACGGATATTCCGCGGAAATCCGCGGTTTGACCTCGATCCAGGTATTGCCCTTGATGCCGCGCCATGCCCAGTACTGACCGTCATCCACGGCATGAATCGTCAGAGTGTTGTACTTGCCGAACCGGAGAAGTTCCTGCGGAAGCGGAAGTTCAAAAAATTTGCCGTAATCCAGTTTTGCAATCTCTCTGCCGTTGAGATAGACGGTTCCTTTCTG
>CALXRL010000063.1 GCA_944390735.1 uncultured Victivallales bacterium | reverse complement strand
GTTCGAATGCTCCACGGGCACGGAGGCCGGAAAACGATCCGTTCTTCCAGACGGCGGGAAGAGCGGGAAGAAGACGGATCCGGCCCGAATGCGATTGCAGAAGCATCTCCGCAATCCCTGCGGTTCCACCAAGATTGCCGTCGATCTGGAACGGAGGATGCGTATCCCATAGATTGGGAAGAGTCCCTTTGGAAAGAAGCGTCTGAAGAAGGCGGAAGGCATGTTCCCCGTCGCCGAGTCTTGCCCAGGCATTCAGACGGTGAGCCATCGCCCATCCTGTGGAAAGATCGCCGCGTTTCGTGAGGGAAACGCGCGCGGCTTCCATCCACTCCGGCGTCTTCTCGCTGATGATGGTTCCCGGCATCAGTCCGATGAGCTGGGAGATATGGCGATGATGCTTTTCTCCGAATTCCCCGTATTCGTGTTCCTCACGGAACTCCTTGATCTGTCCGGAGTCTCCGATGAGAACCGGCTCCAGATGAGGCAGAATTTCGCGAATCGTATTCAGGAATGGCTCTTCGATCTGCAATGCTTCCGCGGCACGGAGTGTATCGTGAAAGGTCTCATAAATCATCTGCTGATCGAAGGCGCACCCTTCCGTATGGAGATAGCCTTTCTGTTCCGGCGAGACATCCACCTGTTCCGGCGAAGCGGAGGGCACGGCAAGAAACACATCTCCGCGTTTCCGGAGACAGTGAAACAGAAAAACGGACATTCCCCGGAGAATCGGATAGATTCTGCGCAGGATCTCCGGATTCCTCGTGAAATCGTAGTATTCCCAGAAAAGTTTTGCCGTCAAGCCACCCGTTCCGGGTCCCGAATGCCCTTTCGCGGAGGGCGCGGAGATCCGATAGGGCCATGCTCCGGTTCCGATCGTCCAGCCGCATTCGGAATGTGTCTGATCCGGATTTATCTCCTTCAGATACTGTGCGGCGTATTTCCGCGCCTGAGGAAGATAGGCCTTATGATAATCCGCATAGGATTCAAACAGTTCGGTCAGATTACAGGAAAAAACGGGCCAGTAGTTCATCTGCACATTGATGTTGTGCCAGTAGCCGCAGCTCCAAGGGCTGGAATCGTAGACATTCCAGATGCCTTGAAGATTGCATGGAAGAGTCTGTTTCCGCGAGGAACAGATCAGCAGATAACGGCCGTACTGAAAGTAGAGTTCCTCCAGATAACGGGATTCTTTTCCCGCTTTATATTCTTCCAGCAGAAGATCGGTGCCTTTGTCCGGCTCCCGAACGCCTCCCAGATCGATCTCAGCTCGTCGGAAAAGGTCGTGATAATCCTCCAGATGACGGAGCTTGAGTTCCTCGAATCCGAGTTTGAGAGCCCGGTCGAGCGTCTGCCGGATTTTCTCCTGCGGATGCGGATACGGCGCAAGTTTCTTTTTCGGGTCCTCCTCTTCGAAAACCCTGCTTTCCAGACAATAGTTTGTGCCGCACGAGAAATAGAGAGTCAGGCGGTCCGCCTCTTTGATCGAAATGCCGTTTGAATCGGCACTTACGACTCCGTTTTCCGCCTGTACACGGATCTCGCCTTCGTAGTCGATTTCATAATAGTCCATATGACCGGACATGACAATCCGATTGTTTTCGTAATAGATTTTTCCGGATTTTCCTTTGCCGTCACCGGGCTGTGCCCCGAACTCCTTGAGAAAGGGAAGGATCGCGAAGATCCGACCGCTTACAGCTCCAGGTTTCGAGGCGGTAATCCGCAGGACGGCAACGCGGTCGGGATAGGAGTTGAAACATTCGCGATGGTATCGGACCCCGCCGCTGACATATTCCGTCTCGGCGACCGCATCGTCCAGCGAAAGGGCACGCCGATAGCCGGTGTATTCCTCATGACCGGTTTCCAGAAAGAGTTCCGCAAAACTGTTGAGTCCCTCCGGGTAAGGATTGGCAAGGGAGTTTTCCGTAATTTGAATCCGTTCAAGCGGGACTCCCCCGAAGATCTTTGTTCCGAACCAGCCGCATCCGAGCGGAAGAGCCCACTGCTCCCATCCGGGCTCCTCGCCGCCCCAGCCGGTATGAATCTCATAGGTTCCGTCATCCAGCAGTTTCCACGCCGGACGTTTTCTGACTTCACTCTGCGGTGACGGAGAAAAATATTGCAATTCCCATGGTTTCATAATTTTATACTCGTTTCTGGTTTTATAAAGCTCAGACATTCAGAGAATAATGCGTATCGCCCTGCCGCCTAGACAATTTTTATGGGAAATTTAGTGTAAAAGTCTTGGTTTACTATATCCCATTGTTGGCCGATTGCAAGTACCGAAACAGACTTCATCCGGCGTCCGATATGGAGTGCCGAATGAATCCGCCCGGAGTTGTAAAAATTCACAGGATGCTGCACCCCGAAGCGGATCTGCGACAAGCTGACGTATTCTTTGATTTTGGTGTCCTCCTATTCCTACGCCCGCCAGAAACGCTCCATCTCTGCATGATCCGAACCCCGACCCCGTCCGTTCATGTTGATCTGTATGCCATGGTTCCGAAGTTCCGCTACGAACTCCGAGCTGGTGAATTGACTTCCTTGATCCGAATTAAAAAAATCCAGTTTCCGCAGGAATCGAAAGTCATTTTCAGCGTTTCAAAACAATGAAAAGCGTCCATTCTATTTACTCCGTTACAAGCAAGAACCTTACGACAGAGCCAGAGATATCACGGTATTGAAACGCGAGCGCGGATAAACCGTCCGCAAATTCAAGAAATTCTGCTACATGCGTCAATTCCGCAGTCAGATGGAAAACTCCGCAAAATGGCATTTCCAGAGGAACCTCCAGCATTTCGCCCTTGCCCCGTTCATCGGAAGCTGTCCAGGAAATCTCCCTTTGCCTTCTGGAATAAAAACTCGAATGAGAAACCGAAAACGGCTTCAACCGACGATTCTCGCGGAAATCCGGATTCCGATCGCTTATTTGAGCTTTTCGGGATTCCTGCCGCAAGAGAAGGACTCCTTTCGTAAAAAGGCATTGCTAAAAAACTCGCTTATCCTCTCCATGTGCTTGAAAAAAGCAATTTTCAGAGATATATTATGGGATTTTATAATACTAAGGCACTATCCTATCATGAAAACCTACACGCGGCTCGTTATTTTTTCTCTTGCGGCCCTGCTGTCTTTTGTCGGGATCATTGCATCTGCCGTATTCTATGCCGAGCTTCAACATTGCAAAAGTCTTCAGAACAACTCTGCCTTTCTGCTCGTCGCCGCCTCTCAGATGCAATCCGACGACGTTGAATTTCCATCTTACAATTACGATACAGTCAGCAGAACGCTTAACCGTACCACCGGAACGCGCCTCTCCCATCCGGTTCGTCCGACGGTTCTGCTGAAGCAAACACGTCTTCTTACCGACAGCTTGTCCACCCGGACAAGCTTCGCTCCACCGACGAACGCCCGTCTGCAACTGCGGACCTGGCTTTCGCCGCGCCTCAAAGCCAGAGCAGACCCATCCGCGGCTCAGCATTTTTCCGTCGCTTGAGTGTACGGTCTCTGTTTCCGGTGTTTGAACTTGTAACAAAAACCGTTTGATTCCTCTGACAAAAAAGGTCGGAGACGCTCCCTCGCATGCTTTTCTCCGCGTGCTCCGGGGGCGGGACGGCTCATACACTCTTGGCGGCATCCCCTCTTTTCGTATCATTCAAGAAAACCAAGGAGTGTAAGAATTATGAAAAAAATTGATTTTATGCTGACTGCCTTCCGCGACGGATTCCAGTCCGTATTCGGCGCACGTGTCTTCAGTTCGGATTTTCTTTCCGTGGTGGAAGAGGCCGCCGCGGCGGGCATCTCCCATTTTGAAGCCGGAGGCGGCGCACTGTTTCAGGCCGCTTATTTCTACAGCAACGAGGATGCGTTCCGGGTCATGGATAATTTCCGGCGCATTGTCGGAAACGTTGCCAACCTCCAGACCCTCGCTCGCGGAATCAATGTGGTCGGACTCGACAGTCAGCCGCGGGACATCATCAAACTGCATGCGCAGCTGATGAAAAAACACGGCATCACCACCATTCGCAATTTCGACGCACTGAACGATGTGAACAACCTCCTTTACAGCGGAAAATGTATTGCGGAAGCGGGACTGAAACACGAGGTCACCGTCACCATGATGGAACTGCCGCCGGGGTGTGTCGGCCATACAGTGGAATTTTATGAATCCATTCTGCGCCGGATTCTTGACTCCGGCATCCCTTACGATTCGGTCTGTTTCAAAGATGCCTCCGGAACCTCGACTCCGCACAAGGTCTACGAAACCATCCGGATGGCCCGGAAAC
>CALXRL010000062.1 GCA_944390735.1 uncultured Victivallales bacterium | reverse complement strand
CGATAATACGGTCATTTTATGCTTTGATGGTTTCATGGATGCTCCTTGTTTTTTTTGCTGAAATATAAGTTGCATCCAGAACCATCATCTTTCAACTTTTTCTTTTCCTATGGGATGGCTGTGGTTTGGTTCTTGTATTTTATGTTCTATTTAATTATAGTACATTAACAAGAAAAAAGCAATAGGAACGGAGAAAAAAATTAATTTTTTCAGCATGGCGGGGTGCCGATGGAAGAAAACAGCAGTAAAAACGGGACATATCTGGAGGCTCTGAACGGGCTCCGGAGAATGATCAACGAGGAATACGCCGACGGAGGAAAACTGCCCGGGGCGCGGGTGCTCTGCCGGAAACTGAACGTCTGTCTGGAGACCTACATGAAGGCTCTGCGGGAGCTTTGCGGAGAGGGATTCGTTTATACGACGCGCGGACGGGGCGGAACGTTTGTGAAGCCCGCGAATGAACGGTTTCTGAAAGTCGGATTGATTCTGAACAACGGTCAGGAGTCGCCCTATCTCGGATGCGGTCCTTTTCTTCCGTCGATCTGGAATGTTCTGGCGTTGGCGGGAATTCATCTTCATCTGCTTCAGTCCCCGCGGATCGAAACGATTCAGAAGACCGCTTCGCATCACGGGGTTTCCGCGATCATCTGGCTTTCTCCTCAGCCTTCCGCGCTTCCCGTGATGGAGCAGATTCAGCAGGATGCGCGTTATCCGCTGGTCGTCACCGATGTGTTTCATCAGGAACTGCGGCGGAACATGCTGGAACGGAAACTGAATCTCGTAACCAACGATTACTCGTTTGCCGGAAAACTTGTGGCGGATTTTTTCCATGAACGGAACCATCGGAGCGTTCTGTATATCGACAATCCGCTGTCCATGCTTTCGCACCGGTTCCCGGATTATTTTCAAAAACTCGGCATCGCGTTTGCTCCGGAGCACAATTTCGATACGAAAGAGATCGAGCCGCTTCTGGTGGAGCGGATCCGTCGTTTCAAGGTGACCGGCATTTTCTCCGAAGGCGGACTTCCCGCCTATCAGAAGATTGTGCGCATTCTGATGACGCTTCCGCCGGCGGAGCGTCCGGAACTGATCGTGCGCAAGACGGAGGAGAGCGTGTCATTTCTGCGGAAAGCCGGCCGGGAACTCCGGATTCCCGCCATGGTATCCACAGACTATGCCAAACTCGGACGTGCCGCGGCGCAGCAGATTGTCGAGTGTTTGAAATCGGGGGGATCGGTTCATCCGGAAGTTCTTCCGGCAACCGCAATTGAACCGCTTCCCTCCCGTTGAGGAAAAAAGGGAAGGAGGCGGATTCTCTCCCGAGTCTCCGCCTCCGGACAAAGAGAGCATCTTCCTGTTCGGATCAGCCCTTGAGAACCGTTCCGCCGCGGGACGGAATCTCCACCGATTCCCGGAGCGTGTCCGTTCCCCAGATTTCACGCAGTTTGCGGGGAAGAGCAACTTTCTGCGGTTCGTCCGTCATATTCAGGAGGAAATAATAGGCCTCGCCGTTTGCGGCGGTTCTGCGGCTGACCTTGACACTCTCCGGCATCCCCTCCAGCACCGGGCGGATTCCCGTTTCTTCCAGAAGTTTTCCATAGAAGTCGGAGAGGAAATCCAGTCCGGTCCGGGCTCCGAGATAGATGGCTCTTCCTTTTCCCTGCCGCATGACGGTCATCGCGGGCGATCCCTGATAGAACTCGCCGCCGTAGACTCCCGTGACTTCCGCGCCCTCGGCATGAAGATATTCCGCATAGTCGAGCACCGGATATTCCTTTCCGTTCCAGAGCAGGGATTGACGGGAGGAGGGTTCAAGTCCGTCGATATCCTCGTTCCAGATTCCGAAGAATCCGCGCAGATCCGGTCCCCCCGGATTTCCTCCGAGGAAGCAGGCGTTGTTCTCGTCCACATAGGCGGAGAGATAGGTCATGAGCAGCGTTCCGCCGTTTTCTACAAACCGTTTCAGCCGTTCGGCAACCCCCTGTTTCAGCATGAAAAGCATCGGTGCGGCGAGGAGTTTGTAGGAATCAAACGGCTGATCGCTGTCGATGACGGCAAGATCAATGTTCTTTTCCCAGAGGGCGCGATAGTGAAGACGCGCGGTCTCCTGCCATTTTTTCGTATTGCTTCCGCCGAATCCGTTGGTCAGATCCAGAGCCCAGTTGGACTCCCAGTCGTAAATGACGGCGGCTTCGGGGGTTTTGACCGCGTCGGGAAGACCCGTCAGGGATTCGAGTTTTTTTCCGTAGTCCGCGACCCGCCGGAAGGCGAGTGTCCGGTCGCTGGCGTCGTGCCCGACGACGGCGCCGTGGATCTTTTCGCAGTTGCCGAGTCCTTTTCTCCACTGGAAGTACATGGTGCCGTCGGCTCCGTGTCCGAGGGCGAGCAGCATTTCACGCTGAAACTCGTTCGGCCGGCGCAGTTTGACATAGGGCCGGTAATTCGGGATTCCCGGACAGGATTCCATCATGAGAAACGGTTTTTTCCGCATGGTGTAATGCAGATCGTGAAGCATGGCGAAAGAGGCGGCGGTCTCTTCGGTTTCGCCGTGATACCAGCTGGGATAGCAGTCGTCGGCGATGAAGTCGCAGTAGGGAACGAATTTCCAGTAGTCGAGCGGATCGTAATACCCCATCATGTTGGTGGTCACGGGCGCGTCGGAAAATTCCCGGACGGCGTCGATTTCCATGCGGAAGAACTCCACCGTGTTTGCCGTGATGAATCGTCTCCAGTCGAGTCCCGCGGTGTTCATGGAGCCGTCCAGCGGATGGATCTGGTTCCAGTCCGTGAGATGGTGTCCCCAGAAGGCGCTCCAGTACTGCTTGTTCAGATTTTCGAACGTACCGTATTTCTCCTTCAGAAATTCGTGAAACTTCCGGATGCAGAGATCGCAGCAGCACGGTTCGCCGTTGTATTCGTTGCTGATGTGCCAGCCGCCGAGCGCGGGATGATTCGCATAGCGTTCCGCAAGTTTCCGGTTGATGATGCGGACCTTTTCCCGGAAGATCGGAGAGGTCAGACAGTTGTTCTGCCGGTTTCCCCAGAAGTCGCGCCGGCCGTCCGTGCGGACTTTGCAGCTTTCCGGATACCGGATTCCGAGCCATGCCGGTTTCGCTCCCGAAGGAGTGGCCAGAAAAAGTTTTTTCCCGCTTTCGGCACAGCGGCGGAAAATGTCGTCCAGCCAGGAGAAGTCGAATTTCCCCTCTTCGACTTCCAGCTGTCCCCACGAGAAGATGGCGACGGAAAAGGTGTTGCAGTGCGCCTTGTCCATGAGTTCAAAATCCTGGTCGATTGTGCCGGGAATGTGGAGCCACTGATCCGGATTGTAGTCTCCTCCGTGCAGAACATGGTGGAAATTTTTGATGATGGTCATAAAGAATCCCTTTTTTTGGTTTGTTGGGTTAATATACCGGCGGCGTTCCGGGATGCAATCCTGTTTTTGAAAAAAGCACAAAAGTACCATGAATAGCATGTTTTTTTTGTTGTATTTTCCGGAAGAAGGGGGATAAATTATCAGAACAACCCCGCAAAATAAAAAAGGATGAAAAAATGGGAAAAGATGTAAAAATCACATTTATGGGCGCCGGAAGCACGGTGTTCGCAAAGAACGTGCTGGGCGACTGCATGTGCAGGGAAGCGCTCAAGGATGCGGAAATCGCACTGTACGACATTGATGCGACCCGCCTGAAAGAGTCCGAGGCGATGCTGGAGACATTGAACCGGAACATCAATGGCGATCGCGCGAGCATCAAGACGTTTCTGGGGGTGAAGAACCGGAAGAATGCGCTGAAGAAAGCGGATTTTGTCGTCAACGCCATCCAGGTCGGCGGTTATGAGCCTTCGACGGTCATCGACTTTGAGGTGCCGAAGAAATACGGTCTTCGCCAGACCATCGCCGACACGCTTGGAATCGGCGGAATTTTCCGGGCTCTGCGGACCATTCCGGTCATGCTGGATTTCGCACGCGACATGGAGGCTGTCTGCCCCGACGCCTGGTTCCTGAACTACACCAATCCCATGGCGATGCTCACCGGAGCGATGCTGAAAGGATCCTCCATCAAAACGGTTGGTCTGTGCCACTCCGTGCAGGGCTGCATCTCCTCGCTCCTGGACACGCTTGAACTCTACAAAGGCGAGGGCGAGCGCGACGGAATCCGCGGAAAAATCGCCGGAATCAACCACATGGCATGGCTTCTGAGTCTGACGAACCATGGAAAAGACATCTATCCCGAGATCAAGAAAGTCGCCGCCAGAAAAGTCGCCGCCTGGAGAAAAGAGAAGAATCCGGAAAAGAAATCCGGCAATATCATCCGTCTCGAGATCATGCTCAAGTTCGGGTACTATGTGACCGAATCCAGCGAACACAACGCCGAATATATGCCCTACTGGATCAAATCGAACTATCCCGAACTGATCGACGAGTACAGAATTCCCCTCGACGAATATCCCAGACGCTGCGTAAAACAGATTGAAAACTGGAAGACCCGCTACAAGGAAATCTGCGGCAATGCGAAACTCGATCATACCCTCTCCAGCGAGTACGGGTCGGGCATTATGAATGCGATCGTGACCAATGCTCCCTATCAGATCGGCGGAAACGTCATGAACCACGGACTGATCCCGAATCTGCCGCACGACTGCGTGGTGGAAGTGCCCTGTCTGGTCGATTCAAACGGGGTGCAGGGGACCTATGTCGGGGATCTGCCCCAGGTCTGCGCGGCGCTGAACCGCACCAACATCAATGTCCAGCTGCTGACCATCGAAGCGGCACTGACCTTGAAGAAGGAGTGCATCTATCAGGCCGCCATGCTCGATCCCCATACCGCGGCGGAGCTCAGCATCGACAAGATCATTGCCATGTGCGACGATCTGATCAAAGCCCACGGCGACATGCTGCCGAAATACAAGTAATCCCGACGGAGCGGCCGGCGGTTTCCGCCGGTCTCTTTCTCAGAAACCGGGACGGAGTTCCTTCCGGAGTTTTTCCGGAGAGGCACTCCGTCTTTTTTTTTCTCTTTCCCGATCCTTTTCCCGGAAACCGTTCCTTCCGTTGCCATTGGGAATGCGGGGCGCTCCGTTATCTCTTTTTCCGCTTCTTCCGGCCGCAGCGGGAGGTGCGTGCCCATGCTTCTTTCCTTGATTTCCGCAGGAGGATCGTTTCTCCGTCAGGGAGGGGGAAAGGGGAGGGCGGCATTTTCCGAAGACTCCTCTCCTGTTCGCCGGGAATCGTTTCAGCGGGGAGCTCCGTCTTCGTCCCGCTTTTTCCGAAAAGAGGGAAGGAGAGCCGCAAAATCTTTTTTTTTAGAAAATGCGGATTCCGCCCTTTTAATTTCTTATTATGACATTATAGTATAAAATATGAAACGAAAGATTCATAATATGAACTTTATGGAGTTGTTTTATGATTAAAGTTCTGGACAAGACCTTTGCGATTCTGGAGGAGATCGTCCGGTCGACTCCGGAGCCGGTGGGTCCTCTTGCGCTGTCGGAGAGACTGGGGCTGAATCGGACGACCTGTTCGCGCATTCTCCGGATGCTTCTGGAAAGCGGGTATATCATCCGGGTGTCGCGTCAGGCGGGATACCGGGCGGGGCCGCGGATTGTGACGCTGAACAACATGGCGGAGTATCAGGCGGAGCTGCTGAGGAAAGCGGTTCCCGTGGTGAACCGTCTTGCGGAGGCGGTGGGCGATTCGGTGTTCATTTCCCAGGTCTGCGGGGGAATGCGGTATGTTCTGTATCACAGGAACTGCAATCCGGAGCATGTCATTCATCTGAATCAGCTGGCGTATGATGATGTCTATCGGACGGCGTCCGGAGTGGTGGAGATGGCGTATGTGCCGCTGGAGGAGGCGCTGAAGATTTACGATTCGTCCGCGCATGGAGGGAATCTGCGTCCGGAGTTCCGCGAACGGAGCATGGTGCCGGGAGCTCTGGAGAACATCCGGAAGGAGCGGGAATACCATTCGATCAGCGGTTCCCAGGGCATTTTCGCCGTTCCGGTGTTTGCCAATGGAGAGTACCGGGTGGCGCTGGGGTGTTCCATGCCGCTGGACCGGTACACACCGGAACATATTGTCGAGGTGCAGAAAAAAATTCGGAGCGCCGCGGAGGAGCTGTCCGCCGCGCTGTCGGTTGCAAATTCAATAGGATAGGAGAAAAACGGATGGAACGTCTGAAAAAGACAGGAATGGTGAAGGCGGTGAATTCCGCACAGGTCGGGGAGTCGGTTCTCGGACTGGGATTTGAAAAACTGGACCGGGGTGTCTTCGATCCGGAAAAAGCGTATGACAAGGTGGCGGAGCTCGGAATCAAATGGATCCGCATTCAGTCGGGCTGGGCTCGGACGGAAGGGAAAAAAGGGGTCTATGACTTCGCCTGGTTCGATTCCATTGTCGAGAACCTGCTGCGGCGGGGACTCCGTCCCTGGGTCTGCCTCTGCTACGGGAACGGTCTGTATGACGAAGCGGCCCGGAAGGTCTTCGGCGCCGTGGGGTGTCCGCCGATTCATACCGAGGAACAGAAGAAGGCCTGGCACGATTACGTGGTCGCGGTCGTCACCCGCTACAAGGGAAAAATCGGCTGGTACGAAGTCTGGAATGAGCCCGATGGAAAGTGGTGCTGGAAACACGGAGCCAGTGGAACGGAATACGGAGAATTCGTCAACGCCACGGCAAAAGCGGTGCGCGAGGCCGATCCGCAGGCGAAAGTTGTCGGCGGCGTGATCTGTCTTCACGATCTCCGGTGGGTGCGCGACATGCTGGAAACCGGCGCGGGCGCAAACATGGACGCCCTCAGCTATCATGGCTATTCCCCCGATGAAAGAGGCGCTATCGAACGCATGCGTGCCGTAAAGGCTCTCTGCCTGCGGTACAATCCCGCGATGGAGTTCATTCAGGGCGAGACGGGAACGCAGTCCCGCCGCGACGGAGCCGGAGCACTTCGCGGAGCCGCCTGGACCCCGCTGCGTCAGGCAAAATTTCTTTCCCGTCACATGCTGGCACACATGTTTGAAAAGGTCCGCTTTACTTCCTACTTCTCCTGCATGGATATGATCGAGGCCCTGAATGGAACGGTCGGCGATAAAGCCAGCTATCTGGATTTCGGCTATTTCGGCGTGCTGGGAGCCGACTTCGATGAAAACGGCGTGGCAACCGGAGTCTACACCCCGAAACCCTCCTATCGCGCCCTTCAGGTGCTGGCGTCGATCTTCCGGGAGGAGTACTCGCTGGCGGATCTGCCGGTGCGCCTTGCTCCGGAAGGATCACCGCTGCTCATGCGCGACGAGGATCCCGCCCGCACCCTCATGAGCGGCGGATTCACCAAGCCGAACGGCAGTTCCGCATTCGTCTACTGGACCCCTTCCGAACTGCTGACCACCACCTATGAAGCCACCATGACCATCGAAGTCTGCGGCGTGAAAGGCGAGGCGCATCTGATTGATCTGCTCGACGGCTCCATCTATGCCATTCCGGACAACATGGTGGAAGACGACGGAAAAAACTATCGGAAATTCCTGCATCTTCCCCTGCGGGACTCTCCCCTTCTTCTCACCTTCGGCTCCTTTGCCGAATGAGAACATCCCGGCCCTCGGCCGGAACACAGCAGACGCCGGAGTCCCACTCCGGCGTTTGTTTCTCTCCGCTTCCGAAAAGGGAAGAAATCCCTTTTCTTCCTATTCCTCTTCGCAGGGATTGGGAATTCCGAGACGGCGGAAATACTCATCGCCCCAGACACACATTTCATCAATGATCGGGACAAGGGTTTTTCCCAGTTCCGTCAGGGAATATTCCGTTTTCGGAGGAACCACCGGATAAAGTTTTCTCCTGACAATTCCATCGTTTTCCAGTTCCTTCAACTGCTGGCTGAGCATTTTTGCCGTTGCCTGCGGGACCGCTTTCTGAATTTCATTGTAGCGCATGAGTCCGGCCCGGTTCAGGTGCCAGATGATGATCGCCTTGTACTTGCCTCCCAGCACCGCCATCGTCGCTTCGACCGAACAGTGGAAGGTCAATGCCTTTTTTTTCTCCATGAAAAACTTCCGCCATCCTTTCCTTTCAAAAAAAACATCTTTTTTTATACTATACATCAAAGGATCGAAAAGACAAGTTCTGAATAGAAAAATAATACGAACTAAAAAGAAAGTATATCACAAGTATGATAGTATGATACAAAATAGTGCATTCTTGACAATAGTTATCCAGCTGTTATATTACAGACAATCGGAGAAACCGAGCCGATCAAAAAGAAAATCCGAAAAGGGAAGGAGATGTGATGATGGGAAGGAAAATCCTGATTCTCAATGGCGGTCCGCGTCTGAACGGGAACACCGCGGCGTTGATCCGGGAGTTTACAAAAGGGGCGGAGAGCGCGGGCCATACCGTAGCACGCTTCGATCTGGACCGGATGAACATTCACGGCTGCAAGGGATGCCTCGGCGGAGGGAAGAATCCGGAGGAGCCCTGCGTGCAGAAGGATGAGATGAACCGGATCTATCCGGAGTACCGGTCGGCGGATGTTCTGGTGTTCGCCTCCCCGATGTACTACTGGGGATTTTCCGGACAGCTGAAATGCGCGATCGACCGACTTTTTGCCGTGACCGAATCCGATCCGAAATGGGCGACTCCGCATAAGAAAACCATTCTTCTGATGGCTTCCGAAGGCTCCGGAAAAGAGAATGACGCACCGGTCGTGCAGTACTATCAATCCCTGCTCGGCTTTCTGGGATGGGAGGATCTGGGAAGCGTGATCGCGGGGGGCGTGCTGAAAATCGGCGACATCGAGGGGCATCCCGGTCTTCAGAAGGCCTTTGAACTTGGAAAAAGCATTGCCTGACAGAAAGGAGGTTCCGCATGAAAGTTCTACTGGTCAATGGCAGTCCCCACAGGGACGGCTGCATTTTCACATCGCTCTCCGAAGTGGGAGGAGCGCTGAAGGAGAATGGAATTGAATCTGAAATTTTCTGGATCGGCAATCACGCGGTCCAGGGCTGTGTCGCATGCTGGCGATGCCGGGATACTGGCGACGGCTGCGTGTTCCGGGATTCCCTTTATACGGAATTCGTGGAAAGGATGAAGACAAGCGACGGTCTTGTGATCGGGGCCCCGGTCTATTATGCGGGCCCTCCGGGAAGTCTGTGCGCGATTCTCGACCGGGTATTCTTCTCGGCCACCGAGCTTTTCCGCCATAAGCCCGCCGCCTGCGTGGTCAACTGCCGGCGCGGAGGGGCCAGCGCAACGTTCGATCGTCTGAACAAGTATTTCACGATCTGCGAGATGCCCGTTGTCTCCTCGCAGTACTGGAACTCCACGCACGGATTCACTCCGGATGAGGTCCGCCGCGATCTGGAAGGAATGCAGACCATGCGGACGCTCGGAAAAAACATGGCCCATCTTCTGAAATGCCGGGAGAAGGCCGCGATTCCGTTCCCGGTTGCGGAACCGTGGGTCGCAACAAACTTCATCTCCTGACGGGATTTCCCGCCGGAAGTGAAGAAGGAATCCGCTGATCGGAAGAGAATGCGGATTCTTCCGGTCTCTCCGGGTTCAGAATGCTTTCCCGGATCCGCTTCCAGTCCATGCCGCGAAGCAGATCCGGGATGTTCCGGTAAAGCAGCCTGTGGTGTCCGTAACGGGGATCCATCAGCTCCTTCAGCGCGGTCTCCACATCCTGCTTCTGAAATACAATCCGCCAGGCCGCGACCACCGCGCCGGTGCGGTCGGAGCCGTGCCAGCAGTGAATCAGAACGGGTTTCGGCGCATCCCGCAGAAGAACAAGTGCCATGAACAGATCCCGGGTTGTCAGGGAACCGGCATTCATCGGAAGTTCAAAAAGCTGCACGGGGAGAGCGTTGATCTTCTCCCGGTCACTGTGATGCGCCCGCAGATTCAGCACACTTTTCAGTCCGGCGGCACTCAGAAGCCGGAACTCCTCCCTGTCCGGCTGTGCGGAGCGGTAGATTCCGGGGGCGACCCGGTACAGATTCCGGACGCTCACATCAAGGATCCTGTCCGCTTCCACCTTCCGGAGTGAAACGGCGGCGGTCTCCTTCTTTTCCCGGGGAACTTCCGCGGAAAGCGGGCCGGCGAAAATCAGGCAGACAGGAACAATTACCATCCAGGAGCGGGGGAGTCCCCGATGAGATTTCAGAATCATCACAACAACCTCCGTCAAGAGTCTTTTCCTCAATATATCCCGCCCCTCTGTTGAAATCAACCCGGGACGGAACCGGACAATCCTGAAAAAAAATAAAATTCCGCTTGCCGGAAGAACGATTCCGGAGTATTTTAAACCGTAATTCAACAGAAATCCACAGAAAACCGGGAGTTGGAACAATGCAGAAAGCCGATGTCTATTTTACCGATATGCGGGTCAAGCCGAACGGGACGAATCTTCAGGGAAAACTGGAACGTCTGATGCGGAAGGCCGGAATTGAAAAAATCAACTTTCAAAATCATTTTGCCGCGATCAAAATTCATTTCGGGGAAACGGGAAATCTTTCGTTTCTGCGGCCGAATTTTGCCAGGACCGTGGTGGAAGAGGTGCGTCGTCTTGGAGGCAAACCGTTTCTGACCGACTGCAACACGCTGTATGTGGGGTCGCGCAAGAATGCGCTGGAACATATTGAAACCGCATACCGGAATGGATTCACGCCCTATACGACCGGATGCCATGTCATCATTGCCGACGGGTTGAAAGGAACCGACGACATTGCGGTTCCCGTTCCGAATGGCGAATATGTTCATGAAGCGAAGATCGGGCGGGCCATTATGGATGCCGACATCATCATCTCCCTGAATCATTTCAAAGGACATGAGATGACGGGGTTCGGAGGGGCGCTGAAGAATCTCGGCATGGGCTGCGGTTCCCGTGCGGGAAAGATGGAGCAGCATTGTGACGGGAAGCCGACGGTGAATCGGGATTTGTGCATCGGTTGTCATGCCTGTGCCCGGATCTGCGCTCATGATGCGCCGGAGTTTCCGGAGGGGAAAGCGAAGATCAATCATGCCAAATGTGTCGGCTGCGGACGGTGCATCGGAGTTTGTCCGAAAGATGCGATTGAGCCGTCGTGGGGACAGAAGGAGGGAATGGTGGATCGGAAGATGGTGGAATATGCGCTGGCGGTGGTGCAAAATCGTCCGCACTTCCACATCAGCATTGTTATGGATGTTTCTCCGTTCTGCGACTGTCATCCGGAGAATGATGCTCCGATTGTGCCGGATGTCGGGATGTTTGCCTCCTTTGATCCGGTTGCGCTTGACCAGGCGTGTGCGGATGCGGTGAATCGTCAGAAACCGATTTCGTCGAGTCTTCTCGGGGATCATGGGGACCATTACCACGACCACTTCAAGGATGTCTCTCCGATTACGAACTGGGAGATCCAGCTGGAGCATGCGCAGAAGATTGGCTTAGGGGTTCGTGCCTACAACCTGATTGAGCTCTGAAACGAAAAATACGGAAAAATGCGGAAGCATTTTTCTCGGGTCAAGGGCAGGGTGCCCTTGTCGCGGTCCAGCGGCGAGACGCTGGTCGTGCGAAGCACGAAATCCGGGGGGCGCGTGGGAGACCTTTGTACAGCGGCGTTGTGAAAAAAAACCGCGCAGCGGCATAAAAAAGTATCCGCGCAGCGGCGTTGTGAAAAAAAACCGCGCAGCGGCATAAAAAAAGTCACCGCGCAGCGGCGTTGTGAAAAAAAACCGCGCAGCGGCGTTTTGGAAAGATAAAACCCGCGTAGCGGCATAAAAAAAGTCACCGCGCAGTGGCATATAAAAAGGTCCCGATCCCGGCGAAACGAACCGGGATCGGGATTCTCTCTCCTTCTCTTATTGCAAAGAGTCTGTTATTCCGCCAGATTTTTTCTGCGGCTTCCC
The DNA here is from genome assembly GCA_944390735.1 of uncultured Victivallales bacterium. Classification (GTDB taxonomy): domain Bacteria; phylum Verrucomicrobiota; class Lentisphaeria; order Victivallales; family UBA1829; genus UBA1829. Next base: position 11,130 of record CALXRL010000062.1, on the reverse strand, counting down.
AGCATGAGAGCAATGAGTGCAAGAATCACGATTGCGATGATGGAGAAGAAAACCAAGCGCTGATTGTTTTTTTTCGTTGTTTCAGGTTCCAAGGAATATTCTTTCAGCTTCTGTCCGGAGACATGTTCCTCGATTTTTTTCCGTTTTTCCTCCTGATCCCGCTGATGCTGAAGAAGTTTTTCGACTTGCTGCTGATAGGCCTTCCGCAATTCGGGATTTTTCAAATGCTTTTGAATCATTCCACGAAGTTTTTCATTCTGAGAGGGAGGCAGGTTGAACTTTTTCATCAGTTCCGTATGAGTTTCGGCGATCTGCCGGATGGTTTCCGGATCAGCGTTCCAGAATCCTTTTCTGACGGCTTCGAGCATGACCGCGGTCATCTCCTGGAGCGCCGCCGGATTGTTGTTTTCAAAATAGTTGCGGACATTGAGTTTGAGCTTGTCATCCACATAAACCTCCTTATATTCCTGCCAGAGATGATCCTCCAGGAGATCAGGCTTCATGACTTCCCATCCGAATGTATTGTGAAACACCTCGACGAAACTGCCGGTTGCGGCAGCGCCTTCCTTCATCATTTCCGAGATGTACTTCGGGTTGAGCACGGTGCTTCTGGCTTCGACCATGGCGGCTTCTCCGGCTTCCTGAACTTTTGCCCGCCCCGGAGTTCTGAGATCGTTGAAATAGGCCCCCGGATCCTTTCCCGTCACATGGCGGACCGCGAGACTGAGCCCGCCTGTAAATTCATAAACATGATCCAGCGAGAGCGGTCCCCAGCTGTTGGAGGAACGCGACTGTACCACCGCATCCGTCTTTGCGAGCGCCGCCTTGAACACTCCCGGCACATGCTCTCCCCAGTGCTTATCCGTGTAGAGCGCCCCCATGTTGTTGAGATAGAGTTCGGCAATTCCTTTTGTATCCTCCCATTTTCCGCTGTTCTGAACCATTCCCGTGACGCCGGTACCGAAATTTCCGTTTACGCCGCCGAAGAGACGCGCATTGCCGAGAGCTCTGGCTTTTCCGGGGGACATTCCGGTGTCGATCAGAGCCCTGATGATCTCAAAAGTTCCCTCGCGGACATAGTTTTCAAACGCACTGTTTTCCGAATCCTCCGCGGCGAGACGCACCGCCTTGTCGATGAGTCTCATGCGGCTGGTTGCCGCGCCTCGGAACTGACCGGACGTCTGAATGACCACGTCGATGCGCGGACGCTTCAGCTCCGAACTGGGAATCAATCTGACATCCTGCACTCTTCCCCGGGAATCCCATACCGGTTCCACGCCGAGCAGATGGAAGATTTCCGCAATATTGACCCCCTGCGTCCGGATGAACTCCCCACCCCACAGAGAGAACCCGACCTTTCTCGGATAGTTTCCCGTCGCTTTTTTCCGGGCTTCGATCAGCGCCTCCGCAAGCTGTTTCCCGACCGCGTAGCTCTCTTTCGTCGGCGTGCGTTCCGGATCAATTCCATAGAGATTCTTCCCCGTCGGCACCGTATCCGGATTCAGAACCGGATCGCCTCCGGGGGAGGGCGCCAGATACCCCCCCGCAAAAGCATTGAGGATGGAGACCAGTTCCGCTTCGGTCGATTTCAGAAGATCCGCTTTCGCCCGGAACGTAATCTCTTCCGGCTGCGGTTTGGGTTTCGGAACACGGCGCTGGAAACGTCCCCTTCCGCGTGAAGATGCTCCCCGCCTGTTCTGTTTCGGAGCCATCTGCTGCATTGCCGCTGCCATGGCGGGGGGAATGTCACGACCGTCGGGAAGTTTTCCAGACTCCATGATCTTCCGCATTTCCTCTTCCCCGGCATTCATGGCATGTTCCGGAGGAACGGAAGACTTCTGCTGCGTTTTCCTGAATTTTCCCGGATTGACAAGCGCCTCCCGTGCCCGCGCATGTGCCTTGTTCAGATAATGTTCCGTGAAGAAGTGGAGATCCTGCCGCTGACTCTCCTTGACCTTTCCGGCCTCAAGATCGGCTTTGAAGAGGGCGTCCGCGATGGCATCGACCGTCATCAGGCGCGCGGTCTCGTTCGCCTCCTCCTCCGTGTAGGGACGGCCGATTACATACATTCCGCGATTGACTTTGCTGTCCTGAATTTCATGAACGAAATTATGAAGTCTGCCGAGGTCATCGCTGTTCAGTTTTCCCGCGGCGAACTCCGGAGAGAGCTTGAGGTCGCGGTCAAAATGTTCCTTCAGAGCGATTTCCCGGATCGTTTTTGCGTATTCCGCCTTGAGCATCGGATTTTCCGCGGCTTCGTACTGCTCCAGTTTTTCATGGAGCCGTGTGATGGCGCCATAGCCGTCCGCCTGCATGAAAGGAGCGGTCAGATGACTGACCATTGTGGCATAACTGCGCCGTTTCGCAATCTGCGCTTCCCCGACATTGTTGATGATGTAAAGATAATAATGCGGCATCTCTCCGACGAGAATATCCGGCCAGTCGTAACTGGAAAGGGCCACCTGCTTCCATGGCGTGAACTCCAGACTGCCGTGGGTGCCGAAATGCATCATCGCATCCGCCTGGAAGCCGTGACGGATATAGAGATAGGTTGCAATGTAAGTGTGCGGCGGAGCCATCTTGACGCCGTGCACCAGTTTGCTTTCATCGCTTCCTTCTCCGGGCAGAGACTGCGGCATCAGAATGATGTTCCCGAATTGAATCCGGCCGATCGCCATGTTCCCCTCGCGTGTCCGATAGGATTTGCCGGGGAATTCTCCATAGCGCTCTGTCACGGTCCGATAGAGATCCTCCGGCATGCTCTTCTTCACCCATGCGTGATATTCCTCCGGTGTGATTGTGACGGTCTGAATCCGCTGAACCGTTTTTTCCGCTTCCGCTTTTCCCGCGTTTGTCCCGAAGGCTCTGGTCCCTGCTGCGATTTCCCGATCCAGATCCTCGACATTCTCGGGGAGAGGACCCGTATGATATCCGGCATCGCGCAGACGCCTGAGCACATTCAGGATGGATTGCGAGATCCCGAGTCCAGCCGTTGCCGCTTCCTTCCCGATGGAACCGTAGTAGATGATCGCAATCTTTTTTTCCGCATTCTTTTTACGTTTGAGTTCCGTTGTTTTCCTTACCAGTTCCGCGAAGCGCTCCAGACGATCCGGGATCGTCCGGAACTCCAGCAGTCCGCGCTTGTTGCGGTAGAGCGCCGAGAGAACGAACGGAACCGCTCCCCCGTCCAGCTCCGGCATGGTGATGCTCTGACTCAGCATCCCGCCGGTCATCCCCCGCTGGTCCCGCAGATATTCCTCATACGGCTGGCTGACCTTGATCGGACAGAAAAGCGGGACATTGTATTTCCGAAGCAGTTCCACCGTGTTTTCGCCAAGCCGTCCGTGCGGCTGATAGATGATGAGATCCGGTTTGACCTGCTCAAACATGGATGCCGGATTCCACATGCCGTGCGCCGCCACCACATTCAGACCCTTTTTCTCCAGAGCCGTAATCAGATCCTCCAGCGCACCGCCTCCGTTTCCGGAAAGCAGACAAACCGTTGCCGCGCCCTCTCTGTACCGTCCGCTCTTTTTGTACCAGGCAAGATATTCCCGATACGTTTTGAACGAATCGTCTTCATGAACATGGAAAAAAGGACGACGCTCGATCTTTTTCGGCGGTTCCGGCCGCGGGGCTCTGATGCGTTTTCCGTCGATGTCATGGCGGATGAAGTCCAGCATCCGCCGGAAGTTCTCTTTCCCGCCGGCGCCGAGATAGGCTTGCAGGTTTTTCAACTGTTCTTCCGTCAGCGTATTCAGGGCGGTTTCCTTACGCGTGGACGCTGTCGTATAGATGGGCTTTTTCAGCGTGGAAAGAATCGCCTGCTGTTTTTCCGTGAAATTAAGCCCCATGCCGAAGAAGATGATGCAGTCGAATTTCTTCAGCTCCTCTCCGTTTTCCTCTTTCCATTGGAGAGCCGTCACCTCTATCGAGGGATTGATTTTCTGATCCAGAAGCGGGGCAAGGATGTACTCCGGATAGTTCACGAATGCCACTCTGGTCGGCGAGGCATAAAACTGCCAGATCCCTGCGAGCACTGCCAGAATCAGCGCTCCTGCTGCCAATAGCAGATACGGTCGGATTTTCGTTCGCATGATTTTCTTTTTCTCCTTCTTTCAATGCGTTTGATTTTTATAATATAATTAGTTTTATCTAATTTTCAAGATGTGTTTGAATGAAAAATGAGATAAGACTAATTATTTTTACTGAAGTTCGGATTTGCAGCAATATTTTCCATATTTTTGATTTGTTTGCATGGATTGGATTGTTGTTTCGAAAGGAAAGGGGGAATTGCATGAAACTTTTCAGGGGAGGGGGGGAAGAGGGAATTTGAAAAACGTATTTTCAGCAATACAGTAAAATAAAATCAATGGAATTCGCGGTTTCGGGACGGAGTTCCGGCGGCAAACGAGAATTCAATACATCAAAGAGGTCGGGCGATGAGTACAGGGAAAAAAGTTCTGGTTCTGGGTGCAACGGGAGCGATGGGGCAATATCTGGTTCCGCTTCTGGCGGAGATGGGTTACCAGGTCGACGGGGTTTCCTTTGACGAGAAAAAAAGTGAGATTCCCGGTGTAACATATATCAAGGCAAATGCAAAGGACAAAGAGGTTTACCGGGATTTTCTGAAACAGGGATATGATGGAATTGTCGATTTCATGATCTACGGCACGGGCGAGCTTCCCTGGTTCGTTCCGAATGCTCTTGACCATACGGATCACTACATCTATCTTTCGAGTTATCGAGTTTACGACAACAAGGAACATCCGATCCGGGAAACCTCGCCGAGACTGATTGATGCATCGGACAATGTCATGCTCCGGAATTCGGAGGACTACTCAATCTACAAGGCGCGCGGAGAGAACATCATCCGTTCGCTTCCCCGGAAGAACTGGACCATGATCCGTCCGGCGATCACCTATTCGCTGATGCGCTATCAGCTTGTGACTCTGGAAGCGCCCAATACCGTGGGCCGGGCCTTTGCGGGAAAAGCAGTTGTGCTTCCGGAGCAGGCGCGGAATGTGCAGGCGACCATGAGCTGGGCGGGCGATGTCGCCAGAATGATCGCGGGACTCCTGTTCAATGAGAAGGCGCTTTGCGAAACCTTCACCGTTTCGACCTCGGAGCATCGCACCTGGGGCGAGATCGCGGATTATTACAAGGATCTCTGCAATCTGAAGGCCGTCTGGGTGGACAAGGAGGAGTATCTGCGCATTCTCACTCCCGACCCGTATGAGACCTATGCCCGCTGGCAGCTGGAGTACGACCGCCTCTTCGACCGGATCGTGGACAACTCCAAAGTCCTCGCCGCGACAGGAATGACGCAGGAAAGTCTGATTTCGCTTTACGAAGGGCTGAAACGGGAGATTGCCCGTTGTCCGAGAACACACGAGTGGCCGGTCAACACCCGCATGGACGACTATCTCAAGTCCATGTGCTGAGACAACTTCCGTTTTTTTTGCACGCTTTATTTCAGGCGGGTGCGGGGTGACCTGCATCCGCCGCGCCAGGTCAGCAGCAGGGCGGAGTTCACAATCACGAGAACCGATCCCGCATTGTGGACCAGCGCGCCCACGACCGGATTCAGAATGCCCGCGCCAGCCAGAAGGATCGCGACGAAGTTCAGAAGCATGGAAAAGGTCAGATTGACTTTGATCGTGACCATCATGCGTCTGGCAAGCCGGAGGAGCCAGGGAAGCTGACGGAGATCGTCGTTGACCAGCACGATGTCCGCCGCGTCGACGGCGATGTCGCTGCCGATTCCGCCCATGGCGATTCCGACATGCGCCTTTTTCAGAGCGGGAGCGTCGTTGATGCCGTCGCCGATCATGCAGACGGGGATGCCGCTGTGCTGATACTCGCCGATGATCTCCAGTTTGGTTTCTGGCAGACATCCCGCGTGAACCTCCTCGATTCCCGACCGTTCCGCGATGGTTCGTGCTGCGCCGGGATTGTCGCCTGTAAGGAGTGCGGTCCGGATCTGAAGTTGTTTGAGATGCTCGATGGTTGCGGCGGTCTGTTCGCGGATCGTATCGGAAAGCGCAACCAGTCCGCCGAATTTTCCGTTGATTGCCACATAAATGACCGTTGCGCCCGATCCGGTCAGATCGCCGGCTTTTCGGGCGGCTGCGCCGGTCAGTTCGATTCCGTTTTCCCGCAGGAGCGCGGGACTTCCCGCGAGGATGCGCTTTCCCGCGGCATGAGCGGCTACGCCGCGTCCGGGATACATTTCAAATTGTTCCGGTTCAGGGATTTCCTCTTCCGGATAGCGTTCCCGGCAGCTTGCGACCAGCGCTTTGCCCAGCGGATGCTCCGACCGCAGCTCCGCCGAAGCCGCCGCGAGAAAAAGATCCTGTTCCGGCATCTCCTCCAGCAGACTGCAGAGAGCGGAAACCCGGGGTTCTCCGCTTGTCAGAGTTCCGGTTTTATCGAAGACGACGTTCCTGACCGCGGCGAGCCGTTCGAGCGCATCGCCTTCCCGGATCAGAATGCCATGCCGGGTGGCGTTGCCGATCGCCGCCATGATCGCGGTCGGCGTCGCCAGCACCAGCGCGCAGGGACAGAAGACCACCAGAACCGTGACCGCCCGGATGACCTCTCCCGTCGCATACCAGATGACGCCTGCGGATCCAAGGGCGATCACGACGATCCAGGTTGCCCAGCGGTCCGCAAGACGGACAATGCGCGTTTTGCCCGCATCGGCGGAACGGACCAGGCGGATCATGCGCTGGATGGAGCTGTCGGCATCCCGCCGGGTCGTTTGCATGTCGAAGGAGCCGAAGCAGTTGACCGTTCCGCTGAACACCACGTCGCCGCTGTGCTTGTCCACCGGAATGGATTCCCCCGTGACGACCGACTGGTCGATGGAGGTCTCTCCATGAACGACAACTCCGTCCACGGGAACGGTTTCTCCGGGCAGAACGCGCAGCAGACTGCCGATTTCCACCTCTTCCGCCGGAATCATTTTTTCCTGGCCGTTTGCGAGGAGCCGGGCGAAACGAGGCGTCAGGTGGACCAGCTTTTCAATTCCCGCCCGTGCCTTCGCCACCGTTGTCTGTTCCAGAAACGCCCCGATCTGCATGATGAATGCGACCTCTCCGGCCGCAAAAATTTCGTCGATTGCCACCGATGCGATCAGCGCCATGGAAACCAGAACATCCGCCTTGATGTCGAATCGCGTGAAGAGTCCCGTGCATGCCTCTTTGAGAATGGGAACGCCGCAGAGAATCACCGCAATCCACGCCGGCGGAAACGGAAGCGCTTCCTCCCCGCAGAAAAAATCCGCCACCAGCGAAACGCCCGACACCACCAGAAGCAGAAGCTCCAGATTCGTTTCGTTTTTCAGAAAAGCTTTCATTTTTGCCGGAATCATTCCCGTGAATCCCTTTCTCCTTCTCATTTCCTGATTTTTTGTTGAAATAATATACATATAGGGGTATGGGTATTCAAGAGAGAAACGGAAAAGACAGGCAATTTTGTCTGCGGAGGAGAAGATCAAATCCATTCTAGGGCTTGTTGCAGAAGTGCTGAAGGGCTTTTGCGAATTCGGCGATGGTTTTCTCGGCGTCGCCGTGCTCGATTCCGTCACGGACACAGTGTTTGAGGTGACCTTCGAGAATGATTTCCCCGAGTTTGTGAAGGGCCCCCTTTGCGGCATTGATCTGAATGAGGATCTCTTCACATGGGACATCCCGGTCGATCATTTTATTGATCGCATTGAGTTGTCCGATCATTTTGTTCATTCTGCGGTGCAGATTTTCCGCATCCCGGCATTGACGCATTGTTTTCACCCCGTTTTACGATTTGAGGAATACCGTAACGCCGGGGATGGCGCTTGTCAAGGAGAAAACGGGAAGAATGAGAAAAAATCCATCCGGCAGGAAAAATGCCCGGACCTGTGATATAGTATTTCCGGAAAAACGAAGGAGACGCGACATGAAGGCAATGGGACAGATCATCACGCATTATTCTTCGCCGCTGGGAGCCATCACTCTTGCCGGAGAGTCGGAGTTCCTGACCGGTTTGTGGTTCGACGGGCAGAAGCACTTTGCCGAGACGCTCCCCCTGGAGCACCGGGAAGGCGCACTGCCGGTGCTGGAGAAGACCAAACAGTGGCTGAAACTCTATTTTCAGGGCGAAACGCCCGGCTGGATGCCGCCGCTTCGTCCGTCGGGCAGTCCGTTCCGTCTTGCGGTCTGGGAGGTTCTGCGGAAGATCCCCCGCGGACAGGTCGTCTCCTACGGATGGATCGCCGAAGAACTCGTGCGAAGGGGAGAGTGCGCAACGAACGCCCCACGGGCGGTCGGCGGTGCGGTCGGGCACAATCCGATCAGCATTCTGATTCCGTGCCACCGGGTGGTCGGCGGAAACGGACGTCTGACCGGATATGCCGGAGGGATCGACCGGAAGATCCGTCTTCTCTCTCTGGAGGGGATCCGGCCGGAAACGCTGCATAGTCCGATGCGGACCGGATGCTATTACCGCAGCACGATGGAATCCAGGGAAAGAGGCGTGCCGGAACGCAGATGATGCGTTTGCCAACTTCCGTCGGGCAGTCCGATGGAAATGTCCGTCTCATGATCTGCGGTCAGGAGGGCGCGTCCCGTTCCGTTTTTCCACTCCAGCGAGACGGAGATTCCGCCATGTGCGCGCAGATTGTGCAGGAATCCAACCTTCCATCGCCGGGGGAGGGCGGGGAAGAGTTTCAGAAATCCGGGTTTTGAGAAGAGCAGCATCTCGTAAACGGCGGAGGTCCATCCCATGTTTGCGTCAATCTGAAACGGTGTGGAACGGCCCATGATGAGATCGCGGACGGTGATTCCCATCCCCCGATAATCGTTGTGATAGGTGAAGAAATTTTTCCCGAGACAGGTTCGGGCGAGAATGTCGAGGCATTCGAGCGCGGTGTCGCCGTCGCCGAGCCTTGCGTTGATGTTCGCCATGTGGGCAAGCGACCAGCCCGTCTGCTCGCCGAGTCCGATGCAGAGCCGTTTGTCGACGGCGCATTTGAAGGCGCGGAACAGCTCCGGCTGACTCTCCTTCTCCACTTCCGTCCCGGGAAAGACCGGATAGAGATGCGACTGATGCCGGTGAAAATAGTTGTCGGAGAAGGCCGGATCAATCCATTCCGCGACCGCTCCGTCGCTGTTGATGCGGTACGGCGGAATCGCCTCCAGAAGCTCCTGCCAGATGGAATGTTTCTCCTCGTAGAGTTTCTCTTTCCGGTCGGCGTTCAGAAGATGGGTGAACAGCTCCTTTGCGACGGCCGCGTCGAGCGTGGCATTGACCGTGATGCGCGGAGGTCCCGAGAATTCCGTTTTCAGCGCACAAAATTCCTTCGGCCAGTTTTCCGGGGAGGTCGACGGGCAGAAGACCACTTTGCCCTGTTCGTCCCGGAACAGAAAATCTTCATAGAAATCCGCCACCTCCTTCAGAAACGGCAGAATGCGGTTCCGGAGCATTTCCCGGTCCTGCGTGTATTCATAATAGTTGTAGAAGTGCTGAGCGAGCCATCCGCCCGCGGAGATCCAGTTGATGATCCAGGGGCCGGGAAAGGTTTCCAGTCCGGTTTCCGGCGACATCAGCGGAGGAACAAGAATTCCGCCGCATCCGTACAGTTTCCGGGCATTTTCCCGGAAGTCGTCGAGGTATCCGGTGTAGAAATCCATGAGCGCCAGAAGCATTTCCGGCAGATTGCCCGGCAGCGCCTGCCAGTAGTTCATTTCCAGATTCTCGTTGAGCATGTAGAAGCAGTTCCAGGGCGGATTGTAATCCCCGTTCCAGACCCCCTGAAGATGCGAGGGCAGACCGCCCGGACGCGAACTGGAAATCAGCAGATACCGCCCGTAATTCGCCATTTTTTCGATCAGTTCCTCCGGAGCCTCTCCTCCGTAGGCGTCCAGAAGAAGCTGTTCGTTCGACGTGCTGCTCCCGTTTTCCCCGGGATCGGAATTCAGATGGAAGACGGTGCGTTCATAAAGTTCACGATGCCGCTTCGTGTGACGCCTCTTCAGACCGGAAAAATCCGCGCCGATGGAATCCAGTTCTGCGGCAAGACGTTCAAAAGCCGCTTCGGGATCCTCATAGACAAAGAGAGCGGTCAGAACCGTGATTTGGTCCGCTCCTTCGATCCGGATGGATTCTCCGGTTTCGCTCCGGTGTCCGCCGGCAATGATTTTTGCCAGAATTCCATATTCTCTTCCCCCTTGAACGGCGCGGCGGTTTTCCTCGGTGTAGGTTCCCTGGAGAAAGGGGTTTCCCGCGCGGATGCCGGTACGGAAGCGGATCGGCGGTTCATGAAAGCCGTTGAAGTCGGTGGCATCCACGAACTCGTGCGGAGCAAAGGAGAACTCCGCCGTGACGCTTCCCGGCCGGTCGGCGGAGATGTGAAGCACAACAAGATCATCCGCCCGGGAGACAAAGCATTCCCGTGTAAACCGGATCTCTCCATCCGTCCATGCGACGGAGGCAACTCCCTCCGTCAGATCCAGAATCCGTTCATAATGCCGGAATGGCTGATTCACCGGCATCGTCACCAGCAGGTCGCCCGCCGGATGGGTCATGGCGCACGCGCCGCGGTATCCGGCCCGCCGGAGCGCGGCGGGATAGAGATCGCTGGCCTCGCAGAATTTTTTCTGTTTCATCAGCTCTCTCTGCTGCGCGGGGAGATCGGAAAGATCCGGGAGCGTGTCGACGCATCCGCAATACCAGAGTTTTTCATGGTTCAGCAGGATTCTTTCCTGCGCGATTCTGCCGTAGGGCATGGCTCCGATGGCTCCGTTGCCGAGAGGGAACGCATCGCGCCACCAGCCCGCGGGAGTCTGCATCCTGAGACGCTGTCGGGAGGCTGTGTTCATCTTTTTTCCTTTTTTTGAGCGATAGTATAGTTCCGCGGCCGCACGATTGCAAGAGTCGCGGAAAGCCCTTTGTGAAAAAAAAACATTTTTTTCCGGAAGCAAACTTGAAAAAATGGGAAAAGGAGGCATATTAAAGCACGTCAAGCGGGCGTAGCTCAGTGGTAGAGCATCACGTTGCCAACGTGATGGTCGTGGGTTCGAGTCCCATCACCCGCTCCATTTCCCCCTTTGGATTTTCTTCCGGTGCCGGGATTCTTTTTTTTCTGCGAAA
>CALXRL010000061.1 GCA_944390735.1 uncultured Victivallales bacterium | reverse complement strand
TTCGAAAAAATCTCCCCTCGATCCACCATCACCATGGGGCTGGCTGGGCGTATACGGGTAAGCTGGAGATATCCCGCCCTGCCCCGTGCGTTTCCGATGTTGAGGAGCACATCCGCCCGCATTGCCTCGCCCGCCCTCAGCCGGAACGGACTGACACTCTGACGCGGAAACGCCAGCTCATACACCGTCTTTCCGGGCAGGACCCGAATGGCACAGGAGACATCATCCACGACTCCTTTGGTTTTATCCAGACTGTCGTAAGTGGCAACAGATGCTGCGGAATGATAAACGACGGGCTTGTTCCGGAGCAGAGCGGCGGCATATTCAAAATCATCGTCCAGATAGCCTTTCACCGCTTTCATCGCATTCCGGATCGGATCAAAGGCGAACTGAATGCCATCCGCCAGCCAGAGTCCGCTGACTCCGACCTCCGACTCCACATACTCTTTCTTGAGCGCTGTCACAGCCAGATAGAAGAAGGTTTCATCCCAGGCGAAGCGGACATTCCCCCGAATTGTGTTTTCCGCATTGGTCCATGCCGTCAACCGGGTCCGTTTTGAAAGAGGAAGTTCCTCCGCCTCCGCGGGCCAGTCGGAGAGGTCGCCGTCGATCGTCAGCGGTTTCACCGCCCGGGGAACCATCACGGCTTTCAGGTTCAGATCCAGCGTTTTTTTCCGGCCGGAGGTTGCCTCGCGAATCTCCGCTCTGACCGGATAATCGTTCATGGAAATCGGGCGTTCCGTCGGAAAGGTCAGATTCACCGATTCCTCCGGCGGAATGTTCCGGAATGGAACGCTTCTGCCGTTCACGGATGCTGTTCCGCGAATCGCGCGGGGCGATAAGTTCCGGATCCGGAGCTCAAATTCCCGTTTCCCCGTAATCAGGGGGGAGACATCGAACAACTCCTTCTCCTCCGAGGAAAATCCGGAATTCAGAACAGCCTGCTTCAGTCTGTCGGCGGGAAGAGAACTTTCCAGATAGAACGGCCAGGGTCCCAGCTCGATCTTCTCCGTGCCGAGCTTTGTCCCCATGACGTCGTAGACTCTGGAATTGTTTTTCAATTCCGGAGAGAGTTTCATAGCAACCGGTTTTCCGTTCCATTTCCAGAGGGTTGCGACACGGACGTCGCCCCGGTCAAAAAGGTAGCATCTGTAATTGGAACCGATCCGGATCCGTTCCAGCGGTTTTGCGTCTTCCAGCCGGTCGATCGCGTTCCGGCATGCGAACATCACGGGCGACGGAATCGGATGATGACGGTTCTCCGGATTGCCCTGAAGAATGAAATTCCAGCTGGTTCCCTCCGCGTCAAGGCCGAAGGAGAAATGATAATACTGCTGAAGACCGTTTGCCAGACCGATCAGCATCATCCGGGTATTGTAGGCGACCTGCCGGCGGGCATAGTCAGGAATCAGATTGTCCTGAAACTGAACAGAGGAACGTTCCCCGGCTTCACTGGCGGTCAGGGGATACTCTTTCCGATACCGGTCGGCGACCTTCCGCAGCGATTGAATGTCCGTTTCGTAATCCGGCAGCTCCGGAATCTGGCGGTACGGGTGTTCCGTGATGACATCCAGATACTTTGCTCCGCCCCCCGCAAGGATTCCGCTGGTCCAGAGCACATCCGTGTGGCAGGATGCGGGCCCCGCGATTCGAGCCTGCGGATCGGCGCTCCGGATCGCCTTTGCCAGAGCCTCAATCGTCCGGATGTTCGTCTCCACGTTCATTTCCAGATATTTGGAGGGATCCGGATTCTTTGCCCGGCCGCCCCAGATGTTCGATTCATTCAGAATCTCATAAATCTGCACCTTTCCCCGGTACCGTCGCGCAAACGAGGCGACTTCATTGCTCCATGCGGAAAAGTCGGACGGCACGAAATAGGAGGGCGCATGTCCGAGCGGCCCGCTGATGCACATCATGAGATAAAATCCATTTTTATGAAACGCATCCACCGAACGGAAACCCGCATTCGGAGTGCTCCGAAAATGCGACCACAGACGAAGCGCTCCGATCCGGAAATCCTTCAGGAGGGGGATTGCCTCCTTGTCATTCCCCCGCCCCGGATCATAGTTGACTCCGACCCGGTGGCTCAGCGGTTTCGGGGGATCCAGAATGCCGAAATAAAGCCCGGTTGTCTCTCCGTTGACATCGAACACAAGATTCAAAGCTCCGCGCAGATGGGAAGGAGGGTTGAATCGGAACTCCTTTCGCAGAGAGCCTCCGACGGGAACCGGAAGCGTTTCCGACCGGTTCGAGGAAAGCACCGTCTTTCCGAAGAAATCCCGGAGGCTCCAGCGGATTTCCGCCCTCTCCGTCTTTGCGGAGAGATTGGAGAGTGTCAGAGTCGCCATGACCGTTTTCCCCGGCAGATAATACTGCTTGTCGGAATCCAGTTTCGCCGATGCCGTGATTCCGGTTACCGGCTTGAATGTACTATGTCCGCCGACACTGTACGCGACATCGTCGACCCAGATGGTTCCGTCGCCTGAAATGATCGGAACGGCGACCCCGTTCACCGCGGCATATCCATTTGCCGTATCGTTGATTCTGGTCACTCCGGGAGCTTTTTTTCCCCAGTCCGGAATGAAAAGCTCGTATTTTTTCCATTCCGGAGAAACCGTGAACGATTTCCCGTATGCAATTCCGTTTCCGAGGAACAGAGACATGCCGGCTCTCTGATTCGGTCTCTCCCCCTTGATCCAGCAGCTCAGCGATGCACTCTTCCCCGGGAAAAACGGAACCGGATTCCAGTTGAAGCGACCGGCGGCATCCTTCGGTTTCGAGATCCGGAAGGAATGACGACCGGAGTGGCGGACCTTCTCGTCCAGCGCAACAGTCAGGATTTTATCCCAGCTTTTTCCCCGGCCGTCGCTGATGAGATTGTCATCCGCCGTTTTCAGATATTGAAATCCGTGCATTCCGGTTCCATACCATCCGCGTTCGGCTCCGCCGTTTCGAATGTGATTGACGGAGGAATCCACGGGAAGCTCTTCGGCGGCCTCCAGTTCTGCCTCGTAAAACCGGTAAACTCCGGGAGAGGTCAAATCAACCCGTACCCAGAGATTTTTCAGATCCTCCGGCAGATTTTTTGTCAGCCGGAATGTCTCTTTCTCCTTCGTTGCGGGAAATTTCATTGCGCTCCAGTAGTGCTTGTTCCGGGAGCCGCGGCTGCCTTCCAAAAACAATGTCAGAGAACCCTCCCGGTCGCATGCGGCTTTCAGGGAGGCCGTTGCATTTTTCCCCGCTAGAGCGGAATCGAAACGGGGACGGAAGCGAAGCAGAATCTGACGGGCCTCCTTCTGCCGGAAAAAGTTGACACTATCCACCTCAACCACCCCGTCCTTCAGAGTGACCCTGACCTCCTTCAGAAGATTTTTCGGTTCCGTGGAGACTCCTCCCAGATCTTTTGTCGGCCCCTTCAGCCAGACAACGTTCTGTTTGAGATCCGTTTCCATCCGCGTATAATCAAAGGCACACAGACAGACCGACGACAGGACAAATAAGGCCCCGAGTGAAAATTTCATTGTCATCCTCCTTCTTTCGATTTCCATTAATAATCCATTGAACCGCAGTAAGTTCCGACATTATTCTGTTCATTGAGCAGAAAATCTTTGTACATGCGGGCGTATTGGTTATCCAGTCCCTTCCAGTGCTGCCGGGATGCCACATGGCCATCCAGATATGAAATACCGGCACGCCACATATGAACCGGACCAATTTCATACAAATTCGGTGTAATACACTCGCCAGTTGAACTGGTGGTCCCGACCTGCGTGCTTTTGAAATGTTCTGCCGTGGTAAGTCCCATGGCAACCGCAGTATGGTTGTAATCGGCATCCATGATGAGATAGGCGCGGGAGGGCATTTTTACCTCAGTCGCCTTCAGAGGCGCTGCGGTTCCCCTGGGATCCACCCAGGTTCTCGCGGCGACATAACTGAGACGCAAATTGTTTTTGCTGCTGTCCATCGGACATCGGAATACATTCCAGTTGTTTCCTCTGACCGGATCCGCCGTCCCCGTTTTCTTATACGGGGCGCCCAGATAGAACACTCCGTAAAAATAGGGCCACCAGTAGCGGGCGGCATATTGATGACCAGGATCGCCGGAAGAGGTTCCGGAAAGCAGCGGCGGCATCACGAAGTCGGAAAAATCGTTCCGATAGGAAATCGAGGCGGAAGCAAGCTGCTTCAAATTCCCGGAGCATTGAATGGATTCCGCTTTCTGTCTTGCCGAATTCAGCGCGGGAAGAAGAAGGGCCGCAAGAATCGCAATCACGGCAATTACCACGAGGAGTTCTATCAGTGTGAAACATGACCTTTTCATAGTCCTTTCCTTTCCTCAGTTCTGCTGCAGTTTCCAAATCATGTCAATGTACAGGGACGCGCTCCACCCGTAATCATGAAAAACCTGATGATACGGATCCGACGGGGAACAGCTCCCCTTCCGCATCAGTTCAGGCGGATCGCATTCCCCACGATCATCATAAAACTCAAAAAACGTTCCATATTTGCAATAAAATTTTTCCACCTCCCGAACCGTTTCCTCCCGAAGTTTCCGCGCCTCCTCCGTCCAGCCGTACCGCTCAAGTCCGAACGCAATCAGCCAGTTGATGTTGATCCAGACCGGCCCCCGCCACATGTCCTTCCGGTAAAACGCCCGGCATGCCCGGCTGATCGAAGGAACCCGGAAGGGGGTCGCAAACGTCTCCGGATCGTTCAGATTCGCAAGCATCCTCTCCGCCTGTTCCCGCGACGGCGCCCCGCAGATCAGCGGCAGAAATCCCGAAGAGGCCGAAATCCCGGTACATCCGCCGGTGAGAATATCCCGATCCAGGTAGAGACGCTCCGAATCGCTCCAGAGCAGCTCATTCATGCGTGCATTCCGTCGGATATGATCCCGTCTCCATCTCTCCGCCTCGTCTTTCAGCGAGAGCTGTTCCGCAAATTCCGCCATGCACTCGCATTCCAGAGAAAGAAAGGCGTTGAAATCGGGAGCGTCCAGTCTTGTGGCACCATCAAACCGGGGGGAGTTGTCCATTCCGCTTTCTCCGCTGCGGCAGAGAGGATCGCCTTCGATGGTCCACTCAACCAGTCCGTTTCCATCCGCATCGCGGTGCTCCATGATCCACTCCAGATACCGTTTCAAACGGGGATAGGAACGACGCAAAAAATCGTCCTCCCTCCTCCCCTCCGTCAGGAGCCGAACCCCGAATGCCAGAATCGGCGGCTGCGTGATGCCGGAGTGCCAGCCGGGCTTCGTCATATGCGGAATCAGCCCGTCCTCAAGCTGCGACTCCAGAACGGCGGTCAGGGTCTCCTTCGCAAGATCCGGATCAAAATGCCGCAGTCCGATCGCATGAAAAACCGAATCCCAGAGCCACATCGCCCGATGCGGCCAGCGGTCAGGCGTCGTCCAGCGGCACGGAATATTCCGGCAGGGCGAACAGATCTGTCCCTTCAGCTGGGAATACGCCTTGGCCAGCGTCTTCCGGGTGGACTCCCGACGGACTCCAAAATCGGGAAGATCCGCAAAAAAGTCCAGACGGCGATTCCACTCCGACTCAAAATCCAGCTCCAGCAGTCCGGGCCGGAAAAACTCCTTCACCCCCAGCAGACTCCGATTCCCCTTCCGCAGCACGGAAAAACAATCCGGAAGCTCCCGGAACTCGACCCTGCCCTCCAGCAGCAAATGATGCGCATCCGGAAGAAGTCCGGCCGTCCCGTCGATCCGGAAGCAGTCGGAAGTCAGAACACACGACGCCGGAACCCCCGAACCGAATACAATCGCCCCGCGATTCTCCGGCAGACGGATCCGCAGAACCGCCTCGTCTTCCGTCCGCAGCACCAGTCCGTTTTCAAAATCCGTTTCCCCGTCCATGCCGGAACAGGCAAGAAGCTGTCCCCTGCCCCAGCGATCCAGAATATCCGTTGTTCTCATTTCGCAACATCCTTTTCCCATACGGCTCTCTTTTTCTGATTATACTCCATTTCCGCGATGGAGGCAACCACGTCAAAAAGGAAAAACATCCGAAATCCTGACAAACTTATCGGAAATCCTGACAAATCAATCAACCGAAAGAAATCGGATCCGTCCAATGTCGAAAACAGTTCCATCGAAACCTGGAACTTTCTCTTTCAGGAAGAAAAAGGATTTCGTACCTCCCTTTGCAACCCTCTCCGTCCCCGGAGGAAACACTCTGTTTTTTTCCTTTTTTCTCTTGCATTCGCAGCATCATTGACATAAAGTATTCTTCAAAAGACGAAAAGCGGCAGACGTCACCGCCCTGAACAGGAGGTATTTACGCATGGCAACCGGAAAACGTACCGGGATCCGCTACCGGACCCCCAACGGATCTCTGATCTACGGACAGAATCCGGGAGAGTTTCCGAAACATCATTTCTCCTATCTGGTTTCGGAAATCCCGGCGGAGGAGTGGGCGCTGCAGGTCCGTTTTGCCGGTCCGGACGAGACCGCTCTGGGATTCTGGCGCACCCGGGAGCACTCGGACCTGTTCGCACTGGAACTGATCCGGAGCGGCACCTTTGAATTTCTTCAGAACGGCAAACGTTATCCCTGCGGTCCGGGGGATCTTTTTCTCGTTCAAATCGGCGGGGATTCCCGCATGAAAACCACAAGCGACTATTCGCTCAAGAAAACCGTTTCCCTTGCGGGAAGCGCGCTGGTGCCTCTTCTGAACAGTCTGAATCTCGCGGGAGTGGATGTCATCCGGAACACCGCCCCGGAAATCGAGGAGATATTCGACACCATTTTCCGTCTTCTGAAGGAACGGCCGGAGACCTATCTGCACGACTTGTCGCTTCAGGCGTATCACCTTCTTCTCACCCTTTCCGAGCGGTGCGAGGCGCGGGCGTATCCGGAACTTCTCAACCGGATGCTCCGCTGGGTGGAGGGACAGTTTGATTCCGTCATCACCGTGGAGGGAATCGGACGGCAGTTCGGGGTCAGTTCCGGAACGGTCTTCCGTCTGTTCCGAACCTTTCTGAAGACATCGCCGATGGAATATGTGATCGGCCTGCGGATGAAACACGCCCGCATCCTTCTTCTGAATTCAGAGCTGCCCGTCAAGGCGATCGCCGACCGGGTCGGCTACCGGAATCCGCTCTATTTCTCCTGCGAATTTCACCGTCTTTACGGAATGCCGCCGCGCGAGTTCCGGAAAAGGAACCTCCCGGAGTGATTCACCCGTCGGTTCCGGCCCGGACCGTCTCCCCCGCCGGAATGGGAAAACAGCACGCGGAAAAGGAGAATGAAAAGCCGGGAATTTTCCGGAAGAAGAGTCCCTCCTCTGCTTGAAATCCGTCTTTTTCAGGATATTTTTATTGAAACACGATCACAATGCTTCAAAAGAGAGTATTCCTTATGGCGGAATGGTATTACAAAAAAAATGGAGTGACCGTCGGCCCCTTCAGCGACGAAAATCTCCGGCTTCTGATCCGGCAGGGCCGAGTGACGGGAAACTCCCTTCTGCGCATCAGCAGCACTCTTCTCTGGAAAACGGCCTCGGACTACCCGGAACTGGCATCCTGCTTCACCACGGAGAAGGAGGAACCCGACGCCCTGACAGCGGAAATTCAGTCCGTGGACGCCACGGATTTCAAATTTTCCTGCCCGGTCTGCCATCAGAATTATACGGGGGCCATCGCCCTTTATGAAGGAAAGAGCATCGTCTGCCGGCAATGCGGCGCGGAAATCCGGATTCCGGCGGAGATCGTTTCACCGGCGCCCGTTCCGGAACTTCTGCCGGAGGAGATTCCCGAAGGGGAAATTCTCTGCCCGCACTGCTGGAACTCCTTTCCCAGACAGTATATCATGTATATCAGCACGCATCCCTCGCTGATCGGCGATCCGGTCTGCGGGGAACATGAGCAGAAGAGGTTTTTTCCGGTGGTGTTCAACGCCATCGGGCAGCCGCTGGACTCGGAGGGAATGGTCTGCACGGACATGGCGTGTCCGCACTGTCATCTCCGGCTGCCGGCCAGCATTGTGGATCTGAACTCCATCTCCATTTCGATCGTAGGGGCGCCCGCAAGCGGGAAATCGTATTTTCTGACCGCCTTCACCCACCGGCTGTGCAAGATTCTGCCGGAATATTTTTCCCGGTCCTTTCTGGATGTGGATCCGCAGATGAACTCGATGCTGAACGCCTACGAGAAAATGCTGTTCATGTCCGTCCGGAAGGAGACGTTTGTCGCACTGCCGAAAACCCAGCAGACCGGCGAAGGCTTTTCCAATCAGGTTTTCCTGAACGGCATAGCGGTGGATCTGCCGAAACCGTTCATTTTTGAAATGAAACCGCTGTTTTCCACAGGCAGGGAACAAGATCTGAATGTCATTTTCTACGACAACGCCGGGGAACATTTCCAGCCGGGCAGCGATGTTGTCATGAATCCGGCGACGCAGCATCTTTCGCACTCCAACGGCATCATCTTCACATTCGACCCCACCGCGGACGCCGCCATGCGGATGGAGTGCGACCGGATGGATCCGCAGGTTGCGGAACCGCTCAAGGTCACGGATCAAAACGTTCTGCTCTGCGAAATGATCAGCCGTCTCCGCCGTCATGCGAATCTGCGAACCGACGAACGCTATCCGGTTCCCTGCGTGGTCTGCGTTGCCAAACACGATGTCTGGAGCTCGCTTCTGAATCGGGATCTGCGGAACGAAAATCCGATCCGGACCGGAGGAGGAAATGCGCTGGAGGCGACTCTCGACGTCGACCGGATCCTGGACATCTCCTTCTCCGTCCGGGAGCTGCTTCTGAAGGCGAATCCGGCCATTGTCAACACGGCAGAATCCTTTTTTGAACATGTGGTCTACGTTCCGGTCAGCAACTTCGGCACCACGGCAACCAGAGACGCCAGCGGAGCCATCGGCATCATTCCGGAAAAAATTGATCCGGTCTGGACGGAAGTCCCGTTTCTCTATCTGCTCTGCAAGCTGGGACTGATCCGACGGACCCCGCCGGACCGCTCCGATCCGGTTCCTCCGATGCCCGGATGCCGGATTCTGGACGGGATGCTCGTTTTTGAACATCCGGAAAACCGCCGTCGTGTGCTGCTCCCGCCGGAATACTGCGGAGCGGTTCTCACGATCGCGGGGAAACGCTACCGCCTGCCGGAAAACGAACAGGAAAAATTCCTGCGGAAAACAAGCGGAAAAGACAGTTTCTGGGATTGAGGGGCCCCGTTTCATGCTGGAGTTGATTCACACATCCGTCCCGCAGGGGTTGAAGGAGAACAGCTCCGGATTCTGCTCCGTCGCCTGGACCGCCGGAATGCCGGTCAATCTGATTCCGCCGCTGGAGCAGCTCTGCGCCTACCGGGCGCTCTATCCGTTCGGAGATGCGAAGTACGAGCGGAATCCCGTTTCCATCGCCTACCAGCGGATCCGGTACGGGGGAACGACACTTTCCGTCCTCGGCAGAATCGCTTCCGCGGGACTCGACTATTCCGGAAGAAACAATAAGATCGCCCATCAGATTCTGCTGGAAAAGGAGGAGACCGATGTGCCGGATTTCTCGCCGGTCGCCCTCTGCCGGCGGAAGGGAACGTTCTTCACGGAATGGAACCGCCCCCCCGAGGAGCTTCCCCGCAGACACATCGCCGCGCCGCGGGAGATTCGGACCCCGGCGCTCCACTGGGGCCGCTGGGCGGGAAGTCCCGCATGGGCCGGCGTCGCGGCGGAACATTTCCTGCGGAATCCCGCCCGGGCGGTCTATGTGGAATATCCGGAGGGATTCTCCACGGACACCCTGCTTCTGCTTGTCGCGGAGATCACCTCCCTGCTGACCGGAGAACAGGAGGCGGCTTTCACCTTCAACACCTATTTCACCGCGCTGCCGAATGGCGGAAGCTGCTTTCTCCGCTTCTGCCCGAAAGGATCTCCCGCGCTGCAATCGGCCGAACGGGTCGCGGCCAATCCGGTCATCCGCCTGACGGAGAAGAACGCGCCTTCCCCCGCGCAGGAGAACTCCCCGTGGGGAATTTATGCGAAAACCGGCATTTCCCCCGCCGCCCGGGAACTCCCGGAGAAGTCCGAATCCGCTCGGACGCAGCGGAGTGAACCGCGGGAAACGGTGCCGGTGCGCGAACAGGAATCCGGCAGGAAGGAGACCGTCACAGCCGCCTTCGATCCGCAGAAGGAGTGCATGCAGGCGGAACTTTTCGTTCTGCGCAGACGTCTGGAACGGAACCGGCGTCTTCAGCAGCGGATTCTCGGAGCGACGATTCTCGGCGTGGTGATTGTGGCAGCGGTCACACTTGCGTTTTTTCTGTTCCGTCAGGGCGAGCTTCCGTCCGATCTTCCGGAACAGCCTCCGTTACGGGCCGAACGGCTTCCCGGCGGAGAGGGACCGGGGACCGGATCGGAGATTCCCGCATCCGCGGGAGAGGAGATTCTGCCGGACACCCGGACCGAAGAGAAATCCGCCGATCCGGAAGAGTCCGCCCCTCCTTCCCCCGCCTCCGAAGAGAAGCCTCGGGCACTGCATCCCTCCTCCGGGAAAGCGGCGGAGAACAACGTGCCGAAAGTGGAAAACAGACATAGAATCACCACTCCGTCATCCCGGAATCTTTTCCGTCTGCTCGAACAGCTGGCAGCGAAGATCCCGGAGGAAAACAGCTTTACTCTGGATTGTCCACTGCCGCCGGAACTGGCGAACGCAAACGACATCGGCGTCCGCTTGAAATCCATCGGAGGAAACACCTCTCCCCAGATTCTCGGGAATCTTCCCGGCTACCTTCGCAAAGTCCCGGGCGGGGTGCGGATCCTCTCCACGGCCTTTCTGCCCAGAGACGGCATCTACGCCTATGTTCCCGTTCCCGGAGAGTTTCTGGAAATCACCGTGGCAAACCGGCGTCTTCACGTGGCGAAAAAAGCGGGAGGCAATCCCGGAAAAATCGATTCTCCGCGCCTGATGGACATCGCATTTCTAATGTTCCGGGGCTCAAAGGAGATCTCCGTGCCGTTTGCGCTGACGCAGGAGATGATTGCCTCCCTCCCGTTCGGCACCCTGGAACGCGCCTCCGAAAACCGGCATGATTTTCTCTTTCGGGCTTCCTCCGCGCGCCCGGTCTATTTTCTGTATCGGAAAACGTCTCAGGAGGAACGGCTTTCGTCATTCATCACCTTCCGCTACGCCAGCGGGGACGCGCTGTTTGAAACGCTGGAACAGTGGAACGATCTTCAGCAGAGCCGCCGTCGGAACGGACAGGGGGGCTTCCCCGACGTGGAAAAACTCCTGAAACAGATCAAAACGCTGAAAGAACTGCTCAGCGAATTTGAAAAGGAGAAGCTCCCCATCTACGAAGACACCGATCCGGTCACCTTCGGGGCAATCGCCTCCTGCCGGGATCTGAAACAGGCGGATGAGGAGATCCGCCGCTTCACCCGGAGAAAAAAACAGTACGAAAATTTCATCCGGCTGCAGGAGAAAAGACTCGAACGAAGCGAAGTGAAAGAACTTCCGGAACTCTTCCAGCGGACCCGGACTTTGTTCAACGATCTGAAGGATCTCAACGCCTCCAACCGCAATCTTCTTCGGAACCTCACCCGGTACAATCTCCGGCAGCAGCAGAAGGAGAAGCAGGAGGAACAGGAGAAACTTCTGCGCAAAACCCTTCTGAAACAGATGGAGGCTCTCCCCTTTGTGAAACAGGAGAAGGAGAAACTCAAACGCGTCCTCACAGACAGACAGCCGCTCGCCCTGTTCCGCGACGGCCCGAACCGGAACAGAACCCTGGAACAGCATTTCACCCGAACCTGGGTGACCCGAACCGTAAAAGAGGCACCGAAATGAGCAGAATCACGGAACTGATCTCGAAAATGTATGCGTTTCTCGACAGCGCGGATCAATCCAGCACTCCGGAAATGCGGGAGCTCTCCTGCCGCTTTGCTTCGCTCTGCCGGGAAGTCAACGCGGATCTGGAACAGGCGGACGCCCTCCTGAAAAAAGGACTCGTCATCGACGCGCTGAAATTCGACAAGGACCGCCATCCCTCCCTGCTTTCCCGCGCGGCGATTCTGAACATCAAACGATACGACGAATGGTGCGCGGTCTGCCGCCTGTACGGGAACTGGGAAACGCCTCCGCCGATCCGTCTGGATATTGTCCGCCGGATGCACGACGCCTACCGGAGCACCGAACTCCTGGCACCCCTGCTGGAAAAATGGCGCGCCATCATGCGGGACGGCTCCACCGGAGAGAAACTGGAGATCCTCCGCGAAATTCATAAACTGGATCCCGGCAACAAGGCGTGGGCGGGCAATCTGGCAAAACTGGAACAGGTCCGTCTCGAAGAACTCTACGACGAGGCGAAACAGGCGATTCTCGCCGGCGACTGCGTGGGTCTGGAAAAAATTTTTCTGGAACTTTCCTCCCCCGAACTGAATACACAGCCCGATCCCCGCGTCATCCGAAAAATCACCTCCGTTCTGCACGATTATCAGAAAAAGCAGCTTACATCGCAGACCCGCCGTCTTCTGGGGGAAATCGCCGAGGCGTACAGCGAACAGGACTATGAAACGCTCCAGCATCTCTTCCAGACCTGGGAGGGTCTGGAGAGCGATCCCGACTTCGAACTGCCGCCCGGAGCCGACGCCCAGATCAGCGACACCCGCGCATGGATGCGGCAGGTCCGGGAGGAACGCGAACGGCAGGAACAGTTCGACCGGACCCTCTCCGCTCTTGTCGAACAACTGGATTCGGAGGGGCCCATCCATGAGATCGAACGTCTCTACGGAACGCTTCAGCGGCTGGATCTTCCCCTCCCGGAATTTCTGATGGAACGGGTGCGCGACGCCCGTGAGAAAGCCGATCTGAAAAGTGCCCGCATTCACCGCCGCCGTCTGGTGTTCGGAGTTCTGACCATTGCGGCGGTCATCGGGATCACGGCCTTTCTCATCGCCCGCATGCAGGAGGAGAAGACCTATCAGGATCTCCGGCGTCAGATGGAAGCGGCCCTCCGGGAAAAACAGTATCAGACCGTTCTGGACCAATACAATCGTGTATCCGTCTCCGGTTCCGCTCTGGCAAACCGCCCCGCGCTCCTGAAACTCCGCGACGATGCCGAAGAAGGACTCCGACAGCGGAAAACTCTTGCCAACGAATATGAAAGCGCCCTGAAATCGGCCGAACCCTTCCTGACCGCCGAAGGCGTGGAGGACAAACGCCTCGAACAGCAGATCCGGATCGCGGAGTCCCTCCGGCGCCGGATTCCCCTGACCCCGAAACAGTCCGCCGCGCTGGACCGGATCAAGCTCCGCCGCGAGGAACTGCTTCAGAAGGGCATCCGTGAACGAGAAATTCGCTACCGCAAGGAGATGACGCGTCTGGAAACCGGACTCGCCGATCTCCGGAAACGGGCGGTCCTGACGGCCGATCTCGTCAAACTTTCCGGGGAACTGGCAGAACGGCGCGGGGAACTCGACCGGATCCTTCAGTCGGAGTGCGCACGCGGAATCTCCGCATCGTACCGGGATCTCTTCCGGAAACGCCTGGAATTCTCCTTGAACGCCCTCTCGGACACGCTGAAAAAACTGCAGGCGGAAAAGGAGTACCGGAAACGGCTGAACTCTCCGGTCTCGTTTCTGGACTACATGAGCGCCCTGGAATCCCTGGAAACCCGGCAGCCCGATCTTCTTGCGTCCTATGCGGAAGCCGTCGCCATGACCCTTTTCTGGCGCCGATTCAGCGACGGAATTTTCAGCAGAAAAGATCTGAACGATCCCCGGACTCTGAAAACCATCTATCAGAGTGCCGCTGCCGAAACAGGGATCAATCCCAACTACCGCGATCTGGAGGCTTTTGTTCCCCGGGAAATCGAAAACGCGTCCGAACAGAATCCCTGTCCGGCTCTGACGACGCAGCTGGAGACGCTCGGCACCACCCTTCTCAGCAAGGAGTATGATCTTTACGAGGTCATTCTCGCGGACTCCGCCGGAAACCGGTATCATTTCTTCTGCGACCGCGCCCCCGAGTTCGAACAGCCGCGGAAGAACAGCAAGTATCCGCATTCCATGACGCTGATGGTATCCACCCGGCCCGGCAGCGTCTCCCCGCTGAAACTGGAGATCAGCGGCATGTATGGAAAGGTCTTCTTCCGGCGCACCGGAGAACTGAAAGGAGTGCTGCTGCCGGACTCGTTTGAAACACTCGTCAACAGCGACCTGATCAGCCGGACGTTTCCCAAGGCACACCATTACACCTTTCTAAAGAGCGCATGCCGCACCATCCGGAACGCCTCGACGCCGGCGGAGGCCGAAGAGGCGGTTCTGACCGCGCTCCGGAATCTGAAGAAGACCAACACCATGAATTCCTGCATGCGTCTGATCGCCGCCAAGCGCCTGCTTTCCATGCTGAAGCTGACCTCGGGCCTGAACGACGGCGCCGTCGACCGGGCGCTGGCCCCGCTGAACGCGGCGGAGATCCCCGAATGGAGCTGGATGAATCCCAGGGAAGAGGTCGATCACGCTTCGGAGGCCGCCGCCATGCGTTCCGCCGTCGACCGGCTGAATCTGGAGGAACTGGAATCCACCATCCGTTTTCACCGCTCCTTCTATGAAACGGCGCTGTCACGGATTCTGCATCCGGCGGCCGTCGTGCTTCTGGACGGCGGGAAGGAACGGATCGTCCCGTTCCGCGACACGGCGCTCTCCGACGAACTCTGGAGCCTGACCCGGCAGCCGGACGGCGGATTCCGAATCCGCATCCACGCCGACCGGGATCCGAAAACCGGACTCTTCCGCAAACGTCCGTCCGCCGCCGGAACGTTCCATGGAATGGTGCTGTTCACTCCGGACGACCGGGAGAACACCGCCGCTTTGCTGGATCGTCTGCTCCGGACCTCCTCCCTCCCCGGGCACTCCATGCCGCAGACCGTTTATCCGGTCCGCTGGCCCGAAAACGCAAGGGAGACTCCATGACCCTCTACTTTGTCAAACTCAACGGCAGGATCTTCGGGCCCTTTTCCGGAAGAAAACTTCAAACCATGAAAGACTCCGGCCTTCTCCGGGAAGACACTCCGGTCTCCAGCGACCGCGCACTCTGGCGGCCCGCCGTGGAACACCCCTGGCTCTTTCCAGTTGAAAAAGCCCCTCCGATCCGGGAGGAAGAGGAACACTCCGCGAAGAACCGGCCGCTCTCCGACGTCCACTTCCCCGCCGAAACGGAACCTCCGACAGAAGAGGAGACTTCTCCGGAAGCGGAAACGGAGAATCCGCCGGACCGCGTGGAATTTTTCGCTCATGTCATCTCGCTTCTCTGGAATCCGGCCGGACATGTGGAAGCGATCCGGACGAGATTCGGAGAAAGGGGCTGTCTCGAAGCCTCCGCGCTCATTCTGCTGTTTTTCACGCTGTCCGTTTCGCTTTCGCTGAATCTGCTTCCGGCGCTGAAACAGGCGGATCTGCCGGTCTGGAGAACGATTGCGCTGCCCCTGTTTCCGGTTCTGTTCCCGACGGCGTACACGGTGGTTCTCCGCCTCTTTTTCGGAAGCGGGGGGGGAGGAGGAGAGACGGATTCGCGCATCGGATCTTCTCACCGGCTGCGCCGCACCGGCCTGCTGGGGAGTGCTTCTCCCCTTCGCAGGAGTGCTCGCAGGCATTTTCCATCCGCCCGCCGGACCGGGATGGACCCCTCCGGAAGGAGTCCTGGCGCTTCTGCTTCTCTTTTTCCTCTGCTGCGGAACGATCATTTCCGTTTTCGGTCTCTACGAAAGCTGGACCGGATTCGGAACCGTGAAGAAAACAACGGCACTTTTTCTTCTTCCGTTTGTTCTCTTCTTTTCCATAGTTCTTGTCATGATTCACTTGTAAGGAGAACCACGCATGAGATCCGATCACGATCAAAAACTGAGCTGGGAGCATCTGGACATCGAATGCCGATGCGGCTTCCGGAGCAAAAAATTCACCGCGGTCAATTTTGTCTTCACCTTTCTGGTCGGGGCGCTTCTGACGATTCTCTTCTTTGCGGCGCTCTATCCTTTCCGCGGCGGCAGTCCGTATGTTGACATGTTTTTCCACGGAGGAGTGGAACACCGTTCCGTGATTCCCTATTTCACCATGCTTCTGGCATTCTGGGCCGTGGCGATTCTGCTGATCAAGCTCCAGAAACTCAGCGTGCAGAGACGCGCTCTTGCATTGAAAATTCTCCCCCGGAACCAGAATTTCGTTCTCTCTCCGGCCACCGCAAGGGAGATTCTCGACAACATCTACGAAAAGGTGCAGACCCCGAAACGATTTCTGATCCTCGACCGCATCGAACGGACGCTTTCGAACCTGAAAAACATCGGCAACGTGAGCGATGTCTCCGAAAGTCTGAACGCGCAGGCCTCCAACGACGAGAACTATCTGGCCTCCTCCTACACGGTCCTGAAAGGATTCATCTGGGCGATTCCCGTCCTCGGATTCATCGGAACCGTTCTGGGACTGGCATACGCGGTCGGCGGATTCGGAACCGTGGTCAGCAGGGGGGCGGATGTGGAACAGCTGAAGCAATCCCTCGCCGGAGTCACCAGCGGACTGGCCATCGCGTTCGAAACCACGCTGATTGCCCTCGTCGCCGCCCTCTTCGTCCAGCTGCTGATGACCTTCGTCATGAGCCGGGAGGAGGAGTTCCTGGACGAATGCAGCGATTACTGTCACCGGAACCTCATCGCCAAACTCAAAACCGCAAAAATGATCGATCCGATCCGCGAGTAAGCCCATGGCCGCCAGAGACGATTCTCCTCCCGTTTCCCTCTTCTCCTTTCAGGACATCATCACCTCCATCACGGGGATCATGTTCCTGGTGGTGCTTCTGCTCGCCCTGGTGATCCTCGACAGCAGCATTCTGAACTCCGCCTCGGAAAACAACACGACTCCGCCTCCCGCGGATCCGGCC
Organism: uncultured Victivallales bacterium; assembly: GCA_944390735.1. Lineage (GTDB taxonomy): Bacteria > Verrucomicrobiota > Lentisphaeria > Victivallales > UBA1829 > UBA1829. The sequence continues at coordinate 19,896 of CALXRL010000061.1, read as the reverse complement.
GAGCTGCGGAACAGAATCGCCTCCCTCCGCAAACGTCTTCAGGATTCCCGGAAGGAGATGCAGACGCTCTCGCTTCAAATGGATCCGCTTCTTTCGCTCCCGCTGGAACAGGCGGAACAGGAGCTCGCACTCCAGCAGGAGCGCAGAACTGCCCTGAAACAACAGCTTGCGGAAACGGAACGGATCCTCCGTCCGCTTCAAAAACAGAATCAGACTCTGGAACGGGAATCCCGGCGCCTTCTCGACAGCAACCGCGATCTGGACGCTCAAATCAGGAAGAGGACAACCGAACTTGCCGCAGCCCGCACAGAACTCGAAGAACAGAAGTGCAGACTGGAAAAACGCAAAAAACTCATCTCCTACAGCATCGACAGCGACTTCCCGAAAAAACTGCTGATCGTGGAGTGCAATTCCGATGGCATCCGTGTCAAAAACACCGCGACCGGAGAGCTGAAAAGCTTCATCGACAAGAACGATCTCACTTACGCAAGTTCGATCTCCGCCTTTCTGAAATGGGCGAAGACGCGCAACCGTCAGACCGAATATTTCAGTCTGGTCATCACGCCCGACGCCTTCGGCTACGTGAACAATCTCGACCACGCCCTGGTCGCCGAAGGGTTCAGCCGGGGCAGGGAAATTCTGCCGTCCGGCGATTCCCGCATCCTTGAGGAGAGTTTCTGACATGTCCAAAGCATCCTCCGGAGACAACAGCAGTCTGGAACTGCTTCTTGACACGATGTGCAACACCTTCGGCGCCGTGATGTTCATTGCCATCTCCCTGCTGGTCATCACGGCCATGCTCGGGAAAGTGAACTCCGCCTCCGAACCGCCGGCGGATCCGGAGACGTGGCGGACCATGCGTTCCGAACTGGAATCCCTCGAACGGGAATACGCCCGCTCCCGGGATATGCTGGAAATAATGAAACCCTTTGCCGAACATCTTCAGCAGGATCCCCGGAAAGAAACGCTGCAGCGCTGTCTGATTCTGAAGGAGGAAAACTCCCGGCTGGAAAATCTGCGGAAAATCCGGCTCCTTCAGCTGGAAACGGAGAAGAAACTTCAGCAGACTCTCCGGCAGAAAACGGATCGGGCCGATCAGGAAAACATTCAAAAACGGGAAGAGCTGCAAACGCTGGAAAGCCGTCGCCAGCAGATGGAGAAATCCATTCTGTTCGTCTCCCGGACGCTTGCAACGCAGAAACCGGAATCCTCGCTGGTGTTCCGCTATCTGCGGCCGAACGAGAACGCTCCCTACTTTTTTCTGCTGCAGCGCGGCCGCCTCTGGAGAATCGGGCCGGATCTCTCCTCCGGAGTCCGCGTTCATCCGGATGTCACCGCCAAACGGTGGAACAACTTCTACGAATGCACTCCCGCCACCCCCGGAATTGCGGTCCTGGACAAGGATGGCAATCTCTCCGCCGATGTCCTCCGGATGATCCGCAGCATTCCTCCGGACCGTTTTCCCTCGTTCCAGGTCTATGCCGACTCCGCGCGTGAAATGTTCCTGCTCCGGGAAACCCTGAAGCACGAAGGCATCCGACATGCCTTCAGCACCTATCTGGACCGGGCGCCCGCCGGATTCGCCTTCCGCGATCATGTCCGCTATGAAACCGATTAACCTCAACCCTCTCCGGAATCCCCCGTTCCGAATCCGAAAGGTCCCGCAATGAATCCGAATGAAACCCTCCTCCCGGACGACCGCTTCTCCCGCACCCGTCCCTACCTGATCCTGGCTTTGCTGATCCTGCTCTTCCTTCTTCTGCTTCTTCTGAGCCTGCGGAAAAACGCCGCGGAGAACCCGACACCGTTCGTCCCCGCTTCCGGCGGAAAATCGGCAGAAAGTACTTCCGGCGGCGCCGGATCAAAAACCGGCACCGGATCGGGCTCCGGAACCGGGTCGGAAACGGGCGCCGGAGCGGCCCGCGCAGCCGGACAATCCGTATCCCCCGCGAACGGAGATCCTTCCGCCCGGGGTTCCCGCGAAAACGGAGAGTCGAAGGAACGGAACGCCTCCTCGCGGAAGCGGAAGACTTCCGCATCTCCGGAAGCGGAGAGATCCCCGCGGAAGGAAACATCGTCTTCCCCCTCCGCTGCAACCTCTTCCGCATCCCCCGCCGCCTCCGGAACCAACGGACCCGCGAAAGAAAAATCCGGACCCTCCTCTCCGGCCCGGCCGGTCAGACAGTGGAAGAGCAACAGGAAAAACACCCTCTCCGAAAAGGAGATCTGGTTCCTGGCCACCCTCCAGATCCGGAACCTCGCCAAGGACAAACGCGATCTTTTTGAATTTCCGGACTATGGAGTGCCGAATACCTCCATGCGGAAAATCGCAGACAATCTTTATGAGGTACAAGGTTTTTTCCGGGTGAAAACCCATACGGGAAGCGAAAAGATGTATCGTTTCTCCATGAAAGTCAATCTGGCGGACACCCGCTGCAGCGATCTGGTCATCGAAGATTCCTGATGCGTTTTCCGATTTCCGTGCCGGCCTACATGCGGACACGGTAGATGCCGCCATTCGCCTCCGCCAGCTCGCGCAGAAGAACGGATTCCCTGCCGATGGCAATGCAGTGGATCGTCACATGGTGTCTGGAGTTCCAGGTGTTGACCATCCGCAGGACATCCTGTTCGGAGCAGTCCGTCGGTTCCCCGTCGGTCAGGAAGAAAATGGTGTCGATCTCGTTTGTTTCCGCCAGCTGGAAGACCTCGTTCCAGGCGGCCCCCATCGCGGTGCCGCCGGATGCTTCCAGCTTCCGGATGTGCCGCAGCGCCGTTTCTATGTGCAGAATGCTGCGGAATGGATAAAATCTCTTTTCCGGAGGAAAACAGGACACCTTGCTTTCGTACTTCACCAGAAAGAAGGAGCCGTTCCCGCTCTTTTCCTCCGAATTCCGCGGAGGGGAGAGCATGGAGACAAGTTCTTTTTTCATGGCGTCAATCCGGGAGATCCCTTCCGGCGTGCGGGCGGTCATGGAACCGGAGAGGTCGATCAGAAAAAGAACCCTCTGCCGTTTGTCGACCGGGATGCCGTAAAAGGCGCTCCCTCCACCGCCGGAGCCCGTCTTCCCGACTTCGTAAGACACCGGAGCCGACGGTTTCTTCCGCGGAATGGAAAAGACATCCACTCCGGAAACAGCCGCCGTCAACAGCAGCAGAAGCAAAAGAGTGAGCGCTCTTTTCATCGGAATTCTCCTGATTTTCGGATCCGGCAGAACCGATTTTCTGTCTTCCGGAAGGCCTCCGGCGAATTCCGGAAGAGTCCGCCGAAAGCCTCGAACCGGCGCATCCGGTTCTCTCTTCCGTAATATAAGACCCCTTTCCGGAAATGCAAAATCATGATTTCCTCCCCTGCGCTGACCGGAACTGCCGGATACTCTGAAGCGTGACCGACAGAACCAGAAGGATCAAACAGAGACAGAACGCCGCCGAAAATTCCCGATGCTCCCGGAAAATCACCATCGCCAGAAGAATGCTGTATACCGGCTCCAGATTGTAGCTCAGATTCACCGTAAAGGCGGAGATCGCGTTCAGCGCCCGGATCTGGAACCAGTAGAGCCCCACCGTGCAGACGGCCGCGAACACCAGCAGTTCCACCGTTTCAACGGCCGTCGGCAGAAACCGCGCCGCCGGAAAAACCACCAGATAAACGGGCAGAAGCACCGTGAACGCCAGAAAACCGCCGATCATTTCATCCTGCAGGATCTCCCATGCCGAACAGCTCCTTGCCAGAAACTTCGAAGCAATGGTATACAGCGACGCCAGAAGAGTCGATCCCATTCCCAGCAGAATGCCCGTCCGGAAGCGGATGTCCACCGTGAACACCATCAAAATGCCCGCAATCGCCAGCAGACTGAACAGCAGTTCCAGCCACTGAAACCGCCGTTTCAGCAGCAGCGGCTCCAGAATCGCGGAGAAAAAACCGATCATCGCAAAACAGGCCACCCCGACGGAAACATTCGACATCTTGATGCTTCCGAAAAAAAAGATCCAGTGCAGCGCAAGCAGAAGTCCCGCTCCGGAAATTCCGAGCGTTGTCCGCCACGGTGTTTCCCCACTCTCCTTCCGACTTCTCCGCACGAACCGCCCAGCAATCAGAAGAAGAGCTGCCGTGAAGAGCATCCGCCACCATGTCATGACGCCGCTCGAAAGGTTGATCAGCCGCCCGAAAATCCCCGTGAATCCGGCAAACAGAATCGACAGATGAAGATAACAGAAAGCCTTTCCGGTCTCTCCCGGATGCGGAATGCCAGCCATGCAGAAACCCCTTTTCGTTTCTTCGCAATATATCCGGAGTTCCCCGTTTTGCAAGGGTCCGTCGTTTGTTCCGTCCGGAAAAGGAATTCTCTTTTTTCCGGAAAAGGACTTGCATCTTCCGCAAGAGCGTTCTATTGTTCCGGAACAGGGACCGGACACGGAGGAGAAGACATGGAAGACGTGATCTCATATCAAACCTATACGAAATTTCCGCTTCTGTATGAAAAGACGCTCTCCGAGGACTCGGAAGCCCGGATCCGGATTCTGCGCTTCTCCATTGTGGAAGTCAAGGAACGCTACACCTTTGCAGAGCACCGCCACACGGGGCCGGAAGTGATGTTCGCCGTGCGGGGAAGTTACGACTGCACACTCAACGGTCGGGAGATTTCCGTGCCGCAGGGCTCCGGCATTTTCATTCAGGGAGGCGATGTCCACAGCGATCACTGCGGGGCGGACCGACGGTTTGCCGCGCTGGTGTTCCGTCTGGAGGATCCGATCGGGAATGTCTGTTCGGACTTTTTCCGACCGGGAATTCCGGGGGAGAAGCGTCTGTTCTGTTTTGAGCGGATGCCGGCACTGAGGGAGATTTTCGATCTTGCGCTCCGCACCCGGTCCGGGGGAGACGCCTTTCTCCGGCAGACGGCCGCATCGCTGGCGTCGGCCCTGATCTGGACCCTTCTCTCGCAGCAGCGGGACCAGCTCTCGGACGCCATCGTCGATGCGCTGAACGAGCACTATCTCCGCAGCCGGATCCGGGAGCTTTTTCTTGCGCATCTGGACCGCTCCCTTTCCGTACAGGAGGCCGCGGACGCCCTCGGCATGAGCCGCCGAACCCTGGAATATAAATTCCGGGCCCTGTTCGGTCAATCGCCCTCCCGGGTCTTCACCGGATGGAAAATCCGCCAGGCTCTCCGGATGCTTCAGACGGGGATGTCCTCCAAATCCGTTGCCGGGGAACTCGGATTCGCCAATCAGTTCCATTTCTCCCGGGTCTTCAAGGAGTATACGGGAAAGAACGCTTCCGATTTTTGCGCAAAGAGATAAATCTTTGCGTTCCCGGACATTCCATTTTCCCTGTTTCCGGTGTATACTCCCTCCAACACATCCGGAGATCAGCCATGGAACCATTTTTATTCACACACAACCGTGTCCTCCGTCTTTACACGGGAGGAAGCGGAATCGACAGACTCTGCGGAAAGCCGGAGCCGAAAGACACCCGCTTCCCGGAGGACTGGATCGCCTCCTGTATCGAAGGCAACGGCCGCGCCTATCACTCGCCCGGGCACGGCATCAGCAAAATCATCTGGGAAGGGCAGGTTTGTTCCTTTCCGGAATTCCTGCGGGAGCACGCGGAGGAGATCCTCGGCAGGAAGCACTGCGAAACGTTCGGACCGGAACCCGCCGTTCTGACCAAACTCCTCGACTCCGCCGAACGACTTCCCCTGCAGGTGCATCCGAGCCGCGCCGATGCGAAAAGACTCTTCCACACCTCTTACGGGAAAACGGAAGCCTGGATCGTCCTCGCCACCCGGAAAATCAATGGAGAGGAGCCCTATCTTCTGGTCGGATTCAACGAAACCTTCCATCGGGAGACTTTTTTCCGGGAATCCGAGGAAGGCGAATATAAAACAGGACTCTCCATGCTGCACAAACTCAGTGTGAAACCGGGCGACGTGGTGCTCATCCGGGGAGGACTGCCCCATGCGATCGGCCCCGGCGTCACCATGGTCGAAGTCATGGAACCGAGCGATCTGGTCATCGTGCCGGAAATCAACTGCTGCGGCATCCTGCTGGATCTGGAGAAACGCTTCGCCGGACTCGGTGTCGAACAGGGAATGTCCCTCTTTGACTGCCGTCCCCGCACGGAAGCGGAGATTCGCCAGTACATCACCCCGGTCCCGGAGACGCTGGAACGCAGAGACCAGGGCATTCTCAGCACTCTGATTCCCCGTTCCGCCTGCGGCTGTTTCGAAGTCCGGAAGCTGGAATTCCACGGAAGATGGTCGATGAATCCTGCCAGCCGCACCTTCCGCATCGGCATTCTGACGGAAGGAAGTGCGCAACTCAACGATCTTGCGCTGCATCCGGGCGAAAGTTTCATGATTCCGTATGACGCGGAATCCGTCACCATCACCGGAAAAGGAACCATTCTTTTCGTACTTCCCCCCGTAAGACAACAGGAGAATTCCCATGCTTGAATCCGGCACCATGACTCTTGGAGTCAACTACTGGGCATCCCGCGCGGCCACGGAAATGTGGTCCCGATGGGATGCGGACGCAGTCGACCGCGATTTTCAGATCCTTGCGGAATACGGAACGACTCTGCTGCGCGTATTTCCGCTCTGGCCGGACTTCCAGCCGATCACGCTGCTGAAAGACGCCGGACATCCCGGCGGAAGACCTCACGAAATGCGGATGATCGAAAACGGATTCGAAATTCCTCTGCCCGATACGCCCGCGGGACGCTGCGGCGTCAGCGAACTCATGATGCGGCGATTCGAAACGCTGGCGGATCTGGCGGAAAAACACGGTCTGAAACTGATTGTCGCCATTCTGACCGGTCACATGACATTCCGGCAGTTCGTTCCGCCCGCGCTGGATGGACGGGATATCTTCCGCGATCCGATCGCGCTCAAATGGGAGGCGCGCTTCCTGGAATATTTCGTCTCGCGGATGAAACGGCATCCGGCCATCTTCGCCTGGGAATCGGGCAATGAGTCCAATCATCTGTCCGAAGCGCGCGTTCCGGAGGAGGCGTGGGTGTGGATCAAATACATTCACGGCATCATCCGGGAAAACGACGGCAGCCGTCCGGTGATCGGCGTCAGCGGACTGAGCGTAACGTCCGCAAATGGACAGAACTGGCTCATCGCCGATCAGGCGGAGCTTGCCGATTATCTGACCGTCCATCCCTACCCGATGTGGAAGAAGGCGGGCACGGAAGAGTTCAATGAGATTCGAAATCTGCTTTTCACGACAGCGGAATCGCGTCTGACGGAGGAGGTCGGCGGCAAACCCTGCTTCGTGGAGGAGACAGGAACCTGGCGCCCGATCGCCGCCGATCCGGACGGCATCGGCGCCGCAGTCCGCGGAATGCTCTGGAACCTCTGGGCGAACAACTGCCGCGGCTTCCTCTGGTGGTGCGCCTTCGATCAGGATTCGTTCGACATCGCCCCCTATGACTGGGTCCAGCCGGGACTCGAACACGGAATCCTCACCGCGGACCGCAAGGCGCATCCGGCGGCGGAGAGCATGAAACGCTTCCGGGATTTTCTGGAGGCGCTTCCCTTCCGGAGTCTGCCGCCATGCAAAGCGGACGCGGTCTGTCTGCTGGAAGATTCGGAAATTGCCAATGTCGTCTGCATTCTGGCGCATCAGGCGGGAATCCGTCTGGAGTTTCAGGCGCCGGGCGCACCGCTGAAGGAATCCTCCGTCTACTTTCTGCCTTCTGCAAAGGGACGCGCGGGACTTTCCACGCGGAGATGGGAGGCTCTGCTCGAAAAGGTCCGCTCCGGAGCGACGCTCTATCTGGCTCTCGACGACACCTATCTGACGCATCTGGCGGAGGTCTGCGGCGCTGTCCTGACCAGCCGCTTCGAAAGCCATGACCGGTTGGAGGGCGATTTTCATGCCTTCCGTCTCTCTCTGCCCCGCAAGGTCCGAGTCCGCATGAAATGTCTTCATGCGGAGCTCCTGGCGGAAGACCCCGACAACCCCCCTCTCTTTTTCAAACACTCCTACGGAAAGGGAACCGTCTATACGCTTGCCTTCCCGCTGGAACGCATGCTGCTGAATACTCCGCACGGGTTCGATACGGATGCATGGAAAATCTACGCGTCGATTCTACCGAAACAGCATCCGGTCGCCACCGCCAATCCGAAACTGATTGTAACGGAACACCCCTTCGACGACCGGAAAATCGCCTGTATTCTCGTCAACTGCTCCATGGAAACGGCGGAGGAGGCGCTGACCGTCGCTCCCGGCTGGAAGATCGAATCGTGCCGGAGCGACCGGCCCGATGTCCGCCTCGACAGTTCCCGCATCCTCCATCTCCCGATGAACAGCGGAGCGCTGCTGATGCTCCGGAAAATCTAGACCGCACCCCGCGGAACCGAAGAGGAATCCGGAAGCCGTCACCGCGATTCCAGAAATCCGGAACAGGGGATCCGGATTTTCTGCAGTCCGGGGTGCAGAGAGATCCGTTCCTGCAATTCGCCGAAGCAATCGAAAATCTCCGCGGACCGTTCCGCTCCGGACGGCATCTCGACAAGAATTTCGTCGGACGCGGACGCGTTGCCGATCAGGAATGTTTTCTTTTCGCCGCGCCACCGGACCGCAATCTGTTCCATGTACACCACCGCGGCGACGGATGTTTCATTTTCCACCAAAACCACCGGATCATTCAGTTCCGGATGCAGCGGGAGGAGTTTTCCGAACAGGAAGAGCGTCCGGTGTCTGCGCCAGAAGGCGAACCAGGCTCGAAGCATCCGCCGATGCTCCTCCGGAAGCTCCGCCAGACGGACCGAAATCTGCGGAACGGAAAAAACAACGTTCCAAAGCTGCCGCGCCGCCGATTCCGCGGACTCCAGAACATTCCATCCGAGCATGTCGGAATGCACCGCGGTACTTCCGCAAAGCAGCCGGAGATTCAGAATCCGTCTCCGATTGGCGATCCGGTCGCCGGGACAGTCGCTGGCCCGGAACAGGTTGGCAAAGCGGCGCATCGCCGGGGAGTTGTAGTCCTGACGGAACTCGATCAGAAGATCGGGCCGGACCGATTGCAGGGCCCCGCAGAGCTCCTCCAGCAGAAGAGCAACCGCTTCATTCACGTCGCGGCAGTCGCGTCCGGCGAATCCGTCCCCGAGAGCCGGATCGGGAGAGTCGGCGGGAAGCGGGAACCGGTCCAGAAAATCAAGTTTCAGTCCGTCCAGTCCGAACTCCCGGACCAGACCGAGACACCGTTCCGTCAGCTGTGCACGCACCTCCGGGAAACGCGGATCCAGCACCCAGGTCCCAAGTCCTTTCGAAAAGTAAAGGACCTTCCCCTTCATGGAGGGAAACAGCGCAGAATCTCCGCCGAGAAACGGCAGCGCAACCCAGAGCAGATACCGCATTCCCATGGCATGAATCCGGCGGACGTGTTCCTTCAGGTCGGGAAAGCGCCCGGAAGCGATCCATTCCCCTGCGCTGGCATAACTGCCGCCGCCGCGAATCTCCTGCCAGCCGTCGTCCACAATGACGGTTCCAATCCCGTATTCCCGTCCGAGTTCCGCCTCCCGTTCCACCGCCTCCGCGGAGACCGAATGGTGATAACTGTACCAGGTGGAATACAGCGGTTCCAGAGCGGTTTCCGGTACCGGCATCGGCCTGCACGAAGGAAACGTCTCCCACCATGCGGCCACATCGCGAAGCGCGTCCGAAAAGGGCATCCTCCGCAGATCAATCCGAATCTGAAAGCGCCAGGGACGGGATACGGCCGGAAACGTAATTCCGCACTCCGCCTCAAAGGAATACTCGCTGATTCCCGTATGAAACACCACCGGAAGAATGGACTCGGAAACAGCCGCGGTCATCCGGCTGCCGCTGTCCGCACCGACCAGGGAGACCACCGGGACGCGACAGCAAAGCTGAGACGTTGTCCTGCCATACCAGTTCGGCGGCAGAAACTGGGGATAGCCGATACCGATCTTTCCGTCATCCGCAACCCATTGATACTGAATATCATCCTGAGGAATTCTCCATTCCGCCGAAAATCCGGGACACGGCTCTTCCAGCCGGATTTCAACTATTCCGATTCCATCGTGCCATCTGGTTTCCACCTGTGCCGAAGAAGGAAGATCCTTCCATTCCATTCTCAGGGGGTCGACAATTCTCTGATTCATCTTCAATCTTTTTCCTTTCCGTCAATCCTTCGAATCGATTCTGTTTCCTCCATACCGTTCCGGTCACGGGATCTGTCCGGCGGGCCAAGGTCCGCTCCCCGGAAGGAACGCCCTTCATGGAGATCTTGCCGCTCCCATGGAACCATTCTCTTCAACGATCAAATGCAACGGAACGTTCCGCTTTCCTGTTTTCCTTTCGGAACATCCCGCTGTCTCCGGCAAACACCGTTTGCGGAGAGGAGTCCTCCGTCCTCGTTTCACTCCCGGCCAGGACCTCGGCGACGGAACACGATACGCACACTCCCCCTCCATCCCGGTTTCTCTCCGCGCCTTTCCGGTATGATACTTTACATGGGAAACCTCATATTGCAAAGAAATTCTATCTGCGTTTTCGGTTCCCTGTCTTGACATTTTCCGGAAATGAAGTACATTAAATTCAACGTTAAATCCAACGATAAACTCAATCCAAATCCGGAGCAGGAAAATGCCGGCAGTGCGAATGAAAGAGGTGGCCGCCCGATGCCATGTTTCGATCAAGACGGTTTCGAATGTCATCAACCGTCTTCCGAACGTGGGAGAAGAGACGCGCCGGGCGGTTCTTGAGGCGATCCGGGAACTGAATTACGTCCCGAATCTTCAGGCCCGTTCGCTGGTTCTGAAACAAACCGGATCGAAGTCGCAGCTCGGCTATCGCATCGGCTGCATTTTCCCCGCCGGACTGAACAAATACGAAAACAGCTATTTCACCATGATTTTCAAGGGGATCGAGGAGGAGCTGTGCGCACGGGGACAGCAGCTTTCGTTTCTCGCGTCGATCAGCGAACTGGAGGAGAATCCGCTGAAAATGAACTGGCTGCTCTCACCGGATCAGACCGACGCCCTCCTCTCGTTTGTCGGTCCGGATCATCGGGCGTTTCCCCGGATCGCCGCTCTGCCGCTGGTGCTGATCGGAAAGCGGAAGGAGTATGAATCGGTCTGCATCGACAAGTTCGGAGGAATGGCGGATCTGATTTCGCATCTGTGTGAACTGGGACACAAGCAATTCGGCTATGTCGGGCGGCTTGAAGACGACCGTTTCCGCGCCTTCCGCATGGAGCTGGAACAGCGGGGACTGCCGGTGCATCCGGAATTTTACTTCGACTCCGCGTTCGGGTTTGAATCCGGGAAACGGGCCGCAGGGAAGATTCCGGAGCTTCCGGCTCCGCCGACCGCCCTCTGCTGTGCCAGCGACTATACCGCGATCGGTGTCATACACGCGCTGCTGGAGGCCGGAGTGCGCATTCCGCAGGAGATTTCCGTTACAGGATACGACAATCTTCCGGAATCCGCGCTGGTCTATCCGCCCCTGACCACGGTCGACATCCAGAAGGAAGGCATCGGCAGACTCGCCGTCCGGGCGGTTCTGGAGCGCATCCGCCATCCGGAGGAGGAACCTTCCTGCCATACCCTTCCGGCACGGATCGTCATTCGCTCCTCAAGCGGAAAGGCGGCAGAATGAGTTCTCTTCGCTTTGCCGTCATCGGCGACACCCACTACTGCACCATGAAGGGCCGTTCCCCGGACTTCCTCCCGGGCGACTACGAACATCTTCCCGACTACTTCCGCTACTCCTGCATGACGGAGACGCTCCGCGCGCTCGCGGACCGCATCCGGGCGGAAAAACCGGAACTTCTGATCTCCACCGGCGACCTCATCGAAGGCGGCGCAGACAACACCGCCGATGAACAGGAGGCCCGCGAACTCTTCTCCTCCTGCGCCCCCGTCTTTCTGCACGCGCCGGGCACGCACGATCCGAAAAGAGAACAAGCCTGCGGGAAATTCCGCAGGGCGGACTGCGTCTTTCTCCTGCTGGATTACACCGACTGGAACGAGAAACAGAAACAATGGCTGATCCGGGAACTGAAAGAGACCGGCAATGCAAAACATCGGTTTGTTTTCGCCCATCCGCCGCTGCATCTCTTCGGACGGCATTTCTTCTACAATCCGCCATTCTGTCCTGAAACGGAGGCCCTGCTGAAGCAATATCCGGCCGACATCTATTTCTGCGGACATACGCACAATCAGGGGATCAGCTTTCATTCCGGAATGCTCCAGCTCACCGGTTCCGCCATCGGATATTCCCGTCTGAAGACGATTCCTCTGGAGGAGGTTCATTCGATTCAGGACACCGCGGAAAACCGGTATCTCTGGGGAATCGCGGAAGACAGCGCGCCCGGGTTCTGGATCGTCGACGCGGAAGACGAGACTCTCACGATCCGCTGGCACTCCCTGAACGGCAGCGCCGAACTGCGTGTGCGGAAACGCTTTGCCTTTCCGGAAATCGTCTCGCTTCCCCCCTTCGTCCGGGAGTGTCGGCCCCTGACCCATGCCGATCTCTGTCAGATCCGTTCCGCCTGGATCCACTTCTTCTCCGCAAACAAAGGAGAAAAAGGATTCCGAATGTCGCTGAACGCCGTGGAGCTGGGAGCCGCTCCGGAAAGCTCCTCCTATGCGGCGCGAAGAGCGCTCCTTCTGCCGGAAACGGCGCTCCGGACCATCAAATCCCGAAATGAACTGAAACTCACGTTTCCGCGTTCGGAGGTCTTTGCCGCGGGCTCCATCTCCCTGGAAGTGCTTCTGCTGGACGGACGCACCATCCGCTCAAGCGTGGCTCCGGAACTGTTTATCTGCGGAACGCACCCCGATTTTGAATATGCGCGCCGTCGCTGCATCGCAGTTCGTCCGGGAGAAGAGAGAACCCTCTCCCTTCTCTTTCCTTCCGGGAATCTCCAGCTCTGATTCCCGGCGCCCGCGAGCCGGAAAACGGGACCTCGTCTTCCAGCCGGACTGCAATGAAAAAAACGCATTCCCCTCTTTTTTCGGAGAATGCACCGCTTTTGATTTGTAATCCGGGGAAAAGCCTTTATATTCCAGAAGTGTATTTTGTTTTAGGATCCTGTTTTGTGCCAGTTCAGAAAAACGTACGGAAGGATCGGGAGATCAAATGCCGGAGTTCATACAGAGAAAACAGCACCTTCTTTTCCGAGAAGGTCTCTTCGTATGGAACGATTCCATGTCTTCTCCGGGAATCCGCCGCTTCCGTCCGCAAAATGACCCTCCCGTTCCCGATCCCCGCACGTTCCGCGGCTCCGGAACGCAACTTCCGGAAGCCGGAAAAGGGGAAGCACAAAACAACGGCGACGTCCGGAGATCCTTCCAGGCGCCGGAACGGGACAGAAGATGGAACAACGGGAGCAGGCCATGAAAAAAATCTGTTTCAGATGTCATACTCTTTTCGATTCGGCAGTGGGGGGAAGAACCGATGAACTCTGTCCCTCCTGCCGGAACACCATTGCGGGAGTCCGGAAGCCGGAAACCGCCATTGACGCGCCTTCTCCCGGCTGGATTGCGTTTTTCACGGTTCTGGGCGTCATCATCTTTGCCTTTATCAGCTTTTTTCTGCTGCTGGTCTTCGGGGGCCGGTTTTTTCCGGTGTTTCAATGGTTCTGGATCATCTTCAGCGTTCTTTTTTTCGGCTGGGTTCTCACTCTTCCGCCCAGAACACGAAAGGCATTTCTTCTGGCGCTGTTCTTCATGATTGTTCTTCCGGTCAGCATTCTTGCGCTTCTGCGGGTGCTGGCATGGATCTATCTCTCCTGAGACCACGGAAAGCCGGAAGCCGAAGGTCCGCTCCCATGTGACGGAACAGCAGGGAGAAGAAGATCTTGCAAAACGCCGCAGGTCCGCTCCCGTAACGGGGGAATGCGGAGAAGGCGGCGTCTTGAAAACCGGATTTTTCTTCAGTAATTTTTATATTTCATCCAGGAGTCGCGCAGTTCCTTGCCGCGGGCGAATTCGCGTTCGAAGGCGTCGAAATCGCCTCTTCGGATGAGATCCTCCAGGGCTTTCAAACTGTCGGCGAAGGTCTCCAGAGAAGCGACCACGGCGGGCGTATTGTGTTCAATGATTTCTCTCCACATCAGCGGAGAACTGGAAGCGATGCGGGAGGTGTCGCGAAACCCCGTTGCACATCCGGAGAAACGCAGACGTTTCTTTTCCGGATCCTCCACATCCAGAATGCTCAGCGTCAGAGCGGACGCGATGATATGCGCCAGATGACTGCTGTGCGCCACCAGTTCATCATGCTCCTTCGAGGGCAGACGCGTCGTTTTCGTTCCGATCGACTGCCAGAGATGTTCGATTTCGCGGACATCCTCCTCCCGTGCGCCGGGCGGAGGCACCACGAACACATCCGCATTGCTGTACAGGGTCGGGAAGGCGTTTTCCGGACCGGTTTTCTCGGTTCCCGCCATCGGATGTCCGCCGACAAAACGGGCATGAACGGAGAGCGCGGCCTCTTCAATGACCGTCTTCACGCTTCCGATATCGGTCAGAATCGCCTCCGGCTTCATCCGGTGCGCATATTGTTTGATGTATTCGATGATCTGGGGAATCGGCACGCAGAGAATCAGGACATCGGCGGACGCAAATGTCTCTTCCAGCGACTCGTATCCGAGATCGATCACGTCATGCTCCAGCGCCCATTTTGTCACCTGCGGCCGGCGCGTCCAGCCGCTTCGGAGATATCCGCTCTCCTTCATAGCCATTCCCAGCGAGGCTCCGAGGAGTCCGATTCCGACAATTGCCGCGTTTTTCCGTCTCATGATATTCTCTGTTCCGTCAGCTCCGGCTCACCGGAAGGAATTGATGGTCTCTTTCAAAGTGCGTGCGGCCTTTCCGGCGGCTTCGGCGAAATCGTCGCCGGAGGAGGCGTAAATAATTCCGCGCGAGGAGTTGATAATCAATCCGGTCCCGTTGCGGTCCAATCCGTTTTTCATGACTTTTTCCACATCTCCGCCCTGTGCTCCGATGCCGGGGACCAGCAGCGGCGTCCCGCCCACGATGGCGCGGATTTCCCCGAGCTCCTCCGGGAAGGTTGCTCCCGCGACCAGCAGCGTGTTTCCATTATAGTTCCAGGGTCCCGCGATCAGCCGGGCAATGTGCTTGTAGAGTTCCACGCCCTCCTCCGTCCGGATCTCCTGAATCTCCTTTGCACCGGGATTCGACGTGCGGCAGAGCACCACAACGCCCTTGTCCGCATAATCCAGGAAGGGTTTGATGGCATCCATGCCCATATAGGGATTCACGGTGACGGCGTCGGCTTCAAAGCGTTCGAAGGCTTCGCGGGCGTACATGTTCGTGGTGGCGCCGATGTCTGCGCGCTTGGCGTCCAGAATCACGGGAATCGCCGGATAGCGCGACTTCAGGTAGCGCATGGTCAGCAGGAGATCCTCATCCGCGCCCTGTCCGGAATAGTAGGCGATCTGGGGCTTGTAGCAGCAGACCTCCCCGGCGGTTGCGTCGATCACCGCCTTGTTGAATTCGAAGATCGGGTGTTCCATTGCCCGGACCTTTTCCGGAAGTTTCTTCAAATCCGGGTCCAGCCCCACGCAGACAAGGGAGTTCGAATTCCGCCAGGCGTTTTTCAGCATTTCCATGAATTTCATATGATCGGATCTCCTGTTTGATTTTTCTGTGACACACAACCCTGTAATATACGGCGGAAACGCGGAAAATGCAACGGTTTTCCGTGCGGCGGGACTCTTTTTCAGACGGATTCCCTCCCCCAGGTGTTTTCCGGGACTTCCGTTCCGTTTCTAGAGACGGATCCCGGTGATCCCTTTCAGATACCGGCCTTCCGGGAACGCGGCCGAAACCGGATGATCGGGTCCCTGTCCGAGGAATCCGGTAATCCGGAAATCGGCTTTTGCATCGCAGGCGGCGGAATCCACGACCTTTCCGAAGAGCTCGTCCTTCATGGCACCGGAACAGGAGAACGTGAAAAGTTTTCCGCCCGGACGCAGCAGTTTCATGGCCAGAAGATTGATATCCTTGTAGGCTCTGGCCGCTCTTTCCGCCTGCGCCGCGGTTTCCGCGAACTTCGGAGGATCAAGAATAATCAGGTCGAAGGATCGAAGCGAATCGCGGCACTGACGGAGGAATTGAAAGACGTCGGCCTCCCTCGTCTCGAAACGATCCCGTGGAATGCCGTTCAGTTCCGCGTTCTCCTCCGCCTGCGCGAGAGCAGGAGCGGAGGAATCCACATTCAGCACATGTCCGGCTCCCCCTTTGGCCGCCGCGAGTCCGAATCCTCCGGTATAGCTGAAACAGTTCAGCACCTCGTTCGCTCCGGACGCCGCCTCCATGACGGCCTTCCGGCTCATCCGCTGGTCCAGATAGAATCCGGTCTTGTGCCCCTGTCTGGGATCGGCCCGGAACAGAATGCCGTTTTCCTCGAACTCGATCTTTTCCGGCAGTTCCGCTCCGGCGAGAGGACCGGTTCTCAGCGCCAGTCCCTCCTTCCGACGGGAATCGACATCGGAGCGTTCATAGATGCCGTCGGCATACTGCAGAATGGTCTCCGCGATCTGTTCCCGCCAGTGCTCGGCTCCCGCGGAACTGATCTGGCAGACCGCAAAATTCCGATAGAGATCGACAATCAGTCCCGGCAGACCATCCGATTCCGCGTTCACCAGTCGCCAGGCATCGGGCAGCTTTCCGCCGAACACCGCCCGGCGAAGCTGAAACGCCTTCTCGAAACGATTCCGGAAAAAGGCGCGGTCAATGTTCTCCGATTCCTCAAAGGTCCAGACCCGTGCGGCGATCTGCGATGTCGGCGAGGCCGCACCCCGGGCGAGAAACTCTCCTTTCGCATTCCGGATTGCGACCTCGCTTCCGGGCACGATTTTCCCCGTCGTCCGCAGAATGGCGCCCGAAAACACCCAGGGATGGCGGCGAAGCAGAGATTTCTCCCGGCCCTCCTTCAGAAAAAAAGCGGGCTCCTCCATCAGAACAAATCCATCTGCGTCATATTGGAAGACGCCTCTGTTTTTCCGGTCGGCTCCGTCTTTTCAGGGACCGCCGGGGCGGAGGGTGCGAAAAGATCCTCCCCCGGTCCGGGTCCTGCAATTGCATCAATCTCCCGGAGAATGCTTTTCAGTTCCATTTTTCCGGCGACGGCCCGGATCTTTGCGTAATCGGGCGCGGAGCGTTTCAGGTTCCGGAGCTCCCAGACGGTATTCTCCGGAGGCGCGGTATCCAGACGCACCAGCTTGACATTTTTTTCGAACAGCTCCTTTGCCCCCTCCAGCTTTGTCCGGAGGGATTCGCGATTGACCTCGTTCAAGCGGCGGAAGATCTCCTCCCCGGATCCGAACTGCTGAAGCAGAGCGGCAGCGGTTTTGGGACCGACGCCCTCCACACCGGGGATGTTGTCGGACGCATCCCCGATCAGCGCCAGATAATCGACGATCCCGGAAGGAGGCACCCCGAACTTTTTCACGACCTCCTCCGTTCCGCGTCTGGTCACGGAACCTGCGGGATCGGGCACAAGCATCTCCACCCGGTCGTCGATCATCTGGGAGAGATCCTTGTCTCCGGAAAAGATGACGATCCGGTGCCCGGGGAACGCGACGGCAATGGATCCGATCAGATCATCCGCCTCATACCCCTCGTGCTCGACGATGCTCCATCCGAAGTCCCGGATCAGTTCGCGGATCACCGGCAGCTGGACACGCAGTTCCTCCGGCATCGGAGGCCGGTTGGCCTTGTAGTCCGGCGCCAGTTCCATGCGGAAACGCGGTCTTCCCTTGTCAAACACAAACGCGCCGTTTTCCGACGGATGCTCCTTCTCCAGTTTGAGAAGGAATTTCGTCATGGCGAAAACGGCGTTGGTCGGCACGCCGTCCGCGGTTGAAAGATGCCGGACCGCATGGTAACAGCGGTAGATCTGGGCAAAGGAATCCACCAGCAGAATCGGCGTGCTGCTCATCCGGTCACTTCCAGTTGATCACGGGTTTGTCGTAATCGGCGGGAGCCTTGAAGCCGAGCAGTTCGGCGCAGGTTCCGGCAATGGAGCTGATTCCGAGTCCCGTGTTAAGCTCCTGCGAATACTCTCCCTTGTAATCGGGATCGTAGATGAAGCAGGGGACCGGGTTCAGGGAGTGACTGGTCTTGCGGCGCGGCTCGCCGTTCTTGTCCAGTTTGACGGCTCCGGACTTATCGTGTTCGTACATATCGTCGGCATTTCCGTGGTCGGCGGTCACGAGCATGATTCCGCCGGCGTTCCGCACCGCGTTGTAGAGTCGCTCCAGACAGATGTCAAGCGCGCCCATGGAGACCTGCACCGCCTGATAGATTCCGGTATGTCCCACCATGTCCCCGTTCGGGAAGTTCAGACGGATGAACTGATATTTTCCGGATTCGATCGCGGCGATGACCGCATCGGTGATCTCGGCGCACTTCATCCACGGACGCTGCTCAAACGGAATGATGTCGGAAGGAATTTCCTGATAGGTTTCCAGATTCTCATCGAATTTACCGGTCCGGTTTCCGTTGAAGAAGTAGGTGACGTGGCCGTACTTCTGGGTTTCGCTGATGGCGAACTGGCGGACATTGCTGGCGCAGAGGTATTCTCCGAGCGTGTCGGTGATCTCCGGCGGATTGACCAGATAATGGTTTGGAATATGGAGATCGCCGTCATACTCCATCATGCCTGCATAGAAGACGCGGGGCATGGGATCGCGCTGGAATTTATCGAAATCGGGCTTGTCGAAGGCCTCGCTGATCTCGATGGCGCGGTCGCCGCGGAAGTTAAAATAGATCACCACGTCGCCATCCTTGACGGGACCGACGGGAGTTTTTCCATCATCGGAAATGACAAAGGGCGGCAGATCCTGGTCGATCGCCTTGGTTTCCGCGCGCAGGGTCTCGATGGCCTCCGCGACGGTTTTGAAATAACGTCCCTTGCCGGCGACATGAGTTTCCCATCCTCTGCGCACCATATCCCAGTTGGCGCCATAGCGGTCCATGGTGATGTTCATTCGACCGCCGCCGGAAGCGAAGCGGTAATCAAAGCCGCGTGCGTTGATGTTTTTGAGATACTCCTCGAAGGGGAGGACGTAGTCGAGAGCGGAGGTTTCCGGGACATCGCGGCCGTCGAGGAGGGCATGGATGCGGACTTTTTTCACTCCTTCAGCGGCAGCCCGTTCGATCATGCCTTTCAGGTGATCGATATGGCTGTGCACATTTCCATCGGAAAAGAGTCCGATGAAATGCATGGTTCCGCCTTTTTTAGCCTCTTCGACAGCTTTTTTCCAGGTGGCTCCCTCGAACATTTTTCCGGACTTGATTGCCTCGGATACGAGTTTGGCGCCCTGGGCGAAGACGCGGCCGCACCCCATGGCGTTGTGGCCGACTTCGCTGTTGCCCATATCGGCATCGGAAGGCAGTCCGACGGCGGTTCCATGAGCTTTGAGTGTCGTAAACGGCAGAGTTTTCATGAGTTTATGGAGGAAGGGGGTGGGAGAATCCAGCACCGCGTCGCCTTCCTTGTATTTGCCGATGCCGACGCCGTCCATGATGACCAGGACAACAGGGCCTTTTCTTCCGAGGAATTTCGGATTGCGTTCCAATGCCTGCATAAATAGCCTCCATTCTAGTGATAAGTGAGTACGGTTCAATGTACACCTTGAACGTCTGTTTTTCAACTTTTTCCGTTTGGAAATGGAGAGGAAAATCGAGGGAAAGAGAAAAAAAGTTATTTTTTCATTTGCATTTTCATAAAAGAAAATTATATTACGGAATCCGAACAGGATGGGGTATTAGCTCAGTTGGCTAGAGCACCACACTGGCAGTGTGGGGGTCAGGAGTTCAAGTCTCCTATACTCCACCATTTTTTTGTCTTTTTTTCGGGATTTTGAGTTCAAATCAAGATCCCGAT
>CALXRL010000060.1 GCA_944390735.1 uncultured Victivallales bacterium | reverse complement strand
TAGTGTGGTTTCTGTTGCGAGTCGTGATCCTTTCACGTCGTCGCCTTATTCTCAGTAGCACACTTTTTTAGGTTCAGCCATCTTTTTTTACAATTTACACCTGCTTTCTTTTACCATAGCAACTTTTTTTATGCCTGAAACGGTGTTTCGGGCGTGGTTGGTTCTGTTTGCGGATTTTCCAGATCCCGCAGGTGCGGAAGCATTGCTTCGAGTTCGGAGGGATCACTGGTGCGACGGGTCCAAGTGAGTGCGCCGATAAAGGTCCGGTCGCCGAATACAGGGACTGCGATCCGCAGAGTTCCGGGCGCCTCATACGGAAGTGCGGAGTAGCCGTTTTGCCGGCAGAGTGCAAGGCTTCTGTCCAGTTTTTCTCTTGAGCCGTTCCATTTCTGTATGAAAACGGGATCGGCAAGATGGGCGGCGAGCATCTGTTCCGCCTCTTTCGGCGGCAGCCAGGCGAGCATGACGAGTCCCGCCACCGAATCCAGCGGGGGAAGAAACTGTAAGACCCGCTGCGGTTCGCGCTGCTCGATCTCTTTCCACAGCAGTGCATGGATCTGTGTTCCGTGCGGAATGGAAAACACAAAAGAATGCGGTTTGGAAAAACGGCTCAGCCGGATGATCTCTTTCCGCATGTGATTGAGATACAGCCGGTTCCGGCGGAGCGTATTCAGTTCTCCGAATGCAGGTCCCGGAAAGAAAAGATTTTCTTCCTTCTCCAGCATCCCGCATTGAAGAAGACTTGCGGCAAGATTGTAGACGGTACTGTATTTAAGTTCCATCTGTTCCGCAATATCGTTCAGTTTCACTCCACCGGGAGAATGTGCGGCAATCCGTAAAATCCGGTCGCACCGTTCAATGGCCTGCACCATAATGATACTCTTTCATTAATGATGAAAATATTATTGTTTATAATAAAATACAATACTGATAATAATAAAAATCAAGAGCGGAATGAAAAATCAACCGGGAATTTTCTGATGATTGTCAGGAGAATCGACGTCGGGACGGTTTCGGAAAGCTCTGTCCGTTCCGGTATGTTGTCCGCCTGTGGAGGACTGGGAGCTTTCCTGTAGCCATTGTTTCGGCTTTCCTGTATTTGGGAATTTCCGGATCCGGAATGATCACAGATTGTTCTTCCGCACCTCCAGCGGAGTAGCTCCAAGTGCGCGTTTGATAAATCGCGTAAACGTGCGGGATTCGGAAAAGCCGCAGCGGAGCGCGACTTCGCGGACAGGGGCGTCCGTTCCGCGCAGGAGCGCCACTGCCTGTTCCAGGCGGCAGTCCAGAATGTAACGTCCCGGAGTTTTGCCTGTGTATTCGCGGAAAAGATTGATCAGACGATTCTTTGAAATATGAAGCGATTCGCTCAGTGAGTCGACATTGAAGAACGGGTCGTAAAGCTGGATCGTGATAAGTTCCAGTGCTTGTTTTGCGATTTTTTCGCCTCTGCTTGAGCAACTTGTTCCAGCGGAGTATGCGAGCAGTTCCATAATGAGAGCCGCTGATTTGCGTACAAGAAAAGAGTCGTTTTCGCTGATGATGCGTTCCAGTTCCGCAAAACGTTCGGCAGGGTACGGTTGGAGTGCGTGCTGGAGGCGTGGATACCGGTAGGAAAGCAGAAACGCTTCGGCAAATGGTCCGTCGAAACAGAGCCAGCGCAATTTCCAGGTTTTGGAAAGAGCATAGCGCAGATGCCGTTCACCGGGCAAGTAGAAGAATACATCGTTTTTATGGATTTGGAATTTCTGTTCATAAAGAACGACTTCTCCAATGCCTTCGAGTCCCCAGATGATTTCCACAAAGGATTTTATCGCCGCTTCAGATACTGCTTTTTGTCCTTTTTCCAATGTGCTTATCCCTGTGCCATTAGGGTAAAACGGGAGTGAAACACGTTGGTCGATCTGCAAATTTGAACGTGTATAAGATGTGTTTTCCTGCATTTGACGCTCCGGTGATAATTGATACTTTATTAAATTTTAAATCCCTTGTTTTTTTTGATGAAATATATTATAATTACGGAAGGAAATCAATCGTAAATTTGTTCCGGGCCTGAACTTTTCCGATTTTTTCCGATAACAGGTAACAACTATTATAAGGATTTTTTCGCATGATGAGAAAAATAATCTTGGGGGCAATTTTTGCCTGTGGCATCTTTTTGCTGTCCGATGCTTTCTGCGCAGAAGCGCTCGCGCCGCTTCACGTTGAGGGAAACAAAGTTATGGCGAATGGAAAACCGATTCGTCTGCGCGGAATCAACTGGGGCTGGTGGCAGCTGGAGGGAACTCGCTATACCGAAAATGATATGAAACGCTGCGCGGAATGGGGTGCAAACGTTATCCGTCTGCCCTTTTTCTGGGACCGTTTTGTCCTGCCCGGAACTGTTCAGCTCGACGAGCAGAAAGTCAAAGCGATGGATGAGGTCATCGGATGGGCGGGAAAATATGGGATCTATGTCATTCTCGACATGCATGATGTTCCGGGCGGAAAAGCAAAAGAGCACTGCGGCATTTACAAGAATAAGAAAGATCTCAGCAATTTTATTGCTCTTTGGCAGCAGTTCGCGCGCCGCTACGGCAATGTTACCACCGTTGCCGCGTACGAACTCATGAATGAGCCTGATACATTGCCGAATAATCATGCTCTCTATCAGAAAACCGTGAAAGCGGTTATTGACGGCATCCGCAAAGTCGACTCGGACAAAATGCTTGTTGTCTCCGGTGATGATGGCAGCATTCATCAAAGCAGTCTTGACAAATTCGCCAAACAGGATGATCCGAACGTTCTCTACACCTTTCATTATTATCAGGGATCATGGCCGGCCGACTGGCTCGGCAACTCCGGTGAACGCGACGGCGTCTCCGGCTCGCTTCCATGGACATGGTATGAACGGGTCTACAAACTGGACCACCCCGAAAAATTCCCGACAAAGGTCCGGTTGATGCTCCGTTCTGATGTCAACAGCGGGACTGCGTGGTTCGACGACGTGTCTGTAACGGATGTCAAGACCGGGAAGGTCCTCGGAAAATGGTCGTTTGACAAGGGACCGGAAACATTCAAAAAAGAGCGTGGGGAACTTCCTTCCGAATTTTATGACAAAGCGGTCGGACATGATGCTCCGGGTTCGCTGGCTGTTCGCGGGACAACCGAATATCACGGCTGGATCAGTCCGGAAATCCCTGTCCGTCATGGCGCGGAACTTAAAGTTTCCGGCTGGATTAAAACGAAAAACGCGACAGGAAACTCTTATCTCGGCATTTGTTGGATGGGGCTTGAACTCATGACGCGGAATTCGATCCGTCAGGCGTTGAAAACGACGGCGGAATTTGCCCGCAAGTACAATGTTCCCGTCTTCGTCGGGGAATTCGCCGTGGAGCGTCAGGTCGGACCGGAAGGTTATCAGGCGAGAACCACTGCGGACCGTATCGCCATTTTTGAAGAGCTCGGTTATCACTGGGCTTATTGGAATTTCCGTGAAACAACGGATCCGAATACCATGGCGCTTCATGCTCAACGGCGCGATGGCAAGGATTATCCGATCAACGAACCTCTGCTTGAATCTTTGAAAGGCGGCTGGTCTCTGAACAAACAGGTGAATCCAAAATGAATAACAGAATAAAGAGAAATTTTACCCTTATAGAGCTCCTCATAACGATTATGATCATCGCTATCCTTGCGGCTATGCTTCTTCCTGCCCTGAACAAGGCCCGGGAAAAAGCGAATGCCACGAGCTGTCTCGGTACTCTGAAGCAGTATGGAGTAGCGTATAATATGTACATAAGCGACAACGGGGATTATATCCCCTATTCGCGGAGGACATTCGACGGCGCCAATATGATGTGGTGGGACCGCATTGCTGTTTATCTTGGCTGCAAAGAGGAATGGAGCTCAGAGAACTGGACCGCCTGTTCCAGGGATCTCTTTCGACGCGGTCTCCGCTGCAACACTGTTTATCCTTTGAACAAGTTTAACGGTGAGATCAATTATACGGGGAATGGGATCATTGATTATTGTGGTGACGCCATCCGCAGAGTAAGCAAGGTGCGTTTCCCCTCCGCAACTTGTGTTGTTTTTGACGGGGTCGCCGGCGGTGGCGGCTCCTATACCATTGGTATAACCGATTGGAATAAGGCCAAAGTCCAGCTGAAGCACAACAACTCGATCAATTTCGTCTATGTTGGCGGTAATGCCGGTCCGCTCCTCGGAGGACGTATCCCGACAACTGACAGCCCGGGAACCCGGTGGGTGACCGATTGCAGGAACTACCGTCTTTGGTCAGGCCCGCAACAGACGCAGGATCTGGAATGACGGCAACGCAGCGGGCTGTCTGCTGCCCGGCAGCCCGCCTCATTGCCCCATGTTCTTATAGCAGCAGGGAACACGAACAGGTATTGGAATCTCCCGGATAAAGGCTGTTCCCGCTGTCTGAAGATGAATAATTTAAGCGGAGATTCTTCTTTTGACCATATTATCATAGTTATAATTATTCTTTTTCTGCATAAAATCAGGAAAGACAGGTTGTGAAGTGTCGGAGCAAATTTGCAATCCGGTCTGCGCGAAGAATGCATCGTCTTTTCCCGCGGTCATGATACACTGACCGGTCCATAAAAAAACGGAGTTGAGGGATAGTTCCCGCAACTCCGTTAAAATTTCCCGATCTCCGGAACTTCTTCCATAATGAAAGTTGCTATGGTAAAAGAAAGCAGGTGTAAATTGTAAAAAAAGATGGCTGAACCTAAAAAAGTGTGCTACTGAGAATAAGGCGACGACGTGAAAGGATCACGACTCGCAACAGAAACCACACTA
>CALXRL010000059.1 GCA_944390735.1 uncultured Victivallales bacterium | reverse complement strand
GTTCCGGGAACCGTGTAGCGGACGCGGAGAATGCCGGGGCCCGGCGCAAGTCCGAGTGAATCGAACGGCAGGTCAACGGTTTTTCCGGCCTGAACAGGAAGCGTTTTCTTCCAGAGGACCTTTTTGTAGAAATCCATCAGCGTGAATTCCGCGGAACCGGCGGTTCCCTCTTTTCCGGAGACCTCGAATTCCGCCCGGATCGGGGTTCCGAATTCGATGTTGTTGTCCGGATGAGAGGTCTTCAGAACGCCTTCCAGCGGCGAGGAGACAAATTCAGTGGCCTTGCTTCCGCGTTCATACTGAATTCCGTCGAGCCAGACTTTGCCGCGCCGTCCGTCGGAACCGAGAACGACCGCAACGGGAGCGCCGTCGGAAGTGAACGTTGTGGAGAAGCGTTTCCACTCCGTCGTCAGCGGATACGGTTTGCAGCGTTCGGTATAGGAGCGCGGAAAGTGGCCGCCCTGCTTGCGGCTGCTGAGGGCGAAGCGGATCGAAGCGTCCGGCTTTTCCGCCTTGGCATAGAAGCTGATGGTGTAGATTTGCCCCTTGCGTCCGGGCAGCGAAAAACTCATCGGAGCGGAGACTCCGTACTGAGCCGGGTTGAAGACAAATGAACTTTTCCCGAATTTTGCGACAGTCGAATCGATCGCAAAACGTTTGACCGCCGAGCGGGAATACTGAGCGCCGCCCTCCTGCCAGCGCCAGTAGCGGAACCCCTGTTCGAAACTGGGATTCGGGAAAAGGTTCCGGGTCGGGGAGAGCGGCAGATGCAGAGCGTCCTGCGCCCAGAGATCGTTTCCTTCCACCGGCGGGGGAAGATCGCCTTTCGCAAGTGCGGCGGCCCCGAAGTCGATCACCAGACTTCCCTGCGGAGCCCTGTTGTTAAGCTGGAACCCCAGGGAGGTGCGCTTCCAGCGATAGGATTCCGTGGCACTCCCGCTCAGGTTTGAATCGGAAGTGATCGTGAAACCGTTTCCCGGAGAAGAGGAATTGAAATCCAGACGCTTCAGAACGCCGGACCAGACGCGGATCCGGTTCCCGTCTTTGCTTTTCAGAACGGATTCGGACGTATACTCCAGAGCCTTGCCGTTGATTTGCAGACTCTGCCGGCGATAGTCCGGTATGTCGAAATAGAGGATGCATCCCTGCATAAGCGCACCCTTTGCCTTGAAATCCGCACACTCCTTTTCGGAACAGCCGAGGTTCCAGGAAAGCTCGATTCTGCTGTCGCCCAGGGATTTCAGGCGATAGGAAAACTCGGTGCTTCTGCCGTCGGGCAGCCGATAGGGATTTTTCCACTCAATGGTTCCGGCCTTCCTGTCATACAGAAGTTTCACTTTGTCGTGCTGATAGTTCTGGGTGAATCCGATCCATTTTCCGTCGGCATTGCGATACGATCCGGCAAAAAGGAACGAAAAGGCGTACCGTTTATTGAGATAGAGGGAAACGGCATAATCCCGGTCGCCGGTCATCCGATTCGACTCGAACTCCCGGACCGTGAGGCTCTTGTTTCCGACACGCAGAGAGGGGGAATCGATCGAGCGCTTCGTTTTGGAATCAATGAACGATTTCACTTCGAGCACCGGATTCTGGCGGACCGACTTCTTCACCTCGAAAGGCGGAATGAAATCCGGTCCGTTCACCTCGCCACGGACAAGCGGGATCAGAACAGTGAACAAAACCGGAACAACAGACAAATACAATGATCTCATGAAAAATATCCTCTCCTTGTTCTTTATAATTATTTTTTAAATCCGGCTGTAAAAGCGTTTGGGTTGTTTTCAGCGCTGCTGGGAACGCCGTTCTGGTCGGGAATGTTCAGAAGCGACCGGAAATCGTCATTGCCGACGTGCCCATCCACATAGGCGATGTTTCCCACGGATGTCAGGGGCGGAGTAACCGTCATTTCCGACGTTTTCCGTCCATCCTTTCCATTGTGGCGGTATTGAATCTGAATGGCCCGGTTGAGAGTTCCATAGTAGTTCCCGGTATCTGCCAGATAAATGGCTTTGGAGGCGGAAAAAACGACCCGGACTTTATGGGTAGGATACGACGCCATCTCCACTCCGCTCGCATCGCCGGCAAGATAGCGGTTCAGACCATAATGAGTACTCTGGAACTTATCCGAAACACCGGGGACAGGTCCCCAGGAAACGGGTCTGGTTTCAGACGGACAGCGAAAAAAGCCGCCGTTCAACCCATTCCAGTTCAGACCATACGAACGATTCTCAAATTTGGGAGAGTATCCGGCAATCCGGAACATCCATGTCGAGGACAAATCGGAAGCTAGCCCTGGCACCTCGGCCGACATTTTGGTGGGATTGATCCAGTCGTCGTTGTCGTGGGAATAGGAAATCAGGGCAAACCCGATCTGCTTCAGTTTTCCCGCACAGGAGATGGTATTTGCCTTCTCTCTGGAGGACTGGAGAGCAGGCAGAAGCAGTCCCGCCAATATGGCAATGATGGCAATAACGATGAGGAGTTCTATCAAGGTAAAATTGGATTGTTTCATGCACACTCTCCCTTCCCTGTACGGTTTCGTTTCTTACATTATAGCACAGAGGAAAGGAATCCGGAATGTTCGATCTGCCCAAAAACATATCATATTTGTCCATTTCCCGTTTGACATTTTCGAAACGCTCCTGTAAGGTAGAAAGGAATCAGAGGAAAGGGTCCATGATGAAAATGATACAGGAGAAGGGGTATCGAACGGAACGGCTCCTGGTTTACCGGAGGGGTTCGCTGTTCCGGGCAGGTACGAGCCGGGAGTTTTTCCAGGAGCCGTCGGTCCGGCCGAACATCGGAAGCAACACGGCCTCATTCTGCTACATTCTCGCCGGAACGGGGGAATATGTGCAGAAGGACAACGGAAGAAAATATCCGTTTCATCCGGGCACGCTCATTCTGAAAAATCCTGTCCTGCATTACGATCAGCATCACGACCGGGGACTCTATCTGGACAAATATATAGTGCTGCCGCAGGAGCAGTACGCATTTTTCATGACCCATTCGGGCTGTCCGCGGGAAATGCTGGTCCGGGAGATCGGGATTGACACTCCCGTCTGCCGGAAATTTGACGAACTGATCGACGAACTGCGTTTTGAAAGTGAAACGCGTGTTCTTCTTGCGATGATGCACCTTTCCGAATTTGCCATGTCGCTCTTTCTTCCCCGCGACACGGTCCTGACGCTCTACCGGAGCGAGATGGAGGAGGCGATCCGACTGCTGGAAAAGGATTTCCGGGAAAAAATCACGCTTCGGGATCTGGCGGATGCCGCCAGCATGAGTCAGACCAATTTCCGGCGGATCTTCAAGGAGTATTACGGCATTGCGCCCATGGAATACCGTCTCCGGAAGAAACTGGAGCTGATCCTCATCACGATGCGCTCCCGGCGTCTTCCGGTGAAGGAGATTGCGGAACGGTTCGGATATCCCGACGCCTTCTCCTTTTCCCGGCAGTTCAAGCAGTATTCGGGCATGTCGCCGAGAGCGTTCTACCGGAAAATGGAGGAGAGAGAGCGGCAGAACTGAGAAATTCTCCACGCCTCCGCGAACGGCGATCCCACGGGAAGAGGCCCCGTTCCGGGACTCATTCTTCCGGGAGAGGCCCGACGTACCGGTCGAAAACGGGGAGAAGAGCGGCTCCCCAGACCTCATATCCGGCGTAGGAAAGATGACACCCGCCGCGGAAGAGCTCCTCGTTCTGCGAACCGTCGGGATTCAGAAACTGCCTGGTGAGATCGAGCCGGAGAACATTCGGCCGTCCCTTGAGTTTTTCCGTCACGATCGCATTGGTCCGGGTGACCATCTGAGCGCGTTCCGGTCCGCCGTCGCTCCGGGGGAAGATCGCCATGGAGACGATGAGGCTTTCCGGAGAGAGCTCCTGCAGTTTGTCGATCACCGCGAGGACCCCGTCGGCGGTATCCTCGGGAGTGTCGCCGGGATAGTTGGCGGTTCCGGTCAGGTTGTTGGTTCCGATATTCAGGACAACAACTTTGGGTTTCTGATTTTCAAAATGTCCATGCTCCAGACGCCAGAGCACATTGGGCGTGCGGTCCCATCCGAATCCGATATTGAGAACATTCCGTCGGGAAAAGAGGCGGTCCCAGACGGGACCTCCGTGAGAAACGGGTTTTGCGGCGGAATCCCAGAAATGCGTAATGGAATCGCCGATGAAAACGATGTCGGCGCGGCGGGCCTTCGCCTGTTCACAGCAGAGACGATAGCGCTCGTCCCAGTCATACGAGTCCCGTTCAAATTTCGGATACGGCGTGCAGGATGTCTTTGGCATAAGAAATCTCTCCCTCTGTTTTCCGGTACTATAAATGAAAAGGCGGGTGGAGTCAAGGGAAAAGAAAAAAATTCATTTTCCGCCGGAAATCATTTGAATCTGAGAGACACACCCATATATTATCTTGATTCGGAATGGAGAGGATTGGGTCTATGCAGGATGAGAACAGAAACGAGGAGATGCCCCCCGCCGTGATTCTCTGCGGCGGCCGCGGAACCCGTCTGATGGAAGTGACGGAGCTGCTGCCGAAACCGATGGTGGAAATCGGGGAGCAGCCGATCATCTGGCATATCATGCGCTGTTTTGCGGCGTTCGGAGTCAAGCGCTTCATTCTCTGTCTCGGCTACAAAAAAGAGAAATTCATTGATTATTTTGTCAACTACCACATCCGCACGACCGATGTGACGATCCGTCTGGGTCACGATCCCGGCATCCTCTACCACGGCAGTTCCGAGGCGGACGACTGGCAGGTGACACTGGCGGGAACGGGACTGGACTCCATGACCGGCTGCCGCGTCTACCGCGCCTCGCGTTATCTGAAAGAGTCCGACCGGGAGTTTTTTCTCACCTACGGGGACGGCCTGGCGGACATCAACATCGCCGATCTTCTGCGCTTTCATCGGAAACACGGCAAACTGCTGACCTGTTCGGCGGTGCACCCGGCGAGCCGGTTCGGTGCGATGAACATCGTCGACGGACTGGTCCGCGGATTCGAGGAAAAACCGGCGAAACCGGAGGGTTACATCAACGGGGGATACATGGTGGTGAACCGGGAGTTCATCCCGCGCTATCTTTCGGGGGATGTGTCGCTGAGCTTTGAAAAGGAGCCGATGCTCGCCGCGGTCGCCGATTCCCAGATGGTTCCCTTCTGCCACGAAGGATTCTGGCAGTGCATGGACACCCCGCGGGAATACCAGCTGCTCAACGAGTTGTGGAACCGGGGAAACGCTCCCTGGACGGTCAACTGGAGATAAGAATTGTTTGCGGATGTCTATCGAGGGAGAAGAGTTCTGATTACCGGACACACCGGATTCAAAGGCTCCTGGCTCTGCGCCTGGCTGAAGCTGGCGGGTGCGGAACTCTGCGGAATCTCGCTGGAGACAAGAACGGATCCCTGTCATTACGATCTGCTGGGACTTGACGGCATCCGCTCGGAGACGCAGGACATCCGGGATCTGGAGAAATTGAAACGCATTCTCGGGGAATTTCAGCCGGAAATCATCTTCCATCTGGCGGCGCAGCCACTTGTTCGGTATTCCTATCTTCATCCCGTGGAAACATTTGCAACAAATGTTCTGGGGATGGTGAATCTGCTGGAAGCGGTGAGGGAAACGGAATCGGTCCGGGCGGTGGTGGCGGTCACGAGCGATAAATGTTATGAGAACCGGAATCTGGAGCGGGGATACCGGGAGAGCGATCCCATGGGCGGATACGATCCCTACAGCGCGTCGAAAGGATGCGCGGAACTGGTCATTTCCTCCTACCGCCGGTCGTTTTTCGCACCGGAGGAGTATGGGCGGACCCATCATCTGCTTCTGGCGAGTGCGCGGGCGGGGAATGTGATCGGCGGAGGAGACTGGGCGGAAGATCGTCTGGTTCCGAATCTGATGAAGTCCGCGTCGCTGAAGAGAATCGAACCGCTGCGGAATCCCGGAGCGGTGCGGCCCTGGCAGCATGTTCTGGAGCCGCTTTCGGGATATCTTTTTCTGGGACAACGTCTTATGGAAGGAAAAAAGAGAGTTGCCTCTCCCTGGAATTTCGGACCAGCGGAAACGGAGGAGCGGACGGTTCTGGAAACCGCCGGAGCGCTGCAGACACACTGGGATCGCATCCGCTTCCGCCCGGCTCCGGATGGCGGACCGCACGAAGCGTCGAAACTGAAACTCAGCAGTGCGAAAGCGTATCGTCAGCTGCACTGGCGCCCGGTCTGGGACACGGACCGCGCCATGGAACGGACCGCGCTCTGGTACCGGGACTACTACACTTGCAACAAGATCAACACGGACAAGGACTTGCATCAATATCTCTCCGATGCGGAACAAGAAGGCCTGATATGGACGAAGTAAAAAAAGAGCAACTCCGCAGAGAGATTCTGCAGAAAACCGCAGAGTATTACCATCTGCTTCTGGAACCGGAACAGAATGCGCCGTTTGTGCCCGGGAAAAGCAAAATCCAGTATGCCGGACGCGTCTTTGACGAATCGGAACTGGAAAATCTGGTGGACTCGGCGCTGGACTTCTGGCTGACATCGGGACGGTTCACCCGACAGTTTGAAACGGGACTTGCGGAATTTCTGGGAGTGAATCATGTTCTTTTCGTCAATTCCGGCTCCTCGGCCAACTTATTGGCGTTCATGACGTTGACATCACCGCTTCTGGGGGATCGCCGGATTCGTCGCGGTGATGAAGTCATTACCGTCGCGGCAGGATTTCCGACCACGGTTGCCCCGATTCTGCAATACGGGGCAATTCCGGTATTTCTGGATGTGGATGCCGGAACCGCGAATCTGGATCCCTCGGGACTCTCCGAAGCGCTTTCCCGGAAAACGAAAGCGCTCGTGCTGGCTCACACTCTTGGGAATCCGTTCCAGCTCAATGAGATAAAAAAGTTCTGCGACGAACACGCTCTCTGGCTGATCGAAGACAACTGCGATGCGCTCGGCTCCCGCTTTGCCGGCCGTCTCACCGGAACCTGGGGAGACATTGCCACCTCCAGTTTTTATCCACCGCATCATCTGACCACCGGAGAAGGCGGGGCCGTGTATATGAACGATCCTCTTCTGAAGAAGATCGCGCTCTCTCTCCGGGACTGGGGACGCGACTGCTGGTGCCCGCCCGGATGCGACAACAGCTGTTCCTGTCGTTTCACCCATCACTGGAACCATCTGCCCGACGGCTATGACCACAAATATGTCTACCGCCATTTCGGATTCAATCTGAAAGCCACGGAAATGCAGGCGGCGATCGGATGCGCTCAGCTGAAAAAACTGGACGGCTTCCTCCGCAGACGGAAAGAGAACTTCGAACGTCTGTATGAGGCGCTGAACGATCTGCCGCAGCTGCGTCTCTTCTCCCGCTATCCGGAAAGCGACCCCGCCTGGTTCGGCTTTCTCATGACGCTGACCCCGGAGGCGGATTTTACCAGAAACGCATTTGCAGCGCACTTGGAAAAATGCGGAATTCAAACACGCAACCTGTTTGCTGGCAATCTGATACATCACCCATGCTTTGAGAATCTCAAAGAAGGGATCGACTACCGGATCGTCGGTTCGCTGCAGAATACGGACGTCTTCATGAACAATGCCCTCTGGATCGGCGTTTATCCGGGCATGGGGAAGGAAAAAGTGGATTACATGATCGAATGCATCCGCTCGTTCTGTCTGGGGGAACGGAAATGAGAGTGGCGGATTACATTTTCAAAACGCTGGCGGATCGGGGAGCCGACACGGTTTTTCTGGTCACGGGAGGCGGAGCCATGCACCTCAACGACGCCCTGGGACGGGAAAAGCGTCTGCATTACGTCTGCTGTCTTCATGAGCAGGCGTGCGCGATGGCGGCGGAAGGGTATGCCAGAATCCGGAACCGTCCGGGAATCGTTTCGGTCACAACGGGTCCCGGAGGAACGAATGCGCTGACAGGAGTCGCCGGAGCCTGGCTGGATTCCATTCCCATGCTGGTGATCTCCGGACAGGTCAAAACGGAAACCATGTGTTCGAACTGGCCGCATCTGCAGGTTCGGCAGATCGGGGATCAGGAGCTGAACATCATTGATCTGGTCCGGCCGATCACGAAATACGCGGTCTGCGTGCGGGATCCGCAGGAGATCCGCTATGAACTGGAGAAGGCGCTGGTGCTCTGCAGTTCGGGGCGGCCGGGACCGGTCTGGCTGGACATTCCGCTGGATGTTCAGGCGGCGGAAATGAAGGACTCCTTCCGGAAGCCCGTGTTTCTGCGGGAACCGCCGCCGGAGCCCTCGGGGGAGGATGTCGCTTATGTGCTGGAAAAACTGCGCACGGCAAAACGTCCGGCACTGATCGCCGGAAACGGAATCCGTCTGGCGGGCGGCGTGAAGGCGTTCCGCCAGCTGACGGAACGCCTCGGCATTCCGGTCCTGACCGCGATCTCCGGAATTGATCTGATTGCCTCGGATTCCCCGCTTTTTTTCGGGCGGCCGGGAATTCTGGGGGAACGACCCGCCAACTTCATCGTGCAGAACGCCGATCTGCTTCTGATCCTTGGAACGCGCATGGGAATCCGGATGACCGGGTACTCCTTTGACACCTTCGCGCCCAGGGCATTCAAAATCATGGTGGATGTGGATCCCGGAGAACTGAAACGTCCGCTGTTTCCGGTCAGCTATCCGATCCATGCGGATGCCGGACGAATGATCCAGGCTCTCCTGGAGGCGCAGCCGACGCCGCTGCCGGGAGCGGAAGAAGAGTGGCTCACCTATTGCAGAGAAAAAAGGAAACAGTACCCTGTTGTTACTGCAACTCACAGGGAACGAACGGATTACGTCAGCACCTACTATTTTGCGGATCTCCTTTCCGACGCTCTGGCGGACAATGCCGTCGTCGTTACCGGCAACGGAACGGCTTATACCAGCACCTATCAGGCGATCCGGATCAAACCGGGGATGCGCGTTTTCGCCAATCAGGGTTGCGCCTCAATGGGTTACGACCTGCCGGCGGCAATCGGCGCGGCTCTGGCGGATCGAAAGAGACCGGTGGTCTGCATCACGGGCGATGGAAGTATCCAGATGAATCTTCAGGAACTTCAAACCATTGTGAATCATAGACTTACAATCAAGATATTTGTTTTCAGCAATCAGGGATATCTTTCGATCAAGCTGACCCAGAACTCCTTTTTCCATGGGTTCCGGGTGGGTTCCGATCCCGGTTCCGGAGTCTGTCTGCCGGAGATCCGCCGCATTGCGGAGGCCTATGGAATTCGGACGTATCTGCTCTCCAGCAATCGGCAGGCGGAGGAACAGATTTCGCAAATTCTTGCGGAAGAAGGACCTGTGCTCTGTGAAGTACGGACCGATCCTCTGGAGGAACTGGGTCCGAAAGTCTCCTCCAGCCGTCTTCCGGATGGAAGACTGGTTTCCCGTCCGCTGGAAGATCTGGCCCCCTTCCTGCCGCGGGAGGAACTCGAACGGAACATGGCCATTTCCCGAAACAAGGAGCAGGAATCATGAATCGGAAAAAAATCAGCATCACTGCAAGCTGCTACAATGAAGAGGGAAACATCGAAGAACTCTACCGCCGCTGCCGGAACGTTCTCGCAAAACATCCGCAATACGACTACGAGTTTATTCTGGAAGACAACTGTTCCACCGACCGCACCCGCGAAATTCTCCGCGGCATCGCGGCAAAAGACAAGCACTTCAAAGTGATTCTGAATTCCCGGAATTTCGGGCATATCCGTTCCCCGTTCAATGCGTTTCTCTCGGGCACCGGAGACGCGGTTGTCACCATGTGTTCGGATCTCCAGGAGCCGCCGGAACTCATCGACGACTTCATTCAGGCTTGGGAAAAAGGAAGCAAAGTGGTCGTCGGAATCCGTTCCGGCACCCGGGCCAGCTGGACTCTCGAACTTCTGCGGAAAGCCTATTACACGCTGCTCTCGAAGGCGGCGGAGGGAGGACGGCTGATTCCCAGCTTCACCGGATTCGGACTCTACGACCGGGCCTTCGTCAACGCCCTGAAACAGTACAACGAACCGTATCCCTACTTCCGGGGACTCGTCAGCGAAGTCGGATTCCAGCGCACCGAGATCCCTTTCGTTCAGGAAAAACGGATGCAGGGAATTACAAAAAACAACTTTTTCACGCTGTATGACATGGCGGTCACAGGATTTGTCAATCATACAAAGCTGCCTCTGCGTCTGGCCGTCTTCACGGGATTTCTTCTGGCGGCGGGAAGTCTGGTCATCGCTCTGATCTATCTGATTCTGAAGCTGATCCGATGGGATACCTTTGAACTGGGACTGGCGCCGATCATGATCGGACTCTTTTTCTTCGCCGCGGTCCAGCTGATCTGCATCGGGATCATCGGCGAATACATCGGCGCGATCTGGACGCAGGTCAAAAACAAGCCTTTAGTCATTGAAGAAGAACGGATTAACTTCGATGAACAACCTCCAAACTCTTGACGGGAAACGTCTCTTCCTGACAGGAGGAACCGGATTCCTTGGAAAAAATCTGCTCCGGCTTCTGGAGCAGGCACACTCCACGCTCCAGATCACCCTGCTTTCCCGCGATCCGGAACGGTTTGACCGGGCCTACCCTCATTTCCGGAAGCATCTGAATTTGACGTTCCTGAAAGGAGATATCCGAACCTTTCCGTTTCCGGATGGAAACTTCGATTTCATCCTTCATGGAGCAACGGATGCCGATGCCGTCATGATCCGGGAACAGCCGGAGGAGATGTACAGCGTCATTGTCGACGGGACCCGCCATCTGCTGGATTTTGCAGAAAAATCCACGTCTCCGCGGCTTCTGTATTTGAGTTCCGGAGCCGTGTATGGTCCTCAGGATCAAGGAGTTCCATTTGTTTCGGAAACCTGTCCTCCTCTTCCGGAAACCTGCTACGGGAAAGGAAAGCGGGACGCGGAAGAACTCTGTTTAAATTCCGGCATAACCTGCTGTATTGCAAGATGTTTCACATTCAGTGGCCCCGATCTCCCCCTGGATCGCCACTATGCGCTGGGAAATTTTCTCGCCGATGCGGCGGCAAAACGGCCGATCGTGGTCAAAGGCGATGGCAGAACCGTCCGGAGCTATCTTGACAGCCGGGATCTCGCCGGCTGGCTCTTCCACTTTCTGCAAAACGCGCCGCCGGGAACGATCTGCAACGCGGGATCCGATATCCCGATCACCATCCGGGAGCTGGCGGAGAGGGTCCGGACCCTCTCCGGCGCGGACCTTCCCATCCTTGTACAGAAAAGCTGGGACGGACGTCCTTCTCCGCGCTACGTCCCGGATCTCACCAGAGCCAAGGCCTTCGGGCTGAAGCAGCGGATTTCTCTCGACAGCTCCATCTGCGACATGCTTGCCGAGGCCGTCCGCCCCATCCACTGACCGCCCCGGCCCGGTTTTCCGCGCGTTCTCCTCTTCGGCTTCCGCCACTACCGCTCAAACACCCCGAGAAGACAGCTGCGGGGAGGCAGTTCGGCCCGAAAACAGTTGCGTTCCACCGGAAGGATCTCATCCGTCCAGAAATTCACCGCCGAGGAGGCCGTGATTCCCAGAGGAGCAAGCTCCACTTCGCGAAGCGCGGAGTCGTCGCTCCAGTTAATCAGCAGGACCCGATACCCCCGTTTGAGTTTCTGATACCAGCAGGAAGGTCGCTCGCTCCGGAACAGATCCAGCGGGATTCCCGTTTCCCCGGATTCCGCAGAGACAATCCGCCGGGCAAGATCCAGACCCGATTCATTCAGGCGCGTCATCTTGTCCGAAAGATTCACCGCACCCGCCGCCATCAGCACCAGACTGAGCAGAATCTCCGACTGCGGTCTGCGGATATTCACCAGCGGTCGGTCGAGATGATTCCTCTCCCTGTCATGCGGACCGTTGAACACCAGAAAGCAGAGCAGACGCGTCAGATCCGGATCCGACGCCGTATCCAGCGCCCGGCAGACCGCAAAATCCGGATCGTTTCGCCAGAGTCTTCCGTTCGACCAGAAGCGGGCGGCCACGGAAATCACATTCTCGGTAATCCCCTCCCAGGTCGCGTGAATATCGCCTCCCACCCGCACGGAATCCACCAGGCGCGGCCCCCCGAAATACGGATAGTTGCACCCGAGAATCTGCGCACGACCTTCCGTCGCTTTCCGGATCGGTGCAAGCAGCTTCTCCATGATCGCGCTCCGGGGAACCCGGCGGTCACGGAACTGCGGGGCCTTCAGCGTCGCCGCCAGAAAGTCCAGCTTGAAATGCCGATACCCCATGGCACTGTACCGGAAAAACAGATCAAACAGAAACTTCCGCACCTTCTCCTGCGTCGGATCCAGCACAAAGCCGACCCGTCTCATACATTCATAGCAGAGACACGGCAACCCGTTGTCTCCGCAGCCCAGCATCCCGCTGTCGATCTGCGCGATCCGGGCATGGGGCTCCACAATGGACGGTGCAATCCAGAGTCCCGGCTCGAATCCCATGCTGGACAACTCCCCGGCCAGCGACTCCATCCCGCTCGGAAAGAGCGAATTGGCCTCCCATTCCCCATAGCAGTACTGCCAGCCGTCATCCACGATGATCCGCTTCACATATCGGCTCAGGACCGGATCCCGGGCAATGAACCGGGCATTCTCCAGAACCTCCTGCTCCGTGATCGTCCAGCGGTAATAGTCCCACGAGTTCCATCCGGGAACGGCCTCCGGAATTTGTTCCGGCTTCGGCTGCGCATCCGCCCATTCCGTCATCAGGCCAAACCCGTTGGAGGATACCCGGAGCTGAACAGGATCCAGTTCAATTTCCCGTTCCTCGTAAAAGGAGAGTTCCGTATTCACACAGAAGCTCCGGATCCGCGACCCGAATGCCGAACCTTCCATCTTCAAACACTGCTTTTCCATCAGGGGCACGGCAATCTGAAGCGTTTTCCCGTCTTTGGTAATCATGGTCTGATAATAACTTGTGAACGATCTCTCCTGGTTCAGGGGAAACAGAAGAGAGGTGCAGTGCCCCATGCACATGCCCTGTCCGAGAAGATGATCCGCCTCCAGATCCTGGAAATCCAGCAGCACGATTGTCAGACGCTTCTCCGTCTGCTTCCGCGTTCCCCGAAAGTGGAGAAAGAGTTCCCCGTCGCGCCCGAAACGGAACTCCACGGTCCACTCCCCCTGCGGCTCCCGGCCGTGAAACCGGATCCGCTTCTCCTCCTCGCACTCCTTCCGCCAGACAATCGGCTCTTCCGTTCCATCATACGCCACGCGAATATGGTTCTGCTTCAGACAAAACGCATCCACGGAAAGCTGAAAAACGCCGTTCTCCTCAAATTGGAGTTCCGAACCGTCAAACTTCTTGTTCCACATGTTTTTTCCCCTTGCTGACCGGAAAATGCCTCCGGTCTTTTTCTATCTTACCCCGGCTGTGCTTTCGCGAATGATCAGCCGATGTTCCATAATGACATCGGGCATTTTTCCGCCCTCCTGCGCAATGCGCTCCAGCTTCCCCATCAGCTCCAGACATTTCCATCCGATTCTCTCATAATGATATCCGATGGTCGTCAGCGTCGGCGACAGATACGCCCCTCCCGGATAGCCGCAGAGTCCGAGAACCGAAATCTCTTCCGGGATCCGGATTCCCCGCAGCTTCAGTTCCTGCATCGCATACATCGCATAAAAATCGGAAAAACCGATCAGCGCGGTCGGCGGCTCCGGCAGACTCAGCAGCGTCTCGACGTTCCGCCGGATCCCCGGCGCATCCCCCTTCGAAAACTGAAGCAGCCGCGGATCCTCCGACACTCCCAGCTCCCGCAGCATCGCAAAATAGTCCCTGCGACTGTATTCCCGCACAACGATGAAATCCTCCTCCGAACGCAGAAACCCCTCCTTCCGCAGGGCACAGTTCCATCCTCTTCCGTCCTCTCCGGAATCCTTCGCCAGAAGCGCAATCCGACGATGTCCCAGACCGCTCAGATACGCAAACGCATCGCGCAGACTCTTCGCAAAATCAATCCGCAGCACGCCGAATCCCGTCATCTCCCGATCCCATTTCGCCCCGTGCGGCAAAAGGACCGGAACCCCCGACGACTTCAGAATCCCATACAGCGGATCCGATTTCAGCATGTTGTTGGCAAGCACAATCACCCCTTTGACGCCGCTCGAACGAATCGTCGCGGCCCCCCGCTCCCGTGAAAGCGACTGCAGAAAATTCCGGCAGACAATCTCCAGCCCCACTTCA
This sequence comes from uncultured Victivallales bacterium, assembly GCA_944390735.1. Lineage (GTDB taxonomy): Bacteria > Verrucomicrobiota > Lentisphaeria > Victivallales > UBA1829 > UBA1829. The sequence goes on along the minus strand of CALXRL010000059.1, from coordinate 52,304 downwards.
CTCATCTCCGCTGCCGTCTGCAAATTCGGCACGATGTATGGATACGGACTCTCGATTCCCCCTCCCTCATTCAACACCAGAAGATAATTCCGTTTCCGCCGTTTCCGTCCCCGGACAAACGTTCCCTTGCTCTTCACCCGCCGGATCAGTCCCTCCTTCTCCAGCCCCGCGAGAGCGCTGCGAAGCGTGTTGCGCGCCACTCCGAACTCCTCCGCAAGATCCACCTCCCGCGGCAGCGACATCCCCGCGGAATAATATCCGGAAAAAATCCGATCCCGCAATGTTTGATACAGCAGATCACACTTCAGAATATTCGCCATTTCCTGAAATTCCTTTTTATAAGTATAGCATATGTTCAATTTAATCGCAAGTTCGGATCGGGATAAAACGAGAAATTTTCATACCGGGGAAAGGGAGATTTCCGGAAAAACAGAAACTCCTCCGCCGCATCGCCGCAGCGGAGGAGCGGATGTCGCCGTTCCAAACGGCCGTCCGTTTTCAGAAGAGACCGGGAAAATCAGACGCCGGTAATGGCAATTACAATCGGCGTCATGCCGGCATTGCGGGAGCGGATGTCGATGCTCCGGATTTTCACGCCTTTTCCGCGTGTCCATTGATCGTGTCTGTTCTCCCATTCGTAAACGCGGAGGTAGCGCCACTCCGGTTTGCCGCTGATTGTATTCTTCACCTGAACGGGCACCGGACGCGAGACCTCGCCTTCCTGCCAGCCGATCCACCAGTTGTTGATGTGTTCGGGACTCCTGATTTCCACCACCTCTTTTGTTCCGTCTTCGAAATGGATCACATATTCCAGAACTGCCCCTCTGGCACTCCAGGATCCCGCATGGAGAAAATAGAGAGCTCTGGCCCTACGGTTCACCGGGATGGCCCGGATCTCGCGGGGAAGTGCGGATTTTGCGGCGCCGGAAAGCGTGATAACCGCCCGGTTCCGGTTTGTTTTCGGATCAATAATCTCAAATGGAACGCCGTAGAAGGTGCGTCTGCCGGTTTTCAGGTCGCGCATGTCGTTGAGATCGCCCTCGTCGGACCAGCCGCCCCGTCCGTTTCCGGATGCGTCATCGGCAAGCCCCATGTTGCAGAAGCGCCGAAGATCCAGCTGAAACACTCCGGCGGGATTCTCAGAAGGCGCCACGAAATCCGGAAGTTTCGGAATCCGCGGCTTCTCCTCCCCGGCAAGGCTCTCCAGTTTCGCCGGAGCCTTGCGCACCTTGAGGGAAGCGCGCTCAATGGCGGCGGCGACTCCATCGGCATCCGCGGAGGCAATCCGCAGATACGAAGGCTCCTCCGTCACGGAGAAGACAGGGCCCGTCTGCTCCAGAGGATTGCCGAAAAGATCCATTCCGGCAGTCACCTTTCCCGGGAAACGGGGCGAAAGTTCCACTCTTCCGCCATCCCCGGTCCACCAGAGGACCACGGTTTCCGGTTTTGTCTTATGCCGGAAAACAAACGCCCAGAAGCGGGCATCCTCCTTCCGGACCAGCTTCCGGAACGAGGTGTAATCCACCTGCTCCTGCATGGCGACACGACTCATCAGAACCGGCTTCGGAACATTGTTGAAATCAATCATCGCCGTGTTCAGATAGACGCCCGTCCCGTTTCGTCCCGGAGGACTCTGAAGATAGATGAAATGTTTCCCGATTCCCAGCGCCATATGAATGGCCGATCCCTGAACCACCCGGATCGCCGTGCGCAGCGAGTTGTCCGGTTCGCGTTTGGACTCCGGAGGAAGAAAGGGGAAATCGAGTCCGCGCAGATAGGTCGTACTGCCGATTCCCCCCTCCGTGTCCCAGACGGGCAGCGGCTTCCCATCACCGTATTTCACAGCGAGGCCCTGAAAATGATCGACCGTATCCTTCAGCTTGACATAGGTCTCCTCCGGCGGAGCGTCCGGCGTTCCGTAATGCAGGCTGATCATGTCAATGCCTTTGAACGCCCCGGCCTTTGCGGTGCGCCGGTGCCATCCCCATCCGGAGTGCGTGTATCCGGCCGCCATCACCACGGCGCGGGGATCGGCTTCGTGCACGGCTTTCGCGGCGGTCTGCACGACCTTGGCAAACTCCTCCGGCGTTCCACGGTAAAACATGCTGACGTCCGGTTCATTCCAGACTTCCCAGTAACGGATCCGGTCGCCGTAGCGTTTCACCGCATCCTTCACATAGCCGGCAAAGAGATCAAGACGCGGCGTCCAGCCCGCATTGTAGCCGGTCGATTTTTTTGCCGACCGGTCGGCGGCCGCCCAGTACGGCGTCGTGAAGAGCTGACCGAGCAGGAACATGTTGTACTTTTTCAAGTCGTTCAGCTGAAAGTCATTGCCATAGGTGTAGGCCCCCGGGTCCGGACGCATCCGATACCACCAGGTCGTCTGCACCATATTGTGATTCCGCATCCAGTTCTGCCCGAGTTTGTGCGCCTGGGCGAAATACGCCCCGTTGGACCAGCCGTTCACATGATTGCCGAAAAAGCTTTCCGGATCCGGTTCCTGTTTTTTGTTCCAGACGGCAAACGAGGCGACATCGCGCAGAATCCTTTTCCCGTTCCAATTCCAAACCGCCTCCACACGGAACGCCCCGCGCTTCGGAGCATGGAATGGAAGACTCAGACGCCTTCTCTCCCCGGGAGCCAGATGAATCCTCCGCTTTTTCTCCCCGAAACTCTTCAGATATACATCCCTCAGCGTAAAGCATACCTCGCCCTGAAAAGTCTTCAAACTCCGGTTTTCCAGATGAATCTCGGCTGGAAAGGATTCTCCGGGAGCGACAATCGTCTTTTCCGGAGCCACCGCCTTGATGGAAAAGGAGAGCGGCTCTGTCTGTTCCGCGCCTCGGATCTCCCGGCGCAATCTGCGGAAAAGCGGATCGCTTCCCTCCATCAGCTTCGCGGAGGAGCGGCCCGCGGCGGAGGCCGCAAGTTCCGGATAAGCCGTCAGGAAAAGAATATCTTCCGCCGAAAGAGCCGTCTTCCAGAGCGAAAGCTCGTCAATGGTTCCGGAAAATCCCTGCATCAGCGCGAATTCACGATCATAAATTCGCTCCGGTTTCCGGGTAGTCGAGGAGGAAAAGACCTGTTTTCCATCCAGCCAGATCCGTTTTTCCAGTTTGTCACCGATCGTTTTCCAGCTCATGCCGACCCCATGCCACTGCCCGGCTTTCCATTGGAAGGGGAGTTCCGTATAGCAGCTGTAATCCCAGGCGAACGTTCCATTTTCCGATCCGCCGCTCATGAAAAAGAGTTTTCGGTTCCGGGGATGATACGTCAGAGCCAGATGCCCTGCCCGGAAGAGGGTAAACGACTTCGTCTGATTCTTCACATCGCCATCCGGACGGACGAAAAAGAGGACCGTTCCCTCCCCCGGCTTCAGCCTTCCCTTCACATTCAGCGGAATGCCCCGATCCGATCCTTTTTTCCCCTGGTTCACCACCCCCGGCGCATCACCGTCGTCAAAGGGCGCCTGGAGCGAGGCCTGTTTCACCGCCGCCGCAGCGGAGGCAGGAAGGGTCCGCCGAACGGAATCCACACGGCGGAATTCCGAAGCACTCTTCTCCGGCGAGTGGTAAAGGGTGTTCAAGTCGTTGACATCCCTCATGTTATCATAAATGTAGATTTCATCCACAACGCCCTTGAATCCCACCCCGAATTCCAGAGGGGCATTTGCGGAAATGGAGGAAGGAAAATGCCTCGTCCGGACCGTTTTCACCAGACGACCGTCGATGGTCAGCGATTTCACGCCGATTCCGCTGTCCCAGGTCAGCACCACATGATGCCACTCTCCGGCTTTCCAGTTTTGTAACCCGTTGAAATCCAGGCTGTAATCCCATTTGAAACCAACCTTCGGCACCACATTTCCCGTCATGAAAAACGCCCGTCCGTGCGGCTGATAGACAAAAGCAAGATGCACCGCGCGGAACAGAATCGCGGGCTTTTTCAGATTCTTGAAATCGACCTCCGGTTTCACCCAGAACGCCACCGTTCCACGCGCAAGATTCAGATTTCCGACATTGTTGTAAAGAATTCCCGCTCCTTCGGACAACACCCCCATGCCCACTTTCCCCGGCACCTCCCCGAGTCCGGAGTTGGAAGTTTTCGCCCCTCCGGCAATCTCCGGCTCGGTTCCGTCCTCGAACGGGGCATAGAAAAGAAGCCCGTCCCGAAGTCCTGCGAAAAGCGAAATCCCGCAGGACGCCAGCAATGCAATCAGCATTTTTCTGTTCATAATCCCACAATCCTGTTCTGTTGATGAAAACTCGAATCAATACCCATTGAGTTCCAGATGCCGCTTTCTCACTGCGGCGATTCCATCCTGATAATCCAATGTGTAGGGTTTCATGCTTGCGACATGGCCGTCGGCGAACGCGAAATTGCCCAGCTGACCATGCCGGTCGCTGAGCGCCCCCCAGCGGCCGTATGCCTGATCGTTCGGCTTGCTGTACGCCATCAGGGAACGCGTACCATACCCACTGATCGTGGCCTTGACGACATCTCCGAGCTCGATAAAGTTGGACGGCGTTCTGATCTGGTTTGTTTTGAAAAACACATAGGTTCCATCTTTATGACCGGTCAGCTGGTACCAGGAGCAGATCGAAATGGGCGGAGCGCTGTAACAGTGCAGATTCATGCCGTAAGAACCGATTCCGGAGAGAATTTTCCGCACCTTGTCCCCGACCTTGACTCCAATGTATTCGGTATTGTCGGATCCGGCCGGACAATCGTAGAGTTTCGTATTCTGTCCGGTAAACATTCCCATCTGGGTAATCCACTGGGCGTCCCAGTCTTCCGCGGAAATCTTGTATTCCGGGTTCGGCATGAAATCATAGGTCGAACTGTATTGCGTAACCGCAAGCCCCAGCTGTTTCAGATTGCTGATGCAGCTTGCCTTGAACGCACTGTTCCTCGCTTTCTGCAAGGCGGGAAGTAGCATCCCGGCCAGGATCGCGATGATCGCAATTACCACGAGGAGTTCTATCAGCGTGAAACGTCTCATTTTCTTCTCCTATACAAGATTGTTGATTTGGATTGACTTGTAATGAATGCAGCCGGAGAGCGTGCAGATTCCGGGATAACGGCAATCGCTGAAAACAAGATCCCGGATGATCCGGCTGCATCGCTCCGCAAACAGGGAATAATCCGGCTGAAGATAGATTCCTCCATCGACCATCTCCTTGTTGGAGATGAGTTTCACCTCTTTTTTCGGATCGATTCCGTATCCGCGGAAAACCTTTGCAAGGGAGTCCAGTCCATCGACGCCGTCGAAAATGACGGCTTCCGGCAGTCCATTCCGGATCAGACGGGCAACCAGTTCCGATTTCCGGATCAACCAGTCCGTCTCTGTCAGACAGGGGGTGTCCTCATAATGCAGGAAGCGCAGTCTGGCCCCCAGCTTTTCGCCGCCCGGCGCGCCCCTGCGACAAGCAGGGAAACATAATAGTTCTTTTCAATTCCGCAGACCATCACCAGATCCCGATATCCGGACAAGCAGGCAAGCGAAACAAGTTTCTCTCCGCGTTCGGCCGTATCCTCCCGAATCTGATTCAGTCCCGGCGTATGGATCTCGCCCAGATGAAAATCCCCGATAAACACAACAGGAAAGGACTCCTCTATCAGCTCCGAGATCTGCGCCCGCTTCAGATAAGGCAGATTGATCAGCAGACAATCCGGACGCTCCCGCCGCAGGTTCTCCATCTCATAAGCATATTCCCCGGATTCGGCAAAATCGCGCGGATATGTCCGTGTCTGGATCTGAAACGATTCATACAGATGCGCATCGAACAGCTTCAGACGATCCCATCCGTAATCGTTGCGTTTTGAGCGGGAGGCCTCCGTAATATAAAACAGTCGGCGCTGCCGGGTCCGGAGCATCTTCCGGTTGATGTACACCCCGATGCGGGGACGGCGGAAACAGATCCCCTCGGCAACCATGCCGCCCACCACGCGCTCCATCGTTCCGACGCTGACCCCAGCCGCACTTGCCAGCGACCGGATCGGCGGAAGTTTTACCGCATCGGAAAGTGAACCTGTTTCCACTGCGCTCCTCAGCTGATTCCTCAGCTGTGTATACACCGCATCCGGACTCTCCGGATCAATTTTGAACTCGGGAAACTCCATAAACCCTCTATTGGTTTCGATTCTGTACATCTCTGTACATCCTCATTTTATGTCTGTACACATGCGGTGTCAACCCCCCTTTTCCAACTTTTTTCGATCTTTTTTCCGGGAGGCGAACTCCTGTTCTATCGGAAAAAGCGCCCGGAATGATTTGCAAAATTCCTCAATCCTGTATATCTTATTCCGATCCATGTCATCTTTTTTTTGGAAAGGAGATTCAAGATGCCGTTTTCCAAACGAATTCTCATCAAACCTCTGGTGATCCTGCTCATCGCCGCGGCCGTTCTTGCCTATTCGTGGTTCCGAAACCGCGCGGCGGAAAAGGACTCCCCGGAAATCGCCGCCGTGGAAAAAATCCTGAACGATCCGAAGAGCGACTCCTCCGCACTCTTCCGCGCCTATTCCCGGGCCGAAAGCGCCCTCCTGCGGAAAAAGAAATACGATCAGGTCCTTCTCCTGACCGACCGGATCCGCCGCTCCGGAAAAAACACGGGAAAACTGGCAAATATTCTCGATTTTTCGGATTACAGCGCCTGCTTCTCCTCCGGCAGATATGAAGAGGCTCTGAAAAAACTGGAGACGATCGAATCCAATCCGCAGACAATTCCGGAAGTGAAAGGCGCCGTCGCCGGAGAAAAAATGCGCTGTCTCGCCGCGCAGAAGGGAATCGACAGCGCCCTTCTCTTTTTCGACGCCTTCCTCAAGGACAAAACCACCCGTCCGGAGATGCTGCTCTACGCCTACGACACCTGCATCAATCTCCTCTTCCAGTACAAACGCGACGAAGACGCCCTGAAACGAACCGTTGCCGCGGCAAACGCAACCGCCAATCCCGAAACCATCCGTCATTTTCTGGAGCGGCTCGGCCGGTTTCTGACCCGGGAACCGAATCCGGAACAGAAACTTCACGCCCTCATGCCCGCCATCGACATCCGCAAATACTGCACCGTCATGAACGCTCTTGCCGATGAATTCATCGCCCTGCAGCTCTATGAGAAGGCGGACCAGGTTCTCGGCAGCATCATCGAAAACCGTTATGTTCCGCAGGAACTCAAAAAAGTCGCCGGAATCAAACGGACCATCTGCAAGGAGAAAAAAGCGGCGGCGGAAAAAGCGCGCAATCCGATCCGGCCTCAATCGCCGGCCGGCCCCTGACCGTCATGTTCCGCCCTCATTCCCGAATGCCGGAATTCAGGAATTCGTGACAGAGCCGTTCCGCCTCATCCAGATCTTCCGGCGGCAGCCAATGAATCACGACCCCCTCCTTCTGCATCTTGCGGAACCAGGTGTCCTGACGCTTGGCAAACTGACGGATTTTCACCAGAAGATGATTGCGCATCTCTTCAAACGGCACCCCTCCCTGCACGTACCGGGAGACCTCCCGGTATTCGAGTCCGAACGATTCCAGTTTCTCCCATGAAACCTTCCGCTCATCATGAAGGTGACGGATCTCATCGATCATGCCATGAGCAAGACGCTCGTCAAGACGCGCTTCAATCCTCCGATGGATCTCCGCACGCGGACGGAACGCGCCCAGCACCAGATATTCCGCATTCTCCAGCGGACCGCCGTATGGAGAAAAGGTCCGGCACGATTCGATCTCCATCTTGCGGGAAAGACGGTAAAGATTGTTGTCCTCGCCATTGGAAAGATCGTAGCGCCCGGCAAGCGATTCGGCAAAACGGCTGCGGTCCTCCTCGCGGACGCTCCGCCGGAAAGCCCGGTCGGCGGGTCCGCCGGGCAGTTTGTATCCCCGGATCAGCGCATGAAGATAGAGTCCCGTCCCCCCGCAGAGAATCGGAACGCTTCCCTGCGCCTCCAGTTCCAGAATCGCACTTTTGGCGTCACGCATGAAATCCGCCAGCGAATAGGGCTCTCCGGCAGCCGGATCGGCGATGTCCAGCAGACGCGTCTCCACCGGTTTCCCTCCCGTCACATACTCCTCCAGATCCTTGCCGGACCCGATGTCCAGTCCCCGGTAGACCTGTCGCGAATCGGCGGAAATCACCGCGCCGTGCAACCGGCGCGCCAGCGCCACCGCCATGGCCGTCTTGCCGCATGCGGTCGGCCCCAGAATGACAATCACCCTGTGTTTCCCGTTCACCATTCCGGTATCCGTCCCGTGTTCAGATAGTAGAGCCGAAGGCAGAACGCACAGAAAATCGTCAGAAAATTATACATACCGTGCAGGGCGATCGTGCAGGAGGTGTTCTCGCCGCTGCGCAGATACTCCCGCTGAAAAACAAGCGCCAGAAGAAACAGCGCGGGAACCTGCCAGATCACCGCGTGAACCAGCGCAAACAGCAGCGACACCACCACCGCGCAGACCATCGGCGGCGCCCACTGTCGCAATCCGGAATAAAGCACGCGCCGAAACGCCAGCTCCTCCACGACCGGGGCAATCAGAACCGCCGAACAGAATATAATCAGAAATACCGGAAACGGAGCCTTGATCAGCAGCTCCACCAGCGGCTGGGTCGGATTGCTCTCCCCGAACCATTTCCCCAGCATGGTCAGCAGGGAGGAACAAAGTGTGATCCCGACAAAGACCGGAAGCGAAAGTTTCAGCATCCGCAGAAACTGCGCCCCGGTCATCCGGCGAAGTCCCAGCTGCTCCGGCACCCGGCTCCAGCTCTCCGGCGGAAACAGAAACGGAAGAACGGCGGCAAGAAACAGCGATCCCTGGGTCAGCAGAATCCCTCCGATCAGCCGAAGCTCCAGCGGTTCCGCCGGAAGATAGCGCCCCGCATTGGTCAGAAACGGCAGAAAAACGGCGACGGCAACCAGAACGAATGCCGTCGTCATCCGTGAAGAATTCCATCTGTTTTCTCTGTCTTCCACTGAACTAGATTCCGCGTTTTTTTCAAACCGTCGATTTGGAAAATGTAGCACGAAATCGCGGAATTTAAAGTCGCAGAGCGCAAACTTCTCCCTGCGGATGCGCATTTCCTCTTCCAGAGGCATGGAAAATGCGGCAGCCGTTCCCCCTCCGCCGGAGGATGTCTCCTCTGAAGAGAGCTGGGATCATGCCGTCCGGAACAACCGCCTCTCTCCCGCGCTTCCCGATTCCGCGCGGACGACAATATCGGACAATTCCAGATAAAAAGAGAGGAAGATTTTCCCGCCCCCTCCCGGTATTTTTCTCCGAGAACAGAAGCGCGGAAACAAGGAGATCCCACAATGCTGAAACCATATCTTGACGACCTGGAAAACCGACTGGATCCCGATATCGAAGACCCCCTGGAAACGGAATGGCGCCGTTTTCTTTCCGGCGCCTGCCCGGATACGTTTTTTCATCCGAAGCGCGCACGGAAAGCGCCGCCGGGAATCGAATGGCCGAAGATCCCCGTCAACCATGCTCTTCAGGACCCGGAACTCATGCTTCTGCGCGAACTGGCGGACGCCTCCGCCGCTCTCGCCGAGGGGAACGGAAATGTGCTCAACATCCGCTGCAATTACAGCACCACCATTCTTCCCTCGCTCTTCGGGGTCGAGATTTTCTATCTGGACGATCAGCATGACACGCTTCCCGCCTCCCATCCCCTGCCGGACGGAACCGACGGCATCCGCCGCCTTCTGGACGCAGGAGTCCCTCCTCTGAACCGAGGCTGGGGACCGAAGGTCTTCCAGACCGCCGAGTATATTCTCGAACAGCTGGAGCCCTATCCGAATATCCGGAACTATGTCCGGTTCTACCATCCCGATCTTCAGGGTCCGCTCGACGTTGCGGAAATGGTCTGGGGCAGCGGCCTGTTCCTGGAATTTTATGACCATCCCGATCTGGTCAGGGCCTTCCTTGCACTGGTCACCGAAACCTATCGGAAGTTCATGCACCGCTGGGAGGAGATCCTGCCGCCCGTTCCCGGCCGGTTCTGCGCGCACTGGGGCTGGGGATACGCAGGAACTCTCGTTCTGCGGGACGACTCCGCCATGAACCTTTCGCCGGAGATGTACCGGGAATTCGCCCTCCCGTTCGACCGTCTTCTTCTGGATGAATTCGGCGGAGGAGTCGTTCATTTCTGCGGCAGGGGAGATCACTACATTGATCTTCTCGCCACCATTCCCTCCCTCACCGGAGTTCAGCTTTCCCAGCCCGAATACAACGATATGGAGCGCATTTTCCAGTACACCATCGACCGCGGCATTCCTCTGCTCGACCTCTCCTGGCAGAACGGCGTCAAACCGGCCCTCGACCGGGGACGCAATCTTCATGGACAGGTCTTCTGCCGGATTCCCGATTAACAGGCCCCTCCGTGCCTCTTTGCCGCGGAAGCTCCACCCGCTCCCCCCCCCGGATCTCAGAAGGGACGAACCTCCACCGCGCCCGGACCGGAAACGCAGATGCTCTCCAGATGAATCTGCTGCGGCTTCGTCTTCGAGAGCTTCGGAATCAGTTCCAGCGTATGTTCCTTTTCCGGATCCAGTCCGCTGGCGACCGGGGCGTTCAGGTACGCGGACGGCGTAAAGATGGTTCCGAATTTCGCCGCGTCGATTTCCGTGACTTTCCTGCCGTCGATCTTCACCAGCAGCTTTCCGGAAAAGATCGTCGACTCCCCGAACAGCAGGACATTGCTTCCGCGGAACCGGACCTTCAGGCTGGCAGGAACGTTGCCTTTCCACTCGAATTTGTCAAATCCCTTCCGGACGCAGTTCTCCGCAATCGCCACCTTGTCGAGCCAGCGGGAGGAGAGGAAATCAAACGTGCCGGCGCGCGTCTCCGGCAGACCGGACCGCCAGCCCTCCGGCAGCGGCTTCCGATCCGGAATGCGCCACCGCAGCACATGACGGTAAAGCGGCGGATTCAGCTCCTTCTCCGGCAGAACCGGAACCAGATCCTTCTCGACCCCCTCCTGATAGCCCTTCCAGACGAAATCCGCATAGATGGAATACCCGAAGTCATGCGGATGACAATTGTCGAAAAGTTCCGGCGGCCACGCCTCGTCAGGATTCAGGCGGCCCTTCCGGTAACGATCATTCATTCCCTTCACCACATCGCCGACGGCCAGATTGTAGTATTTTGCCAGTTTCAAATGGAGCGTCCTGCGTTTCAGCACCTTCAGATCCGGAAGCGTGGCATACTCCCGGGAGGCAAGAAACACCGGAATCACCGGGCATCTCCCCTCGGCAAGAAGCCTCCGGACGATGGATTCATACGAACAGAGGGTCTCTTCCGTATCCGTCATCATATTGTCGTTCAGCGAAAAATCAAGAATGACCAGATCCGGTTCAAAACGAAGAACATCCCGCTCCACACGATAAACACCGAGCTGGGAACCGGTTCCGCCGATCGCCGCATCGACAAATTTCCAGCGGGCGCGCGGATATTCCGTCCGGAATCTCTCCCCGATCAGCGCCCGATAACTTGTCCGGTTCGGATCGGATGCGTTCGCCCCCCATGTCAGGGACCCGCCGAAAAACACGACCGTCAGCGCATCTCCCCGCTTCGCGCGCCGGTCAAACTCGCCCAATCCGCAAATGCCCGTCTTCTTCTTTTGCATTGACTGCCTCCCGTCTCCTTGTATGTTCCGGACCCCGTCCGGTTCTGTTGTGTAGGAAAATGTATCACTTCCTGCACACGTTGCAACCCGTCAATCCGGCAAAATCCCGAAAATCACGTCTCTTTTCCCTTCCCCTCCCCCGGAAAAATGCTGAAATCTTTTCCAGCGCGTTTGACAAAGGAAAAATCCTGAGGTATACTATTCAATAGTAATGAACAGAGGATAATAATAATGAATAAACCGGCAATTCAATCGGTGGCGAAAGCGTTTTCGATTCTGGAATACGTGCTTGGCTGTTCCATGATTTCCGAAGGAACGGAACTGGCGGATATTGCAAGGAAATTCGGAATGCAGAAGACCACGGCGCGCAATATGATGCAGACATTGGAATATTGCGGATACATCCGGCGGACAGCACGGGGCGTCTACTGTGCCGGAGAAAAGTGCACGATGCTCTCCAAAGCGGGCCGATTTGCCGGACAGCTCCGGGAACGCTCCCTGCTCTTTCTGAAACAGGCGGCGGAAAAAACGGGGGAATCGTTCATTCTGACCACTCTTTTCAACGGACAGCGCCTGATTGTCGCCTCGGTTTCCGGGAATTCGATCATCACCGTGAATCCGGAAGCCGTGGAATGCGAACAGAAATACAACTATGCGCGCGTGACCACCCGTCTGCTTCTGGCCTGCACATCTCCGGCCGAGCGGGAGCATTTCATTGCCCTGAACGGCATGCCGCCGGAAAACCACTGGCCGGAAGCCCATGGGAACCGACTCGCAATGGAGGCGGAACTGGAAACCATCCGTCAGCAGGGATACTGCGAAGCGCCCGACACCGGAAACTTCTATGCGCTGGCCGTTCCCGTGTTCGATTCCGGCAAACGGTTCGCAGCCGCGCTCGGAGTCTATGCCCCCGCCTTCCGGGTGGATGACACCAAAAGAAACGTTCTGGCAGAAACGCTGCGGGAGACCGCAGTTTCCATACAAACCAATTTATAAAAAGGGAATGTCTCATGAATGAACTGGCGGCAACACTGAGTCAATGGCTCCGGAAAGAGGACCCGGAAATCGAATTCCGGATCAAAACCGGAACCGAAATGTACCGAAAAGGCTTTGGACGCATCGAACTGCGGAAGGCGGACGGATCAATGGTGAAACAGGCGTCCATCCGGCTGAAACAGAAGTCTCACGAGTATCTCTTCGGATGCAACGCGTTCATGCTCAATCAGTTCCCGGAAGAGGAACAGAATCGACGCTATGAGGAGATGTTTGCCGGTCTGTTCAACGAAGCGGTTGTTCCGTTCTACTGGTCGGATCTGGAAGTGGAGGACGGTCATCCGCGCTTTGCCTCCGGCAGCGCACCGATCTACCGGCGGCCTCCCCCGGACGAGGTGGTCGCATTCTGCAAACGGAACGCAATCACCCCGAAGGGTCATCCGCTCTGCTGGCAGGGATTTGTCCCGGAGTGGGCACCGAAAACCTACACGGAAATGATGAAGCGCCTGGATCGCCGAATCCGCGAAATCGCGGAGCGCTACGGGAACGACATTCCGATCTGGGACACGGTCAACGAAGCGCAGTCGCGTCATCCCATTCAGCGCGGCTTCAACGGTCCGGCGTTTCCCGACAACCATGTCGAAGAGGTGTTCAAAATGGCGGAGCGCCACCTTCCGCTTTCCACGCTTCTGTACAACGACGACAACAAGTGGTGGCTCGACAACGGCGATTACTCGCCGGTCTACCTGCTCGTGAAAACGCTTCAGGAGCACGGCTGCCGCGTCGGGGGGCTGGGACTTCAGTTCCATATGTTCAGCTGGCTTCTGGATCAGGCCAAATTCTTCCTGAATCCGCGTCAGCTTTACCGATGTCTGGATCAGTACGCCAAGCTGAACATTCCCGTGAACTTCTCGGAGGTCAGCATCATCAGCCGCCGCGATCTCGGTGACGGCGACGCCTTCCAGGAGTTCGTCACGGAAAAACTTTACCGTCTCTGGTTCAGTCATCCCGCAACCAACTCGATTGTCTGGTGGAATCTGGTCGACGGAACCGCCGCGTATGCCCCCCTCGGAAGCGAGGATGGGGAGAACTCTCTGCGCGCCGGTCTTGTCAACTATGACTTCTCGCCCAAACCGGCGTACCGGGTTCTCGAACGTCTCATCAAAAAAGAGTGGCACACGGAAACCGCTCTCGATTATCAGGAAGAAGCGGAAAACGTCTTCCACGGCTTCTACGGGAAATACCAGGCCGAAATCGAAACCGAGGACGGCACCTTCTCCAGAGAGATTTTCCTGAGCAGGGACAGCGACAACATGTTCCGCATCTTCCTGAACTGAAAACCGGCACACCGAACATTCTTCCGGGAGATTCCGGAAAGGAGGGAGAAAAGGAGCGATCCGCGCCGACCGCCGGAAGTGACGCCCCCTCCCTCCCCGCGACGGAAAAACAGCAGACGTTTTTCCGGCTTATTCCGCATCTTCCCGGAGGAGCCCGGTCCGATAGCGCCCCCGGAACCGGCTCGGGGGAATCCCTTTGATGCGCTTGAACACTTTGCTCAGATGGAAGGCGCTGGAAAAACCGCAGAGCTTCGCCGTCTCCTCAAGATTCAGATCCGTCGAAGAGAGATAGCGGCAGGCGCGCTCAATGCGCCGCTGCGCCAGATACTCCGAAAAAGGTCTGCCGAACAGACGCTTCACCAGAACACTCGTATGCGACTCCGAAAGCCCGAGCTCCTCCGCCAGATCCGGAAGCCCGATGGAACGCTCCAGATTCCGATGCAGAAAATCCGAAATAACGGCGCTCCGCAAATCGTAACTGTCGTTGACAATATTCTCCCGCCGCAGATAAGAGATGATGCCGTCGGCATAGATCCGCAGAAGCGGGAGCAGTTTCTCCGCCTCCACCTCCTCCGGAAGGGGAAGCGACCGGTAAAGAAGATGAAATTCCTCCGGAAGTCCTTCAGGCGGAGTTCGTTCTGAAGAACGAAACGTTCCCGCGTAAAGCATCCCGTAATGCACCGAGGCAAAGGTCAGCGGAACCACAATCTGGCAGATTCCTTTCCAGCAGGAGGAGAAAAACGCGGAATCGCTCTCCAGACATTTCCGGTTCATCGCATAGCGGCAATGCGCAATACATTTCTCAGAAAAACCGCAGAGACAGACCGGATTTTTCTTGTGCGACGCCCGCTCCTCCGAAAACACCCTGCGCCGCTGCTTGCAATTGAAGATCCCGTCGTTGTCGATGATCGTGATCCTCATTCCGATCCGCGATTCCAGCATCCGCAGACTCTCTTCCGGCAGATCCAACTCCTCCATGGCGGCCCCTCTTTTGCGTTTTCTTCATACACTTTGACATGAAAAAACAATAGGAATATATATGAAAATCCAATAAAATGCCATTCCAAAACGCAAAAAAAACGGTACATTGACAGAAAGAACCCGGAAACACAAAAGGAGAAGCTCCATGACCGCATTTCACTCGAACGACTATCTGGAACGGATGATTCCGTGGCTGAACGTCCTGCCGAAATTTCTCCGTCAGAACGCAAACGGCACCTGGTACGGAACCGGAGAAAGCGCCCACTGGCCCGTGCAGAGCAATATGAATGTCTGTGCCGCGCTTGCCGTGATGGCGGCGGACCCCGATTTTGAAAAATTCTCCCCGGTGCTCTCGCGCGAGGAGGTGCGGGAATATGCGCTTGCCCTCTTCCGCTACGCCATGAAAACACATCGGACCGGCTGCATTCCCGCAACCGACGGCAAATCCTGGGGACATCACTGGATCAGCGTCCTGGGCGCCGAACGCATGACGCACGGAGTGAACGCGCTTCAGCCCTGTCTCACCGACGAGGACAGGGAACGCTACCGCAACTTCCGCATTTCCGAATCCGACTGGCTGCTGAAGGAGTATCCGGTAGTCGCCTCCATGGTCGCAGGCACCGGACAGAACAAACCGGAGTCCAACATCTGGAACGGCGGATTCCTTCTGCGGACCGCCATGGATTATCCCGATCTGCCGCGGCGGGAGGAGTATCTGGAAAAAGCCGCCTCGTTCCTGCTGAACGGAATCTCACATCCGCTGGATGCCGCATCGGAACGACTCTTCCGGGGAAAACCCCTGCGGGAATGGCACGTCGGATTCAACTTCACGCCGAACTATTCGCTGGATCATCACGGTTATCTGAATGTCGGGTACATGGTGATCTGCCTTTCGAATCTGGCGATGCTTCACTTCAACTTCAAGGAGCTCGGTCAGGAGGCGCCGCCGGAGCTGTATCTTCACGCGGAGGATCTCTGGAAGGTCGTGAAACATTTTATCTTCCCCGACGGCCGCCTTCTCCGGATCGGCGGCGACACCCGGGCCCGCTACACCTACTGCCAGTGCTACGCAATCCCCATGTGGCTGATGGCCGCCGACGTCTTCCATGATCGCGACGCCGCCCGCTTTGAACAGAACTGGCTTAACATCGTCCGGCGCGAAATGGACGACAACGGCGACGGAGCCTGCTATACCAGACGTCTGGACAAGCTCGGAAAAATCAGCTACTATTATTTCTGCCGTCTGGAATCGGACCACATTCTCTCCCTCTCCTACGGCGCCTACTGGCGGCGCAAATTCACTCTGCCGCAGCCGGCGGAGCTTCCGGACCGGAAACCGGCGGTCTGGGAGGACGATTTCCATGACGCCGCCATGATCCGCACCGGCAGCACCGTCCGCTCCTGGGTGAAAGCCGGAGCCCAGGGCCCCACCGGACTCTGCGTCCCCCTGAACCGCAGCGACATGGCGGAGTGGCAGGGAAATCTGAACGGAGTCCTGACCGGAAACAACATCGCCGCCGACTTCCGAAAAGGCGAACAGAAAACCTTCCCCGGCGGCTTCTTCTACACGGGATCTGCCGGACTGGTCGAACGTCTCCCCATGGGGGAAGGCGAAGAACGCTATCTCATCGCGGAACATCAGAGTGCATCGGCGGCTCTTCCGGACGGAAAGACCCTGCTCGTCGCGGAACGGTGCGTCATGAAAAAAGAGGCAACGCTTCATCGGGTTCTGAGCCTGAATCTCGAACTTCCCAACGATGTCTTCAACGGCTTCCGCCGCCATTTCCGTTCCGAAGAGTTCGACGCCGTCCTGACCATGCCGGAGGGCAAGGGGGAAGTGATTGACACCCGTTCAAGGGCGTTGAACATCGACAACTGTCTGACGGTCCGCCTTCTCTCCGGAGGCGAATCGCTGAAAATCGTCCGCTCGGCCGACCGCAACATCTGTCTCCGGAAGGACACCCCGCCGGAAATGGATTCGCTGTATGCCGATCTCATCGCCGCAACCGTCGAGACCGGATCACGCCGATGGATGCCGGGCGAGATTCTCTTCGATGTCGTCTTCGCCGTTTCCGCCGACACCACCTTCGATGCGATGCCGCGCCTGGACGGAAGCGTGGTCTCCGACGGTCTCCGACGGACCATTCGCTTCACCGGGGCCGACGGCGTTCCCTACTGCTGCCATGTCCTCTACAAGGAGGATGGAAGCCTCCCGGAAATCGCCTTCGACAACGACGGATTCCTCTGAAGATCCGCGGCCGGAGAAAAAGCGTCTTTTCTTTTCTCCGGCCGTTTTCCTATGATCGGCGCCCGTCTTTCCTACTCCGCCCTCTTCTCCAGCTCCTCGTTGTACAGCAGAATCCCGGAGACCACAAAACCCGGAATCAGAAAAACCGAAATCAGCGGAATCATCAGAAGCAGATACGCCGTCACTCCGAACCCGAGCACCAGAACCCTGCGCCTGCCCGCAAGCGCCTGGATCTCCCGGACTCCGAGCATCCGGTTGAATCCGGAGGAAAACAGACAGGTCAGCGCCGTCCGGTATCCGACCACCACTCCCATCAGCACGGGTCCGACCAGCGGAAGAAGCAGGGAAAAGAAAAAAAATCCCACGGCCAGCGCCAGCGTCATCAGGGAAAAGACCGCGCTCTGAAACGTAACCATCAGATTTCTCCGGAACGGAAGCGGAAGCGCGTTCCTTGCATATTTCTCCCGCTCCATCCGCACCACCATCCCGTCAAAAAAAGGTCCCCCGAGAAGCTCATACACCGAACTCAAAGTCAGAATCGCCGTCAGCGCCATTCCCAGCCAGCAGGAGAGCGCCGTCAGAAAGCGAAGCGGATACAGCAGCCACCGCCCCCAGACCCCGTGCCCTTCCGGATCCGGAAGCAAATCCAGACAGAACGGAATCCCATACCGCACCGCCGCCAGAAACAGCACACCATACAGAAGAAGCGTCATCAGAAACGGAATCAGCGCGCAGCTCCAGAGGGAAGGCGTCCGGTAAAAATACACAATCCCCTTCAGCAGATATCCGGCTCCTTTGGAAAAATCACCCCGCATGACGTTTCCGCCCGTCCCTCAGGATTGCAGAAGATGGTAGACAAAGGCCAGAAACGAATCCGCCTTGAAATCCCACGTTTCCTCCCGGGGATCGCCGAATCCCCACGCGGCGAAGGCCCGTTTGCAGCCGGCGGCGCGGCCGGCCGCCAGATCGGTGTAATTGTCCCCGAGCATCCAGCTCCTTTCCGGAGAGGAGAGCGTCTCCTTCATCACATAATCAATCGAATCGGGTGCCGGTTTCATGCGGATTTTCGTTCCGCCGCCGAGAATCGCGTCGAAGAAGTCGACGATCCCCAGTTTCTTCAGCAGCGGAACGCAGAGAACATGCGGTTTGTTGGTCGCGACCGCCAGCTTGAATCCGGCGGTCTTCAGAATGCGGAGTCCGTCGGCGACTCCCGGATACAGCGTCGTTTTCACCACCAGCGTTTCCCGGTAGCAGTCGATGATCTGTTCCCGCGCTTTCTCCACCAGTGCCGGATCCTCCCCGGCAAAGGCGCGGTCCACCAGCTTCAGAATGCCGTTCCCCACAAAGGAAACCACCGTTTCCGTGGGCAGCGGAGGCAGATGGAAGCGACCGCGCAGAAGATTCACGGATCGCGCAATATCCTCTCTGGAATCAATCAGCGTTCCATCCAGATCGAAAACGGCACAGCGGTTTCCACGGGTCATCAGGCGCTCCCTCCCCTGTCAGAACGGAATGCGGAAGGAGCCCGGAATCCGGGCGTAGGCATCCAGATTCAAGCCGGAAAACTCCCCGGCGCGATAGTAGCGGTATGCCAGTCCGGCAATCATCGCGGCATTGTCGGTGCAGTACTTGCGCGGAGCCAGAAAGGTCTGCACATTCTTCGGCGCACCGGCGGCAAAATGATCCCGGAGATAGCCGTTGCATGCCACTCCGCCGCAGAGAATCAGGCTTTTCGCATGATAATAGCCAACCGCATCGAACGCTTTGGAGCAGAGGACATCCACAATCGCATCCTGATACGATGCGAGCGTATCGTAAAGATCCTGCCCGGACAGTGCCTCGGTATTGTCGCCGCAAAGCCGCTTCGTGTGATAGAGCAGAGCGGTCTTCACTCCGCTGAAACTGAAATTGAAGCGATTTTCAGGAGCAAGCGCCTTGCCGGCTCCGCCCGTGAGCGACCGGGGGAAATCGAATCGTTTCGGATCGCCGTTTCTTGCGGCCTTCTCAATGACAGGGCCGCCGGGATAGCCGAGATTCAGCATTTTAGCGGCTTTGTCGAACGCTTCGCCCGCGGCGTCATCAAGCGTGGTGCCGACGACACGGGCGGTTCCGTCGGCTTCGATCAGAACCAGACTGGTATGTCCGCCGGAGACCACCAGTCCGATCATGGGAAAGAGCTCCTTCTTCGCAAAAATATCCTCTTCCTGATCGAGAAATACGCCGTAAATGTGTCCGAGGAAATGGTTGATTCCGATCAGCGGCTTGCCGAACGAGGAGGCAAATCCCTTGGCGAAATTCACCCCCACCAGCAGAGCCGGAATCAATCCGGGACCGTTGGTGACGGCGACCGCCGCAATCTCCTTCATCGAAAGCCCGGAGTCCCGGAGCGCCTCGTCGGTGACTCTCCGGATCGCCGTCAGATGCTCCCGCGCGGCAAGCTCGGGAACAACGCCTCCGTAAACAGCATGCTTCGCGATCTGTGATGCAATCGCACTGGAAAGCACTTTTCTTCCATCGACAACAACAGCCACGGCTGTTTCGTCGCAACTTGATTCAAAACCGATGATTGCGGTCATTCCCTGTTCCTCTTGCTTTCTGTTGAACGGTCCCGCGGGGACCTCTGATTTCCTCATCCCGATAAATTTGCCAGAAAATTGCAAAAAGTCAAATCAAAAAACGAAAAATGATGTCCGCAGGAAAACGACGCTTCTTCCCGTCTCCTCCGGAAAAGTCCGCCCCTCTGCCACGAAATCCAGTCTTTTTCCTCTTGAAAATCAAAGAGATCATGCTATATTATTAGGATGCTAACAAAAAAAAGAAAGATGCCATGGAAGATTCGCTGCACTACACGCTTCTGGCGGCGCATACGCTGTTTCAGAAACGGTTTCTTCTGCGTCTGATGCGGGAATACCCGGGTCTTCTGCCCGGACAACCGAAAGTGATCGATTATCTGATGAGTCATCCGGCCTCCTTCCAGCGGGAAATCGCGGAAGGGTGTCTGATTGAACCGGCGACCCTCTCTCCGATCCTCGAAAAGATGGAAAGCGCCGGTCTGATCCGCCGGGAAAAAGCGGACGGCAACCGGAAAAACTCGATCGTCTCCCTCACCGGACGCGGACAGGAAACCGGAAGGAAACTCCGGGATCTCTTTCACCAGACGGAGGACGAGGCCTGCGAAGGTCTCTCCGAAGAACAGAAGGAGAACCTGCTGCGGAATCTGCGGCACGTACAGAACAATTGTCGGAGGAATTTCCAATGAAACACCGCTTCAGCAAAAGAAAACGTTTTCTTGTCTTTTTCATCGGGATCGTTCTTGCCGGTCTCGGGGTGGCGCTCAGCACGCGTCCGGGACTGGGAACCTCCCCGATCTCCAGTCTTCCGTATGTGGTCACGTTTCTCACGCCGCTGACGCTGGGAATGACAACCGTCGGAATCAATCTTCTCTTCATGCTGATGCAGATTGCCATCCTGCGGAGCCGTTTCCCCTGGACAAGACTCGGTCAGATTCCAACGCTCTTTGCATTCGGATTCTTCATTGACTTCGGCATGTGGCTCTCCTCGTTCTACATTCCGCAGAGCTACCCCCTGCGTCTGCTCGAGGAGCTGCTGGGATGCGGACTGCTGGCGACCGGAATCGCGCTCCAGCTGATCGCAAACATCTCCTACATGCCGGGAGACGGCTTTGTCCGGACCGTCTCGGATGAATACAAGATTCCCTTCGGAACCGCCAAGGTCTGTTTTGACGTCTCCATTGTGCTGATGGCCATCCTCCTCTCCCTCTGCTGTTTCCGAACAATCAGCGGCATTCGGGAAGGAACCATTCTTGCCGCGGTTCTGGTCGGTTTTCTGATCCGCACGCTTCAGCAGCCTCTCCGCTTTGTCAAGCGCCAGCTTGTCAAGGCGTGATCCCTTCCGGCTCCTCGCCGAAGACCGGTTTCCGGGATGGATGGAGAATCTTTGTGTTTTCCGAACAGCGTCGGTCGATCTCGATTTTTCAGGAGGGAAAGGTCGATTCCTGATGTCCGGAAGGGGCCGCTCAAATCCCTCTTGTTACAGGATGACGATACTTCCCTGTTTCCGGAAGATAGCCGTCTTCTTCCCGTTTTCGGGAGGGCAGATCAGTCTTTTTTTCCGGGAAGAAACCGGTCAATCCCGGATTTTTCAAAACCTGACGGTCAATCCCGGATTTTCCTTCTCCGGACAATTTTTCTGTAAAAATGAAGAATTATCCTCTTGACATTTTTCGGAAAATGGATTATAATTATTGATAGAGCGCATAATCAACAACAGAAAACGGACCCGAAGTTATTCGGCCGCAAATGATAGAGCGCATAATCAATAAATAAGGGTTGAACCAATGGCAGGTCTTGTACAGGAAAAGAAACGGAATGTGACACTGGCGGATATAGCCAGGGAAGTTGGAGTTTCACAAGCCCTGGTCGGCAAAGTTCTCGGTTCCTGTTCGGGGAACATCCGGGTGAGCAAAAAGACGGCGGCGATCATTGAGGAAACGGCAAAGCGTCTCAACTACCGGCCGAATCTCTCGGCGCGGATTCTTTCCGGCCAGAAGAGCAAACTGATCGGCGTTCTGATTGATACGCAGCCGCCGCCGGTCCGCTTCCGGACCCTTGCGTTCCTTGACAAATACGCGGTCGCCAACGGATACCGCATTCTGATCGGAGAGGCCCACGACAGCATTGACTGTCTTTATCAGCATTATCAGAACTTCATGCAGTACAATGCGGACGGAGTCATCTGCCTCGCCCACGACTATCCGGATCAGGCGGACCGCCTCCGGGAGCTTTTTCAGAATGTGAACAACATCGTATTCGTCGAAAAACCGGCGCTGGAAAACGCCGTGTGGGTTGATGTGGATCGCGAGCAGGCGACGTTCGAACTGACCTCCCTTCTTCTGGAACAGCGGAAACGGGTCGGACTCATTGCTCAGAATCCCGCCTACTATTCCATCCGTCAAAGAATCGACGGTTACAAACGGGCCTTCCGAAATTGCGGACTGGAAATGGATCCCTCCCTGATCCGGGTCCTTCAAACCGAAGACAAACATCTGGAACAGCAGATGGCCCGCGTCACCGAGGAGTTCATTCTTCCGGAACGTCTGGATGCGGTCATCGCGCCGAACGATCTCTGCGCGGCCTATGTCATGCGGACCCTGATGAAACACAACATCCGGATTCCCGATCAGGTCGCCATCGCCGGTTTCGACAACGAACCCTTTGCGGAAACCCTCTATCCCAGCCTGACTTCCATTGATGACAACAATGAACAAATTGGAAAATCCGCGGTCCAACTTCTTCTGGATCGCATCGGCTCGACCTCCGCAACGGAACCGAAATTCATTCGAGTGGTTCCCAAGGTCATCCGAAGAGAATCCATTTAACAGCAGAAACAAGACAAACCGTTTCAAATACATAAAAAGAAAGGGCTGAAACAGGAAAAAATGATCTTGGAATCCGACAGAGAACAAAAAACACAAATCAACAAACAAAAACATCAAACTGAAAGGCTCAGCATTATGATAACGAACGTATTCCACAAGAAAAACCTCAGAAGTGCACCAACTCTAACAAAAAGAAACCACAGTTTTACATTAATCGAACTTCTTGTTGTGATAGCAATTATTGCAATTCTCGCAGGACTTCTGCTTCCCGCTCTGCAGCAGGCAAGGGAAAAAGCCTATGTGGCCTCCTGCAAAAGCAACATCAAGCAAATCATGCTCGGCGTGCTTGCGTATGCGACTGATGAGAACGACTATCTGCCTCTCTGCAATCAGGCGATGGATATTCAGAACGGGAACGGAAGAGAAGGTCTCTACTGGATTTCTGAAATTTATCCGTATGCAGCGGGGAAAAACTACACCACTCCCCTGCCGGATGATTTCACGTTGGCCAAAGTTTTCAACTGCCCCGGCGCAAGACCGGAAGAAGACTGGAAAAAGGATGGAATCACCTGGTCTTCCTACGGGTATCCCTGCATTTTCGGCGATCTGCGGTATTATCCGGCCCCCAATGAGTGGTACAAACCGAGAAAACTGACCCGGATTTATTGTCCCAGCAAGCAGGGCGTTGTTGCTGACGTCGACTCCTACAAAAGAGGAAAACGTAACGAGGACTTCAATGACATGATCGAAGACTTCGACAATATCCCTCTGATACGCCATAAAGGGGAAACCAATCTCATCAGCTATGTGGACGGGCATGTCGGAACACGGAAATTCTATAACGCAACGGAAGGCAATGGTCAATCAGACTTCGACAACACCTTCAATCATGTCGCCGCCGACTGGATCTGCCCCAAATGCGGATGGAAATGATTGCTGAATTTCCACGGACACGTCAATCATCAGCACCAAAGGACTCTCCATGAAGACAGGTAAAATTTATACAATTCTCGCATCTCTTCTGATTCTGGGCCCGCTTTCCCATGCCTCCCAGCCGTTCGATCAATACAGATCCTGGCCGCAGGGGGACGGCGGCGGAGTCGTCTACGAACAGGATTTCAGTACAGGAGATTTCAAGACATTCACCTCGTTTCCGGGATATGAAATCGGCAAATGGGGCTACAACGGCTCCCCCGGTCTCCGTGCGACCCGGAAACAGGGAGATAAATACGGTTTTGTCTCCGTCAGAATTCCGAATCTGAAAGCGGGAAAGACCTACAAGGTCTCCATGCTCTGCCGGGGAGAAAATCTTTCGGGCGGAACGCCCCACGGTTTCTGCATCGAATTCTATGAGAAGAACGGTAAATACGCAGGCGGACTCTACGATGCTCAGCCGATCGGCTCCGACTGGAAGACCATCGAACGGCCCTTTGTTCTGAAAGAGGGACAGGAAGCGCGAGTTTCCCTGTATCTTCGGGAAAACGCTTTCGGGACTCTTTACTATGACAATCTCCGAGTGGAAGAAGCCGGCAACCTGTGGTCCGTTCTTCCCACCCGGCTGACCGGTCTTTCTCTGTGGACCGACGACTCCTCCTTTGAGGTCAAGGCCTCCATTCCAGCCGGAAGCAGGGATTTTTCCGTCCTGGCGACCCTGGATCTCAATGGCAAACGCTATGAAAAACTCCTTTCCCCGGATGGAAAAGGATTCTGCCGTGGAGATTTCGGTACACTCCCGGCAGGCAGGGGCAAACTGAATTTCATGCTGCTCGACATGAAAAATCACCGCAGACTGTTCTCCACGACCTATCAGATTCAGGTCCGTCCGGAGAAAGCCGTTTCCGCCAATGCGGTCACGCTTGACAAACATCAGCGGCTCATTGTCGACGGCAAGCCGTTCATGCCGATCGGCATCTATGCCGCATGGCAGGGAAGCGTGAAAGACAAAGACCTGAAACGCATTGCCGACGCCGGATTCAACACGGTTCATCTCTACGGACTGGCATGGCACCGGGGACCGGGCAAGCACGCATCGGATATGGCGGGCATCCGTGCCGGAGTGGATCAGGTTCATAAATACGGACTCAAACTGGTTGCCAGTGTCAAGGAACAGCTTCATGGATGGAACCATAAAGTGGACAATGTTTCCGGCAACATTCCGGTTGTGAAAAAACTGGTTTCGGAACTGAAGAATCATCCGGCGATTCTGGTCTGGTATGTCAGCGACGAAGAAGCGCGCTCCCGTGTTCCGGACATCATCAAACTCCGGGAGGCGGTCAGCGCCATTGATCCGGATCACCCGACCTGGACATTGACCTGCTTCTATGATGATCTTGCCTATTATGCGACCTCCGGAGATATCCTCGGAATTGATCCCTATCCGATCAAAGCCACGCATGGTCCGCAGTCCCTCCGGGAGCTTCAGGAGGCGCTTGAGGCCGGAGCAGAGACCGGAGCTCCGATCTGGCATGTTCCGCAGGCCTTCAACTGGGCGATCGTCGATAAGACCATGAATGACGAGACGTTCCGGAAGACCCGCTTCCTGACACGCGAAGAGGTCCGTACCGCGCCCCTCCTCGGAGCAATCTACGGCGCGAAAGGCTTTGTCTTCTACGCCTACTACGATATCGCGGAAATGGAACGGCGCGCTCCCGGACGCGGCGAACGCGACTGGAACAATCTCAAGGAGACCGTTCAGCTTCTGCGCGATCTGGAACCGTATATCATGAGCACGGAAAAGGCGCCGGAGGTCAAAGTGGAAAGCTCCCCAGCCAAGGAGGTCTATGCCCGTGCGTTTGCGAAAGACGGGAAAGTCCGCGTGACGGTAGTTTCTCTCGGCAAACCCTGCAAAGCGGTTCTTACGATTCCCGGACAGCCGAATCTGAAATCCCGCTTCGGAAAGACCCGGAATCTCGGCGGCGGCCGTTATGAATTCACGGCGGACGCCATTGATTCCGATCTTCTGGAATAAGTTCCGCTTTTCCCCTGCGACTGCCGCAGACAATTGCAGCTGAATCCGGCCGGGTTCTCTGAAGGATCGAATCTCTCCCCTGCCGCTCCTTCAAGGACCCGGCCGGTCTTTCCGGAAGGGCCGGCGAAACGCGGGGAAATGAGAGACGGAAAAAATTCCGGAGAAAGGGATCCGGATCGGCACCATCAACAGAAAGGTAACAGTTCCGAACATGAATATTGCAAAAAACATTTTTTTCTATGCGGCGATGCTGCTGCTGATTTCATCGCTTGTCACGTGGTATTTTTCCCCGTCGCGGAGCTCGAAAACCCCGGTGCTGGTCTGGCAGACGGGGATCTGTCCGGAACGGTATGAACAGGTGGATCTCTTCCGGAAATGGATGCGGAAGGAGGGATATGTCGATTCCAAAGGCGAGCTGCTGTTCGACGTGAAGATTCAGGCGGCCGGCAATCAGAGCACGCTGATCCAGGCGGTGTCCGGCGTCGGAGGAGACATCATCGACGCCGTCAACGTCAAACGCTTCGGCCCCATGGGCATTCTGGAGGACATCACCGATTTTGCGAAAGCCAATCAGATGGATCCCTCCAGCAACTATCTCTATGCGGGCGATCTGCTCATGCATCTGAACCGCCAGTACGCATACGCCTGCAATCTCTGCGTGAATGCGCTGGTGGTGAATCTGGACACCTTCCGGAAATACGGGGTTCCCGAACCGCCGGAGGAGTGGACACCGGAGGAGTTTGAGCGCCTCGGCAGAGAATTTGTCGCCAAGGCCAACAAGGGACGCGACCGCCAGGAGGTGTTCTTCTGCGAATCGGTGCCGTTCGTCCAGGAAATCGCACGCAGTCTGGGTGCGGATGTCTTCAACGAAACGCTGACGCATGCCCGGCTCAACACCCCGGAATTCATCAAAGCGTTTGAACTTCAGCACAAATGGATTTTTGTGGATCATCTGATGCCCTCCGCGGCGGAACAGGCCTCCGAAAACACGGCAGCCACGGGCGGAAGTTTCGGCGGCAACAGCGTTTCCAATTTCATTCACGGCCGCTACGCCATGATCCGGATCGGCCGTTACATCAACATGAATCTGCGGCTGCTGCCCGATCCGATCAACACCTCGATGATCCAGCAGCCGATGTATGAATTCAAGAATCTGCCGATCTACGCCCGCAGTTCCGCGGTGTACAAAGGCGGGAAGCACAAGGATTTTGCGAAGATTTTTCTGAAATTTCTCGCAAGCGCGGAATACAACGATCTGATTATCCGCGGGTCCGACGGTCTGCCGCCGAATCCGAAATTTGCGCTGAACAATCCGGAATACCTTCATCCGTCCGGACATCCGAACGAGGGCAATGTTCATGCAAACGAACTGAAATGGGCACGGACGATCGCTCTTCCCGCTCCCTATTCCCCGTACTACCCCATGGATGACGTCGGTCTGACCAAGGCACTGGAAAAGTACATGGCGGGACGCGCCACTCCGGCACAGGCGCTGGCGGAATATGAGAAACGGATCAACAATCTCATTCACGATCAGATCACCGCCTACGATTCTCTGAAAAACGATTTTGAAAAGCAGGTCAAAATTCAGGAGAAGATCGACGTTCTGAAACAGGCCGGGAAAAAAATTCCGAAATCGTGGATCCGCAATCCGTTCCATCTTCTCTACTACAAAACCAGAGGTCTGCTCGACGAGACTCGCTGAGCGCCGCCTCCCCGGATTCGCCGAATCTCTCTTCTCCGATCCGGGGGCTTACGACAGGAAAAAGAGAAAAAACGCTCTCCATGACTTGATTCCGCCGTCATTCCGGGTATTGTAAGGAATTCACATTTCAAGAAAAGGAAACAGTATGAGCATCTCTCTTCAGAACGACAGCGAAAAAACAAGCTACTGTCTCGGAATGGACATCGGCGCCTCTTTCAAAAAACTTCCCGTTCCCATCCATCTGGAAGCGGCACTGGAAGGCATCAAAGCGGTTTTCCTCGGGGAAAAACCGCAGATCGAACAGAAGGAATTCATGGATCTCATGCGGAAATTCCAGCAGGAGCTCCGTGCCGCCGCGGAAAAACAGGCGGCCGCCGCGGGAGAGGACAATCGGAAACAGGAACAGGAATTCCTCGCGAAGAACAAGGAGGATAAAGAGGTTGTGACAACCGCTTCCGGACTCCAGTACAAAGTGCTTCAGGCGGGAACCGGAGCCAGACCGACCGCAAACAGCGTGGTCACGGTTCATTACACCGGAACCCTGCCCGATGGAACCGTCTTCGACAGTTCCGTCAAGCGCGGCGAACCGGCCACCTTCCCTGTCAACGGCGTCATCCCCGGCTGGACGGAAGCCCTTCAGATCATGCAGGTCGGCAGCAAATACAAGCTCTTCATTCCCGCCGCACTCGCCTACGGAAAACGCGGCGCGGGACAGCTGATCGGACCGGATCAGATGCTGATTTTTGAAGTCGAGCTCCTCGACATTCAGAAATAAACGCCACCTCAATTTCACTTCGAACAACCTCCTTATTTCATGCGGAGTCCGGCAGGGAAACCGGACTCCGGCATCCGGAAACAGGAGGTTCTTTTTTTTCTCTTCGAAGCAGAACGTTTTTCCCACGGTTTGCCGGAACCGGCCGTTTTCCGGTTCGGAATCCGGAAGGGGAGAACGAAAAGACCCGGCGGAAAATTCCGCCGGGCCCGCGAAACCGTTCCGGGGAAACCGGACTCAGTTTTTCTTCTGATCCAGTTTTTTCAATCCGGCCTCCGGAAGAACGACCCGGAATCCGAGATAGATGTAGCCGGGATAGGCGGGGGAATTGAATTCCCTGTCCCCGGTTCTCTGGCTTCTGGCGTAATACCCCCAGGAACCGCCGCGAATGGAACGATAGGGAGACGGGCGCTCGTCCAGAGGATTCACGGTTTCCGCCGGATAGTCCGGATGATACAGATCGCTGCACCATTCGGCGACGTTTCCGGCAAGATCCATGATCCCGTCGCGGGAGGCCCCGGCGGGGAAGGAGCCGACCACCGTGACGCCGCCCCCCGGCTGCGAACGGAGAACCGGCGACTGGCTCAGCGAATCAAAGGAGATGTTCCCGTGCTTCGGTTCCGGTTGTTCGCCGCCCCATGGATAGAGACGGTTTTCTCCGCGTCCGGAGGCGGCATATTCCCATTCCGCCTCGGTCGGAAGACGGAACCCGTCGGCGGAGCGGTCGATCTTCCAGTTCTGCTCGTCATAGGCGGCCTTCAGTCCGTGTCTGCGCGAAAGGTAGTTGCAGTAGCGTGCGGCATCCATCCACGAGACGTAGATGACAGGTTCCTTGTCGCGCCAGGAGAAGGCGCTGCGATACTCCCGGTGCTCGGGCATGAACTCTTCAAATTCGCGGTTGGTCACTTCGTATTTTCCGATGGCGAACGGAGAGAGTTTCACGCGGCGCGCGGGAAACTCATCCGGTTCGGAGGGCGGGGTTTCTGGTTTCGCGGAGGAAAAGAGCGTTTCGAACCAGGAGCGCTTGTCCGCCGGAGATTCGGCGGCACCGCCCATCTGGAATTCGCCTCCGGGAAGACGGACCAGTTCCGGAAGCGTCCGCTTCGCCGGGGAGGAGGAGAAAACATGATTGCGCACCAGCTCGATTCCGACCAGGGAGGCATGACCGAAATCCTCGAAATCGCGTCCGAGTTTTTTCTCGCTTTTGCTGACGGCGACATCCTTTTTCACCGTCAGGGAACAAACGGTGTCATTGAGCGTCCAGAGGAACGAGGTGGTTCTGAGTTCTCCGCCGGTCGGCGGCAGATAGAGCGGGAAGTAATACGCCTGAGCGGGACCGCCTTTGTCCGCGGCGTTTTTCTGCCCCGCGTAAAGCGTCAGACGCGCCTCTTCCGGACCGGCATTGGAATAGGTGACACGGACCGCAAAGGAGCCTGGGGTGAAATTTTCCAGTTTCCAGACGGCGGATCCGCCGGGCTGAAAGGTCAGAGCATTGCCGTGCCGTTCCGTCCCGGAGGCTGTTGCGGATGCGGCGTCGAACCTCTTCTCCACGGGGCCGGCAGCCGCGCCGGAGATCCAGGTGCGTCCGTGATGATGCGGTCCCCCGTAGGAACTGTTCTCTTCCGTCTCCGCGGCGATGATCTGTTTGCGTCCGGCGAAGTCGAGGACCGTTTTTCCATTGCGGGAAATCGTGACTTCCGGTGTTGTTCCCGGCACCATCGGAGCTTCGAAATGGGAGATGCCTTTGGTCAGACGCCCCCGGAAGACGCGGTCGCCCTGACGAAGCGCGATCTCGGCGTCGTCGGTCAGGAACGCGGTCACATAGACGGCATCCTGAAGATCATCGTGAATCTGTTCGAGGGGACGGCTCGGAGGCATGCGCGCATCCATCCACTGTTTCGTGACGGGATTGTACGATTTCTGCGCGTTGCGGGAACGGTGGCGGTATGCAAGATATGCCTTGTCCTGCCGGATCTCGGGATAGACGCCGTGCTTGTAGGCGCCGGCGTAATAGGCGGTCACATCCAGATAGCTTTCGTCATGGTCGAACATGACCTTGGAACTGGCCACCTTGTCCCAGCCCCAGCGGTTCGGCATGAGATTCGAATCCTCCTGATAGTCGTTCCAGGTGACAAGTTCCACCAGTTCGGGATTGTCGTTGACAATGCCCTGCCACATCATCGCATATCCGTATGCGCCGCGATAGTCGCGGACATTGGAACTGTTGTACGCGGGACACGCTCCTGCCATATGGATCTTCCCCGCCTGCTGCGAGGCGAACGTGCGTTCCGCATTCGACTGAATCAGTTCACGGGTCGTGCCGTCGCAGACGAACGAAAAGATTCCGTCCAGCACCGTTCTCGCGGGATAGAGATGCCGGAGAATCAGATCGGAACTGGCAAGCATGGCATGACGTTTCACGTTCATCGCAGGAACGAGAGTGAACTCAAAGCCCTCCTTTTTCAGCTGGGGAATGAATTCCGCATAGACATCAATGTTTCCGCCCCAGCCGGACAGCAGAGGCTTTCCGTTGTAGACAAACTGATTCGGATGTCTGTAATAGCGCTTGGCCATGTTTTTGAAGTTCTGCCGGATCCAGGCATTGCGGTTGCCGTCCGGAGACATGAAGATTTTGAATCCGGTGCCGAGCCGTTTCGCCGCTTCAAAGAGGCGGTCGGCGTTGCTGACATAGCGGGTGTCGGAAAGGGAGCCGTCCTTCGTTGTCGTCTGCCATTCGCCGCAGTTGAGAGCGAATCCGTCGATGCCGTACTGCTGGGCCAGTTTGATCTCGCGCTCGTAGCCGCCGAGAGAATTGCCGAAACAGGTCATATAGTGTGCGAAAACCGTTTTGGGTTCCGCACAGAGCGAAAGCGCCGCCGCGGAAAGCGTCACGGCGAAGGTGGTGGTCAGAGGGTTCATTTCTGCTCCAGTTTGTTGAGTTTGATGTTCAGAGTCCGGAACTTCACTTCAGCGCCGTTTTCGCGGCAGTTGCCTATGAAATAGAGCCACTGCCCTTTCCGGACGGGGATGGAGTCGAACCGGAGATTGAAGCTCTCCTTCCGGTCTTTTTTCCCGATCTTCTTTTCATACAGGGTGCTCCTGTCTTTCATGACGGTGAAGGTGGAATCGACGGGACCGGAGGTGAACTCGCCCTGCGCGGCCAGTGCGACATTCCCGTCGACGGGACTCTTCCAGCCGAGAATCTGCATGGCCTGCTTGCGCGGAACGATCTTCAGAAGAACGGAGCCGTCTTTGCTCTTCTCCCGCGCAATCCATCCGTGAATGTAGCGGTAGGGAGGCGCATGATGCGGCGAAAGATGGGCCATCAGTCCGGCGTAAAACACCTTGGGGCCGCTGAAGGGATCGCGCTCATACCTGCCGTCGAGCACGATCCCGCCGACCTCGCCGTGCTTGTACAGATAGTACCAGACCGGGCGCCCCGTGGTGTCAAGATCCGGATTCCAGCTGAGGCCCGATTTGTGGATCTCATCCATGTTCCAGACATATCCGGCGGAATAGACGGGCTGTTTCATCAGCGGATTCGTCTGCTCCTTCCACTCCTGCAGGTTGGATTTTCCATCCTGATCGGGATCCGCGGCGGGATCGGCGGCCGTGGCGGTCTCCAGGAACGGGAATTTGCCGAACCAGTACATTTCAAACCAGTTGGGAAGGCCGTCGCCGTCGAGATCGCCGTACTCGCTGTAATAGAGGGGCTTGTCATTGGGGAAGTCCGCCTTCCACTCCTCGTCGAAGTTGCTGGAGAAGCAGGCCAGGGTGTTGTTTTCGCGGAAGGGACGATCGGTAATCTCCTCATGCGTGGTCACGCTGACGGCGGTGCCGCCGAACAATCCGCGCTTGACCTTCGCGGAAATTTTCCCGGGCTTCATCGGGAACTGTTTGACAAAGAGTCCCGCGGGAGCCTTGTAGGATCCATAGTTCTCCACATCGACCGTGCCGGGAGCTTTCAGAATCGTGACGATTTCCACGCAGCCCTCCACGGTTCGGCGTTCGCGGAACGGATAGGTCGCGGCTCCGGGCATGTTCTTGCGGAAGATCACATGAATCACATCCTTTTCGACCTTCGGTTCGCGTCCCTGCTTCCACCAGTCGATGAGATAGGCATTGAGACTGAGAATCGTATAATTGGTTTCATAGCCGGGCGCAAGCGACGTCTCCTCGCCGTAATCGTTCCAGGTGACGAACTGAATCAGAGTCGAACCGCTTTTCCGGGCCTGCTCCCAGTTTTTCCGAAGAATGTCACTTCCCTTTCCCGCGAGCAGACTTCCGGCTTTGTTGTTGTACTGGAACCACATCGGCATGGACCATTCCGCGCCGCCCTTTCGGATTGCGGAAATGAGCTGGTCATTGAAGCGCCAGTTTCCGCCGGCGCCGAGAAAACCGCCGACCGCGTCATAGTTCGCACCGAGCCATGCGGCCTTTTCGGGACTCTTTCTGTCATTGTCGAAGTCGTAATGAAAATAGAGTTTCTGTCCGACCGCCTGTTCAATTTTCGTGTAGGAATCGCAAATCTTCTTCCATTTTTCAGGACCTTCAGGCATCTTTTTCATCTCCGCGGTATTGAAGATTCCGGCGGAGGCGTATCCGAAGATCAGGGGCTTGCCGTTCCGGCGCGCCAGATTCGGACTTCCGCCGTGCTTTTCCAGAAGAAGTTTGATGGATTTGATGTACTCGTCAATCTGATTTCCCGGTTCCTTCGGATTGCGCGGGTGGCAGGAGGGATCCATGCAGATCGTGAGGTAGAACGGAACCTTCATTTTTTCCGCGGCGGCGAAGAGCCGGTCGAGCGTCTGTTTGGCCCCGTCTCCGCCGGCCCAGGCGTCAATGGCGAACCCGTCGATCCCGCCCCGGATGGCGCGTCGGATCTCCAGTTCGGCGCTCTCCTCCGCCGTCAGACGCCGGTTCTGCGGAATCAGCGGGAAATTGACAATTCTTCCACCGACGGCATCCACCAGATTCCGGCCGGTGTGACGAATCTTGTGCGCCTCGCCGAGCGAATGGTGAATCGCACCGGTTCCAGCCGGCCAGCACGCCATGTAATGAGCAAAAATCTGTTTCTCCTCCGCGGCGGAAAGCGTGAGAACGGCGGCGGAAAACAGCGACAGACCAAGCATTCGAACTCTCATGATTTATTTCCCCTTTCCTCTGCCTTCCTGATACAGCTTCGTCACGGCTTCCGGAGTCAGCGCCTCGTTGTAGAGACGGACATCCCAGAGGGCGGAACAGACCGGCTGATACTGCCCCGGACTTCCCGCGCCGATCCGGAGATCATCCATCCCCGGCTCGGGAAATTTCGAACCGATGAAGGAGGTCGAAAGAAGTTTGCTCTCCGTTCCGTTGAGATAGATCTTCAGTCCGTTCGGATTGCCCGGCTCATAGACAACTGCGACATGAGTCCACTGATTCTTCGGCGCCGTCAGAACGGAATTGCGATGACCATAGGCGGTGGAACGGAAGCGGATGGAGCCGTTCTCCAGAACGGAAAGAAGCCATCCGGTCTTGCCGTTGCCGCTGAAATTGCCCAGAATCCCGCCTTCCTTCTCATTGGCGCGCCGGATCCAGAGCGACAGGGAAAGTTTCTCTCCCGCCTTCGAAAAGCGGACCTTCTCTCTGCTCCCGGGCACCAGAAGCATGGCTCCCCGTTTTCCCCCCGGACGGAACGTGAACTCGGCGGAGTTGCCGCTTCCTCCGGGAGTATCCGGATGAAATTTCACACTCTGACCGTCCATTTTTTTCAATTCCGCAGCGACCTTCTGCGTTCCGGTGCTTTTCAGGCGCGCGGCATCATCGGCGCCCTCGAACTTGAACTGATAGAGCATCTCCGCCCGGGCCGTCGACAGCACCAGACAGCCGGTGAGAAGCATTGCGGTGAAAATGATTTTCATTCTGCCTCCTGTTTTCTTATTAAATTGTCTGAAAGACATCCATCATCTTGTTTTCGGATTGAAGAACTGCAGAGGAAGAGTCGGGAACTGTCCCCGTGTGACATTCCCGGTGTGTCCGTCCAGATAAGCGATGATGGCTTTTCCTGTTCCCACGACCACAGTGGTTCCTCCACTTCCCGTTTCTGCGACGTCCGTTCCGTGCCAGAATCCGAATTCGTTGGATTCCGTCGTCGGAGATGTCGGACTGAAACCGTATGTTCCATCCGATCCCCCCCACTGACATCCGCCGCGCGTGCAGGAGACCTGCGGACGCAGGGAGGGAGCCGTCAGCTGATTCAATTTATAGGCGACTTCACTTCCGTATTCTTTCGAAAAACGATAATTCATTCCGGTGGTCGGTCCCTTGTTTCCGTTCACCGTATAGGACCCGAGTTTCCGTTCCTTCGCACTGCACAGGGAGAGCCGATCCAGTTCATTCTGCGTTTTCACATATTTCAAACGCAGAAACGCAGTCTGCATAGCCCCCAGCCCCTCCAGCTGCGCCCCGCAGACATAGTCGTCGTTATCCGATGAATACAGCATCGCGACCTGGGAGAGCTGTTTTTTCTGGCTGACACAGTCCGCCTCTCTCGCCTTCATGCGTGCGTTGTTCAGAGCAGGCAGCAGAATTCCGGCAAGAATGGCAATGATTGCAATCACAACAAGGAGCTCTATCAGTGTAAAGTTCCTTCCCCTTTCATGGTTCTGTTTCATGAATGACGTCTCTCCTTTCCGATGCGTTATATTTTCGATAAAAAAGTTCCGTTCCTTCTCGAACGATTTTCAAGCTGAGGGGTTCCGCCTCCGGACAGGGAACCGAGCCCCAGTTGACCGTGATTTCAACTCCGTTGTCATAGGTGACCCGGACCGCTTTTTCTCCGAGAAGCGCGTACGTTTCGATCAGCGCCTCGTGAATTTCCGGAACAAGGTCAAAATTCAGCTGATAGGTCTCCCGGATGTCACGAATGGAATCCTTGTAGTAGTCGCCGTTGCAGAGTCCGCGCATGGAGACCTCGATGGCCGGACGCGCCCCCACCGCGAACTGCTGGAGAATCCCGGGAATCAGACCGAACTTCCGCAGTCCGTGCCCCCACTCCGTCTGATAGGTAATCAAGCCGTGAACCGCCAGATTGTAGAACGGAATGATCCGCCCCTCCAGCTTGCGCAGAGACTCCGGAAGACGATCCTGAAAACACCGCCAGGTGTTCTCCCCCTGCAGATGCGCGGCCTCGTCGATGAACTCCAGCGAATAGACCGCCGGACTCTCCGTCGATGATGCGCCGTACAGCATCCGGGGAAATTCGATCATGCGCAGTTCCCCGCGCGCAAACTCCTTCTCGTTCGCCGGATGCTCCGGATCGGAGCAGCGGAAAAGTCCGTTTGCAAGTCCGTCCACATAGTAGCAGCCGGAAAACCCGAGCTCCCTGATGCGGAGGAACTCTCCTCCATAACGATTCAGAAACACCTGCGGACAGGCAAGATACAGCAATCCGCCAGCCCACATGCCGCCGGTCTGGGTCTCGCCGAATTCATCGCGCGAGGCATAACTTCGGTCGAAATCGGGCGATCCCATGTACAGCGCGCAGACGCCGTCGTGCGGCACGATCTGATATCCGTTGTCAAGCGCCTTCCGGATCAGCCGGCGCAGTCCGGCTTCTCCGCCCGCGACCTCGTTGACCGGGAAATGCGTCGGGTACGCTCCGTCATGTCCGCCCAGATTCCAGCCGACCAGCGTAATGATCGCCTTGCGGATTCCCGCCTGAATCAGGGCATCAATAATCTCCTCCGCCTCGGCAAACGTGGTGCAGTTCGCATAGGGAGATTTCCCGTCCGCGACAAACGGAGTCTTCTGCCCCATGAAAATTTTCAGGCGCATCGCCTTCACCGCATACTCCAGAACGGGATTGTTTCTCATCCGTTCGCGCAGAGTTGAAAGTCCGCGGTCCTTCCGCAGATACTCCCGGAATGCAAACGCCATCCCGGTGAAATCCTGCGTCCCGGGGAGCGCCTCGAAGAAAAGGATCTTCTCCTCCTGCTCCAGAAAATCGGAAGGCCGGGAACGAATGCCGAACACGGCGAACTGCCGATGCCGTCCGGGCTGGAAATTCATTTCCGTCCGGATCCACGCCCGGAAATCCCCCGAATGCACAATGCCGAGCACGGCCCCCTTCCCGAACAGAGCACCGAACGCATTGATGAGTCCGAACTTCTCCCATTCGCTCTGCTGCATGTAGATGCGGTCGTCGTTGAAAATTTTCTCCTGCTTGTCGAACCCCGTCAGCATTCCGCTGTAATTCGGCAGAAGATACTCCCCCTTCTCCGTCGCGGAAAACACCAGCAGATCCGCCGCCACGCCGATCCGCATCAGCCGCCAGGTATTTCCGCCGGTCTCCACAATCGCCCCCGCGTCGAGAACGATCCGGAGACGTCTTCCCTCGCAGAAGAGCTTCAGGGGAATCAGAATCCCGTGCTCCGCATCGTACAGATCCAGTGCCGCCGAGGAATCGGTCCGGTATTTCAGAAAGGGGTGCAAACCGGTCTTCACAACCTGTTTCTTCTCCGGTCTGTGATAAAGCTCCAGAAGAAGCAGTTTTTCAAATTCGACAAACAGCCCGGCAAACTCCAGCCGGATCCCCCGCTCCTCAATTGTAAACAACGTTTTCATATTTCTTCCATAACGTTCTGTAATTTGATCGTTTTCAATGAAATGTACCTGGTTTTCAGCATGTTTTCCCTTCCCGGATCACCGCGGTGACTTTCCGCGGCAAACGTTTTGTCCCGCGGATGCGCGCTTCCAGATCATCGAACGTCTCCCGGGCGAAGTCGAAGGGTGCGACCTCCAGAGTGGTCAGCGGCAGATGAGTCAAAGGTTCCCGCCCCCGGTTCATATGCGTGATGACGGCCAGCTCCTCCGGAACCCGGATTCCCAGCTCCATGGCGGCATACCAGACTCCGCGGAAAATACAGTCGTTGCAGAGCAGAACCGCCCGCGGACGCACCCCCCGCTGCCACTCCTGCTTGAACTTGACATAGCCGTACAGCTGAAGAGGACGCATCACATAATACCCGATGCTCTCCGGCGGAAGGTGATATTTTTTCTGATAAGAAGCGATCAGCTCATCCAGCTCCGGTTTCGTCTGGGTATAGACGGTTTTACTGCCGGAATTCGCATAGATCCGGATATTGCTGTATCCCCGTTCCAGCAGATATTCCAGCCCGAGTGAAAGAAGCTGGAGATGGTCATGCACCACCGCGTTCGCATGGGCGATCGGACAGACGTTTTCGAGATAATCCTTCGCCGCAAAACTCGAACAGAAGTCAATCACCCCTCCGAGCTCGCCGCTGTCGACGGCCTTGCGCAGTTCATACAAGGCGGTATCCGCTTGCCCCTCGCGGACCGTCATAAAGATTTTCGTCTTCCACCCCCTGCTCTCCGCATACTGGATCAGCTCGCTGAGGAACACAGGGAAGAAGGCAAGATTGTTATCCTTGAAAATCTCCTTGCCGAACACAATACCGACGGTGTTGCCATGGTAGGCTTCCCGGACAAAGGTTCCCCGTTTCGGAGCACGGCTGATCAATCCCTGCTTCATCAGAATGCGCAGACTTTGCTGGATCGTGTCCGGATTGACCCCGAACTGTCTGGAAAGTTCCGTCGTCGGCGGCAGCTTCACGCCCGGACGAAGACGGCCTTCCCGGATCTCCGTCTCAAAATAGGTCGCGATCTGCTGATACAATGTGTCGTTGCGTTTGAGGGCTATCATTCTATTATACCGTATTATACTGCTTTTCTACATTATACCATATAAAACGGCTTTTGTCAATCCCCCTCTTTCCGCGAAATCCGGAAAAAGAGAGAAAAAAGGGGAGCCCGTCCCTTGCGGCGTTCCGGAAAAAAGAGAATCTTTCAGACGATGCTGAAGTTGTGAAGAAAAACGGTTCGGGGCACAGTCCCCTTCTCCAGCGCATCCGCCATGTCGGATGCGGCCGCGGATCCGAGCGCCTCCAGGTCGTACCTCATTCTTCCCAGGACCCGGATCTCCGGATAGAGCTCCTGCCAGCCGGGCACGAAATCCGGCGAATCGCGCAGCAGCACCGCCGGCCGCCGATTCTCCGGAAGCTGCATCAGAAGGTCAAACACGATGTGGTAGACGCGGAATCCGCCCTCCACGATCAGCACATCAATCTTCCGTTTCCGGATCCGTTTCAGAAGCTGGGAGGAGATCTGCCGGGGCAGAAGACAGTTCTCCTCCGGCATCGCGAGTCCGAATTTGGAGAGATGCGAATTCAGCATGACATTGACGAATCCGAAATATCCGTCAATGAGCATGGGATTCCGATATCCGCGGGCAACCAGAAAATCCACAATGGCTTCACACTCTCTTCGGAGATCATGCTGAACCACGGGCAGTCCCCGGTCCCGGCATTCCTTTTCCTGCCGGTAGTCCCGGAAGGCGGTGACCAGCACGGGAAAGGCGTAGGTTTCGGATATGCGGGAGAGTTCCTCGATGAGCTTCTGCGCCGGATCGAAGGCGATCACTCCGCTGATGTTGTAAATGACCAGTTTTTCATACAGCTTCTCCATCTGGCTGCTCTGAATGATGTGCTGCTGAAACTGCTGCGACCGCAGCTCCCTCAGACACGCGGCAAACTCCTCCACATGGGAGACGAACGGGGACTCGGCGGCATCCAGAAGGATCAGTCCGATTTTCTTGCCGCTCCGGATCGGCGGAGGAATCAGCGTTCCCCCCCGTCCGCGGGAAGCGGAGGCAAGTCCATGGGTGCAGACCGTTTTCAGCGCCTTTCCGTAGGTCATGCGCGACACATTCAGCCGGCGGCTCATCTCCGGCGCCGGAGGCAGCTTGCCCCCCGCCGGATATTCCGTCTTGATAATCGCAATCAGCTGCGTCAGCGCGTTCCAGTAAGAGGATGATTCGTTTTTGATCTTTGCCATGGTTTCTCCGCCCGTTCCTGTTTTTACTGTAATCCACGGTTTGAAAAATAGCAAAAGAAAAAACGATTTATTTGAAAAAAATTGCGCACGCCTATTAACAAAAACATTAAAATGATCTATAATTAAATATACTGAAAAACCATTTTTTTAGAAAAATGAAGTCCCGAAAGGGATCTTCCGGAGAAGAAGAATGAAAAAGAGAAATTTCACATTGATAGAGCTCCTCGTCGTAATTACGATCATTTCCATTCTTGCCGCTCTTCTGCTTCCCGCGCTGAATTCCGCAAGAGCCAAAGCCAGGACCATCTCCTGCCTGAGCAACGTGAAGCAGATGGGAGCGCTCGGAATTCAGTACAACAATGAATTTGACGGTGCCATTCCCAACTACTATCTTGCCTTGCAGGATTTTGCCGGAGGAGGCCAGTGGGACGGAAATGCGTTCCTCGGACGGGACATCCCCCTCTTCTACGACGGGAAATTCAATGAAGAGAACAAGACGGACAACAACATTGCCAAACAGCGGATTCCCAATGTCTTCTACATCTGTCCGGAGGAGAGTTCCGGAACCGACTTCGTTTCCAGCTATGCCTTCAACAACATCCTGATGAGTGTGGACACCTCCAGCGCGACCAATCGCAGGATCACCCGGGGAGTCAAGGGCTGCAAGATGCCCAGCCGCAACATGCTTGTCTGCGAGAATGTGGGCTACCGCAGCGACCCCAACTGGAAATGGCCGCCCTCCGGCAGCAACAACGAAGTCGGACGATGCGTCTATTTCCGGCACGCCGAAAAAACCAACGTCGCCTTCCTCGACGGACACGCGGAAACCAGAACCATGCACAGAATCCCGACCATGTACAATCCGAACTGGGAACTCATGGGCTTCGGCGATCTTGCCACCAACTGCGCTTCCACCTTCTTCTGGAGCGACGGCAAGCACAATACCGAGGACTGGGCAGCCAAAATGAGAAACGCAACCGGTTTGTAAAGTCAAACCTTCCGTTTTTTCCGAGTCAACTCAACAGAATCAAGGTGCAACAATGAAATCATTTCTGCTTTCCGGACTCTCCTTTTTTTGTCTAAGCGCCGCCATTGCCGCTCCGCTCCCCTTCTCGGGTGTGGTCAAAGGGGGGACCTCCTCCGAATGGACCATGCGCGGAGGATCCGTCGGCACAGGCCCCTTCGGGGAGGCGGTGCTCTCTCTGACCAAAACGGATACAAAGGGATCCTCTCTTCTGAGCTACACAGGATTTCTGAAACCGGGGGAACGCAAACAGCTGAAGCTGGTCTACCGCAGCAATCTGGCCAATTCGAGCCGGGACCGCGGCGCATGGATCTTCATCGTCTGGCTGAACAACCACGGACAGGGAATCAAAAACGAGTATTTCATTCTCAAGGAGAGCGCGAACTGGGTCGAACGCACGCTCGAAACAGCGCCCGCTCCGGAGGGGGCGAACCGGATCAACATTCAGATCCGCGTCCAGGAACGGGTGGGAACCCTGACGCTGAAATCGGTGATTCTCTCGGATCTGCAAGTCCGGGAAAAGAAGGAGGCCGGCGCGAAAGAGGATACGGAATATCTCAAATCGCTCAAAACGATTGCCGGATATGATCTTGTCCGGGATGCAAACGGGAAGCCGAGTCTGAAAGGCGACGGAGAAACGCTTCCGGCGGTGGACATGAAAAACGGAAGACTTCCGGCCTCGTTTCGTCTGCCGGAACGCTTCTGCGACCGGGAGGATCTGATCTACGTCGTCCGGGTCAAATTTCATTACAGCGGGGAACCGGACCGGAAGACGGTCGGCATTTTCCAGACCGGCCGCTGTATGCACGGACAGACGCCGAACTCCCTGGGATTGAATCTCTGGCAGGGCCAAAGCTACTTTGCGCGGATCATCGGCAAAGTCCCCGCCTCCACCGCCCAGATTCAGCGGCAGAATTTCCGGACCGCCGCAGGCGAGAGTGTCGCATCCACGCTGGTAGCCGCTCCGGATCGGCTGATCCATTTTCTGAACGGCGCCAAGCTCGGCGAAACCAAGACGAAGGCCCCCTTCCGCTGGCCGAAGAACCAGGTCTTCTGGATCGGCGCGGAAGACAAGGGACTCAGCGAACTGCCCGGCGAGATCGAATCCTTCCGCCTGGAGATCTGCAAACGCCCTTTTGAACTGAAACTGAACGGGTCGTCCTGGCGGTATGGGAAGGGTCCGCATAAACTGGAACTTGCCGTGGAGGGCGATCTTCCGCAAAACACACTTCCGGCAGTCACCCTGACCGGAGTCGACGGAAAACAGATCCGGACTCCGCTGAAACCCGAACGCTCCGGCAAAACATTCACTCTTCGTCTGCCGGCCGACCTGAAGTTCGGATATTATGAACTGGAAGCTGTCATCGGCGACTACCGGTTTCAGCACTCCTTTGTAATCGTTCCGGAGAAGGCGAAACGCACGGCGGGACTGGCTTCGCCGTTCGCCGGCTGCCAGGGCCTTCCCGCCGCGCCGGAGAAACAGACGCCGGGAGAGATCGAACATTTCATGAAATTTCTTGCCGAAGCGGGAATCACGCATTTCCGTTTCTGGCTGCCGTGGGACTCCATTCAGGACCGGAATCGGAAATACCATTTTGAGGGACTCGACAAGATCGTCCGGGAGGCGGAGAAAAACCGGATCAATCTGTATGTGATTCTCACCGGCGGAAAATGGGATTACCAGACGGGCATTCCCTCGACCCGCAATACCGTCGAAGGAAACTATCCGCCTCTGACGGAATGGAGCAGACACCTGAAAACCGTGGCCGGACGCTACAAGGGCCGCGTCCACGAGTATCAGATCTGGAATGAACCGGAAACACCGGGTTATTTTCAGCCGTTTGACCCGAAAGCCTATGTGGATCAGCTGAAAGTCAGTTACAAGGCGCTGAAGGAGGTGGATCCGAAGATCACGGTCGGGCTCGGAGGCTTCTGCGCCGCACTGACCGGGGATTACCGGAACAGAACCTCCCACAAACCCACCGACAACGCCTGGGGCGCCGCCGAATTTTACGCGCTGAATCCCCAGTCCAGTTATGATGTGGTCGACATTCACCGTTATTCCAGCGGGTTCGCGGGGCAGTCCTGGGACTGGCACTATTCGGATATGAAGGAAATGAAGAAGTATCTTGCCACGGTCGGGGAGTCGGCCAAGCCGATCTGGAACAGCGAGACCGGATTTGTCACGGGAACCCCCGGGCGACCCGGCGGATGGGGCGTGGAAAATGTGATCTCCATGGAGGATCACGCCGCCCGGGCGGTGCAGTGGTATGTGCAGTCGCTTGCCTCGGGCATCTCGCGCAACTACTGGTACATTGTCGTCGGCGACGAATGCGGGCTGGTCCGTTCGGACTACTCGCCGTATCCCGCGTTTGCCGCCTATGTGAATATGGTCAACGAGCTTTCCGGCGCGAAATTCGACCGGGATTTTGATCTCGGTCAGAATCTCCGGGCCTATCAGTTCAAGAAGGCGGACGGGACCTTCTGTCTGTACGCCTGGACGATTTCCGGCACGGAGCTTCTCACGTTCCGCCACGGGAAATCGCCTGTGCAGAGCTCCGATCTCTGGGGCAACGTTCTGACGCGCGACACCAGAGCAGGACGGATCGGAACTCTTCCGACGCTGTTTTCCAGCTCCGCTCCGATGACTCCGGAACGCATGATCCGCCTTCTTCCCCGTCCGTTCTACGCCAAAGGCACGCCGGTCACGCTGGAGTTCGAGCTTGTGAATCCGGCGGATAAACAGGTGGATGCCGCCCTTCATCTTTCCGGGGACGGGAAAGCGCTGGCTTCCGAACGTGTCGTTCTTGCGCCGCGCGCCTCGAAACGGATCGGAATCCGGGTTCCGGAAGCGCCGGCAAAACTGGAACTGGGAGTCCGGTACACCGGCGGAATCGCCTACTCCTCCATTCTGGAAACGACGCTGAATCCGCGGATCACCATGGATCTGCGCAAGGGGAAACTCTTCCATGGAACCATCGGCGGAAAGGAACAGCTTCACATCGGCAAGGAGATCCGCGACGACCAGAACCGCGTTGTCACGCGCTGTCTCTGGAACGGGAAGCGGGATCTTTCCGCGGATCTGACGCTCTCCGCGGCAAAGGGGAAACTTCAATTTGTTCTTGAGGTGAAGGACGATGCCGTCGTCACGGCTCCCCCGAACGCGAAATCGCTCTACGCCTACGACAGCGTGGAACTGTTCCTCGACCAGAACCTCGGGGGAGCTCCGGAACGCATTCAGGCGGTCATGAGCGCCGACGGCCGTTCGGAATTCTACTCGAAAAAGAAGCTTTCGAACTTCACGTTCCATTCCGAACGGACCCCGGACGGCTACCGCATCACGGGCTCCTTCGATCTTCCGAAGCAGAAAACGTTTGGGATCGACTTTTCCATCAACGACTGCGACTCGCCGAAGACGCCCCGGAAGACCGCAATGGCATTTGCCGGTGATGACCGGAATTTCGCATCCTCCGACAAATACGCCGTCGTTCTGACGGAATAAGCCGAGGAGAATCCCGCCTTCCCCTTGATTTTTCCTGAATCCATGTTATTGTTTTCAAAACAGGTGAAGAAAAA
Organism: uncultured Victivallales bacterium; assembly: GCA_944390735.1. Lineage (GTDB taxonomy): Bacteria > Verrucomicrobiota > Lentisphaeria > Victivallales > UBA1829 > UBA1829. Next base: position 8,788 of record CALXRL010000059.1, on the reverse strand, counting down.
CAGGGGGAAGTATGAAATCCATCCAAATCTGCCTTCTTGCGGCTCTGCTTTCAGGCGCGGGAGCCGCACTTTCCGCCGATGCGACGAAGCCGGAAACCTACCAGGTCCGGAAAGAGTTCCGTCCGCAGCTCCGGTTCACGGGAACCATCGACTATTCCAACTCGGTTGTCGTCTCTTTTGAGGAGAAAGGACGTCTGGCGTATGTGGCGCCGGTCGGAACCTATGTCGAAAGCGATGTTTTCGATCTCGGCGGCAAAGTCGTTCAAAAAGGCGGTCTGCTGGCGAAGCAGGATACGGAAATCCCGGAAAACAATCTGAAACTGGCCAAAATCAAACAGAAGGAAGCGGAAGTCAATCTTTCGGAAAAGGAGCAGGCCTTTCAGCGGGACAAGACGCTGTTTGAGAAAAAAGCCGTCAGCGCCAAGCAGTTTCTGGAATCGCAGCTGAATTATGAAACCGCGCTGATCGACCGGCAGAAGGCCAAACTGGAAGTCGAACGGTGCAGACGGGTTCTGGATGCCTGCTACTACTATGCGCCCTTCAACGGGATCGTGGTGGAGGTCTACCAGATGGTGGGAGCGGCGGTCGATGTGGCGCACCGGGTGCTGAAACTCTGTGCCATTTCCCCGATCAAGGTTTCCATCCGTCTGCCGGAGGACATCACGCAGCAGCTGGATCAGACGACGCAGGCGCTGGTTTATCCGGTGGATTCCCTCACGCCGGTTCCCGGCTGGTTCGACAGCCGCGGACTGAAAACGGGAATGCTGGAGTGTTTTGTGGAAAATCCCCGCCTTCCGGTCGGAGACCTTACGGAAGAGGAACGAAAACTGCCCGTCATTGACAATCTGAGCATCATTTCCGCGGAGAAGCTGCAATGGAATCCCAATCTCTTCTGGATCGAAGAGAGCGCATTGAAGCAGGATGCCGGCGGCTGGTTCGTCTGGAAACTGAAACATGTCAAAGCCGCCGACCGGAACGCCAGACTCCAGCGCATCAACACGCTGCAAAAGGTGCGGGTGACTCTCCGGGACCTGGAGATTTTCCGGGGCGTCTACCGAATGCGCGCCATTGAAAAAAATCCGAATCTGAGCGTGGATGATGTGCTTGCCGGCACCGTTCCGGATTCTGTCACGGATGGCGCCCGCGTCGTCTATCAGACACGGAGACGGATGTTCCGTCCGGGCGAGCAGGTTTCCGTGCTTCTATCCCCTCTTCCGGATCCGGACCCCGCAGGATTCTATCTGCCGCTTGCCGCGCTGCGCCGCGATCCGGATGACAGCGGATTCCATGTGGTCGTGCTTGAAAACGGAAAGCAGACGCGTGTTCCGGTGCTGTTCCGTCTCAAACAGGGCGCGTATGTCAAGGTCAGTGCCGGAAAATTGAAGGATGGAATGCTCCTGCTTTGCGGGGAATCGTCCGGGACCGCGGTCCAAACGTCTGCGGAAAAAACGTCTGCGGCAAAACCTTCTGCGATAAAAGGAACCCCGGCGGGAACTCCATAACCGTCATAAGAACAAAGGGGATGTTCCGGTCGGCCGGGGAATGATCGTTCCGCTTCCGGAATATTCGCGTTTCCGAATCGTCTCCGGAAGGAGAAAGGAGAGAATGCAGAGTCAGATTCCGGCCTTGCCGCACTCTTTTTTGCACTCCTGCAGGAGCAGGATTGCATGACGGATATCCCTCTGGAGCTCCTCGCCTTCGGCGATCTCCCGTTCGATGGTAAGCGGCCCGCGATATCCCCGTCTGTAAAGTTCGCGGAAGAGTTCGCGGAAATGACCGCCGCCTTCTCCGAGACGGGTCTCATGACCGAATTCCTCACCCTCTTTCGGACGCACGGCGTCCTTGCAGTGCATGTGAACGATTTTATCTCCAAGCGCCTCCACGAAGAGCATCGGATCCTCATTGTTGTAGAAGAGGAGGTTGGCCGGATCGAAATTCAGGCGCTGGTTTTCCGTTTCGACATCGGCCATGGTCCGAAGGAGAAGTTGCAGGGGTTCCTGACCGGTTTCATAAGCGAGCACCTGTCCGTTCGCCTCCAGGAAGCGGGTGAACGCCCGCATGGCGCGGATGAAGAGTTTGTACTCCCGGCTTCCGGGGTCTTCCGGGAGATATCCGACATGCACCGCGATCTGAGGAATATGGAGCTCCTTTGCCCAGTCGGCGGTCCGGCAGGCGTGGGCAATGCGTTCCGCGCGGGTCTCCGGAGGCGTCAAGCCGACCGTCTCCCGGGCGTGTTTCCAGTCCTGATCCGGGAAGGAGCAGAAGACGGAACAGCTGTGAATATCCTGTTCCGCCATCAATGTTTTGAGTTTTGCGGTATTTTCGCGACCTTCGGCGCCGTAAAGGTACGAATCCGGCACTCCCGCGAATTGACAGTTCCGGAGCCCGAACGCCTTGAGACGCCGGAAACTCTCCTCGACCGGAACGGCGAAACGCACCATCACGCCGATCCCCAACTCCTCTGCTTCTGACATGGACAACCTCCTGCTGCTGAAATTTTCTTCCATGACTTTATTATACCCCGTTTTATCGAAGAAAGAATATCGAAATCATGCAAAAGGATGCACATTTCATGCAACTCAGACGCCCCGGAACTCCTTCCGGTATCCAGAAGGGGAAAGCGCAAAGCATTTTTTGAAGAGACGGGAAAAATAGAATTCGTTGTCGATTCCGGTTTTCATTGCGATTTCCGCAACGGAATCGCCGGAGTTCAGCAGAAGATCCGCCCCCTTTCGCATCCGGGCCTGAATCACGCAGTGATGCGGCGAATTCCCGAGATATTTCCGGAACAGACGGTTGAAATGATTCAGGCTGATGCTCATTTTCCGAGCTTCCTCCTCGAACTTCCACTCTTTTTCGGGCGCTGCGGCAATCCGGGCGGCGAGTCCGGCGAAGCGGTCCGCGTAGTAATCCATCGGGATCCGGCTGAGTTCCGCGTCGGCCTGGAGGGTGAACAGGAGACATTCCAGAAGGCACACGGCGCGGTCGTGTTCGCGTCCTCCCTGAACAAGCGCAATGAGCTCCTTCATCTTTTCGCGGAACTCCTCCGGACGGCGCAGCCGGAAAAAAGGTTCTTCCGGATCCATGCGGAACAGCTCCTCCTCCCGGTACTGCCGGATCTTCGGCCCGTGAAAGCAGACCCAGTAGTGGTCGCGGGGCTCGATCCCGGGCGAGGAGTATTCATAATAGTGTTCCGGAGAGGTCAGAAAAGCGACCGGACCTTTCCGCCGGATCTCCCGTCCATGATCGACGGAAAGCGCAATCTCGCCCGAATCCACCAGCTGAAGACCGCAGTAAAACGGATAGTTCCGTTTCCGGTTGCGGGAGCCGTACTGGACATCCGCCATGGCGAAATCGATTCCTTCATAGTATTTCATTTATGCACCAAAAGTGTATTGATTTGCATGGAGCGTGTATTCGATTCTCCTTTTTTTAAGGTATAATAAAGATAAGAAAATGCAAACAGGAGAAGATGATGAACTGGATAAAAGTGAAAAATTTCGAAGAAATGAGCCGGGAAGGCGCCAAACGGATCTTCCGGACCATCGCCAATGCGGCAGCGGACGGGAAACGGGTGAACATCGGTCTTGCGACCGGCAACACCATGATCCGACTGTACGAGCTTCTGGCGGAGGAACTGAACCGGGAGCGCATTCCCCTGCGCAACGTTCACACCTACAATCTGGATGAATATGCGGAGAAGAACGGCTCCGCGGTTCCCGTCACTCATCCGCTCAGCTACCGGGCCTATATGACGGAACATCTCTTCCGCCGCTTCGATCCCGCGCTCGGGTTCCGGGAGGAGAACATTCATTTTCCCGATCCGACCGCCCCGGAACGCTTCGATCGCGAACTTGAAGAGGCTGGCGGAACGGATCTGCAGCTGCTCGGAATCGGATTCAACGGACACATCGCCTTCAACGAGCCGATGGAGGAAACGGAAATCACAGCAGAGGAGTTCGGAAACCTTCCAAGCCGTCTCATCCGCCTCAAGCCCCTGACCATCGCGACCAACCGGAGGCTCACCGCGGGAGGAAAGGATCTTGTTCCGGAATCCGCCGTGACCATGGGCATGAAACAGATTCTCGCTTCGAAACATCTTCTGCTCCTGGCCTGTTTCCCGGAGCAGCGGAACCCGCTGAAGGAGATGCGGACGAAAGGGAGACCCACGCCCGCCCTGCCGGCCTCCTATCTGTACACGAAATCCGACTCGGAAATTCTGTACTGCGCGGATACGATCTCGCTAGAGTGATTCCGCCATGAAGACGCTTTTCCGTCATGCCGATCTCGTCACACCGGGACTCGAAATCCGGGACGGAGCCATGCTGATCTGCGACGACCGGATCGCCGGGCTCTATGATGCGTCCGAGGAACCGCCCGAAGCGGACCGGATCTTCGACCTCTCCGGAATGACGCTTCTTCCGGGCTTCTTCGACATCCATTTTCACGGCCGGGACAACTGCGATTTCTCCGACGCGTCCCCCGAGGCGATCCGGACCATCGCCCGCGGCAAACTTTCCGAGGGGGTCACCTCCTTTCTGGTCACGACCTTGACTCTCGGCTATGACACTATCACGGAGATCTGCCGCAGCGCGGCGCGCTATGCGGAGAATCCGGAGTTCGGCCGTCCGCTCGGACTGCATCTGGAGGGACCGTTTCTGAATCCCGAGGGCGCGGGAGCGCAGAATCCGGCGTTTCTCCACGAGCCGGAAATCGCTCCCGTTCTGGAGTGGAACCGGATTTATCCGATCCGGAAAGTCTCCTTTTCCCCGGAGCTGCGGGGGGGGATCGCATTTGCGCGCCGCCTGTCGGAAGCAGGAATCATGCCGTCGGGGGCGCACAGCACGGCGGATCTCTCCTGTTTTCAGAAGGCGAGGATCGCAGGGATGAAGCATCTGACCCATTTCTGCAATGTCATGACGCCGCTGCATCACCTGCACCCGGGCATGGTCGGCGGGGGACTGCTGGCGGACGACGTGCTTGTCGAACTCATTGCCGACGGAGTCCATCTGACGGAAGAGATGCTGCGCGTCATTCTCCGGATGAAGGGGCCGGAAAGAATCATGCTCATTACCGACGCCATGCGCGCCTCGGGGATGCCGGAAGGGACCTACACGCTCGGCGGACTCGACGTGCAGGTCAAAGGAGGCAGAGCCGCCCTGCCGTCGGGCCGGATTGCGGGCAGTCTTCTCCATTTCTGCGACGGCTTGAAACGTCTGCGCGCCCTTCATCTGCTTCCCGATTCGGAACTGATCCGCTGTGCGGGGAGCAATCAGGCGAAATCCCTCGGAATTCCGGGAATCGGAGAGCTGAAAACCGGCTTCCACGCCGATTTCATCCTGGCCGACAGGGACTGGACTACATGCGCCGTCTGGTGCCGCGGACGCCTCCAATACCGAATCCCCGGCTTTTCCATCCGCGAACAGCAGAACCCGAATCCCGTCAAACCGACCAAAACGACGAAATCAACCAACCCGATAAAAACAACAAAACCAACCAGAAAAGGAAGATTGTCATGATCCGTTACGGAATCATTGGAGCCGGACGCATGGGGAACGCCCATGCGTCGCAAACCAGAGAGCTGAAAGGGACGTCCGTGTCCGCCGTCTACGACATCCGCCCGGAAGCCGCGGAAAAAATGCACGCGGATTACGGGGCCCGCATTTGCGGAAGCGCAAATGAACTGGCCAGCGCTCCCGAAGTGGACTGTGTGATCGTCACCTCACCGACCTACTGCCACCAGGAAGGGGTCCGGGCCGCGGTCGCCGCAAACAAACCGGTCTTCTGCGAAAAGGCTCTCTGCCGGACGCCGGAAATCGAACACGAACTCTTCACGCTTCTCAAGGATTACGACAAACTCTTCACGGTCGGGTTTGTGCGCCGTCATCAGCCGAAGGCCTTTCTGCTGAAGAAGATGATCGAAGAGGGTGCCATCGGAAAGCTCCGCTACTGCAATGTGGACCTGACCCTGGGCAAGTACAAGCGCATGCCGGGCGACTGGTTTACGGAGTTCGATCTCTGCGGCGGAGTCATCATTGACATGCTTGCGCATCACATCGACCTGGCGAACTGGTACTTCGGTCCGGCGGAACGGGTGTATGCCAACGGACTTCTGCTGTCGAAGGATCAGCCGCTGCCGGCAGACTATGCGGCGGCGGTCGTCACCTACCGGAACGGCGTCATCTGCAACATGATCTGTTCGTGGCAGCGCTTCGGCCGCTCCAACGAACTCATGGAGATCTACGGCGACAAAGGAGCCCTTGTCCTGGACAGCAGCGATTTCCTCACCCACATCTCCTCCGACGGGAAAACCACTCAGATCGATCCGGAAAAGGAGTGGCGGAAACACGCGGATGGCTCCGAACTGGAAGAGGTCAACATCGGCTCCGCACTCTTCCGTCAGCTGAAAGACATCACCGACACCCTCAACGGGACTCCCCGTCCCCTTCCCACCATTCAGGATGCCTGCAACAGTCTGGACATCAGTTTTGCGATGATCGAATCCACCCGAAGCGGAAAGGCCGTCACGCTCTGATCGCACCTCCGCGCGGCGCGGGGATGGAGGAGTCTCTCCATCCCCGTATGGTCATCATGAGAGAAGAGAACCGTCGAGAATCACGATCTCGCGGGCGAACGCCTCGAATTTCTCCAACGTTCCCGTAAAGCGGAAACGCTCGCCGTTCCGGTTCTTCAGCAGATCCAGCGCCTCCTGCGGAAGACGGATCACCGCCTTCACACGGGTCTTCATGGAATAGTTTCCGGTCAGTTCCGCAATCTCGAACACCGCTTTCACCGCCGGGCCGTTTCCCAGCACAAAATCGTTGCCGAAACGGTACGAGGATTTCAGGATGCCGCTCCATTCGATCCTCTTCCCCTTTACCGTCTGGAACAGAGCCTGCTCCTTCGCACCCGGAAACGAAGCGGCGAAGAGCGCCGCGGCAAGCGTATTCTGCTCCAGCAGCGTTTCCGAAGAGGCGGATGGCGCGGGTTCCGAAACCGCGGATGGCATTGTTTTCCCCTCCGGAAGATCCGCCGGACGCGCCATGGAATCCGAGGGGACCTCCGCCGGACGCGCCAGAACGGAAGAATCCCCGCGCTTTTCCGGAGCCGGAGGAAGTGGAGAACGGGATGCTTCCTCTTCGCCGTCGAGTTCCCCGAATGCCGGAGGAATCGGAGCAGTCACCGTTTTCGGACGCCGGAACTCCGGAACCGCCGAGGCGGAAGCCGGTACCGCAACCACGGTTCGAAGCCCCGGCAGCGCCTCCTCCGCCGACTCCGCGGAACTCTTCCCGCACACCGGCTCCGAAGCACTCTTTGCACAGAGAATCGAGGCAAGAGAAACCGTAAATTCGATCAGACTGGTCAGCAGATCCGCCTCCTGGCACTCGCCCGCCATTTTCAGAACGACATAATCATCCGTGACTTTCAACGTCCGGTAAAACGAAAGCGCATTTTTCAGGGCATTGATCCGCGAATCCGTCAGGAACTCCTTCAGCTCTTCAGCGCTCTGTGCCGAACAGCGAACCTCCGTTCCTTCCAGCGCGGTCACCCGGAGAGTTCTCCGCCCGGCGAACTCTTCCGTGACCACGGCGGCATCCTCGCGGAGAATGAGCAGTCCGATTCCGAGCTTTTCCGGGAACTGAACGGAACAGACCGTCGTCAGACTCCCGGACGGGGAATATTCGATGTGAGCCTCCGTCACCAGCTCCTTCCGGATTCCGCGCAGAGCCGGACGCGCCCGCAGGTTCGCCGGACGCACATACTGAAGATCCAGCTTCCCCGCCGCCTCCATCCACGCTTCATTCCGCGCCCGGGCGGAAAGAAAATTCAGAAGCAGCCCCTCCTCCTGCGCCCCCTTCTCTCCGGTCCCCTCCTCCCGGTTTTGCGATCCCTTGAGAATCGCGCGGACAATATTGATGAAAATAAGAATAAAAACAATGAGAAGGATAAGGCCGTTCATGAAAACTCCGTTTGTCTGTCTTCCGTTGCGGTTTCCGGAAATGCAAAAAAAAGAAAGCCCTCGTTGAAGAGGGCTTTTTCATCCGTTACTTGCCAAGTGTCAGGAATTCAAGACCCGGCACCTGAATCTGCATTCCTTCCCAGTGATTCAAATACTGGATCACGACAACCGCAGTCAGAAGGATGACCGCAATCAGCGCGAAAATCGAAGAGATGGAGAAGAGGATATGGGGTTCGCCTTCCGCGCCGGACGCCTTCTTTTTCTTTGCGGCCTTGGCGACATTTTCCTTTTCGGCGGAAGGTTCCTCCTTTTTTTCCTCAGCGGGAGCCTGCGGCGAAGCGGGCGGCGGCTCCGGAGTATTCTTCTTGATGCTCAGCGAGGGCGCAACGGGAGCGGCCGGCACCGCCGGAGTTCCCAGTTTCACCGTGCTGGCGGCGGGCGCCGGAACTCCGCCGAGCTTGATTCCCGTGGTCGAGGTGGAAACCTTCTCCGCCGGCGGCGGAACGGATGCACCGGCGCCGTCGAGTTTCACGGTGGTGGCCGCCGGAGCCGGGGTCGCACCGAGCTTGATGTTGGTTGTGGAGGTCGGCACCTTTCCCGCGGTCGGCATGGAGCCGAGTTTGATTCCCGTGGTCGAAGTGGAGACCTTGGTCGGCATGCCGGTCAGTTTGATTCCCGTAGTCGAAGTGGCGGAAGCGGCGCCCGGCGTTCCCCCGAGACGAATGGTCGGGGCCCCGGGAGCGGGAGCAGCCCCCTTCATAGGCGCGGTCACGGTGGGGGTCGGCGTCTCCCTCGTCGGAGCAGCGGTGGGCGGGGCGGTCGGCGGGG
>CALXRL010000058.1 GCA_944390735.1 uncultured Victivallales bacterium | reverse complement strand
TTTCTCCTGTCCTGTGCGGCGAGGTCCCGGATCGTTTTTCTCTCGGGGTCCGGTTCGACACCTCTGAACGGGAGGAGATATTTGAACTTGCCGGAGATCATCCGGAAATTCGCTGCCGGGTTCCGTCTTTCAAGCTCTGGTCCACAGAGACGCCGCATCTGCATGAAGTGACTCTTTCGTTGCCGGAGGATTCCATCCGTGTGGAGTTCGGCATCCGGAAAGTGGAATGCAGGGAGGGTAAAATTCTTCTGAACGGCAATCCGGTGAAGCTGATCGGGTACAACCGTCACGAGAGTCATCCGGAATTCGGTTCCGCCACGCCGGATTTTCTGACGTGTTCCGATCTGCGGATGATAAAAGCGCAGGGGTGCAATCTGATTCGCGGCTGTCACTACAAACAGAGTGATTTCATGCTGAAGCTCTGCGACCGGATGGGACTGCTGGTCTGGGAGGAGTCGCTCGGATGGGGCAACTGGGAGGAGCAGCTTGCAAATCCCGTTTTCCGCCGTCTGCAAAGGGAACAGACGGTGGCGATGGTTCGCAGGAGCATCAATCATCCGAGTGTCATTCTCTGGGGATTTCTGAACGAGTGTGCCGGCGACACGCTCTCGGGCCGGGCCTGCATTCAGGAGCTTTGTGAAGCGATTCGCCGGGAGGATGCCTCCCGTCCGATCACCTATGCCTCCAACCAGACCGTGAAGGATCTCTGTCTGGATCTGGTGGATGTGATTTCGTTCAACACCTATCCGGGCTGGTATGACGGCGACGCGACGGCGGAATCGGGCATCGACCGGGTTGTTCCGGAACTGGAACGTCTTGCCGCGTTTGCCGGCACTCCGGAATACAGGGACAAGCCCCTGCTGATCAGCGAGATTGGAGCGGCGGCGATCTGCGGCGATCACTCCGGCATGCGCTGGTCCGAGGAGTATCAGAGTGAACTTCTTGAGACCGCGGTGAAATACATTCTGGAGAGTCCGCGGTACAGCGGAATCGCAATGTGGCAGTTCTGCAATGCGAAAACCTACATCACAACTCAGGGAGTGCTGTCGCGTCCGCGCGGATTCAACAACAAGGGGGTTGTGGATGAGTTCCGCCGTCCGAAACTGGCGTGGAAACGTCTGACCGGACTTCTGCGGAAATAAGAGTTCCCGTCAGGCGGTCGGAGGGAGTGCCTCCCGGGAGCGGGGGGCTCCGAAGCCGGAGATGCTTCCGTTTTGCCGGTTTCGGAGTGTCGTGTGAAGAACGGATCCGATCCGGACGTTCCGTTTGCAGCAGATTTCCGGAGAAAGGCGGCGATATCATCCGCGACCTTTGCCGGGATTTTGGAGGGGACCGCGTATTCCGCCATGCCGGGTGCTCCTTTGCCGGGAAGCATCAGATGATTCAGGTCGTCATAGAGAAGAAATTGACAGTTCGGTTTTCCGTTCAGTGCATTTTTCCAGAGATCCAGATGATGCGGTTGAACCTGGAAGTCGCGTTTTCCTTGCAGAAAGAGCATGGGGCGGCTGATCTTTTGAGCCATGGAGAGCGGATTGTAGGTACTGAGATCTTTCCAGTAGGCAAACAGTGGTCCGGGAATCGTTTCTCGGGTTGGATGTTTCAGGATCTGCGTCTGTTTCCGGAGAGCGGCAAGAGCTTTCTTTTTTTCTGTTTCCGGAAGAGTGGTGTTCTGGCGGAGAAGATGGATTCCCTGTTCCTCCAGCACATCCGGCAGGGGAGTGGCCGGCGCCGCCAGATAAAGATATCCTGCCGGAATGGATGTTTTCGATGCGATGCGCGGGAGGATCATTCCTCCGAGGCTGTGACCGAGAAGCCAGATTGCATTTTGATCAATCTCCGGAGTGTTTTTCAGTAAATGGATGGCTTCCAGAACGTCATGGACGGCTTCATCGTCAATCGTGACGGATTGACGCTTCTTGAACTCCTCCGGATAAACAAAGGTACGCTTGTCGTAGCGCAGAACCGCGATGTTCCGTTCTGCCAGCAGTTCAGCGAGGTCACGGAAGGGCTTGTTGCCCTGGATGGTTTCATCGCGGTCGTTTGCTCCCGAACCGTGGATCAGGAGGACTGCCGGATATGGACCTTTTCCCCGGGGAAGGGTCAAGGTCCCCGGAAGAGCGGAGGCCCCGCCGATTTTGACGGACCGTTCCCGGAGGAGGGAAGCAGGAGACTCTTTCTTCTCTTCCTGTTGTGGACGGACATGAAATCCGCAAAGTTTTCCATTCGAATCAATACTGAGAAAACAGGTCAGGGTCTGACGTTCCAATCTGGCTTTCTGTGTAAAAACTGTAATTCCATTCATGGTCGTCACTTTTGCCGGAACACCCTCAAGAGAGCGCAGCTTGCCGAACATGGTGGAAATTTGAAGAACCCCGAGGGCGAGAGTTCCGTTTCCGATCGCCTCTTTCATTTCCGGTGAAGAGTGGGGCTGGAGGGCTTTCAGGTCGCCGCGGAAGAATGCTTTGCAAAGGAGGGCGGAGCGCTGCGGATCAAGTTCCGGCTCGATATGCTGAGAAAAAAGATATGACGAGAGGATTATCAGGGGAAAAAGAGTGAAAATGAATCGTTTGACGGACATAAATTCCTTTTTGACGGTGATATGACGGAATCTTGGGATGCTCAAATGACGGCTGATTGTTATTTCGGTGAGACGGCTTTTCGGAGTCCCTCCCCGGCAAAGTTGAAGGCGCAGACGGCAAGGAAGATTGCCAGTCCCGGCCAGAGTGTCAGATGCCAGTAGGTCAGCGGATCGGGAAAGGCCTGGCGCAGCAGTTCTCCCCAGCTTGCCGCGGGATCCTGTACACCGAAGCCGAGAAAGCTCAGGGAACTTTCCGCGAGGATTGCTCCGGCGACATCGAATGTGAATGTGACGAAGATCGGTCCGGAGACGTTCGGTAGAATATGAGCGAACAGAATTCTGCGCACCGGCACCCCCATCGTTTCCGCCGCCGCAATGTAGGGCAGGGACCTCTGTTTCAGCGTTTCCCCCCGGACCAGACGGCAGAGTCCGGGCCAGCCTCCGGTGAACCCGATCACCAGAATCACCAGAAGTATCGACTGACGCGATCCGTAGTCCAGCATGATCGACATCAGAATTAAAAGCAGGAGAAATGTGGGAAAGCAGATGACGATCTCCACAAAACGCATAACAATCAGATCCGTTTTTCCTCCCTTGTATCCGGTAAAAAGTCCAAGGAACGTTCCGATAATCAGTGAGATCAAGGTGGCGAGAAAACCGACCGCGGTTGAGACGCGCGCTCCATAGATCATTCTTGCCATGACATCCCTTCCCGCATGGTCCACGCCGGCCGGATGTTCTGCGGAAGGCTTCGCATAGGGGATCCCTCCTGTTTCAAAAGGGCCGTAGGCGACCGGTGCAAAAAGGACGATTCCTCCTGTTTTGCGGATCTCCTCTGCTCTGGATTTCCAGTCACTCCGGTCCGGACTGGAGGAATACAGAAAAAACGGAAGCGCCGCCGCAATGGCCAGAATTACCAGAAGTGCCGTTTTCCATCGGGAGTGCCAATGCCTTGCAAAGAAGGCGAAAAGCGCGGCGGGCGGAAGATACAGAAGAAAAAAGTTGAACGTCTTCTCTACAAAAATTTCCGGACTGTCTGTGGAAAAAAGAGCGGGAAAAAAGGGAAAGGAGAGCGCTCCATCCGCCACCACCAGCAGGGGAAGGGAGTTCGCCAGAAGCGGCGCAAAGATTGCAACTGCAAGCATGAGTACGATCAGGGAAAAGCCCGCGACGGCTGTCCAGTCGGAAAAAAAGCGTCTGCGGACCTGGGACGCTGGGGAATCCTCTTCTATGTTCAGCGGGTTCTTTTTCATCGGACCTGCTTACTGTGCCGCGTTCAGATCCGTCGTAAAGAGAAGGTAGATGGAAGTCAGCAGGAAAAACGCCGCCGTCGACAGGGAATAAAAGACCAGTGCCGTGAGGGGAAGTCCCATCGCCGCCGTATCATGAAAATAGAACAGCGGATTGAGAAAAAGATAGTGCGCCACAAACAGAATTTCATCCAGATACGGAATCATTCCTTCCGGAAAAATGGCCATGGTCAGCGGAACAAATGCAATGATGATGGAAAAGATCAGATAAAGCGCTGTGAAGATCATCGCTCCCAGAGCTCCTCCCATGATGGAAAACGTGATGTTCACTGCAATCAGCGGCAGAAGAATCAGCGCCGGAACAAACTGGCGAACTGCCATTTCCCAGCTGTTGTACGGAATCACCCCGATCCCGAGAAACCGGCTGGAGATAAACAGCACCAGTTGCAGAAATGCAAAAATGGCATAGCCCATCAGAACAATCGCAATGTATTTTCCCAGCAGATAATTGAAACGGCCGACCGGTTTCGAAAGAATGACCAGAATCACTCCGGTATTGATGTCGGAAGGAATCTCGGAGGAGCCGTAGAACGAGGCGATCAGAATGCTGATAATCAGCGCAACACACGATCCCATGGCGATGGAGGTCGTGCGCACATCGCCGGAAAACGCATAGGAGAACAGCGATCCCTTCGCAATCTGTTCACTGACCGGATCGGCCGTATTGGTGAAAACACAGATCAGCGCCGCAACAATCATCAGCAGATAAAAAGCGGATTCGCGCATTTTCAACAGGGAAAACTGAGCTATGGCCCACATGACAGCAACCTCTATTTCGTATTCTTTTTCGCTTCGAGATATTCTTTCAGGGTCGGTTTGTCACTTTCCCTCAAAGCATCTCGTAAGCGGGTGGATTGTTCAAACGCGTTCTGATCGTTCAGATATACCGCGCAACGGGAAATCTGATCGTAAAATCCTGCATAATCCTTGAAGGGGAGATCCTTCAGTTTCCGGGAGAGGAGCGGCCGCAGCAGTGCCATTTTCTTTTCCGATGATGCTCGCAAAGAGTTCAGGCGGCGCAACGCCTCCAGATAGCCGTTGTACTGACCTGCGGGATCAGGAAAATTCTGTACAAACTTCTGAAAGTCCGTAATCGGAATGGCTTCCGCCTTTCCGACATCCCCGGCCACCTGAGCATAGATTTTAAGAATCATCGGATCTTTGGCATAATCGGGATTCTTCAGAAGGGTTTTCACGATTTTAGCGCGTTCCGCGGGATTGCGGGTGTGACGGACAAGTTCAAAGGCAGCGGTCAGCGTTTCCTTGCCCGGAAGAGCTTTCTGATACTTGTCGCGCAGAGTCAGCAGCTTGCGGTAGTCGTTGACGGAGTAGTTGTCGGTTCTGGCGTTCACCGCGTTCTGAAGTTTTTCCGCATCGAGGGAAAGCTGCATCATGCTGCCGACTTTTTCCGCATCGCCGGGAAGCTCGCGTTTCCGGGCAATACGCGAAGCGGCATCGTTGCTGATGCGTTTTGCGTTGCGTTTGAGATTGTCAAGCAGGTAGCTGTAATCGCGGATGAGAAAGAAAGAGAGCGGCTTTTCCAGCAGCGGCTTCAGAAATTCCACATTGACAATGTGGGCATCGCGCAGTCCCAGTTTTCCGAGTCTGTCGCGGCCTTCCCGCCACGCGAAGAACAGTTCCAGCGGATCTTTCAGAGTCTTGAGATAGGCATGATAGCGCGGAATGGAAATGGCCTTCGGATTCTTGGGATCATACAGCATCCGCCCATAGGCGAGATACAATCCCGGCAGATCCGCGTACCGGGGATCATTGATAAAGGGGAGGAGCAGTTCATTGTGCTCGTCCATGTCTCTGGTATGGACAGCCAGCTTGTAGGCGTTCTGAAGCTTCTCCTCCCTGGTGGTGGAACGATCGTACTTCTGCCGCAGATCGAGGTAGCGCGCCCGGTATTCCAGTTCGGCTTTCGTTTTCGGCGGGAGCCAGTCGAGAACCTTGGCAAAATCCACCTTTTCACGCTGGATCGGCTTCAGCATCGCGTTCCGCAGAAGGGATTCCGAAGCAAAGTAGACAACAAGGGTGATAAACAGAACCACCACCATTCCAATGGTGGCGGTCCTGTGCCTTGTTATCGTTTTCTTCGAGGAAGACATTATTTCTGCTTTGCTCCACAGTGGATGCAGAAGGGCGCGTTGCCGTTTTTCAGCGGTTTCTTGCAGGCCTGATTCTTGCAGAGTCCCCAGACCGGAAGACTGGTCCCGCAGGAGGAGCAGTATTTTTCTCCGGCGTCATAAGGAGCGGTGCAGTTGGAGCAGATGTGGGCCTTGTCGAAGACTTTCGAAATGACCATGTCGGCATATTTTTTGCCATCGCTGGTCGGCTTGTAGTCTTCGGAGGCGACCTTCACATCTTTCAGAGCCTTGATCAGACGGTCGTTGAGATTCTGGGTATTCGCTCCGTCATTGCGATAGGAGCCTTCCGCGCCCATCTTCTGGTTGTTTTCCCATTCGCCGTACAGGACCTTGAGAAGGGCGAGCTTCTCATCGCCTTTCAGGGATTTGTCCTTCTGGACCATATCCTTGGCTTTCGCCCGGAAGAAGCTGCTCACCACATAGGAGGCTCCCGTATCGCTGCCCGAACGTTTCATGGACATTTCAAAGAATTCAGCGGCCTTTTCATAGTTTGCGGGCTTGGCGTTATGCATCATCACATAGCCGGCGTAGAACGGAATCTGCCAATTGTTTTTGAGATACTGATTGTTGCAGGCGGTCGTCAGGAACTCGATGGTTTTATCCGGATCCGCGATGGACATAATCAGAGCTCCGTCCTTGTAGATCTTTTCCAGATTCGGATCAAGCTTCATGAGTTCTTCCAGTCTTTCGGCGACCTGCTTCACGTTGGATTCATCCACCGTGTTGAGCGAACCCAGATAGTTCACCAAACGCATCCATTTGACGTCGGAGGCAAACTTGTGGAATCCGGCGATCGGAGAGCCTGAAAGATCCTTCTTTTCCGGGCAGAACGAATGCTGCATGGTGTTGAGCTTCATGGCAAGAATGGTCGATGCAACACATGCGACAACCAGAATGATGACATAAATCGGTGTTCTTTTCATTCTAAACACTCCTATGATTACTTAATGTCTTTGCGTTCAAAGACGATACTGGCAAGGGAGAGCGCAAATGCCGCGTAGCAGATGCCCCAAAGCGTCACGAGAAGGACATACATCCACGGAATCTGAACCTGATATACCGCATTGGCCCGGAAATTGAACAGATCCAGATCCGGAAGAATCCCGCCGTAAAGCACCGGAATGCCCGCCAGAAACTTCGTCGAAAACGCAAACCAGACCACCACCACCGTGATGATCGGCGCAATCACTTCCGGAAGCAGCACCGCAAACAGAACGCCCAGCGCCGACATCGGAATCAGGGCCAGAATCACCAGAAGATGTGTCTGGAACATCGTGACGCCGATCCGTTCCCCGAACGACATGTTGAAGATGAAGAAGGAGCCTACCGCAATCAGCGCGCAGATGACCGCTCCCGTTACAATGCAGCCGAACATCTTGCCAATCAGATACTGAAAGCGTCCCAGCGGTTTCGAGAGAAGCGTGGAGGCCACCCCTTCCCGCAGTTCCTTCGGAATTTCAAAAGTCAACGAGATGACCACCAGCATCGCGGCAATCGAATTCAGCACAAGCGATACGTCGATCATCAGCTCCTTTTGCAGTCCCATCGAAAGAACATCGTAGTTGATGGCGCTGGCAACCAGAACCAGTGCACACAGAATCAGAAAGTAAACCACTTTCATCCGCAGTACATTTTTCCAGGTACCGCTTGCGATTGTTATGATCTCGTTCATAACGTTCTCCTTTTTTTGTTTATCTTGTAGAGTGTTTTGTTTTTCTGTTTTCCAATTCCGGACCCTCAGGCGCCGGAATCTTCTGAATGAATTCAGACATTCGCGTTTTCCACTGTCCGGAAGAAGAAATCCTCCAGTTTTTCCCGGGATGCGGAGATCGCCAGCGCATCCGGAGACTCTTTTTTCATGTCCTCTATTTTCTTCAGAAGTTCGGGGTTGTTATGCGGGAAGGAGAGGGTCCAGCCTCCATCGGGATTCTTGACGCTTCCTTCCGCATCGGTCATCAGTTCCTTGAACACCTTGTCCTCGCCCGGGGTAATGACAACGTTGATCCCAGACGCCGCCAGAAGCTTGTCCAGCTCGCCGGTGCAGAGAAGATGTCCCTTCTTGAGGATCGCAATCCGGTCGCAGATCTCTTCCACATCCGACAGAATGTGACTGCTGAAAAAGACGCTCGTGCCCTTTTTCTGCTGATCGATGATAATCTGCTTGAATTCCTGTCTGCCGTACGGATCCAGCCCCAGAAGCGGTTCGTCCAGGATCAGAAGTTCCGGTTTGTTGAGAATCGCCTGAGCCACCCCGATGCGCTGAAGCATTCCCCGGGAAAACGAGCCCAGTTTTTCTCTGGCATGCTCCGCCATCTTGACGGTGTGCAGCGCCTCTTCCACGGTTTCATTGCGCTGTTCCGAGGGGATCCTGAGAAGTTTCGCACAGATGTTCAGAAACTCTCTCGCCGTCAGCTGTCTGCTGAAGGCCGGCGAGTCCGGAAGAAAACCGATTCGTTTTTTCACATCCACATCATAGGAGGGTTTGCCGAGAACAAATGCCGAACCCGTCGTCGGTTTGATCAGGTCCATCAGAATCTTGATCGTCGTTGTTTTCCCGGCTCCGTTGGGACCCAGAAAACCGAATACCGAACCGCGCGGAACCGAAATAGTCAGATTGTCAAGAGCTTTCGTTCCTTTGCTGGAAAACCACCGCTTATAATTCTTCGACAACCCTTCTATCACAATGACATTTTCTTCCATGAGCAATCTTCTCCATGATTATTTCCTGGTACAAAAACAGCCATCTCTGAATTCTGAAAAAAGTTTACCCATCTAAATTATATCATGGATTCCCGATAGAATCAACCGCCAAAAAACTTTTTTTCAAAAAAAAGGAGGGTTTTTCCTGTTTTTTTCAGAAAAAAACCTCCAGATATGGAAAATATTTAATAAACCATACCATATATAGATGTATGGTTTATTCGATGGAGTGCTCCGTTTCGCGGATTTTCCCGCGCAGAAAGTGAACGGCTTGTGCAATGTCGAGATCCGGATGAGCTCCGACCTCCCGTTCGATGGTCAGAAAACCATCGTATCCGACTTCGCGCAGCGCGTTCAGATAATCGGTCCAGTTGATCTGTCCTTTTCCAAGTTCCACTTCGCGGAAGAGTTCGCCGGTTTCCGCAACAAGCTGGTCAAAGCCCCCTTCGGCAAAGGCGTCGTAGACCCGTTTCGGGTCGCAGTCGCGCAGATGAATGCCGTCTTTCGCGTGGGTGTGGACGATCCATTTGCCAAGAAGACGGACCGCCTCCGCCGCGTCGGCATTCTGCACCATCACCAGATTGGCCGGATCCATGTTGACCCCTACGCCTTTGTGATCGACATCCAGAAGAAACTGTTTCAGCTGTTCCGGCGATTCCGGACCGGTTTCAATGGCGAGGACCATGCCGTGATCCGCTGCCAGTTCCCCGGCTTTCCGAAGCGTGGCGACCACCTCCGCGTACAGTCTGCTGTTCCGGTCTGCCGGCACCACTCCGATATGCGTGGTGAGCACGGTCGTGTTGAAAATCCGGGAGGCCTCCATGATCCGCCGGGTCTTTTCCAGACGTTCCGGATTCCCCGGCGGATCGGAGAAGCCGTGTCCTCCGAGGTCGGAGCAGACTGCGGAAAAGACAAGACCGTTGTTCTCCGCCGTCTCCCTGAGTTTTTTGAGCTTATCCGGGGAATCGTTCAGCATGTCGAGTCCCGGACTGAGAGCGTAGACCTGAATTCCTTCCGCTCCAAGTTCCCGTGCGCGCGCAATGCCCGTTTCCAGCGGACAGCGCAGCGATTCCACAATGATTCCGATCTTCATGTTCACCTCTCTGGTCAAGCGTTCTATTGTCGGATCCGATCGGGATTCCCGATCGGAATTCCCGCGGGAGCGTTCCCGGATATCTTCTTCTGTTCCTGATTCCCGCGCCGGACACGATTACCGGGTTTTCTTCCCGGATGCGGAGGATTTCCTCACGGTCCTCTTTTTTGAGCTGCGCGTCTGAGTTTTTCCGGCCTGAGCCTTCCGATCGTTCTGCAATGCCGCCGCGGGATCCGCGGCACGGGCATAACCCCAGTCGAGAAGTTTGCGGACAAAGCGGTCGCGTTCCTTGCGGAGCGGATAACCGGTGACAACCGCCACCAGCCTGCGGTTGTCCCGCAGACAGGTTGCCGTCAGGCAGAAGCCCGCACGGTTGATGAATCCCGTTTTCAGTCCGTCGACCCCCGGCGCAGCCTCCGGAGAGCCCTGGATCAGATAGTTGTGGTTCTTGATTTTCATGAAGCCCTTTGTGCCCGGTGTGCGGAACGTGTCCATCCAGGTGGAGGCCCATCGAATCAGCTGCGGATGGCGCAGAGCCTCCTCGGCCAGACGGGCCATGCCTTCCGGACTGGAGACGTTGTCCAGCGATGCTTTCGATCCCGGCAGTCCATGGGGATTGTGAAAGCGGGTGTTTGCCATGTGAATCTGGGCGGCGCGTTCGTTCATGCGCTTGACGAATGATTCCACGCTGCCCTGCCCGACATATTCCGCGATCAGATAGGCCGCATCGTTCGCACTCTTGATGGAGGCCGCCTTCAGCAGATCGCGGAGGGGAAAGGTTTCCCGGGAATCCAGATAAACCTGACTGCCGCCGATTTTCATGGCCGCCACCGAGACTTTGATCGGGGTGTCAAGCGTCAGACCGTTCCGCCCGGCGAGCACATCCTCATAGGCGATCAGACAGGTCATGATCTTCGTCATGGAGGCGATCGGATAGGCTTTGCGGGGATTCTTCGCCCAGAGCACGTTGCGCGTATTGAGATCGACCAGTATTCCGGAGGTCGCGTTCCGGCTGCCGGGCAGCGCCGGAATGTTCCCATTGACCGCATACTGATAGATGAACGGTTTCCCGTAGTTGTGGTTGACCGGAATCGGCGGCGCCTCGGGAAGACGCTGCCGGGAGGCCTCCGAGGTGTTCCGCGCCGACGCTTCCGGACGGACCGGCGTCGGATTGATGACAAAACGGGGCTCCGGCGGGTGCGCCGGTCCGGCTTCCGCCTTCTTCGGCAGTTCCCCGGCATCCTTCTGTGAATAGACGCAGGAGAACAGAACCAGCGCATGCAGAAGAATGATGACGGTCAGAATACTGAGGACGGTCGCATATTTTTTCATTTTTCCGCAGAGCTCTGTTCGTCGTTCATCGACTTGTTGATTGCTGTGAAAAGTGCCAGAATCGCCGCCTGATCGATGTTGGGATGTTCGCCGGCGCCGTAGAAGAGACGGTTGTCGGATTTCCGCCGGATCCCGACATAGGCGATTGCCTTGGCGTCCGCGGTGCCTCCGAGCGTCTGTTCGGAGAAGTCCTCCAGAATGAAATCATAGAGAGCGGCGTTGTTGCGGATCGCGTGCACCGTGGCGGAGATCGGTCCGTTGCCGATTCCGGTGATCTCCATCGGTTTCCCGCGGAAGAGGATGGAGAGGCGGACCTGCACGGTGGCGTTGTCATCGGCCTCTTCGGAATTCGGAACGCGGGTGTACTTGACAAGCTCAAGCGGACCCTTCACGCAGATGAAATCCTCGCGGAAGATCTTGATGAGTTCGGAGGCGTCGATTTCATCGCCCTTCCGATCCGTGTAGCGCTGAACCGCCGCACCGATTTCCGCGTGCATGTTTTTCGGCGGATGGATGCCGTAGTCGTGCTCCAGCACATAGACAATGCCGCCCTTGCCCGACTGACTGTTGATTCGGATCAGTTTTTCATACGTCCGCCCGACATCCGCCGGATCAATATGCAGATAAGGCATTTTCCAGCCGACACCGAAGAGCTCTTCGGCTTCTTTGCGTTTTTCAAACCCTTTGCGGATGGCGTCCTGATGGGAGCCGGAGAACGCGGTGAAAACGAGCTGTCCCGCATAGGGATGGCGCTGATGAACTTCGATTCCGCTGGCCTCTTCGACCGCTTTCACGATTTTCGGCAGATTGGAGAAATCCAGCTTCGGATCAATGCCCAGGGACTTCAGGTTCAGCGCCATGGTGACGATATCGACATTTCCGGTTCGTTCGCCGTGTCCGAACAGTGTTCCTTCGACGCGTTCGGCTCCCGCCAGCAGCGTCATTTCCGTGGAGGCCACCGCGCATCCCTGATCGTTGTGGGAGTGGACGCTGATGGTCGTTTCCTCCAGATAAGGATAATGCTGCATGAAATAGGCGATCATATCGGCGTAATGCCAGGGAGGTCTGCGTTCGACGGTCGCCGGAAGATTCAGAATAAAGTCGTTTTTGGCGGATTTGCCCCACGCCTCCTTGACGGCGGTGCAGAGATCGATGCAGAAATCAATATCGCTGTCGGTGAACTCCTCCGGCGAGAACTCGTATGCGAGAATTTCCTTCATGCCGGCCTCTTCGACGAGATGCTTGACCAGTCTGGTTCCTTCCACCGCCATTTTTTTGAGTTCTTCCCGGGACTTGTTGAAGACGATCCGGCCATGCAGATCGGAGGTCGCCAGATACGCATGAAGAGTCGCCGTCCGGACCCCCTTGAGGGATTCCACGGTCCGGCGGATGAGATTTTCGCGCATCTGAGTGAGAACGCTGATCCTCACTCCGTCCGGAATATGATTTCCTTCGATGAGTTCGCGGGTGAAATCGAAATCGTCCTGGGAGGCGGAGGGGAATGCCACTTCGATCTCGCGGAATCCGATGTCGGCCAGAAGCTTGAAGTATTCCAGTTTTTTTGCGGGATTCATCGGCATGGGAAGAGCCTGATTTCCGTCTCGCAGATCGACGGAGCACCAGATGGGGGCGGCGGTCAGTTCCCGTTCAATCCAGTCCCGTTTTGCCAGCGGGATCCTTGCGGGGCTTTTGTATTTCGGATTCATAAATGCTTCACCTGTATTTCCGCGGAGATTCAGATTCCGCTTGCTCTGTAAAATGATTCGTAACTGATAATATACCATGCGAACGGGAAATGCAAAGCGGAAAACCATTTTTTTTCCGCATGTCCGCTGGAAAAGGGAGTTTCCGGCTGCTGCGGGGAGTCGTTCCGCCGGAGAAGGGGAAGGAGAGGAGTCTTTTTCCTGTTTTGTTCCCCGGGGCCTGGGACCGGCTGCGGCGGATCAGGATGTCTGAAGAAGACCCGAAGCCTGAAAATGCGGATCGGATCCGAGAAGACTTTCGATGTAGAAGCGGCGGTCGTCGAGCGTTCCGGCCGTTTCAAGAACGGATCCGGCGGCGGTTCCCGCGAGGAAATTGACTTGGATTTCGGCGATCCGCGGAGCGCTTTTCCGCTGATCCGCAAGCCAGTCGAAGACTCCGGAGACATAACGGGCATTGTTCAGATGCCTGTTGACGTCGATCATGGATTCCCGGATTTCCGTGCGGAGCGGATGGTCGACGGGCACGCGGGGCAGTTTGTCGAGGTTCGTGAAAAACCGTTCCCGTGCGCTGTTGTCCGGCAGTTTCGCGGGCAGGGTCTCGAGGACTTTCCGCGGGTGCATTCTTCGCTGGTCGAGAAGAATCCAGCAGCTGGAGGCTCGGGCGATGGGGTCGCCGTTTCCGGTGGCAAGGAGAAATTCGCGTGTTGCGAACAGGCGTTCGACTCCGGAGGGCCAGGTGGTGACGCGAACGGTCTCTCCCAGCAGAGGGGTCCGGATCACCTGAAGTTTCAGGCGCGAGAGAACCCACATCAATCCGATGGCGTTCAGCGCTTCGAGTCCGACCCCGATATGTTTTGCATGGTTGGCGGCGGCCTCCTGCATGTAATCGAAAAAGACATCGGCGCGGAGGAACGCCTCCCGGGAAACTTCGGTGTGACGGACCGAAAATTCTTCCGTCCAGACGGGCTGGATTGTATTTCCGTTCATAAGAAGCTCTCCTTTTGCAAAGCTGACGGTTTCGTTTTCAGGGAATGAGGCGAAAGGCCTTCCGATTCTGTTCCGGTTGTCCTTTTCCCTTCAGGCGTCTGGAGGCCCCGGAGCGGAAAATGCGGCATGTTCCGCTGCGGTTGTTCAGGATTCCCTGAAAGGATACTGTACCGCAGATTCCTTTTTTTTCAACCGCCGAGGAGCAGAGGATACGGATGAAAAAAATCTCAGAGCATCGATCGGAACGCGGATGGAATAAAAAATTTCTGCTCTGAAACCTCTTGTTTCTTCCCTTATTGCCCTTCCTGTACCACATCCTGCTGGGATTCAAAAGGGAAAGGGCGGTTGCATACGGTCATGGGGATGACAGGGTTGCAACGGCCCTTTTGAATTAGAACGTGATCTTGTAATAGGAAATCTGACTGCCGTTTTCCCAGAGATTCCGGAAGGTTTTTCCGTTCGCCGGAAGTTCCGAAAGAACGGTTCCGTCCTGTCCGCAGGCCTCCACTTTCCGGATCGTGCGGGAGAAGGTGAGTTCCGCCGGGGTTTCCACGGAACGGTTCCGGAAGAAGGTCACATAGACGAACGGCGCGTCTGCGAGAGAAGAATTTTCACTTTTGATGGCAAGATTCACGGTATTTCCGCCGAGAAGAGTGAGAAACGCTTTTCCTCCGATTGTCATGCGGATGTCTCTTCCCCCGAGGAAGAGATAGCGCAGCGATTTCCCGTCGCGCAGATCAATGGAACCGTTCATCACGGCAAAGAACAGGGAACTGGAATCGGGCAGTTTCCCGAGAAAGCTCCATGCGTCGCCATTTCCCGCAAGACGGAAGGAGCGCGGCATTTTTGTCCTTCCGTTTTTCAGATCCCCGATAAACGAGGAGAACGTGCCGGTTTCCGCGCGGAAGGTCGTTTTCCGCGTGTCAATCTCCAGATGGTTTCCCGCGTCGCGCCAGACCGTTCCAAATTCATCCAATCGGACCGGAAGACGGGCCCCCGCTTTCTGAAGCGTATCATAGAAGGTTTTCAGTTCCGTTTTTTTGTCGAGGAATCCTTCCGCCTGGAAGTTTTTTCCTTGGAACCATGCGTCGTCCTTCTGTCCGTTCCGGTTCAGCAGCGAGTGCGGACGGATTGCAAACAGATTCCGTGCCCGGGAGTAGTCCCCGGCCGGAAGCGCCGGTTCGTTGACAACGAGATCCGCATTCCCGTCATACGTTTTCCGGAAGGTCCGGACCGAGGAGTCCGTGTAGAGAAACGGAACAAAATCGTTCAGCGTCATCTTGTTGTATCCCCGGAACGGAGCCGCGTAGCAGACGTTGTCCAGCGGGAAGCCGATCTCCAGCCTGAACTTCGGTTTCTCCAGCTCCGGCGCACGGACTGCAATCGCGGAGGCCAGATTCGCAAAATGACTGTACAGATGCGCATCCTGACTGAGATTGGTCCCTCCGCGTTTTTCAAAACTGTCCTCCGGATAAAACCAGTCGCTCGCCTGAAGACTCGCATATCCGAGGCTGAAATTGAACAGATATGCTTTTCCCATCGCCTTCTGAACGCTTGCGGCGATCAGATTGCCCCACCAGGCGTTTTCAAAAATCAGGTTTGCTCCGTATTCGCGGGAGATGACCGGCTTGTCCGGTGCTGCGGCATAGACCATCGGGGCCAGCCAGGAGAGCGAACGCAGAAATCCGTATCCGCTCCGGTTCCAGTATCCGGTTCCTCCGGAAACCGCGTCCAGAACTTCGTTCGCCCCGGCACGCTGCGAATAGTGCAGTTCGCAGTCGGGACCGTTGGCCGTGATGACGCCGCGGAATCCAAGTGAACGGGCAAAGGAGGACATCTCCTTCAGATAGTCCCGATAGAGTTCATACATGAATTCCAGACCGTCGGAGACGGCCGGATTGTTTCGCTTCTCCTTCCCGAACGAGGCCTCGGTGATCCGGAGGTCATCCAGTTTGACTTTGAAATCGGAAGAATCGTTGCCCCACTCCTTGACATTCCAGGTCGGCGGGAAATCCAGATTCTCCAGCGTCTCCGCACTTTTTCCCGGAATGAGGTACGGCGCAAACGAAGAGATGTTCCAGCTCTTTTTCAGCGCTTCCGCGTCCCTGTATTTCTTCTTCAGAAACGCCGTCCAGCGGTCATGAAGAATCTCCCGCGTCGCCGGAGGCAGTTTCCGCCAGTTGGAGGGATTGTGCATCTGGAAGGTCGCAACATATGTGCGTTCGTTTTCGATCTCATAGATCAGCAGGGTCGGATCCTTCGCGGGAGGAAGATTGTCCCGGTACGGATTCGGGGTTCCCAGAATCATCCGGACGATCTCCTTCTGGCGCCGGATCGCCTCCGGATGGAAAAAGCCGATGTAGGCGTGATTGCTCCGGTCGGCTCCCAGATCGCTGAAGAAACTGTTGTCATGCCAGAGCGTGAGCGAAAGATAGAGTCCGTTCCGGTGGCACGCGGCAATCAGCTTCTGAAGATTCGTCAGAAAATCCGGAGAGAATTTCAGCGGATGGACGGACAGAAGCGGCATCCAGTAATTGTTCTGATTCATCGACCAGGTCCGCGGAAGTGTCGATATCATATAGCGGATCGTGGAATATCCCATGGATTTGATCCGTTTCAGGAAACGGTCCAGCGAATCACCGCCGAAGCGGTTCTCCTGGGCAAGATCGTACAGATTGCCGCTTCCCAGATTGCATCCCCAGATCTGCGGGAGCTTCCCGCCGTTTTTAAACCGGAATTCCGTTCCGTCGGGAGAGAGCGTCCCGTTACGGTCGATCTCCAGTTCCCGTGTGAGGGAGGAGAGATCGGGATAGGAGACCTTTGCGTTCGTGAAACGTGTCAGCGGATCGCGAAGGACCGTTTTCTGCGAAAGAACCCTGTTCCGCGTTCCCCAGACAAAGATCCCCTCTTTCCGCAATGCAGCCAGTTCCTCCGAAAGACCGGGCTGAACCGGAGGACGCAGATCCTCCGACAGAAACAGCTTGGAAAGAGACAGATGTTTCCGCCGCTCTTTGGCAGACAAGCTGAATATCTGAATGGTGTGTCTGCCCGGCTTCAGGAAGATTCGCTCTCCGCCGCTCCAGTAGAAACTCGACGGAAGATTGAAATTCCCTCCGATTTTGATGGTCTCTCCGTTGTCGACAGAGAGAAAAACGTGATTGGTGAAATTCTCCGGCGAACGGGAATACGCATAGATCTTATACGCCTTCGCTTCGGTCAGTTCCAGAGAGACGATCCATTCCGGCGCTTCCGCATTCATGGCTTCCGCGGAGTTGTAGAACGAGTCCTCATCGGGCACGGTCCGGGTCTGACGGAGCGTGGCATTTTCCGGATACACA
>CALXRL010000057.1 GCA_944390735.1 uncultured Victivallales bacterium | reverse complement strand
CCATTGAAAACTGGCGAGTGTGGTCGGATGGAACAATCCGGATCGGAAGGAGTGTTCTGAGAAGCGGGGTTGAGCTTCCGAAGAAGACGAAGCGGAAATTGCTGAAATATTCGAGGCGTCCGCGTGTGCTGCGAATAGAAAAACTGAATTTGAAGGAGGAAAAGGAATGAAGATACCGGACAACATAGTGGCCGCGGTGAATGCGCTTCTTGCGCCCTATGGGGAGAGATTTACTCCGGGGCTGACACATGCAGTCTCTAAGAGCGGCTATACGAATTGGGGCGGTGCGGTCAAGTATACAGGACTGTCAAAGTCCACATTGCAACGGGCGATCAAAGCTGGAGAGTTGAAGCCGCCGCATAAGATGACGGAATCCAAAAACGGGACTGCGCTTTTTGAGTTTTCAGAACTTGACCGTTATATTCGGTCGCATTGATTGCTGGGGCCGGGCGAAATCCCGGCTTTTTCGTGTGCTGATTTTGTGCGACTTTTGTGCGACTCGGGCTTGACAAGTCATAGCAAATCAGGTATATTTACAGCGTGTCGTGAGAGGTCGTGTTGAGCCTAATCTCACAAAATTTGAGCGTAAGAGATGGGTTGTTGCATTGGCGGTCGGCGCGTGTTCGTTCGGCTGGGTCTGCGCACAGAATCCGGCGGCTGCCGGGACGAATGGGAAAAGTGCCGCAATCCGCAAGGCTCGGAACCGGAACTTTGTGACGGGCGTCTATGTGGGGCGTTACGGGTACTGGAAAAACATGCCGGTGAAAATGGCCTATCTGACCTTTGTTCCCGGACAGAACCGGAAGGTTCCGGATTCCTTTTCCCTCTGCACGCCGCAGGGGAAGATTGTGTTTTCCGGCAAGCCGGTTCTGATGAAGAATCCGCAGGGGGTGCTTGCGCCGGTCCGCAGGGAGGTGCCCCGGGAGCAGATCTATGCGCTGAACTTTTCCGCGTTCCAGGTTCCGGGACAATACTTCATCAAAGTGCATGGATACGGCAACAGCGATCTGTTCAACATCGGGGGCGATATGCCGATTGCGGTCTATCCGCTTCCTTCGCTCAAGACGTTTGAAGAGCAGTCCCACATGATCGGCGGCGACATGAAGCCGCTGATCAAGGACAGCTTCCTCTATGCGCCTCTTCGCGATCCGGTGGATACGACTCCGTAGTCATTTCCGCATGATCGTTCCGATCTCCGT
Source organism: uncultured Victivallales bacterium (assembly GCA_944390735.1). Lineage (GTDB taxonomy): Bacteria > Verrucomicrobiota > Lentisphaeria > Victivallales > UBA1829 > UBA1829. The sequence continues at coordinate 68,632 of CALXRL010000057.1, read as the reverse complement.
TTTTCCGATGTGTTTCGGGGAAACGGATTTTTTTTGCCGTTCCGCAGAATCCGGGAAGAAGAAAAAAAGGGTGGCAGGCGGCACCTCACCGCCTGCCGGGAGAATAGAGAAGAGAGAGTTTGTAATGAGAACACGTTCTCCAGGCATGTTCTCAGGCGCGTCCTGATACGCGTTGTGCATGAAACGGAAGAAAAAAGATTTTATTGTGAAGAAAAAGGAAAAAAAAGCAAAAAAAAAGGTTTCCGGTTGAATTTTCGGCCAAATCAAATATATTCCTGAAAAAGCAACGCAGTCAAACAACAGAGAAAATGGAAGAAGAAAGATGAAAGAGGATATCGTCAACAGTTTCACGCAGGAGTTCAAACACGCTCCCGCGGCCTATTCCCATGCGCCCGGACGCCTTGAAATTCTCGGCAACCATACGGATTACAACGAGGGCTATGTGCTCAGCTGCGCCACCGGGCAGGCAACCGAGATGGCGATTTCCGCTCTTCCCGGCAGAATCTGCAAACTGATGAATCCGCCTCTGCAGGGCGTGTTTACGATTGATCTCGACGACATGGACAAGCCGCGTCCGAAAGACTGGACCAATTATATCAAGGGGGTTCTGGTGGAGCTTCGCCGCCGGGGGATTGAGTATCCCGCGTTCGAGGTTCTGTTCAAGAGCACGGTTCCGCTTTCCGCCGGCATGAGCAGTTCCGCCGCGCTGGAGATGGCGTTCTGCATGGCGCTACGCCAGCTCTGCGGAATCGAGTTGCCGCTGCCCGACTGGGCTAGAATCGGACAGTCGGTGGAGAATGTGTATCTCGGACTGAAAACGGGACTTCTTGACCAGTTCAGTTCGCTGTACGGAAAGAAGAATTCGTTTATTCTCTGCGATTTCCGTTCGGTGGAGGTGCTTCGGACGGTGACGATGCCGGCCGGCTGGAAAATTGTCGTGGCAAACACCATGGTCAAACACAATCTGGTGGAGTCCGACTACAATCTTCGGCGGGAGAGCTGCGAGCGCGCGGCAAAAGCGATCCGGACGAAGTTCCCGGAGGTCAAAGCCCTGCGCGACGTGACCTCGGCCATGCTGGAGGAGTGCAAACCCATTCTGGATCATACGGATTATCTCCGGGCCAAACACGTGGTCGGCGAGGATGAGCGCGTATTGAAGGGGGTGGAGCTTCTGTCCGCCGGAAAGGTGGAGGAGTTCGGCGCGCTGCTGTTCGCCAGCCATGAAAGCTCCCGCGACTGCTTTGAAAACAGCTGTCCGGAACTGGATGTGCTGGTGGAGCTGGCGCATACGATTCCCGGATGTGTGGGAGCGCGTCTCAGCGGAGGCGGTTTCGGCGGCATCAGCATTCATCTGGTGCGGGAGAACGAGGCGGATGAGTACTGCCGTCGTCTCGCCGCGGCCTACAAGCTCAAAACCGGCAGGACGATTGAAACGATTGTCTGTTCGGTCGGTGACGGTGCGAGCTCCGAGCCTGTCGGATGACCTCGCTGTGGCGTACGCGCCTGGGGAATCGCGCCGGGAGATGGCTCGCCGACGCCGGATTTCCCGGCGCGTTTCTTCTGTTTTTCATTGTCCTGCTTCTTCTGAATCTCTCGTGGGTCTGGAATCCGCCGCACTGGGATGAGATTCTCGGACTTCACAATCAGGCGGTTTTTCTGGCGAAGCATCACTTTTCGTTTGCCGAACTGTGGGCGGAGGGGCAGCACTCCTTTGAAGGGTCGAACGTCTACCGCTTCGGAATTCTTCCGGTGGCGTACGGAGTTCTTTACCGTTTTCTGCCGCCGCAGACGGTTCATCTGATCGGTCACCTCTTCAACATGGCCTGCATTGCCGGTGCGGGAACGATTCTGTTTCAGATTCTGAAACGCTCCGGTGTTTCTCCGAAAATTTCGCTGTTGTGGACGTTTGCGGCCTTTTCCGAACCGGTGATTTCCGGCCGGATCGCGGCGCTTGGTCAGGAGTGTGCTCTGGTTTTCTGCACCATGGCCGTGCTCTGGTTTGCTTTCCGGAGGAACTGGTATGGGACTGTGGGAGTGCTGGTTCTGGCCGGATTTGTCAAACCATCGGCGGTGATTCTGAGTCTGGCGTTTCTGCTGTATCTCGGGAGCCGGATGGTGTTCGACCGATCGCGGCGGGGAACGCTTTTTCTGCCGCTGGCACTCGGAATCGCCTGTTTCCTGCTCCACTACTGGATGCTTCAGCACAATGTGGATGTTTCGGGGGGGGGAGTGCATGCGCCGGGGATGCCGGTTCGTGACGGACGGGGAAGTCTGGCGCTGTTTCTCCTGCGGAAGTTTTATTATCATTACGGCCTTTATTTTCCGGTGCTCTTTTCGGTGATTCTGTTCGGTACGGCGGTCTTTTTCCGGAATCTGCTTTCGGATCGCCGGCATCCGGCGGAGGGCGCGGCGGCAACCGGGGAGGGGGCCGCGGAGGAAAACGGAAAGAAGATCGGGGAGGGGACTGCGGGGAATTCGACGGAAAAGCGGTTCTTCGCCCTCTTTGTTCTGCTGATTGTCTTCGGCTTCGTGGGGGCGTATCTGATTGCGAAGATTGCGCTGCCGCGCTATCTGGCGGCGGCATCGCTTCCGGCCACTCTGTTTCTGGCCTGGAATCTCCGGCGCTTCCGGGGGGGGATGGCTGTCATTCTGCTGATCGCGGGACTTTTCGGGCCGCTGTTTTATGCGGAACTGCCCTTCGGGCTTCGTCGATCGGGGGAGTATCTGGAGCGGAGCAGGGAGTATCTGCGCGACATTGCGGCGAACCGCCGGCTCTGTGAATTTCTGGAGGAATATCGGGAATGTCCGATCGTGGTCTCCTGGCCGCTGGCGCAGATGCTGACCATGCCGGAGATGGGATATGTGAAGAAGCCGTTTCCGAGGGTGTATTCCGGGCGGGTTCCGTTCTATGCGCCGGTTCTGAGACGGCCCGCGGAGACCGGGACAATGCCGGCGGATACGGTGTATGTCTATCAGGAGCACGATTTTGAAAAAACAGGCATGTCGGGCGCTTCGCTTCTTCCCGATCGCGGATGCGTTGCCCTTTACCGGGATTCCACGCTGGGGGGACTGGTGATTGTCTACCGCCGCGCTCCGTGAGGAGGCGCCGAGAGGCCTCCCGCAAAAAAAAGTCGAAGATTTCCGCTTTGCCGGAATGACAAAACCCGTTTCCGGAGTTATATTAATCAATTGTAAAAAAAACGGGCTGAAAATCATAGCTTATTACACAGGAAAGGAAAGACCGCCATGCAAGTTCCGCTTCTTGATCTGAAAGGACAGTTCGCTTCTCTGAAGCAGGAGATTATGAAGGAGATCGAAGAACTGAGCGATACGCAAATGTTCATTCTGGGTCCTAAAGTCGCCAGACTGGAGGAGGAGATTGCGGCATACAGTCAGGCCGCAGGCGCGTGCGGAGTGACCTCCGGATCCGATGCTCTGCTGATCTCGCTGATGGCGGAGGGCATCGGGGAGGGGGATGAGGTGATTACCACGCCCTTCACGTTTTTTGCCACGGCGGGAGCAATTGCACGGGTCGGAGCAAAGCCGGTGTTTGCGGATATTGATCCGGAGACGTTCAATCTGGATGCCTCGAAGATCGAAGAGAAGATCACGCCCCGGACCCGGGCGGTGATTCCGGTCCACCTGTTCGGACAGGCGGCGGAAATGGATCCGATTCTGGAGATCGCGTCCCGCCACGGACTGATTGTGATCGAGGATGCCGCGCAGGCCATCGGATCCGAATACAAGGGCAGACGGGTCGGCTCGTTCGGCCAGTATGGATGCTTCTCGTTCTTTCCCAGCAAGAATCTCGGCTGCTTCGGCGACGGCGGAATGGTGACGGCGGATTCGCCGGAACGGGTGGAAAAACTCAAGATCTTCCGCAATCACGGAATGAATCCGAAATATTATCACAAGTATGTGGGCGGCAATTTCCGTCTGGATGCGCTTCAGGCGGCGATCCTTTCGATCAAACTCAAACATCTGGACGAGTGGACTGCGGCGCGGCAGCGCAATGCGGCGGAATATGAGGCGATCTTCCAGGCCAGCTCGATCGGCGGGCGCGTGCGTCTGCCGGTTCGTGCAGCCTATGCGACGCGTCATATCTACAACCAGTTCTCGATTCTGGTGCGGGACGGCCGTCGCGACGCGGTGAAAGCCGCTCTGCAGAAAGCGAATATCGGCTGTGACATCTACTATCCTGTTCCGCTGCATCTTCAGGAGTGTTTTGCTTCGCTCGGGTACCGGAAAGGGGATCTGCCCGTCAGCGAGGCGGTCGCAGGCGAGATCCTTGCTCTGCCGATCTATCCGGAATCCACCACGGCAATGCGCGAATATGTGGTTGCCTCAATAGAAGCGGCTTTGAACGGAAAATGATGGAAAAGAATCAGGAAGCGAAAGTTCAGACCTACTGGCGTCTGCTTTCTTATGCAAAACCGTATAAAATCCGTCTTGCGGTCGGCATTCTTGCGGGATTCATTGTGGGCGGTTCGCTGTTCGGCAGTCTGATGCTGATCCCCAGTCTGATGACGGGAATCGAATTTTCGAGCAAATCGTCGAATCTGGAACTGGATCTGGCGGCGCAGAATCTCCTGGACTCCATCAATGCGGCGGATTCCAGCGAGAAGAAACTTGAGGCTGTCCGGCGGATTCTGGCAAAACCGGAAAAGGAGGAGACCTCCAAAATCCGCAAGGAGATCGACAAGGCGAATCATACGCTGAAGACCCTTGGAATCCGGAATCTTTCCGTTGTCTATGTCAAAGGCAATGTCGTGCTGAAGCAGCGGTCGGACGAGCTCCTCTCCTTTCCCGCCGAGACGGAAACAGGAAAGATGACATGGCAGTTCTTTTCGGTCTTCTGCATCGGATTCATTCTGCTCTGGATTCTGAAGAATGTCGCCACCTATGTCAATCACTACTGCATGCGCTGGGTCGGGATCCGGGTGGTGACGGATCTGCGGGACGAGATCTTCCGGAAGCTGATGGACCAGTCGCTCCGCTTTTACGGGAAAACCGATGTGGGACAGCTGATCAGCCGCTGCACAAACGATACCGCCGCGATTGAATCCAGCGTCGCCAACGTGATTGCCGACGCCACGCGCTGCCCGATCGAAATTCTTGCCTGTGCCGCCGCCATTGTGTATGCGAGTCTTCAGCACGGGAGCTGGGAACTTCCGCTGATTCTGTTTGTCGGCATGCCGCTCTGCATTGTTCCGGTGGCGATTCTCGGTCGGAAAATCCGCAAGGTGTACAAGAAATCCTTTGCGCAGATTGCCGAGGTCGTGATCCGGATGCACGAGGTCTTCACGGGAATTCTTGTGGTGAAGGCGTATCATGCCGAGGAGCGCGAAATCCAGCGCTTTGAATACTCGAACCGTCACTATTTCAAAACGGTGGTGCGGGCGATCCGCGCCCAGCTGCTGATGACGCCTCTGATGGAGGTCGTGGCGGTCGCTTCGACGCTGGTCTTCCTGATTTACAGTTACAGTCGGGAGATTTCCCTTTCGGAACTGGCGCAGCTTCTCGCGCCCTGTTTTCTGGCCTATCGGCCGATCAAGGATCTGGCGAAGGTCTCCACCTACATCCAGCGGAGCATGGCCGCCGCCGACCGCTACTTCCAGGTGATCGACTACGACACCGGCATCAAGGAAAGCGCCCATCCCGTGGAGCTGAAGGAGTTCAAGGACCGCATCTCCTTCCGCAATGTGACCTTTGCTTATGACAAACGCAAAATCCTGGACGGAATTTCCTTTGACATTCCGAAAGGACAGATCGTCGCCGTTGTCGGCGAGACCGGTTCCGGGAAAACCACTATCGCCAATCTGATCGCACGGTTCTATGACTGCGACAGCGGAAGCATCACCATCGACGGAACGGATGTCCGGGAGATCAAAATCGAGGATCTGCGCCGTCTGATCGGAATCGTCACGCAGGATGCGATTCTCTTCAACGACACGATCGCGGACAATATCGCCTACGGGATGCCTTCCGCTTCCCGTGAACAGATCATCGAAGCGGCGAAACAGGCGAATGCGCACAACTTCATCGTCGACGGCCGTCATCCGGATGGCTACGACACCTTTGCCGGGGAAAAGGGATTCCGTCTCAGCGGCGGAGAAAAACAGCGCATCAGCATCGCCCGCGCCATTCTCCGGAATCCGCCCATTCTGATTCTCGACGAGGCAACCAGCGCCCTGGACACCGTCACCGAGAAACTGGTGCAGGATGCCCTCAATAACGTGATGACGAATCGAACCGTCTTCGCCATTGCCCATCGGCTGAGCACGATTCAGAATGCCAATAAAATCATCGTTCTGGAAAAAGGACACATCGTGGAATCCGGAACCCACGCGGAGCTGATGGCGCTCGGCGGACGTTACAAGAAACTTCACGACACCCAGTTCGGAAAAGCCGGAACAAAGAAATCCGAGGCATAAAAAATGGAGCGCCGGATCTTTCTCCGGCGCTCCGTGAAAATTCCTTTTCCGAACGGTTTTCCTCTCAGGGGGCGCAATACACTTCCCCGCATTCGAAATATCGCGTTTCAAACTGCGAAAAGCGTTGACTCATCCATTCTGCGAGCAGCCGCATTCCTTCCCGTTCCGAGGGGATGTGGCCGAGAATCATCAGCGCTTTCCGGAAACCGAGCTGTCCCGCGTCGCGCGCATACTCTCCCAGCTGCCATTCGCAGGCCTCTCCGGTCAGGACAAGGTCGATGTCCGGATTGCGGAGCTCATCAAAAACCCCGCCCGGAGTTCCGAAGCAGAGCGAAAGTCTCCGGCAGGGCTCATCCGCCGCGCCGCAGATGCGCACATGATGCGCCTGAAGACGGCTTTCAAACAGACGGCCGATTTCCCGGGGCGTCATCGGCTTGTTCAGAAGAAAACGGTTCACCGCATTGCGGGGACCTCTGCTCCATTCCCCTTCGAGACCGAGAAAATGTACTTCGCCGTCTCCGATCATATCCTTGAACTTCACGTGCGGATGATCGTGATAGCGCCAGATGGCCAGTCCGGTCTCTTTCATCAGCGCCGCTTTTGCCTCCGTAACAGGATCCTGTTCGATCTTTCGGTCGTAGTGATCGTAGAAGGTCGGTTCGTGAACGATCAGCAGCTGGGCGCCCCAGCGATGCACCTCCCGGATCAGGTCCGGCGTGGCGAACATGCTTACGGCCACTTTGGAGACCTCCGTTTCAGGATTTCCGGTTTTCAGCGTGTCGCAGGAATTGGAATAGTCATGCGGAATTCCGTCGCCGCACCAGGCGAAAAGTTCCTCCATCAGAGTCCGGATGTTCATGCTGTTCTCCTGAGTTGCTTTGTTCGGTTGTCAGGCGCGGCGTCCGTGATGGTCGCCCGGAAGAATTCCCCGTTTGCTGGTGCGCACGAAATCCAGGAATTCGGTGACTTCGGGCAGCTGCGGCACTTCCGCAAGCACCTTTTCAATGGCGTTTTTCGTGTTCAGACCGAGACGGAAAAAGATGTTGTAGACATCCTTGATGGCCCGAATGGTTTCCGGAGAAAATCCGTTGCGGCGCATTCCGACGATGTTGAATCCGCGAACTCCTCCGTTTCGTCCGTCCCCGATCATGAACGGCGGCAGATCCATGGAGATCTGGGATCCTCCGCTGAGCACCGCCATGCGTCCCATGCGGCAGAACTGGTGTATTCCCGCCAGTCCGGAGATCAGACAGTTGTTCCCGATTTCGCAGTATCCCGCGATTCCGCTGAACGGAACAAAGATCACCCGGTCGCCGACCTGACAGTTGTGGGCGACATGCGTGTTCGCCATCATGAAGCAGCCGTTTCCGATTCTGGTCACGGAGCCCTCTTTGGTTCCGCGGTTCACGGTCACGCCTTCCCGGAAGCGGTTGTCGTTTCCGATCTGCGTGTAGGAGACCGTTCCGGAAAACGCGTAATCCTCCGGATCCGTTCCCAGCGAGGCGAACGGATAGACCGTGTTGCCCGTACCCATCGTGGTGTACGCTCCGATGTTGCAGTGCCCCATCAGGCGCGAACCCGCTCCGATTTCAACATCGTGTTCAATAAGACAGTAGGGGCCGACTACCACATCCTCCGCCAGTTTTGCGGAGGGGTCGACAATTGCAGTGGGATGAATGTGTGCCATGTTTCGCTTCCTCGAATAAACCTGAAAAAAACCGTTGATCGGATACGAAAAAGGCGGGATGTTCTCCCGCCTTGAAGACTTATTTTTTCTTTGCCGCCTTGATCGCAGCTTTGATTCTGGCTTTGAGTCTTTCGTTGTAGCGTTTGCGGCGTGCGCGCTTTTCCACTTTGTTGTACTGCTGTCCCATATCAAACTCCTTGAATATTTTTTATGACGGTTTTTCGCATATCCGGCAATATATCCGCATTTTGCGGAAAATGCAACCCGGATCAGGAAAAAAACAGAAGAAAATGGATCCGGAAAACGGAGAACGGCTGCGAAATTTCCGCACCGGGAAATCGCCGTCGGGAAAGCGTCCTCTCCCGGGGGGAAAACCGGCGCGGAAAAACGCTCCTTACTCCGCTTTGAGCTTGGCATTCCGGCTGCGCCGGCGTTCAAGCTCGGTGAGAAGTTTTTTCCGGAGACGGATGTTCTTGGGCGTCACCTCCACATACTCGTCGTCGGCGATATATTCGAGCGCCTCTTCAAGACTCATTTTCTGTGCCGGCGCAATTTTGAGATTGCGGTCGGAGCCTGCCGCCCGCATGTTGGAAAGATGCTTTTCCCGCTGCACGTTGACATCCAGATCCCCTTCCTTGCAGTGCTCCCCGAGGATCATCCCCTCATAGGTGTCCACGCCGGGTTCAATGAAGAAGGTTCCCCGCTGCTGAAGCCCGTCGATGGCATAGGGGATCGCCTTGCCCGCTCCCATGCTGATGAGCACGCCGTTCTGACGCTGCGGAATGTCGCCGCGCACCGGAGCGTATTTCAGAAAACGGTGCGACATGATCGCTTCGCCCGCGGTCGCCGTCATGACTTTGCTCCGCAGCCCGATCAGTCCGCGCGTCGGAATGGTGAACTCCAGAAGCTGACGGCTGAGATGCTGTTCCATTTTGGTCATCTCTCCCCGGCGGACGCCGACAAGTTCAATGACCTTTCCGGCCGCGCCGTCGGGAACGTCCACGGTCAGCTCTTCGATCGGCTCGCACTTCTGCCCGTCGATCTCCTTGTAGATCACGTGCGGCTGCGTGATGGTGAGTTCATATCCCTCTCTGCGCATGTTTTCGATGAGGATGGCAATGTGCAGAACTCCGCGGCCGCTGACCTTGAAACAGTCGCCGAGCTCCTCCACGCGCAGCGCCACGTCGCGTTCCGCCTCCTTCAGAAGGCGCTCGCGGATGTGACGGCTGCTGATGAATTTTCCCTCCCTGCCGAAGAGAGGCGAGTCGTTGACGCGGAACATCATGGAGATGGTGGGCTCGTCGATGGCGATCGGCGGCAGTCCTTCCGGCGTGTTGGCGTCGGTGACGGTGTCGCTGATGTCGATTCCTTCGATGCCCACAACGGCGCAGAGGTCTCCGCATTCCACCTTGTCGACCTGTCTGCGGCCGATTCCTTCAAATGTGAAAATCTGTTTCAGAGAGGCCGGCACCACGGTTCCGTCGCGTTTGACTACGGCGATCGGCTTGTTTGCCTCCAGCGTTCCCCGGTGCACGCGTCCGATGCCGATTCGTCCGACGTAGTCGTTGTAATCCAGCGTCGTGATCTGCATCTGAAGGGGGCCCTCGTTGTAAGGCGGCGGCGGAATCTGTTCGATGATCGCATCCATCAGCGGCAGGATGGAATCCCGTTTTCCGTGTTCCAGATCCGTGGTTGCCCATCCGTTGCGTCCGCTGGCGTAGAGCAGGGGGAAGTCCAGCTGCTCCTCGGTGGCGTCCAGATCAATGAAAAGATCGAAGATTGCGTTGTGCACCTCGTTCGGGCGGGCGTCGGGCCGGTCGATTTTGTTGATGACCACAATCGGTTTGAGCTTGAGCTTGAGGGCCTTGTCCAGGACGAAACGGGTTTGGGGAAGGGGGCCCTCCGCGGAATCCACAAGAAGAATGACGCCGTCGGCCATGTTGAGCACACGCTCGACCTGTCCGCCGAAGTCGCTGTGACCCGGGGTGTCGATGATATTGATCTTCACGCCTTTGTAGTTGACGCTGATATTCTTGGCGAGGATGGTGATCCCGCGTTCGCGTTCAATATCGTTGTTGTCCAGAAAACATTCGTGCATTTCCTGGTTTTCGCGGAACAGTTTGGACTGTTTGATGATTTCGTCAACCAGAGTCGTCTTGCCGTGGTCGACGTGGGCGATGATTGCGATGTTTCTGATGTTCTGCATTTGGTCATTCTTGTGTAAAAGTTTTGTGAACGATTTTAAACCATATAATTTAACTTCTTTTTTTTATTTTTCCAGTTGTTTTCCCATAATTTTGCAATATAGTAGAGCGGATATCTTTCGTTTTTCTCAATTTCAATGCTGCCGGAAAGGAACATTCAGGATGGATGCAAAAAAGAAAAAGAAAATCTGCCTCATTGCCGGAACTGTGGTCGGAATCCTTGTCATCGCCCTGGTGATTGTGGTGCTGACGCTGGGATCAATCGTCAAGGCCGCCGTGCAGACCATCGGACCCAAAGCACTGGGCGCGGAGGTCAAGGTGTCCGGCGTTTTCATCAATCTCTTCACGGGAACGGTCGCCATCAGCGATGTGTTCATCGGCAATCCGGAAGGGTATCGGAACGATCGCGCCTTCACGCTGAAAAAACTCAAGATCCAGGTGGAACCGTCCTCTCTGACTCAGCCGAAACTGATTATCCGCGAATTCACGCTGAACGGGGTGGATGTGTATTTCGAACCCTCGTCGAATCTGCTCTCCAACAATCTCTCGCAGCTGAACAAGAACATCGAGGCCTTTACGGAGAAACTCGCCGGAGACAAGGATGTTTCTCCGAACGGCGAATTCGAGGATTCCCGTTCCGAAGCGGAAGTTGAAGCGCAGAAAACCGAGGCTCAGCGGCTGCAGATCGACAAACTCAGTCTGACCGACATCTATGTGAATATCGTGGCGTCCGTGCCGGGGGTTCCCTCCTCTTCGGCTCCGATTCCCGTCGTGCCCATCGTCCTGGAGGGGCTCGGTCAGGATGAGGAGGGGATCACTCCGCTGGATCTCAGTGTCGTGATCCTCAACAAACTGACTCTTGGCGTGCTTCAGTCCGTCGGAGAGGCGCTGCCCTCCCTGAAAAGTCTGACCGATGCCGGACAGAATCTGCTTAATTCCACCGCCGCAGCCGGCGAGAAAATTCTCAACGATACCCGCGGCGTGGTCAAGGACCTGAAAAATCTTCTTCCCTTTGGCGGAAAGAAGGAAGAACGCGGGAAGTGATCTCAGGTCTGCCGCTCCATCCGGGGCGGCGTTTCCGAACCGGCTTTCCGGAGGATGGCTTCTTCCAGAGGGGGAATGATCTCTTTCACATCGCCAGCTCCGATGACCGCGATCAGGTCTCCTTTGCGGAGCATTGCGGCGGTTCGGCAGGCCAGATCGTCCCAGCTGCCTTCCCAGGCGTGCGCTTTGCTGCCGATCCGGTCGGCGAGCGTATGGGAATCCACCTCCGAGCGATCGGTCCACGCGGCAAAAACCGGCGGGAGAATCACCAGATCGCCCCATTGCGCCAGCAGCGAGGCAAATTCCGGAAGGTAGCGCTGGAGACGGGCAAAGCGGTGCGGCTGAAAAATCACGACAAGACGTCTTCCCGGATTCGTCTCTTTCAGAGCCTCCAGGGATGCCTTCAGTTCCGTGGGGTGATGCGCGTAATCCTCCACGATGCGGGAATCGCCGTTGTCGAAGCGGATCGACATTCTCCGTTCGACTCCGGGAAATGTGAGAATGGCTCCGGCAATCTCCGCATCGGATGCTGTTCCGGCGCAGAAGGTTTGAACCGCCGTGAAGGCGGTCACGGCATTCCGTCTCTGGAAACCGCCCCAGGCGGAGGGCCAGGGACGCAGAAGGTCGATGTCATCCGGAACGGAAACGGTCTTCTCCCGGAACGGCTGAAACAGACGGTCCGGGTTCGGTCCGGGAACGCAGACAAGCCGTTCCGCCCGGGCGGCGAAGACCCTGAAACTTTCAAAAAGCGCCTGCTCGCCGCCGACGCTCCAGCTGTGATCGTCCTCAATGTTGGTGACCACGGCGATTCCGGCGTGAAACAGGGCATGGGTGGAGTCGCTTTCATCGACTTCCGTCACAAAAAGTTCCTTGTTTCCCGCGGAACCGGAAAGGGGCCATCCGCAGACGGTTCCCCCGATGAGATATCCCGGATTCCGTCCCAGTTTTTTCAAGGCGTGGGTAATCAGCGCGGTGACGGACGTCTTGCCATGCGATCCCGCGACCGCGATGGTGTGCGGAAACAGGGTTCCGAGCCATGCGAGCGCTTCTCCCCGGCGCAGAATCAGCGCTCCGCGCCTCCGCGCTTCCGCCAGTTCCGGATTGTCTTCGCCTGCCGCGGAGGTGTGCACCACCACGAGAGGACGGCCTTCCGACGGAAGATTGGCACGGTTATGGCCGAGATGAACGGTCATGCCCCGTTTCCGGAGCTGTCCGGTCCTTTCGTTTTCCACCAGATCGGATCCGGAGCAGGAAAACCCCAGATCCAGAAAGATGGAGGCCAGCGGCTGAGTGCCGGCTCCGGCGCATCCGATAAAATGAATTTGTCCGCCGCTCTCTTTGAATTGCTGCCAGTGAAACTTGTTTCTCATCCGCCATGCACCGCCTTCCGCAACGAGGTTGCGGCTGATCCTTTTTCTTTGAAAAAACGTTTTCTGGCGACTTCATTTTTTGCAGGCCGTCCCCGCAGAAGCCGCCCTCGGATTCCATCGTCCCGCCGAATGCGCTTTTCCCGCGTCAGCGGTCGGATTCCGGATTCTGTCCCGAGCGGAGTTTTTCCGCCGCGTCAATATAAAGGAGTCTTTGAAATATTCAAGTTTTTTCCGTTCCCTCTCATGCTTTTTTCCGGAAAGTTGTACAATGATTGCCGGAAGGTGGGTTTTCATGGTTTTATAAAAAAGGACAGGGATGGGAAATCTTCAGCGACGCGGGGGAAAGATCCGCAGGATATCCTGAAGATCCGGAACGATGCGATAAATCTGATCTACCGGAGAAGCCGCGGTTCTGTTCCGATGGAATCCTCGCGGGTGCTGGCGGCTCGTTTTCCGATTCCCCGCGCGCTGATCGCCAGGCGCTGGAAAAGCTGATTCAGGCGGGGGGAATCTCGAGACCCGGAGAGGAATCGGAACGTTTCCCTGTTCCAGGGGCTGGAACCGTTTTTCCGAACTTCTTCCCTCCGCCAGGCTGGTGGGGATTCCGATGGGGGAGGAAAACAATTTTTTTTATCTGGCGAGCGACTGGGCGCTCGATACGGCTGTGGGACTCGCGGCGCTGGAAGTCGGGGCGCTTCACAAAGTTCTGCTCTCCGGGATTTCCGAGGAGGCAATCGTCAAGGAGGAGGTCGACTCGCATGGGAACGCTCTGCTCTGACCGCGCCGGACGGCGCCGGTTCAGGTCGCCGCCGGAATTCGGAAGAGTCAGCCGGATTTTTCCGGGACCAATCTCCGAGGCGATCTTGCGGAGATCGAATTCTGGCTGAAAAACAATCCTCCGCCCGATGTGCTGGCCGTTCACGGAACGGATTTTCCGGCTGCGCATCTGCGGCTCCGGCGTTTGGGACTGGAAACGCGGTGCCGCTTGGTTGTGCTGGAACATTACAATGCCTTTCCTGTCGATTCCCAGGGAATCTCCCTTGCGCGCGACATCACCGCCATGGCGGAAGCCGGAGCGAATCTTTTGAAAAAACGTCTCGCAGACGCATCCCGTCCCCGGGAAAGAGTCTTTGCCAAAGCCGGAACGCAACGATTCAAATGAAAGGACCATAACGATGAGAAAGAAAAAAACGGCCGAAGTCGAAAACTGTTTACATTGTCAGAATTTCTGATTGTGATTACAATCATTGTAATTCTATGTTCGATTCTTCTTCCGGCTCTTCAGAAGGCTCGGGAATCGGCAAACCGGACAACCTGCGCTTCCCATCGGAAGCTGTTCGGAGTGGTTTCTGCATCCGATTGCCTGGATTATGACGACCGGAATGAATTTTCCGAGCAGTCTCACCTATTATGATGATCCGCGCGGCACGGTTTCTCCGAGTGCGGAGAATCCGGCGACCTGGTGAAATCGTCCCCCGCTGTCGGAATCCCTTTTGGGAAGTACCGGAATGATGACTAATCCGGGGGAGACCGCTTTGAAGGGGTCTCCTTCGGTTCCGGAGGGAGGAAACGGGTTATTTTTTGTGATTCCGGTCGATGTCGAGCCACCGCCTGGCGGCCCACATCCACTGTTCCGGCTGTTCGGCAATGAGGCGTTCGAGCGCCGTGGTGCAGAGCTGGGTGATGGCGCGGACATCGTTTTCCTTGTCGCCGGTGGGACGGTACTCGATCAGATCGCCCACGACGAGTTCGAATTCGAAATTGTCCCCGGCGCGCCGGGTGATTTCCGGCAGGATCGGAATTCCCGTTTTCAAATGGAGCAGAGCGGGAGTCATATGCGTCCGGCAGGGATGCCCGAAGAAGCGGTTTTCCACCCCTTCCTGATGGGAGGCGTGCTGATCGATCAGAATGGAAACGTTCCGTCCCTGCTGAAGCGCTTTGAGGACGGGGCGGATGCTTCCGTGCTTGTCGACCAGTTCATGCATTTTGCTTCTGCGGTGCGCCAGGATCAGTTCTCCGACCAGCGGATTGTCGAACGGACGCATGATGGAGAGCATCCGGACACCGGAGTATTCCGAAAAGGCGGTTCCCGCCACTTCCCAGTTGCCGTAGTGCGCCGTTACAATGATGACGTTCCGGTTGGGATGCTTTCGCGAGAGAACCGCATCCACCGTTTTTTCCGGACCGACCACCCGGATTTTGGAAAGGTCATAGCACTGATCCATCTTCACCACTTCCACCAGCAGTTTGCTGAATTCGAGGAAGGTCTTTTTCGCCAGGCGCCAGGCCTCCTTTCTCCCCGGAACGACGCCCGCGTGAAGAAGATGGGAAATCGTTCTTCTCCGGTGCCGGATGTCCACGTAGAAGAGCAGTCCGATCAGGAACGCGGAAAGCTGGTATGCCGTCTTCAGAGAGACCATGTGCATGAATTTATACAGGAGAAAAAACGGAACGTACTCCAGATAAATCAGCCATTTCGGAGTTGTTTTTTTCGCCATGTCCAATCCTTGGCAATTCTGAATGATTTAGAAACCTAACTATACAGTGACAGAGGGAAAAAGTCAAGCGGCGGGCGGAGGAAAGATCCCGGCTTTCCGCCGTGTCTCCTGACCGTCGGAGGGGATGGCAAAAGGGGGAAGTTTCCGGAAGATCCTCTTGATTTTTCCCGCATTCCGGGTAATATTATTCCCGTGAAACAACCGTCTGTTTTCCAGAGAGAGGTGCGTGAACAAGATGTATGGATTTTATCGGATTGCCGCCTGTGTGCCGCAGCTGAAGGTTGCGGATGTGTCGTACAATGTGGAGCGGATCGCAGCGCAGATGCGCGATCCGGAGTTGAAGGAGGCCGCGGTGGTGCTCTTCCCGGAGCTGGCCGTGACGGCATACTCCTGCGGGGATCTGTTTCACAGTTCCGTGCTGCTGGATGCCGCGGAAAAGGCGGTCCGGACCCTTTCGGAACAGTGCACGCCGGGAACGCTGTATGTGATCGGAGCGCCGGTCCGCTGGCGGAGCCGGCTGTTCAATGCCGCTCTGGTTCTGCAGGACGGGGCGCTTCTGGGGATTGTCCCGAAATCCAATCTTCCGAACTATCGGGAGTTTTACGAGAAACGCTACTTCTCCTCCGGATTCGGCATCCGGAACGAGGAGACGGATTTTGCGGGGTTTCGGAAAGTTCCGTTTGGAACGGATCTGATTTTCGAGGTGTCGCCGGAGGTGCGCATCGGCATTGAAATCTGCGAGGATCTCTGGACGACGATTCCGCCGAGCTCCTATCTGGCGCTGAACGGAGCGACTCTGCTTCTGAATCCTTCCGCCAGCAATGAACTGGTGGGGAAGGCGGAGTACCGGAGGGATCTGGTGCGGATGCAGAGCGCGCGGTGTGTGGCGGCATATGCGTATGTCTCCTCCGGCGTGCATGAATCGACGACCGACACCGTCTGCGGAGGCCATGCGATTGTGGCCGAGAACGGCGCGGTCCTTCTGGATTCCGACCGGTTCGGCCGCTCGGGCGAGATTCATACGGCGGATGTGGATTTGCAGAGGATCGGAGCGGCGCGTCTGTCCGACAGTCCGTATGGAGCGGGCGCGGAGATGTCGCCCGTCCGCGGGTTCCGGACCGTTTCCGCGAATCCGACGCCGGAGGTCCGGATTCTGAAACGGCGGATTGCGCCGCGTCCGTTTGTCCCCTCCGACGGGGCGTCGCGCGACGTCCGCTGCCGGGAGATCTTTTCGATTCAGTCCGCGGGACTTGCCAAGCGGATCGAACACACCTGCGCCTCCCGTCTGGTGCTGGGAATTTCCGGGGGACTTGATTCCACTTTGGCGCTGCTGGTCTGCGTGAACACACTCAAACTGCTGAACCGTCCGCCCTCGGATGTGATCGCGGTGACGATGCCCGGGTTCGGAACCACGGACCGCACATACAACAATGCCGTCGGACTCTGCCGGGAACTGGGCACGACTCTGCGGGAGATCGGCATTCGGGAGGCGTGTCTGGAGCATTTCCGCTCCATCGGGCACGATCCGGAAAATCACAATGTGGTCTATGAGAATTCGCAGGCGCGGGAACGCACGCAGATTCTGCTGGATCTGGCAAACAAGGAAAACGGCATCGCCGTCGGGACCGGAGATCTTTCCGAGTCGGCAATGGGATGGTGCACCTACAATGGCGACCATATTTCCATGTACAGCGTGAACTGTTCCGTTCCCAAGACGCTGATCCGGTATGTGATCGGCTGGGTGGGGGACAACTCGTCGGAAAACATCCGGCGGATTCTTCAGGACATCATTGACACGCCCGTGAGTCCGGAGCTGCTGCCCGCGGAGAAGGACGGGACCATCCGTCAGAAGACCGAGGACATCATCGGTCCGTACGAGATTCATGATTTCTTCCTGTACCACTTTCTCAAATACGGCGCGTCTCCGGAAAAACTTCTTTTCCTGGCGAAAGCCGCGTTCGGGGAGACCTATTCCGAGGAGAAGCTCCGGCAGTTCCTGAAAACGTTTCTGCGCCGGTTTTTCAGTCAGCAGTTCAAACGGAGCTGCATGCCGGACGGGCCCAAGGTGGGGACGATCAGTCTTTCGCCGCGCGGGGACTGGCGCATGCCGTCCGACGCCTCCGCCGCGGTCTGGTTCGCGGATCTGGAAGGGGGATCGGGAATTTTCTGAACGCACATCGTCCGCGGAAGAAAGGGGGCGGAACGGAGAGTCTCCCCTGCGGAATTTCGGGGGGAGGGAGAGTCGGATGGGCGCGGTTTCCGCGTTCTTCTCCGGCATTCCCGGCCATCCATGGAAAATGATTCGCAAATCCGCTTGACTTTTCGGCGGAGAGACAGTATTGTTCCTCCTCCGCAAATGGAAAGGAGCAGGAACATGCTGAAAGTCTATTACTGGAATCTCTGTCCGCATTGTCACAAGGCAATGGACTATCTGAAAGCCCACCATGTCCCGTTTGAGGCGCTCGATATCGAGGAGCAGCCGGAGGAGGTCGTCCGCAAGATTGTGGAAGTCAACGGCGGGGATGACTGGGTGGTTCCCACCATGGAGTACAACGGACAGTGGCGTCCGGGACAGGTGTTCAACGCAGCTGAACTCGGCAGGGATCTGAAGGCCTGGGGTTTGATGTGAGTTTGCCGTCTCTCCGGAAGCGGAGTCTTCCGGGGGGAGGAGACGGGAGGAACATCCGAATCCGCAGGGGGTGCCGGAGAGCGGGAAGGAGCTTCCGTGTTCCGGAAAAGAGTTCCCGTGCGGACCGGTGTGCCCGGATGGATCGGATCCGGGAGGGCGGATTTGTTTTTTCCGCATGTCGAGTCTTGACTTTTCTCTGCGGACCGGAGCGGAGCGTGTTCTAACGTTTGGGATTTGTTTGGATGGATTCGACACTTGTATCGAAAATCAGAATCGTCATCATGGCGTTTCTTGTTTTTTTTCTGTATGCCGTGATTTTCATTCAGCTCTGGTCGATTCAGGTGAAGAGCGGGGATGAGATTCTGGAGAAGGTGTCGGAGCAGTATGTCCGCAAGATTCGGATCCCGGCGGTCCGGGGGAGGATTTTCACGTCGGACGGCGTGATGCTGGCGGGCAACGCGGCCTCCTACGAGGTGGTGTTTCATCTTTCGGAGATGCGCCGCCCGGGGAAACGCAAAAAGACGGTGGATTATGTGCTGGCGGAATCGAACCGCCTTGCGGCCTGCATCGGGCGGGCTCCCGCGCTGACGGAGAAGGCCATTATCACGCAGATGAACCTTTTTCCGGGGCTTCCGATCACGGTGTTCAAGGATCTGACGGCGTTTGAGCTGGCCAAGGCTTACGAGATTTCGCCGATGATTCCCGGAATGGACATTGTCACCAATCCGGTCCGGACGTATCCGAAAAGGAAGACCGCGGGACAGCTCATCGGATACGTGGGATACGAGGATCCCAGTTCCGCCCAGGACCGTTCCGGATACAAATATTACATTCCGGATCTGATCGGTCGCGCGGGCCTGGAAAAGGCCTACGACTACTGGACCCTTCCGGCCGGAACGCCGATGACGACGGAACCGGATTCGGAACGGCCGGAGATTCCACGGGAGAAGCGTCCGCTTCTGCGGGGATTCCCGGGCCGGAAACTGGTGATCGTCGATACGCGCGGATTCGTCCGGGAGACCATGGCGGAGGTGCCGGCGGAAAACGGGAAGGATATCATTCTGACGCTGAACAGCAAGGCGCAGACTGTGGCGGAACAGGTGTTGTCGGCGGTATCCGGAGCGCTGGTGCTGCTGGATGCGTCCAACGGGGATGTGCTTGCGATGGCGTCGTCGCCCTCCTACGAGCCGTCGATGTTTGTTCCGCGCATCTCCAGTTCGGAGTACAAGGCGCTGCTGGAGACGCCGGGAAAACCTCTGTTTCACAAAGCGTATCAGGGGGCGTATTCCCCCGGATCGATCGTGAAGCCGCTGGTGGCGATGTCCGTTCTGGAAAACGGGATCTCGCCGGAGACCACGGTCTACTGCGACGGCTATACGCCGATCGGAGCCAACCGCATCCGCTGCTGGATCAAGGCCGACGGGCACGGGGAAGTGACGCTTTATGATGCGCTGGCAGTCTCCTGCAACGACTATTTTATTGAATCCGGACTGAAACTCGGACTGGACCGTCTGGCCGCCTCTTTCCGGAGTGCGGGGATCGGTTCCCGCACCGGATTTGTGCTGACCGACACGGCGGGGCGTCTTCCCGACCGCAGACACAAACGCCGCTGGACCTCGTTTGACACCGCCCTGATCTCCATCGGGCAGGGGGATATTCTGATTTCTCCGCTTCAGGCGGCCGTCTACACCGCTGCGATTGCCAATGGCGGAACCCTCTGGCGGCCGAACCTGCTGAAAACCATTCTGAATCCGACCGGAATCACGATTTATTCGGAGCGGCCGGTGGTTCGGGGACATCTGGCGGCGTCGCCGCGGACACTGGAAATGGTGCGTCGCGGCATGTATCTTTCGGTCAATTCCGACATCGGCGGATCGAAACGCGCCCGCAACAATGTCATTGATCTGTATGGCAAGACCGGCACTGCGGAAGTCGGAGCCGGTCCCACCCGGTATAAGAACACCTGGTTTATCGGATTCGGAACGAAAAAGGGAAGAACCTACGCCATCTCCATTCTGGTGGAACGGGGAGTGGCGGGCGGAAAAACCTGTGCGCCGCTGGCGGCGGAATTCTTTGAGAAGTTCCTCGGGCCCTGACGCTTCCGCCGACTTTTTCCCCTCTTTTTTTCCCGACACTCTTGAAAACAGCTCATTTCGCCGTCATATTGCCATGAAAGCAACAGGGAGTGTGGTCCGATGGAAAAAAAGTTTGTGATTTTTCCTCTTCTTATCTGGGTCTGCGCAGTGCTGGTTCTCTACTGCGCTTTTTTTCTGCCGACGAGGCTGGTGCTGCGAAGCGATTCCCCTTCTCTTCAGCGCGTTGAGGTGGAGTGCGTATGGAAGGAGGGACGGACGAAAACGGAACCTTTCGAATTCTACGTTCCCCTGAACAAAGCGCAGGAGCATTCGATTGTCCTCAAGCGTTTTCTTCCGGATCGTCTGATTCTGAAACCATTTCCGGAGAGTTCGGCTTCCGCCATCCGTTCGGTGGAGGTGATCCGCTTCGGCATTTTCCGGCGGATCTACGGGCCCTTTCCGGAGGGGGCGAAGACGATGGAACTTTCCTGTTCGGGGGGCGGAGTGTTCGTTTCGGGTCCGGTCGTTTTTCTGCTGTTTCTGCTACTCGGCGGATGCGCGGCACATCTCTGGTTCGAGCTGCGCTGCCGCTGGCTGGAGCGATTGTTCCGTGAGCGGAGAAACGATGTTCTGTGCATTGCGTTCCTGCTGCTCTATTTCTTCTTGACGAATCTGCTGATGTACTATCAGAATCCCGGAGACGACTGGAAATTCCAATGCCTTGGCGCTTATGGGGTTTCCTCGCTTCCGGAAGGAATGCGGATGCGCTGGGACACCTGGGGGGCAAGGGTGCTGTATGACGGACTTCTTGCGGTGACCTGTCATGCGTCGCCGCTCTATTTTTTCTGCGGAGCAATGGCGGTGTTTTCGGGAATAGCGCTTCTTCTGCCGGCTCTGATGCGGAAGGGAAGGGAGGGGGAAACGGGGAGACGGATTTTTCTTCCCGCACTCGTTTTCTATCTGTTTTTCCCGTTCAATGTGCTGGTCTCCAGCGGCTGGCAGGCAACGATGGTGAATTACGGCTTGCCGCTGCTTCTGCTCTTTCCGCTTCTTTTCTGCATCCGGGATTGTCTGATCGGAAGACGGACGCCGGTTCCGCTGGGAATGCTGGGGGTGGTCTGCGCCCTGTTCCTCTGCAATTCGGAACTGGTTTGTCTGAGTGTGGGACTGCTGTCCGGAGGGACGCTGCTGTTCTGTCTGCTCCGCCGGAAGAGGAGATTCCCGGTCTGGATTTCTGCGAATCTGCTGATCGCCGCGGGATCGTTTGCCTATATTGCCGTCTGTCCGGGCAATGCGCTCCGCACGGTGGTGGAAATCTCGCGCGGGGTGCCCGCCATTTTGGAGCTGACGCCAGTGCAGAAAGCTCTGCTGGGAATCTTCTCCACCCTCTTTTATCTGAACCATTGCAACATGCTCTGGATCGTTCTGCTGATTCTGACCGCGATGGCGGTCTGGAGGCGGCGGAACTCTCCGCTTCTCCGCGCGCTGGCCTGTCTGCCTCTGATGACGGTGCTGCTTTCAATGAATATGCCGACCGAACTGCTGGGAGAAACGCTGATTTCCCGAATTGCCGATCTCCGTCATTCCGGAACTTTTCTGATGCTGGCCGGAATGCAGAGTCTGTCGCTGGTGGTTCTGCTGTTCTGTCTGGTGCTGTCGCAGAAGCGTCCGCTGGAGGGGGGACTTGCGGCGGGCGGTGTGCTGATCGCCCTGGCCACGAGGATGGCAACCGGAATGACTCCGGTCGTTTACACCTCCGGAGAGCGAACCTTCCTGTTCGCCTATTTCGGATTTCTGCTGGTCTGTCTGTTCCTGTTTGACCGGATTCAGGAGACCCTTTCGGCGGAGAACCGGCGCGCGCTGTTCCTGACTCTCGCTCTGTTCGGGGGGATTCTGGCGCTCAAGGTTCTCTGCGTCGGGCTTCTGAACTGTATCCGCTTCTCGTTCTGAAAAGCGGGAGGGAAGGGGGGGAAGAAGTTGGAAAAAGAGAACGGAAGGAAACGGTTTGTCCGGTCTTTTCGTTTTCCTTTTTCATCCGGAAGAGGTGAAAACGGATTCATCCCGTGCAATGCGGAATGATTCTTTTTTGCAACGGAGTTTCCCCCCTCTTGTTTTACTGCGTTCCGCGGAAAGGGCGGCTGTTACTCTTCGGAGCGTCCGCCGAAGATGCCCGAACGAAGAAGATAGTACAGAAGAGTCAGCAGAGCACTGACCGCCGCGGCGACATAGGTCAGAAAGGCCGCATTCAGCACTTCTCCCGCCTGTTTCTGTTCGGCCTGAGTGACGATTCCGCATTTCACCATCAGTTTTTTCGCTCTGGCGGAGGCGTCCCATTCGACCGGCAGCGTGACCAGGGCAAACAGAACCGCCGCACTGAAGAGAATCGCTCCGACCAGCACCAGTTTCTGCGATTGAAACAGAAAGCCCGCAATAATGATGAAATAGGAAAAGGTGGAGGAAAGCTGTGTGATCGGCACCATGGCGCTGCGCAGATACATCGGGGCGTACGCGGCGGCATGCTGAATGGCGTGGCCCGCCTCGTGGCACGCAACGCCGATCGAGGAGAGACTGTGCCCCTCGTAGACACTGGAGGAGAGGCGGAGCGTTTTCGCCGTGGGATCGTAATGATCGGACAGAAATCCGTCGATCTCTTCGATTTTCACATCCCGGATCCCGGCGCTGCGCAGCAGCATGGAAGCGGCCTCCGCGCCGGTGGTTCCGGAGCTGGCCGGCACCTCCGAATATTTCTGGAACGTCGAGTGCGTCATCATCGACGCCCACCCCGCGATCAGAAGACCCGGCAGCGCAAAAAGAAGATAAAGGGGATCAATTCCGAAAAACATATTCTGCAACCTCCTGTGTTTCGTTCTCTCGAATGAGACGGTAATGTAACGCCTTTTTCAGACAAGTCAAATTCGTGTTTTGTTCAAAGATTTTTCTATTTTCCCCGAGTGCGGCAAACAGAATCCGGGGCCGCGGCGAAGGACTCTTCCGCGGCTCCGGCGTTCCTGTTCCGATTCCGGTTCTTCGTTTATTTCATGCTCGGGATGATGATGCCGCGGAGAATGATCTTCTGGCAGGAAATGAAGATAATCATGGTCGGAATCGAGACCACGATGAATCCCGCACTGATGATCCAGGGCGAGGAACTCCACCACTGGGCCGCCTGATACATCCAGACCGCGATCGTCCACATGGACTTGTCCTGGCAGATAATCAGCGCCCATTCCCATCCGTTGTATGCCGCGATGAACGCATTCAGACAGTTGATGGCGAGAATCGGCTTCACCATCGGCATGGCGATGATGCGGAAAATCTGCATTTCGGATGCTCCGTCGATGGTGGCCGCTTCAAAGAGTTCCATCGGCAGGGAGTCGAAGAAGCCCTTCAGAATGAAGATCGCCATTCCGTTGGCCGCGCCGGGCAGAACCAGCGCCCAGAAGGTGTTCAGCAGTCCGAGGTCGCGCATCAGCAGATAGGCCGGAATCGCGCTGACCATGGCGGGAAACGCCATCGTCGCCAGCATGAAAATCAGAATCTGGTTGTGTCCGCGCAGATTGAACCGGCTCAGAGCGTAGGCCGCGAGGGGATTCACCGTCAGTGTGAAGGCTATGGTCATTGCAATCAGCAGGAAGGTGACCAGAATGGCGTTGCCGTTGAAAACCATGAAGTCGAAAATGATCTTGTAATTGTCCAGCACGGGACCGAAGGTCATGTTCGTCTCGTTTTTGGCAAACGTCACGGCGTAGGCCGGCATGAACTGGGGGAAGGCCTCTTCCAGATGCTTCAGTTGCCAGCCGTACTCCCGGTTGATGTTCTCCAGCGACCCGTACTTCTTCAGAAGGAACTTCTGATAGGCAATCTCCGACGACGTGAACTGCTTCTCTTCCACGGGCAGCGTTTTCACAAAGTTCTTCCAGAGGTCCCGGCGGTTGTTTTCCGCCGGAGTGGTGCCCTGAATCGGCTTTTCGGTAAGACGAAGCTCGCTCCAGTCCCGATAGTTTGTGCCGAGAAGTCCGTTCGCGATCTTGATCTGACGCAGGGTGTTTTTCACAAATGCCTGGAACTGCCGGTTCAGCTCCGGGGTCGGGTGAATGGAGATCAGACGCAGCGGAAAGCGTTCCTGCTGATATTTTTTCCAGAATCTTTGGATGCCGTCCCCGAACGACGCGGGCACCGGGAAGGGGGTCTCTTCCAGACGTTTGTAGCTGGTGCCGGCCAGCTTGTTGTAAAGATCGATATCGAATTTCGCCCCGTTGTTGAGAAGGGAGACCTCCTCCGAATTCAGATATCCGTACCACGCTGCGCGCAGCGCGTAGGGGATCGTGGGCGACGCAGGCGCATATTCCTTTTTAAACTCCAGCCAGAGCTTCCGCACCTCCGCCGGCGCGGACGGCATGACCGGGAAGATCTTCTCCCCCTGGAACGCCTTCTCCTTCAGATACTGGAACCATTTGTTTTTGATTCCGGGTGTGAAGATATGGGCGGAAACGGCCGCTTTGAAGTCGTTGTAGGTCCGGTACTTCGGATTGCTGTTCGGCGGGAACCAGCCTTGGAAATCCATGGGGTATCCGATTTCCGTGCCGAAGTTGATGCTGTAAAAGCTGTTGAAGGGCAGTCCCCACTCCTGACCGAGCAGTTCGAGCGCTTTCATCCGGAGCTGCTTGCCGGAGAGCTTCTCGCCGGGATGACGGGCCAGATATTCCGTGGAGAAATGCTCCATCAGGAAGGTGATGGTGTCGATCTGGGAGGCCGCCGCGAAACAGTCGGAGAGCGGATAGGTGTCCATGAATTCGGCGTAGTCGGCGGCGATTTTCGCATTTCCCTTGTAGCGATAGGCGGCCGCAAAACGTTCCACGCCTTCCGTGTCGCGGCCGATCAGCGACCAGGAGCTCCAGTAGGAAGGCTTTTCCGGCGCGTAGGCGGACATCTGTCTCTGCCATCCGCGCGTGCCGTTGAAGTACGGCACCAGACATTTGACAAACCGGTCCGGAGTCGACCAGAGATATTTGGGAAGCGGACTGAAACGTTCGTAATCGAACGCGTTCGATGTGCTTCCGGTCAATGTGATCATGAAGGGAACCACCATCGTGATGCCCATGAGAATCAGGCCCACATAAATCGAGACCATGATGAATCTGTTTTTGAAGGAATTTCTTCCGACTTCTGATATCAAACTCATTTCTGATTACCTCTTCTTTCTCAATCCGCCGCGCGTTTGTATTCGACTTTGCTGAGGAACTGAATCTGAATGTAGGTCAGTCCGATCAGCAATGACCCGAGAATGCACGCCATGGCGGTTGCCATGCTGAAGCGCAGATTCGCATAGGCCTCGATCCAGATTTTCAGCCCGATCACCGTGGTCGCCTCGCCGGGGCCCCCGAAGGTCAGGAGGAAGATGTTGCCCATGCCCTGGAAGGTGCCGATGAAGGTGCCGACAAAATTAATGATGATCAGCGGCAGAAGGGTCGGAATCGTGATGTTCCATAATTTGCTCCGGAAGCCGGCACCGTCGACTTCGGCCGCTTCGTAGAGCTCCTTCGGCAGCGAGTGGAGCGCCGCCAGATAGATCAGACTCGACATTCCCATGCCCGCCCAGACCGTCGGAATGATACAGCAGATCATCGCCAGCGACGGGTCCTGAAGCCATGCCTGCGGTTTGATGTCCACAAACGGAAGATAATTCAGATAGGCGATCAGCTGGTTGAAGAATCCCGCCGGCGTCGGATTGTACATCAGTTTCCACATCAGAGCGATCACCAGTCCGCTGGTCATCTGCGGAAGGAAGAAGAGCGTCCGGAAGAGAATCTTGAAGTGCCGGATCTCCGTCAGCATGATCGCCAGAATAATCGGCGCGGTAAACGCGAACAGCATGTTCAGAATCACAAAGTAGACCGTGCGCCACATGCTCATCCAGAAGCTTTTGTCAAGCGCCAGATTGATGAAGTTGTCCAATCCGACGAAAATGGAGTTGCCCGTGACCTTGTAATCCTGGAACGCCATGACCAGTCCCCGTCCCAGCGGATAGTACCGCCAGAGCACGATGATCAGGATCGCCGGCAGAATCAGCAGAAACGGCAGATAGCCGTTGTAGACCGATCGCGCTCCCGCTTTCCGCTTGCCCATGAAGGACTTCACAATCTTATATCCGAGGAATCCCACCGCCACAAGAAGCAGTGCCAGAATCAGAAACGCCAGCGGCCGCCATTTCGCCAGCTCGGACTCCGGAAGCGCGAACATCAGGCCGGAGTTCGCCTGCCGGTTGACCTCCAGAAGGGCGTCCTTGTAATGGAAGTCCTCGCCTTTGCTTCCCAGCATGATGCCGAGGCATTTGTTGTTCATCGCCATGTCGATGAGGAACCAGAATCCGGTCCAGGGTTCGGTGTAGGCTTTGATGTTTCCCTTTTCAATGTCCGTGAAGTTCTGGCGGATCGCAAGGGGGATGTCGCGGATGTACTCCTCGTAGCCGAGGCGCTTGAGGTTGTCCGGCGAGACGAATTTGCTCATGCCGGAGAGCACCTGCGATTCAATTTTGGTGTCGATGACCTTCTCGTCGCAGATGGCGGTCATGGTTTTCCAGATGGCGTCGCGTTCCTCCTTGGAGCGGTCCGCCGTTCCGACGTACATGACCGCATAATGGGTCTGGGTCTGAATGACTCTCTGCCCCTTCGGTCCCGGAGCCGCCGGATAGGGAAACCAGCTCAGAAGAGAGGGATCAATGTTCGCATTCGTGCCCGCGGAGGAGAGGTCGGTCACCATGCTGATCACCATGGCGACTTCGCCGCGGCCGAGAAGTTCCCACATCCCTTCGCCGCGCTGCCCGCCGGAGTCGGTTCTCGCCACGCCGGTGATGATATCCTCCTCCGAATACTCAATGCCTTTTTTGATCGCATCCTTGAGGGCGATCGGCTCCCCGTTGATGTTCAGCCATTTTCCCCAGCGGAGCTGATAGAGAAACTGGATGGCTTCCAGCGCTTCCGGAGAGTCGAAGTTGGCGCGCCAGCGGGAGGGCTGCTTGGAGAGATTCTCCCCTTCCGGCGTAAGGAATTTCGTCTCGTAGAGAGGAAAGGTGTACTCCTTTCCCGTTTTCGGACTTTTCCGGATTTGAATGATGGGATCGCCGCCCGCGGACTGAATCCACGGCAGAAAGAGATACCCCGAGGCGGGAAGACAGATTCCCTTCTGTCCCTGCTGCGTGATGGCGCCGGGAATGATGCGGTTGGTATCGGTCAGTTTGTAGCACCAGTAGAGGAGTTCATCCCAGGTTTTCGGCGGCTTGTTCGGATCGAGTCCCGCGGCGGAGACCAGGTCCACGCGGTAGATGATCGCGACCATGTCCTTGACGGGGAGGGGAAGCCCGTAGACTTTTCCATCCACGGTGGCGACTTTGCGCAGAAGCGGGGAAATCTTTTTCCAGCCGGGCCATTTTGCTTCGGAATCGTCGATTTCGCCGTCGCCGTTGCGGTCTTCGCCGATCCATTCATTGAGAGGATAGAGGAACTCCTGCGAGATTTCATTGCGGATAATATGGAACCAGCTCAGTCCGACATCCGGTGCGGTTTTTCCCGCGATCGCCATCATCAGCGACGATTTCCCGCCGGGCAGCGAAATGCCGCCCCACTGTTCCAGCATAATCTCCGGATGCTTCTGCATGAACCAGACCAGCTGCTTGGTGTAGATGTTCTCCATATTGTTCGGCTGGAAGAACGAATCCACTTTGACGATCGTCTTCTTTGGCGCTTCCGCAAAACAGGCCAGACAAAGACACAATAATGCCAATGTACGCAGTAACACGATGCTTGCTCCTTCCTCTCCTTGTTGCGAGATTCCGCAAAACAGAAATACCGCATCGCCCGCACCGCTTCCGGACGCGAAACCGCTTTTTCCTCCCTCCGGAAAGAAAGACAAAAAGCCAGCGCTCCGAAATCGGACAGTTTTTGCCGTATTCAGATTTTCACGTTCCCAAGTTTCTATCTGGTTCTACTAATAGCATGAACAATGCCTAAAATCAATCTTTTTTTCAACAACTTTTTGAAAAAAACTTTCAGGGACCGGAGGCTGACGGAACGCGGAAATCCTTTCCGGAAAGCGAGGGAAAACGTCTCCTGCCAGCCGGGGAAATCCGGAAAAAATCGGGGGAAAAACATCCGCCTGATTTGTTTTTCCCCCGATCGCGTGTTATGCTAAGCATCAACGGCTCAAGGGAGGAGGAATATCATGAATTTTTATGACAAACTGCGTGTGAAACCCGGGAAAAAAGTGGATGTGCGCAAAATCGACACATCCGAAACCTGCGGCTGGAACGATCGGGAAAAACTGGACGCCCGGCTCGAGGAAAACGCAAAACGAATGCTGGAACTGCAATACCGGATCTATGCCGAGAACCGGCAGTCGCTGCTGATCGTGCTTCAGGCCATGGACGCGGGGGGAAAAGACGGAACGATCAATCATGTGCTGTATGCGATGAATCCCCAGGGATGCCGGTCGCAGTCGTTCAAGGTTCCCACTCCGCTGGAGGCGTCGCACGATTTTCTCTGGCGGGTCCATGCCGCCGCGCCGAAGAACGGGGAGATCGTGATTTTCAACCGGTCGCATTACGAAAGCGTGCTGGTGGAAAAGGTTCACGGATTCATCTCCGGCAAACGGCTGCAACAGCGGTATGACTTCATCAACAGCTTTGAGGAGATTCTCCATTCCAACCGCACCACCATCCTGAAATTCTTCCTGCACATCAGCAAGGAGGAACAGCTCAAGCGATTCGGAGAACGACTCGACGACGAGGAAAAACACTGGAAAATCTCCGAAAGCGACTACACGGAACGGGAGTACTGGGATGATTATATGGAGGCGTTTAACGAGGCCCTCAACCGCTGCTCCACGAAACATGCTCCCTGGTTTGTGATTCCGTCGGACCACAAGAGCTTCCGGAATCTTGCCGTCTCCGAAATTATCGTGGAGGCGATGGAACGCATGGCGCCCAAACTGCCGGCTCCGACCATTGATGTGGCTCAGATCCGCGAACTCTACTATCAGGATGCGAACGCCAAAAAATCCGCGAAGAAAAAAAAGTGACGATCCGCTGCGGACGGCGCGGAAAGAACGCTTAGTGCGGATGCGGAGAAAAAAACGGCCGCTCCGCAATCCGATAGGGCACCGAGACATCTCGCAGAGGTTGTCCGCCCTGCATCAGACGCATCAGCAGAGCGGCGGCTTCCTCCGCAAGACGGTCGAAATTCTGTTCGACGCGGAGGCCGTTCAGCTGCAGTTCCTCCGTAATGCCGGGAACCTGCCAGCAGATCAGTTCCAGATCCTGCGGGATCCGGATTCCGGCGTTCCGGAGCGCGGCATAGAGCGTCAGATCCGTCATTTCAAACGGACAGATCAGGGCGGTGATTCCGGCTTCGAGCACTGTCTCGGTGATCTGCCGCGTATTGCCGGTACAGAGAAACAGCGAATGCGTCCCGGCAAATTCCAGAAAGAATTTCCGACGGCGCAGATGATTCAGATTGTGCTGAGGAACACGATCGCAGCAGGCGATTTTCCGATGACCGCGGCGCCGCAGATAATCCAGAATCCGTTCCATGGCCTGACGATCGTCGGAACAGACGGAATAAATCCGGTCCGTATGAAACGCAAAGTCGTTGATGCAGACCAGCGGAATGGAATTCAGCGCGGACCATTTTTTTGCGGTTTCCCCGGAGTAGCAGAGCGAGATGGCTCCATCAATGTGCTTCTCGTTGAGGACCCGCAGATGATTTTCCGGGATCAGATCAAAAGAGCAGCCCTCCCGGTCAAGCACCCGGGAAAGCGCGGCAAGAAGCCGGGTGTTGTAATAGCAGATTATATTGGGAAAGAAAGGGGTCAGAAGCGCCAGCGATTTCGTTCCCTGCTGGATGTATCCGAGATCGCGGGCGATTTTGAGAATCCGGTTTCGCAGTTCATCCGTCACGCAGCTTTTGTCCGCGAGAGCGCGGGAGACGGTGCAGTGAGCACAGCCGGCTATGCGGGCAATCTCCCGAAGAGTGACTTTTTTCCGGTTTCGGCGTTTTTTTTCCTCCGCATCCGGATTCAATATTGGTTCATTTTGTTTCATGATGATCCCTTGCGTCTCTCGATGAGAGGAAATATACTATGCAGGAAGGAAAATTTCAAAGCGTTTCCCCGTGTGAGGGATATCCTTTGCGCAATGGAAAATTTCAAAACAGAACAGGAAAGGAATCAGCATCATGGATCT
This sequence comes from uncultured Victivallales bacterium, assembly GCA_944390735.1. GTDB lineage: Bacteria > Verrucomicrobiota > Lentisphaeria > Victivallales > UBA1829 > UBA1829. The sequence goes on along the minus strand of CALXRL010000057.1, from coordinate 38,457 downwards.
ATTCAAATCGGGGCATTTTTTTACCGGCTGCAACTACTGGGCGTCGCATGCGGGCATGTTCATGTGGCGGAAGTGGGATGGAGAGGTGGTCAGACAGGATCTCGCCGCTTTGAGTTCGCACGGGATGAGCGTTCTTCGCGTGTTTCCGCTGTGGCCGGATTTTCAGCCTCTGAAGCGCCTGTACGGGGGAGGGGGCCGACGAATGGGACTGAGCTGCGGAGAGGTGCTCCTTTCCGCGGAGGAGGAACGGATGGGAGGGGTGGATCCCGTAATGCTGGAGCGCTTCCGCTTTCTCTGCGACCGGGCGTCGGAGAACGGTCTGTCACTGATTGTCGGCCTTCTGACGGGGTGGATGAGCGGACGGCTCTTTGTTCCGCCCGCGTTTGAGGAACGGAATATCCTTGGGGATCCGGAAGCGGTGAAATGGGAGGTTCGTTTTGTCCGTCGTTTTGTCCGGGAGTTTCGCGACCATCCGGCGATCGGCGCCTGGGATCTCGGCAATGAGTGCAACTGCATGAGCCGAGTTTCGGGAGAGTCGGAAGCCTGGGAATGGATGAATACGATTTCATCGGCCATCCGTCTGGAGGATCCCAGCCGTCCGGTGGTGTCGGGGATGCACAGCATCAGCACGGATGCCTGGGCCGACTGGAACATGTATGATCAGGGGGAGCTGCTGGATGTTCTGACGACGCATCCGTATCCGCTTTTCACGCCGGAATGCAATCGGGAACCGTTTTATACGCTTCGCAATGAACTGCACTCCTCCTGTGAATCGCTTCTGTACGAGGGGATTTCCGGGAAGCCGTGTTTTCCGGAGGAGGCCGGATCGCTGGGGCCGATGATCTGCTCGGATGACCGGGCGGCGGCGAGTCTGCGGTGTGCGCTGTTTTCCTGCTGGGCGAATCATCTGCATGGATTTCTCTGGTGGTGCGCGTTCGATCAGACCCGTCTTTCCTTTGCGCCCTACGACTGGACAGCCGTGGAACGGGAACTCGGGTTGTTCCACGAGGATCGTCTGGCAAAGGAGACGGCGCTGGTGCTGAAGGAGTTTTCCGCTTTTCTGAAAGAGTTCCCCTATTCGCTGCCGGAGCGGAAAGTGGATGCGGTCTGTCTGATGCCCCGGCGGACCCGGAACTGTTTCCCGGAGGCGCTGGGATCGTATCTCCTGGCAAAGCAGGCGGGATTCGAACTGCGTTTTTCGGGAGTGGAGGAGAAATTGCCGGAATCGGAATTTTATCTTCTTCCTTCGGTGGGCGATCTTTCATGGCTGAGTCGTCACAGCTGGCTTTCTCTTCTGGAGAAGGTGCGGGAAGGGGCGACTCTGATGGTTTCGCTGGATGGGTGCGGAATGCTTTCGCCGTTCCGGGAGGTCTTCGGAGTCCGGGTGGATGCGCGCTGGAAAGAGGCGCATGCGCTTCAGATTCATTTCAAGGATTCGCCGGAACGGAAGATTCGATTCAATGTGGAATACTATTCCCATTTGATTCCGGAAGGGGCGGAGGTGCTGGCGGAGGATTCCGATGGCTTCCCGATGATGACGGTTGCGTCCTACGGCAAGGGACGGATGATTCTTCTGAATCTTCCTCTGGAGTATCTGGCGGCGACCTCCTCCGGATGTTTTTACGGGAAGGAGCTGAATCCCGCCTATCTTCTTTACCGCAAGGGAGCGGAGATTGCGGGGGTTCGTCATGCGGTTTTCTGCAAAGAGCCGGGAGTGGGAGTTACAGAACATTGGCTGGATGAAAAACGAATGCTGGCGGTGCTGATCAATTATGATCCGCAGCCGGTTGAATGTGTACCGCACCTGACTGGAAAACTGAGCAAGGTCTGGCGCGGGACGTTTGAGGGGGATCGTCTTCGAATTGAGGCGAATGATTCCGCGATTCTTCTTCTGACAATGGAGGAATAAGATTCCGGAGAAATGATATGCCGCCGGAGGTCATTATGGTGCAGGAGCGATTGGCACCTGCTTCGATCCAGCTGAACAAGCTGGCCGCCGGAGGCCATCGTGGTGCAGGTGCGATTGGCACCTGCTTCGATCCAGCTGAATAAGCTGGCCGCCGGAGGCCATTATGTTGCAGGAGCGATTGGCACCTGCTTCGGTCCAGCTGAATAAGCCGGCCGCTGGAGAGGAATCCAGATCCAAACGAGTCCGGAGCGGCTGTCGGGGGATTGATCCCCCGGAACAGAGAATCTTCAGGGAGAACGGAATCATTTCTGTTCAGTCGCGGGGACGGGAGAGGGTCGGTTCATGGGACAAGGGCGAGGAGTCGTTGAATCTCCTTCTGATTGAGCTTTCCCGCGAAGAGTCTGACGGGGAGCTGTCCGGAGATGGCCGGGAACTCGTATTTTGTGAAATACGGACCCCATGTGATTTCATTGAGATCCTGATTTCTTCTTCTGGCGTCGGTTTGGAGGAAAACGCTTCGATAAGCGGCGGCCTTGGCGAAATTCTTTTTTTCATATTCCAGATTTCCGAGGAAGCGCATAGCCAGGAGGGAGCCGGCGCTACCGGCCTTGTTCCACGCGCGGATGGTTTCGGGAGCATTGGGGTGTTTGAGCTGAAGGACTCCTGCGTGGAGCTCGAGAGCGATCCCGGCATTCTGATCGGGAATTCTCTGAATGAAATGGAGCGCTTTTTCCGGATTGTTCCGGGAGAGGAAATAGTCCGCCGCCTTGATGGCTGCGAAAAGATTCCGAGGCGCCGCATTCTCAAGATGTTTCAAACTCTGAAAGGGATTGAAGACGAATGCTTTTTCCATGGGCTCCGGATCGGCGACGAACGCCTGCGCTTCGGGAATTCCTTTTTCCGCGGCGAATTCCAGAGAGCTCAGCGCCTTCTGAATCCTGTTTTTCATTGTGAGGGAAAGCTCGTTTTTCATGGAGTCCGCAAAGAAGAGGGAACGTGTACGCGAGAAGTAGCGGAAAGACCCGATTCGCTCCTGCCCATAAAGAAAATCATGAAGGAAGGCGATTCCGGAAAGGAAATGTTCCTCCGGCGTTGCCGGATCGAGATTTTTCAACCGATCCATATCCGCCTTGAGAATCTCCGGCAGAAAGCGGCATCCCGGATTCCGGATCCCGTAAAGCAACGCATGAATCCATGGCAGTTTCCGGGCGTTCCAAAGCTCATTGACCGAGATCATGGACGGCTGAAAAGAGCTTGACTGCATTTTGATCCGGATGAGTTCCAGCGTGCAGAACGGATCTCCCAGCGCGGCCCCTTTCTCATAAAGTTTCTGAATCTGATCCGGAGAAACACCCGGACCATTCGCCCTCAGATAAAACGCCGGAGTGAAGTTTTCCGCGCAGAGATCCTCCAGAATCCGCAGAACCTGTCCGTCGCAATTTTTCCGATACAGTTTCGGAAGAAGAGCCAGAAACTCCACCTTCGGATTTCCAGTAATGCGGATCTCATCGGGCAGAAGCGGCGGCTCATAGGAATCCACCCTCTCTTCGATCCGTTCCTTTTTCAGGATCCGGACCGCGTTTCCGGAAGGATTGATCCACTCGTTTTTTCCGGTTTTGAGATATTTTTTCCGCAGGAGCGCCTTCCGCATGACCAGGGCGCCGGGAACCTCAAGATCGGCGGCATCCTTGAAACAGGATTCCGCCTTCTCCAAATCCACTTCGCATCCGATTCCTCTCCAGTATGCGCAACCGGTCTGGAAGAGAGCAAGCGCATGGTCCTTGTTCGCCAGTTTCCGGAGTTCCCGGAACCCATTTTCCCAGTCCTGCTCCTGCCGGGAATAGAGTTGTTTCATGGCCCGGGCATATTCGAAATCGGGATTGGACCCCCAGCGGCGCCTGCTTTTCCGATCATCCTGATAGAGTTCATAAGGATAGGGGCGCATCCCGAGAGAATCCAGCGCTTTCAACTGCTCCTCCTCCAGAAAGCGGACCGTGGGAGAAGCCACCTCCAGCACACTGTCCTCGGCACATCCCAGCGCCAGAGTCACGATGGGACTCTTTTTGAAGTTCAGATCGGAATCCGGCACGACGATTTTTCTTATTCCCGCAAAATTAAGCGCAACCAGCTTCAAACTTTCCCGCTCCATGATGATTCGGCAAGGGGTTAGAGAGTACATCGGAAAGCAGCACGGCACCATTCCGGCATCCAGATAGGTCGCGGCAAACTTTTTCTCCTTCCGGTACAGCATGCCCGGATCAATCCGCAGATTGCCGGAGTCCCGGGGACAGGTGACCCCGTCCAGATCGGGAAAGCGGAAGCGGACGGCCCCCAGACTTGTGATGTTCTCATATTGACTGGAAGCCAGCAGAAAAAGAGAGGCCAGTCCATTGTTCCGCACCCCCTCGATCTCTTTCTTCCTCTTCTGAACCGGAAAGGCGCGCAGGGAAAACTCAATGACCACATACCGCTCCTTTCTCGTCTCTCTTTCCCGGTTGTTGTCATAGAGAACGAGATTCAGAGTATGAAGCCCGTCGTCGTTGTTTTTCCGGTTCAGAAGCGGCTGGTTCCAGCGGACCGCAAGAGAGGCTCCGCGTCTGGTCTCCCGGTTGAAAAAACCGCTCGCCTCAATCTGATAGACCTTTCCGATCGGAGTTTCATAGAGGACTTTCACACTGCCCGCCGGTTCCCAGGCATACGGCTTTTTTTTCCGGATCACCTCTCCCGGCGAATCCGGCGTCGGAATCAGAAGCGCGAGAAGAATGGCAATCCAGAACGTTCGCATCGGACAACTCCTCTTGAATGGGACTCGTTTGATAAGAAAATGGGAGAATACTTCCTTCGTTTCTCAATATACGCCGTCCGGATGCAAATTGCAAACCGCATCTTCGGGAACCCCGCCCTCCGGTTCGCGAAACGGGACGTGCCTCCCGTTCCATGGAAACAGAAAAAACAACGGAATCCTTCCGGAAAAAACGGAAAACAATTTGAAAAACGCCTGGCTGGAATTATAATAGCTCCGGAAGGCGGACCGGCGGAACGCCGAAGTCCGAAGACCTGAAATCGACAACCGGACAACCCAGGGAGGCAGATGATGCGCATTGTAACAATTGCACGTGAGATGGGAGCGATTCATTCAGCACAGGAAACGGCCCTTTGCCGCGCGATCGGACTGCGGGACGTGCATCGGGATACGCTGGAGAAACGATTCCGGATGCTGGGCACCGATCCGGAACACATCGACCGGTTCGACGAGCGGAAACCCCGCCTGATGGACTCGTTCCTGGGACGGCCCAACATCTACTGGGAAACCTTGCAGACGGCGATCCTTCAGGAGGCGCAGCAGGGAGATGTGGCACTGGTCGGCCGCGGCGCCAATTTTCTGCTCGGCGATATCGTCCGCTGTTTCCGCATCCGCTTTGTCGCCCCTCCGGAGGTGCGGGCGGAACGGGTGGCGCGCCGCCTCAACTGCTCGCAGGAACAGGCGCTGGACTGCATTCGGAAAAGCGACCGGGAGCGAATCGGGTTCTGCTATTACTTCTATGGAAAAAAATGGCAGGACGCCAATGCGTATGATCTCACGGTCAACACTGCGGAAATCTCTCTCTCCACGCTGGAGGAGGTCCTTCCGAAATTCCTCGAGCGCAGCGAAGTGACCGCTCAGGAGGAGGCCAAACTGCGCGACAGCGTGCTCCAGCAGTTCATCCGCTACACCCTTCTCGTCAAGGAAAAACTGGAGTTCCCGTTCCTGGATGTCAAATGCGAGGATGGCAACGTCACGGTTCACGGCGCCGTCTTCTCGCAGGAAGCGCATGACAAGATCGAATCCATTATCCCGAAGATCGAAGGCGTGCGTTCGCTGAAGAATCAGCTGCGTCTGATGCAGAACAACATCCCGCTGGAAATCTGATCGGGACGGTCCGCGGAAGATTTTCGGAGAATTTTTTGCGGCAGTGCCGCCGGAAAATGCAACGGCGGCACTGCTGTTTTCGGAGCATCGGACCTGCGTCGACTCTCCGATTCCCCGGATATTTTCCGCATCGGAAAAAGAGGCGCAATCGCCGGAAGCGGCTTGTTTTTGCCGCCATCGGTGATATCTTACGCGGATAGGGCGGAAATGGAGTGCAGAAGGACGATGAAGCAGGAAAAAAAACGGGCGGACCGCAACAGAACCCTGACGCTGTCGGAGGCGGAACTGACGGAACTGGAACGCAAACTGCTGAAGCCTTCGGGAAGTCGCCTTTCCATATCGGACATTGAAAACCGCATCATCCATGACGATTTCCGCCGCGCGGTGGAACTGCTGCCCGACGCCTTTGTCGATCTTCTGATCGTGGATCCGCCCTACAATCTGACCAAGGATTTCCGAAGCACCCGATTCCGCGCCATGACAAACGAGGAGTACATCGCCTATCTGGACTCCTGGTTTCCGCTGCTGCTCCGGCTGCTGAAACCGCATGCGACTGTTTATCTGTGCGGCGACTGGCGCTGTTCCGCGGCGGAGTATCTGGTGATGAGCCGTTATCTGACCGTGCGGAACCGGATCGTCTGGCAGAGGGAGAAGGGGCGCGGCGCCCTCTCCAACTGGAAAAACTGCTGCGAGGACATCTGGTTCGGAACGGTCGGAGGAACCTATTATTTCAACGTGGAGTCCGTGAAGATGAAACGCCGCGTCATTGCCCCCTATCGCCGGAACGGAACCCCCCGCGACTGGGAGGAGACGGAAAACGGAAGATTCCGCGTCACGTATCCCTCGAATTTCTGGGACGACATCTCCATACCCTACTGGTCCATGCCGGAAAATACGGATCATCCCACGCAGAAGCCCGAAAAACTGATCGCCAAGTTGATTCTGGCCAGTTCCCGGGAGCACGATTTTGTCTTTGATCCGTTTCTGGGAAGCGGCACCACCGCTGTCGTCGCCAGAAAACTGGGACGGCGTTTTTCCGGAATCGAAATCGACCGCGACTACTGCTGCTGGGGACAGGCCCGGCTGGAAAAAGCCGAATCCGATCCTCTCGTTCAGGGCTATGTCAACGGCGTCTTCTGGGAGAGAAATACTCTGGCGGAACAGAAAAAGGAACTCTCTTCCCGCTCCCGGAAATCCCGCTGACGATCGCATCCGGCAAACGGACCGCCGGGGCCGGGGGAAGCGGATCGCGTCACGGCAATTCTTCCGGGCGGAAACAAGATTCGGCGTCCGATTTCTTTTCTTCTTCCTTCCCGCTTCCAATCCATTGTTTTTTTCGAAAAGGAAAATGGGAAAAGATTATTGTTTTTTTTTGTCTTCCTGTTTGAAAATAAGGAAAACAAGTATTATTTTTCTGTAAAACATTGTGGAAGAGAAAAATATTGATATTGTTTTTTGTTTTTATTTTCAGCTTTTCTGCTTTGTTTTGATTTTTATAATTCTTTGATGGAAAAGAATCTGCGGCGTTTTTTTTGCTTTTTTTCTCCGGAGGCGGCCGGTGGGGTGTTTCGGTGAGCCGTATGCGGAGGAGGCCGGCAATGGAGCCCGCAGCGATTCGGAGAAAAGGGAACGCGGCATTTCCATGGCGTCCGGACTCCCTGAAGAGGACGCGGGCAGAGGCAATCAGAGAGGATGACTGCCATTCCCCGCGCAGATTCGGGATTCGGAATTCAGAAACGGAAAAGAGGGAGAGTGGTGGCATGAAGAGAGTGCAGGAGAGAAACGACGGCTTGAGCTTTACGGCTCTGGCGGACTGGAACACGTGGACGGAAGAGGGGACCATTCCTTCTTCAGAGAGTTCGGATCCGGGAAAGAGATTCGGAGAAGAATCATCGGAAAATCATTCATCGGAACTTTGTCCGGCACAGGAGAAGAGGGTTTTTTCGGTGTCGAACGGCGCATTGCCGAGGGCTGCATCCGGAGAGGTGCTCCTCTCGACCATGTGGAATCAGTCGGGTCCGATTTTTTCCGGAAATCGGATTCAGTTCAATGAATATTGCCCGATTGATCCGCAGACGAACGAACACTCCCTGACCGGCTGTACGAACACCGCCGCAGCTCAGATCCTTTATTACTGGCTGGAAAACGGAGCGCTGGACCTTCAGCTGACCCTGAACAGCGCAGATGCCTATCTTTCGGATTACAACGGACAGAAAACTCCCATAGACGAGAGCGAGTCCAATGCCGAGTCGCACGGATATCTCTCCTTTGCGAAGGTGAATGCGGCTCTGGCGGATTTTTCGCTCTACTCCGCGGAGGATATCGCGGCGCTGAATTTTGCCTGCGGTGTCGTTCAGGAGGCCTCCTACAGCTCGACGGAAACGGGAACCGCGTGGGATCTGGATCTGTTCTTCCGCGCCGGAATGGTCAGCGGAACGATAATCTACGCATACAGCGGATATGCCGTGAATCCGTATTTTGTTTCCAGCAGCGGGTCCGGAGGAGCGGCAAGCACCATTACGGAGGCCGGATTTGAAGTCATCAAGGAAAATATTCAGGCAGGCTCTCCGGTCGGCACCTCCTATCCGGGACACGCCCTTGTGATCGACGGCTACGATGAGGATCGGAACGCCTTCCATATCAATTACGGATGGGGGGCCTCCGGAACACGGGATCGGCTCGAGTCATACGGCCAGAGGATGACCGGCACCGGATGGTACACCCAGGAGGAGATGAACCAAATTCAGTTCTATTATTTTCTGATTGATATAGCCCCCTCCTATGACGGCTCTCCGATCGAAGTCACCGATTCCCGGATTTACGGGACGGGCACCTTTCTGCGCGCCATCGAACGAAGCAACTCGATTCTGGGCAAAAACACCGTGAGCTGTTCGGATTCCGTGGCGGGAGCAAATCTTGATTTTTCCACCACCATCACCGTTACCGGCGATCTGCTGATTGAGAATTACAATCTGGACTACGCGCTGACGAGCTCTTCCAACATTTATGGATTTACCATCGACAGTTCGGATCTTGTCATGGATCAATTTTCCGGCACCATGGTGTTCAATGTCGGCAGGACCAAGCTGTATGGAATTTACGGGAGCGGAGACTCCAGCGTGCAGCTCTCCCTGAACGGGGGCGGAATTTTTGCCGGAAATTATTCCATCTCCGGTTCCTATGACAGCGGAACGAACCGGATTCAGGCCGCGCTTGCGGCATATCGCGTCAGCGATGAACTCGCGGTGGCTGATTTGGAAAACAGCAGAACCGGATATGCCGTTTTCTGCAATTCGTCGGAGTCGAATGCGATTTCCCTGAATGATTCCTCCGTAATCATCGGGAATCTTATGTTCGGAAGCGGGGATGACCACATCGAGGTGGAGGACCATTCGCTGCTGGTCGGCGATCTCCGATTGAATGATGGAAATGACAGCATTTCCGTGAAGAACGGGTCCCGTTTTTCCGGCAATCTTTATCTGGGCGGAGGGGAGGATACGCTGAAAATCGACAACAGTTCCTCTCTCTCCGGCGCCTTCTATTCCAGCGGACTGCTCGGTGTTACGATGACAATTGATTCCGTTGCCACCGCATCCGCCATCATCAGCATCCGGAACAATACGGTTAATTTCACCAATGCCGTGTCGAACCACATTCTTCTGGATCTGACCGGAGCCGGAAATGGAGAGTATATTCTGCTGGACGCCAATGGCGCGGCCTACGAATCGCAGCTGAAAAATCTGAACTTCACGCTGCAGACCGGTGCGGACACGTCGTTTGATCTCTCCCTGAGCACAGGCAGCATCTCCCGGGAGAATTACTGGCTCCGCTACGAGAACTCGCAGGTGATTCTCACGGTGGATGGAAGCGACAAGGATGTGATTCCGCCTTCGCTTCCGGATGGGCTTACGCAGGAGATCCATGTCCGGGACGTGGTCTGTTCCTGGAATCCTTCCAGCGACAATCAGGGGGTGGGGGGCTATCGCTTCCGGTTTGGAACCACTCCGGCTCTCCGCGATGCGGAAGAGGTGACGGGGAACAGCTTTACGCTTTCCGGTCTGGCCAACGGAACCTATTACTGGCAGGTGCAGGCCGTTGATAAGGCGGGCAATGTGTCGTCCTGGAGCGCGGTTCAGAGTTTTCAGATCAACGTGAGCGAGGTTCCGCCGGTTCTCACGGTGGAGGCGGATACGAGTGCGCCGGCCCGGAGCGTGGTTCTGACCGTTTCCGCGGATGACGGATCGCCGGTCTATTACAATACCGTCTCGGCCGATTCCGAGGAATGGATCCTCTGCGACGGAACGGTCACGGTGACGGAAAATGCGACCTATTTCTTCCGCTCGACCAATGAAAACGGCAACACCGGCACGGCGCAGTATCAGGTTTCGAATATTGACCGGGTGGCTCCGACCATCACGGCCATTTCGATCTCTCCGGGAACGCCCACCGCAGAGAGCGTTGCGGTCAGCGCCCGTTTTTCCGATGACATCCAGCTGGCGGTGCAGCAGTACCGGTTCGGAACGGCGGGCGAGTGGCTGGACTATACGGGCTCTGTGACGGTGTCGGAAAACGGAACGCTCTATTTCCGGGCGGTCGATGCGGCAGGGAATGAGACCGTGGAAAGTTGTCTTGTCTCCAACATTGACCGCACGCCGCCGTCGGATCCGGTACCCTCCGCGGATACGACGGATGTCACGAACCGCGACGTTCTGGTGAGTGCGCAGTTCAGCAGCGACAGCGCCGTCCGGGAATACTCCTTGAACGGGCGGGACTGGCTGCCGTATGTTTCCGGAGTGGTCATGACGGAAAACGGATCGGTCTACTTCCGTGCGCTGGATGAGGCTGGAAATTCATCGAATGTCGTGGAATACCGGGTGTCCAACATTGATAAATCCGCTCCCTCGCAGCCGGAGGTTTCGGTCAGCACGGACCAGCCGACGAATCAGAATGTGATCGTATCCGCGCGTTTCGCCCCGGAATCCGTTCTGAACGAGTACCGCGTGAACGACGGAGAGTGGCAGGTGTATGACGGCGCGATTGAAATGGAGGCCAATGGATCGATCACCTTCCGTTCCCGAAACGCCATGGGGAACTATTCGGAAATCACCTGGCATGTGACGAACATCGACCGGGTGGCTCCGGAAAAACCGGTGGTCTCCGCGAACGTGACGGAACTCACGAATCAGGATGTGCTGGTGACGGCGCTCTTTGATTCGGATGCCTCGGTGCGCGAATACTCGCTGGATGGCGAAAACTGGAATGCCTACGGCGACGGCGTGCTTATGAGCGGCAACGGCGTTCTCTATTTCCGCGCGTTTGATGCGGCGGGAAATGCCTCGCCGATTGCGGAATATCAGGTGACGAACATCGACCGGGTGGCACCGGAACAGCCGGTGGTCTCCGCCGATGTGACGGAACTCACGAATCAGGATGTGGTCGTGACGGCGGTTTTCAGTGCCGACAGCGCCGTCCGGGAATATTCCTTCGACGGAAGAAGCTGGATGCCCTATGAGGAGTCCGGCATCCGGATGGAACGCAACGGAACGCTCTATTTCCGCAGCGTGGATGCCGCGGGCAATGAGTCGGCTGTTGTGGAATATGTTGTCGGCAACATCGACAAGACCGCTCCCGCGCAGCCGATCGTTTCGGTCAGCACGGAAGACGCGACCAATCAGGATGTGATCGTATCCGCCCTGTTTGCGCCGGATTCCGTGCGGAATGAATATCAGGTGAACGACGGCGCGTGGATGGTTTATACCGAAGCTGTGGTGATGGAGGAAAATGGAAGGATCGTCTTCCGCAGCACGGATGAGATCGGCAATGTTTCGGAAAGTCGGTATGAGGTGGTCAATATTGACAAGATTCCGCCGGAAAAACCGGTGGTTTCCGCGAACGTGACGGAACTGACGAATCAGGATGTGGTTGTGACGGCGGTCTTTGATTCGGATGCGGCGGTGCGGGAGTATTCGCTCTCCGAAGGAAGAGAATGGTTCTCCTATGAGGATGGTGTGGTGTTCGAGTCCAATGGAACGGTCTGGTTCCGGGCGTCCGATCTGGCGGGAAATATTTCGGAGACAGCGGTTTACGAAGTCTCCAACATCGACAGGACCGCGCCGGTGATTCAGGTGTCAGGCGACAATGCCGGAGTATCCGCCGCGTCTTCCGTCACCGTGGTTGCGGCATTTACCGATGAGACCGGGCTGCGTTCCCGGGAATATTCTCTGGACGGGCGCACCTGGCTTGCCTATTCCGGTCCGATTACCGTGACCCGGAACGGACTCCTCCGTTTCCGGGCATCCGATCTGGCGGGAAATACGTCCGAAACGAGCTATCTGGTATCCAATCTTGCGGTTTCGACCGCGGTTCAGGACGGCATGTCGGTCACCGTGAAAAAATACAATGCCACCTTCGCCTGGGAGAAGTACGAAGTTCCGAAGGGGGTGAAGGTGCGGTATGAGGTCATGGTGGACGGAATTGTCCAGAGAAAGCTGGTGTCCGGAACAAAGTTCACGCTGAAGAATGCGTCGATCGGCGAGCATACGTTCGCGGTTCGCGCACTGCTCTCGAAGAAGGGGAGTGCCGACACCTGGTCCGACTGGAGCAGCACCATTTCGCAATACGTTGCCGACGTCACCCGGCCGAAGACCGGAAAGCTCTCCCTGGTCCAGACCGGCGAGGATGCGCTTCGCGTCAGCTGGACGCCCGGAACGGATAACATGGGGGTTGTCCGCTATGTGGTGACCTGCGGGGAGGAGACGCGTGAAGTGGATGCTTCCCGGCTTTCCGCGGAATTCGCGTCCACGGCGGGGCGAGTCACTGCGACGGTCACGGCTTACGATGCCGCCGGACTGGCCGGGAAAACCGTGAAGAAGTCGCTGACCATGAAGGATATGACAGCGCCCTCCCAGGTGACGGGACTTCGTTCGGAGGGGATCAACAACAAGTCCGGCGGAGTGCTGGCGTGGGATCCCGCCTCGGACAATGTCGGCGTGACCCGGTATGAAGTTACCATTGGAAACGTCCGGACGATTCGCACGTCGAAGACCTCCGTCAAAATCGGGAAGCTCGCCGCCGGAACGTACAAATACACGGTGGTCGCGTTTGACAAGGCAAAGAATGCCGGCATTGTCAGCGAGGAGGGCGAATTTACCGTGGCGGATGTGCTGGATCCGAAGATCCGGAAATTCTCCTGCAAAGTCGAAAATCAGACGGCCCGCTTCTCCTGGAACGCTGTGGATGAGAGCGGTTCGATCGTTCGCAGCGAACTCTGGCTCGACGGCGAAAGATATGCCGATACCACCGGACTTGACTCCTTTGTCCTGAACGGTTTGGATCTGGGCCAGCATGCGGTGGAACTGAAGGTCTGGGACGCCGCCGGCAACGATGCTTCCAAAACGGCAAAATGCAGAATTCGAAAACAGGATCCCGTTCCGCTGCAGATGAGCGCCGCGGATCCGGCTCAGCTTTCCCTGCTGTCCGAAAACAGAAATGGAATGCTGGCTGTCCTGTAACATCGGAAAAGAGAAAAAGAACGGGAGCGTGCCGTTTCAGGCACGCTCCCGTGTTTTTTGTGCGGATGGAGAAGAATCCGGCTGTTTTGCCGCAATGCCGGAGGAACGGCGGCAAAACGATTCCTGCCGCATCCGGAATCAGGGATGACTCAGAGCTCCAGAAGCGATCCGCCCTGATTCAGCAGTTCGCGAACTTTTGCGGAATCCACCTCTGCCGGCGGGATCTGATTCTGCAATGCGAGCCAGGCGGTGACTCCCGCCGCTTCTCCGCATTGATTCAGGTTGACCATGACGCGGACGGCTCCAAATGCTTCGGCATCGGCATCGAGCATTCGTCCCGCCGCAATGAGATTCCGGTTTCCCGGGGGAATCAGGCAGCGGAGGGGAATCCGGTAAAACGGCAGGATCTGGCCTTCGGGAAGCCAGCGATCCTCTTTGACAAGTCGGTTGGAACGGAAGGTCTTTCGTTCCCCGGTCAGATGTTTGAAGGTGATGGAATCATCTTCATTCCCATGAATATCAACGGGATAGGTTCCGTTTGCGATGGTGTCCGGATACCGGGTTCCCGCGAGCATCTCCTTCCCGGTCAGCCGGCCGATCGAGGTGATGTGCCAGCTCTCCCGGATCCCGATGGCCGAAGGCAGCGCCTGAAGCGAAACGGATGCCTCCGGATAACTCTTCCGAAAAAGATCCATCAGCGCGCGGAGCTGACGGCGGGATTCAAATTCCGCATTTGTTATCTCATTGGCATCCATGCAGTTGCAGTTCATGATCCGGGTTCCGGCAAACAGGTAGATGTGTTCGCTTCCGGGAATATCGCATCCCCAGTAATAGCCGCAGGGAAGATCGGGGATGAGGCTTCGGTTTTTCTCGATCAACTCTTTGAGGTTCAAGTCCTTCATATTCCGGAAGTTTTCGATGTGCGCGCAGGCGGTCGGGGGCTGGGGATGAGCCGGAGCGGTCATGGGAACACCGGCGGCGCGGCAGAGAAGACCGTCTCCGGAGGCGTCGATGAACATGCGGGCGGCAATGACGAAGCGTCCGGATTTGTTTTCCGCGATCACGCCGGTGATTTTTCCATCCCCGTCCAGAATCGGACGGGAGAAAATGGTATGGAAGAAGGTGCGGATTCTTTTGCTTTCCGTGACCATGGCATCCAGTTCCAGCGTCAGTTCTTCCGAGTTGAAGGCGATGTGACGGTATCCATGTCCGTCGCGGAACGGGGAGACGGCGTTGCGTTTTTCCAGTCGTTCCAGCGCCTCGAACGTGAGTCCGCCGATGATCTGTTTTTCCCCCGTGATGTCGAACAGGGAATGCCACATGCAGACCAGACCGCTTGTGGCAACGCCGCCGAACCGGTTCTGTTTTTCGATCAGAACCACTTTCGCTCCTAGTCTTGCCGCCCGGATCGCGGCGAAAACTCCGGTACAGCTTCCGCCGATCACGCAGAGATCGGCCTCTTCCACCACCGGCAGTTTTTCCGCCGGAATCTCAATTTCCTTCATGATCCATTCTCCTTTTCTGGCTGTTCAACAGACAATATACTGGAAATCCGGAAAAAATCTCTGCAAAAACGGTTGTTTTTTATGAAGATCATGCTATTTATAATCGTATTATCATAAAAGGAGCGCTGCGATGGAACGGATGAACCGCATTCTTGACGGACTGGAAAGGGAATGGAAGTTGAATCTTCTCTGGAAATATGTCGGAGTGGGGAGGACCTCCTGCGGACTGGCGGAACGACACACCTATCACTGCTGCGGATTCTGCCGGAACATCAAATCCCGGCGCGAGGGACTGCGTCTCTGTTCGGAAAATGATGAGATTCTGCTTCCTCGCCGCGCGGAGCAGGAGAAGGGGGTGTTTCTCAGCACCTGCCATGCGGGAGTCTCCGAAGTGGTGGTGCCGCTGTTTGAAGGGACGCGCTGCACGGAGGTGTTTCTCGCGGGGATCTTTCTTCCCGTCTCCGCGGATCCCGCGGAATTTCCGGGCGTGGAGAGGATCGGGGAGGAGCGATGGAAAAGGATTGCATCCGTGCTGGAGGATCTTGCCGTGGCCTTCCGCGAGCGCAGAGAGACGATCCGGCGGGAGAGCGTCCGACGGGACGAGATTCACGATCTTCGCATTCAGCGGGCCGTGGAGGGAATTGAAAAACATTTTTCCAGAGCCGTCCGGATCCGGGATCTGGCGGCGGAAGCCTGTCTGAGCGAGTCCCGGTTTCTGCATCTTTTCCGGAAGGAGACCGGGCGGTCCGCGATCGCCTTCCTGACGGAATGCCGCCTGAAGGCCGCGCGGCAGATGCTCGAACGCTCCGACGCCTCCATTGCACAGGTGATGGAACAGTGCGGATTCCGCGATCAGAGCCATTTCGGAAAATTGTTCCGGGAGTTTACCGGATATTCCCCTCTGGTGTATCACAGAACCTTCCGGAGACGGGGAGACGTATGAAAAAAGCGGAGAACTCTCCGCTTTTTCCGGGGAAGGGGGGCCGTGGAGGAACGGCACCCCGCGTCAATGGGTCATCAGGAGTTCTTCCGTGACCTCGTTGACCAGGGGCTTTCCTTCGGCGAAGCGGAGATAATCCTCAATGACATAATCGGCCATTCGATGAACCTCGTCGTTCAGGGAGCCCGCGATGTGGGAGGAGAGATGCACGTTCGGAAGCCGATAGAGTTCCGATCCCTCCGCCGGCGGTTCGGGGGAGGTGACATCCAGCAGAACCGTGAGATCCGGGCGCTGCTTGAGAACGTCGATCAGACCTTCCTCATCGACCTGCGCGCCGCGTCCGGTGTTGATGAACGTGGCGTTTCTGCGCATGGATGCGAACATTTCGCGGGTCAGAACCTTCTGATTGTCCTGACGGTTCGGCAGATGGTTGCTGACCACATAAGCCGTCCGGAAGGCCTCCTCCAGACTGATCGTTCTCCGTTCCGGACGCGAGGGAACCACCACCACATTCAGGTGGAAGTTCTTCAGCAGTTCCTGCACCTTTCCGGAGATGGCTCCCGCGCCGATCAGCGCGACGGTTTCCCCGTAGCAGCCCGGTCCCGCTCCGTCCTGATTCCAGCCGGACGGACCCGTAATCGCCGAGGTGTTCGCAAAGTAGTTCTTCATGGAGAGAATAATCTGCGCCACCGTGAATTCCGCGACGGGAATGGCGTTCGCCCTCCACGCACTGACCAGTTTGATGTGATGGTTCAAAAGCGGTCTGGCAAAGCTGTCGGTTGCGCCCGCGGCGTAGAAGACGGCTTTCAGATTCGGCATTCTGGCAAGCTGTTCTTCCGTGAAGCAGATCATTCCCCAGGTGGAGAAGATCACTTCGAGTTCTGAAAGGTCCATGGAATTGAAATTACGGGAGTCGAGCCGGCCGGGGATCAGTTCGGTGATTTCCGCGATCCGTTTCTGCTGATCCCTGCTGTAAACGTAATCGATCCTGGAGTCGTTGTCGCAGAGAAAGACCGCTTTGAACTTTTTCATTCGTTCAGTTTCCTTTCCGAAGGTATTCGATGATTGTTGCAACATTCCGGACGAGCTTCGGATTCGAAGTGACTTCCGGAATGTGTCCGGGAATGAAGTTCACGAGTTTTCCGTTCCAGGGGGAGAGTGCTTCCGTGCACTGGGGGAAGGTTCCCTCTTCAATCGTGGTCTCCATGAGAGTCATCGCCGGACAGACCTGTTCCATATTAATATAGATCTCGTCTGCGGGAAGTTCAATTCCTTCCAGCAATTTTGTCAGAGGATGGCGGCTTTTGGAGACGGTCAGCGTGTAGGGCTTCTTCGGATGGGTCGAGGGCGCGACTCCATCGGGGTCGTTCGGCCGGACCCAGCGGAACCCGACAATTTTTCTCCACCAGTCCCACTGCCAGAAGGCGGCGCTGGAACCGTGAAGCATCAGAACATTTCCTCCGCTCTCGCACCATTCCCGGACCGCTTTTTCCGCGCCCGGACCCGGATGCGGCAGATTGCACGTCGTCGCAATCAGATTCAGAATCAGAAGTTCGCAATCCTTCCGCCAGGAGCCGCTTTCCAGAACGCTCCAGTCGTTCTCCTGAAAACAGATGCGCGATTTCAGTTCGGCGGGGAGGTGCTCGTAGAGAACTTTGCCGGGATGGGTGCCGTAATGGTCGTCCGCAAAAAAATAGATCATGGGATCTGTCTCCTTTCTATCTTAACACTCGTGTGCTTTTTTCAACTCTTTCAGACGCAGGGCCTCCGGACGCTGCTTGTAATATTCGTCCAGCGGATAGCAGCCGGAAATCATGCCGTTGCGCGGCGCGTTGGTGCAGTCGCCGAAGGTCCGACAGATGTGCCGCCGGTCAAGCGGTTTGCCGGAGAGAACATCCGTGCACATTTCCGGATACGAGAGAACCATGCGTCCGATTCCGACAAAATCCGTCCAGCCGTTGGCAACGGCATATTCCGCCGCGTTCGGCAGGTACTCCTGAAGACAGGTGTAGCCGGAACCGACCACCAGCATTTCCGGACAGAGCTGCTTCAGGCGCCGCACCGCCTCGATGTGACGCCCGACGTTGTATAGCGGATGTTCCGGCATCTCGTAGCCGTCGCAGACCGGATAATAGGCCGGGCGCTGCATGTGGACGTTGTAGTAGGGGCTGCCGATGGTCGCACAGATCAGTTTGACGCCGTACTCCTCCAGCATCCGGATGAACTGCACGGTCTCGTTGAGATCGGGATCCATGTTTTTTCCGGTGCCGTCGCCGCCGAATGCGTAGGGATAGCGTCCGCCGTTCCACGCCATCGGACGACCGATTCCATCTTCGCCTTTCTCGTACGGCAGAATGTCGAAAAGACTGACCCGCGCGGAGATGTCGAGTCCCGGCACCTGTTTCCGAATTCCTTCCGCAATCTCCCGGAAGAAGCGGGTGCGGTTCTCGAAGGAGCCTCCGTATCGGCCCGGCCGGTCGTAGGCCGTCAGAAATTCATGGCCGAGATAGCCGTGCGCATGTTTGATGTCGACAAAATCAAATCCCGCCTCCTGCGCGATTCCGGCGGCTTTGATGAAGTGAGCGACGATCTCTCCGACCTCTTCGTCGGTGACCACATTCTGCGGTCCGTTGTGAAACTTCCGGTCCAGCAGCGGATGCGAGTACGCCGTCTTCGATTCCAGAACATCCGCCTTGTTCGGATGGGAGTAGCGCCCCGAATGCGTCAGCTGAAGACCGATGCAGAGATCGTCGTCCCGTCCGAATTTCTCCCGGTGCACCCGGCGCATCTCCGAACAGATGTGCGTCAGGGCCTCTTTCGTGTGTTCCGCAACCAGCAGCTGCTGCGGATTGCTTCTCCCGGAGTGCATGACGGCTCCGGCCTCGGTGCCGTAAAGAAGTTTGGCTCCGCTCCGGGCAAACCGCAGCCAGCGGCGTTTCGTGAATTCGCTGGGGGTGCCGTCGTCCATGCAGTCCCACCCTTCCATAGGGAGGATTGCCCAGCGGTTGCCGATGGTCCGGCCTTTGTATTCGATCGGCCGGGCCAGTGCGGCGGAACCGTCCGTTTTGATTTCCGGAGCAAGGCCGATGGTGAATTTCTGGCTTCTGACATACTCGTCAAACGCCTGTACGGTTTTGAATTCCGTGACTTTCCGATAGGGTTGCTTCATAGGGATCTCCTTGCGTTAGAATCGTTTGCCTTTGCGGATATGCAGAAGGATCAGTTCGCAGTCCTCCAGAACTTCGTAGGAGTGGCTGAGCAGGGCGTCAAACTGGATCGACATGCCCCGGGTCAGTTCATAGCTCTCGTTGGGCAGCGTGATTTTCAGAATGCCGCGCAGAACCCAGAGCAGTTCATAATCATCGCGGTGCAGTTCCGGTTTGGAGAGGCGAGCCCCCCGGGAGGCAAACGCGTGCATGGTCCGCACATTGCCGTAGGTGACGCGCTGAAAGGTGAAGTCTCCCGATTTGTACTTCTCCTCCCGAACCAGATGGGCCGTCTGATTTTCCGCCAGAGAGATCAGGTCGGAGAGCGTCATGCCGAACACCCGCGCTATCCGGTACAACGTATCCATCTCCGCCGAACTCTGATTGCGCTCCAGTTTCGATATGACACTGGCTGAAACCCCGCTTTTCTCGGACAGAGAGGCGATGCTGAGATGTTCCCTCTTTCTCAACTCCCTGAGAATCATGAAATTACAGATGTTTTCCTGATCCTGTGTCATGAGTGTGCTCCATAGATGCGTTTGCTGCGGTAGTCGCTCCAGATCGTTTCAAACCAGCCGTCCGTCGCGGGAATTTCGCGGCAGGATTCCCAGACGAACTCCGCGGAACCATCCGGTTTCAGTCTGCCCGTCAGAGTCCGGCTGCGGAACGCGGGATCCTCGGGAAGACGTTTCCACTCCTCGGGAAGCAGCGGATGGATTCGCTCTCCCCGCGGAGAGAGAACCAGGGCGCTTCCCCGGGAGCCGACCCCGTCAAGAACCTGCTTCAAGATCGATTCCAGATAGAGGATTTGAGCAGTCAGAAGCTGCTGATTCCGAAGGGCTTCCACTGTGTCGTCAATCGTGTTTCCTCCCAGTCCGTCCTCCTGCAGAGCTACCAGCTGGCTTCGGGTTTCCGCAAGCGCCTTGCGCAGGAGGGTCTCCTCCCGGATGAACGCGCCGTTTTCGCTCATGCGGTTCTGGAATTTGGCGCGCTCCTCCTTCCAGTTGCGGAGGGCGGGACGTCTCCATGCCGCTTTCAGACGATCCATGGTTTCCAGAGCGGCCTTTTCCGCCGCGGCCAGGGAGAGCGTCTCTTCCGCTCCGTTCGCCGCAATGAATTCCGCCGCCCGGAACGCTCCGACCTGACCGGCATTCAAAGCCGTTCCTCCAGGACGTGTAACTCCATGTGATCCATTGACTTCTCCAATCGGGAACAGATGGCGGACATTTTCGGACTCCCACCAGATGGTGCCTGCAAGTCCTCCGTTGTTGTGCTGGGCGCAGACCGCAATTTCCAGCGCCTCTTTCGAAAGATCAATCCCGTGCGACTGGTAGAGCTCAATCGCGGGAGCGTTGAGTCGTTCCAGCCGTCGCAAAGGAGTGGACGCAACTGCGCCGGAACGGGTCAGATAGGAGCGCGTCTCCTCGCTGAGCGCCTGAAAATCGTAGTCCGCCGGATCGGTCCGGTAGTCCAGGAACACGCGGCGGCCCCGTTCCACAATTTCCCGGTTGACAAAAAGGTCGATCAGCGACGATCCCGGAACATGTCCCGCGGCAAACGGCCACTGATAGCCTTTCAGAAAGATCATATCGTACATCTCTTCCGGCGTTTTGAAATACTCGCGCAGAAACTCTTTTTCATCGCTGATCCCGTCCGCCGCGCGGGAGACGAAGCGCGGAAGCACCTGCATGTAGCTTCCCGAGACGTTCCAGCGGAATTTCGTCGAGGCCATCCCGAATTGAAATTCCGCCAGATTCCGCGTTTTCGCCCCGATTCCAATCGCCAGCCCGATCGCTCCGGTGTGAACCACCGGATAGACACTGGCCCGATAGAGAGCTCCAGGTCCGCCAACTGCAAATACAACATTTTCCGCCAGAACGACTTCCAGAGCATCCTCCCCCTGTTTCCCCCGATTCAGAAACACGGCTCCGCAGCACCGTTTCTCCCCGTTTTCCTCCACGGCAAGCAGCGAGACGGCAACCCGTTTTTCCTGAATCTCGATGCCGTTTTTTTTCGCTTCCGCAATCAGGGCCAGGCACATGTCGCGCGACGTGTACGGGCCGCAGCTTGTCGCGCGGCGCCTGGGGTCGTGATCGGTCTTGTAGCCGATGTACTGTCCGAATTCGTCGTGGGGGAAGGGGACCCCCAGGGCGGCAAGATGCGCAAAGGCCAGCGGCGAAAGCGCCGCTTCCACCAGCGCAATGTCTCCGTGCACGGCGCCGCCGTTCATCAGATCCTGTGCCAGCAGAACCGGAGAGTCCGGTTCGATTCCGTACATGCCGAGCTTATAGTAGGTCTGCTTGTCGCTTCCGGTGTTGATGGAGGTTCCCATCCGGAGCCCCTCGGTATAAAGGGCCAGCGATTTCACGCCCAGCGCGTTCAGCCGGACCGCCGCGGCAAGTCCCGACGCTCCGCTGCCGATGACCAGCGTGTTCAGATGTTTCATGAAACTCCTCCTCCGGAAAGATTAAAAGCGTTCGATGGTGAGTCCGCCGTCAATGTTGATGACCTGTCCCGTGGAGTAGGCAAGGGAACCGTCCAGAAGCATGGCGACCGCTTTGCCGATGTCCTTCGGCATCCCCCAGCGGCGCTGAAGCGTCAGGCCCTCCGCGATCATCTTGTCGTATTTCGCGGAAACAACGCTTGTCATATCGCTCTTGATGACGCCGGGGCGCAGTTCGTAAACCGGTATGTTCTCATCCGCAAGGCGCACCGCCCACAGCTTCGTCGCCATCGCCACGCCCGCTTTCGAAAGACAGTATTCCCCCCGGTTGATGCTCGCATAGTCCGCCGAGACCGAACCGATGTTGACAATGCAATGGAACTTCCCGTTCCCGTTCTCCATGATTTTCCGCGCCGCAAGCTGCGTGAGAAAGAAGGGGCCCATCAGATTGATCGTCAGTACACGCGTGAAACTCTCCTCGCTCATGTCCAGCAGATCTGCCCGGACGTTCGGCGCAACCCCCGCATTGTTGACAAGAACATCCATGCATCCGAAATCGTTCAGAAAGCAATCCACCAGCTTCCGTCGATCCTCCGCCTTCGAAACATCGCACTGATAGTACTGGAACTTCCCCGGAAAACGGCTTCGGAGACCCTTCAGAACCTCCGCCGCCGATTCCTCCGTCCCCCGGCCGCAGAACGCCACGTTATGTCCTTTCCCTGCAAGCTCTTCCACGATTCCTGCGCCGATTCCGCGCGCTCCTCCGGTAATCAGTACGTTCAGCGATTCCATCTGTTTGCCTCCCTGGTTGGATTTCTGCTTCCGATGTCTGTTTTTTTATGTTCTTTTTACGCTATATTTTTTGATAAAATATAGCTTTGAAGAAAAAAATCAAGATAGGAACTCTTTTTTTCCGAAAAATCGTTCTTCCCCCCCTTGTCCGGGAGAAATCCCGAAGAAGGGATGACTTGCATTTTCCGCTGTTCGGTTTTATAATAAAACCGCAGGAAAATGCGCTTTCCCCGACGGGAAGATCCCTTCCTTGGAGAACGGCGGGAAACAGAAGAAGGTGAGTGGGAGAAATGCTGACATTCCAAAAATGTGAAAACAGTAATTTCGCTGCGGCGGAAAGTTCGGTGGAAAAGGAGTTCTGCCGGATCGCGTTTACGTCGTCGCCGCACAATGGCATCGCCAGACTGTGGTTTCGCTGTCTGGTTCGCAACGACGGAACGGAAACGCTGCCGGATCAGACTCGAATCGTTCTGAAAAATATTCAGGGAATGCTCTGCTGCGACAAAGGGATCTTTGTTCCGGTGATCCGGCGGGAGGACGCCGACTGGGGCCGTCTCGGACGCGGATTGCGCCGGATTCTTCCCGACGGCCGTCAGCAGCTGGAATGGACCGTGAAAACCCCGCCCCCCGGCGGCTTTCTGGAACTGGCTTTCTGCTATCCGTATGACCCGGAGGATCTGGAAAAAACTCTGGAGGAGACTTCCGGATTCTGGAAAAAAGAGGAGATCGGTGTCACTGGCTCCGACCGGATTCTGTACCGCCTCTCCAACAGCTGCGGAAATCCGGATGCGCCCGTTGCGGGGGTGTATCTGCTGGCGCGTCAGCATGCGGGGGAGGTCTCCGGGGCCTGGGTCCTGGACGGCATCCTGCGGCGTCTGGCGGAACGCGGAACGGATCTTCCGGTCTGGTGCGTCCCGTTTGCCGATCCCGACGGCGTCGCGCAGGGGGATTACGGAAAGGATTCGTTCCCTCAGGACATGAACCGGTCCTGGGGTCCGTATGCGCAGATGCGGAATGAGACTCGCGAAATCGCCGTGGATCTGCGACTCTGGCGCCGCCGGATCGTTCCGGAGCGTTCCCTGGTTCTGGATCTCCACAGCCCCGGAGCGGATGAAACCGGTGTGTATGCCTATCGTCCTCAGCACGAACAGGAACGGAAACCCGCCTGGAAAACGGAACTGCTGCTTCGGTCTCTGGAAAAGGCCCTCGGCGCCGCTGCTGCACAGCCGTTTCAGAGAACCAGCGGTTACAAACCCTATTCGGCATGGGGATCGTTTTCGAATCTCGGAGAGTTCTGTCTCAATTCGCTCTCCGTTCCCTTTGCCAGTCTGGAAACCAGTTACTTCGAGGCGGGCGGCAGGATTCTGGACCGCTCGGATTACCGGAGGATCGGAGGTGCAATCGCGGATGTGCTGATCGACTTTCCCGGGAACGGGGAGGGCGGCGTTTGACCGGAAACGCTCTGCCCCTCTCTCCTTCTCCGACTTGTTTCACAGGAGAATCCAGAGCCAGAGCGGAATCGTGAGCAGCGAAAGAAGAGTGGTCACCAGAATCGCCTGTCCCGTGAAGTCGGGACAGCCGCCGTATCGTTTGGCAATCAGAACCGAACTCGATGCCGCCGGCATCAGCGCCACCACAATGCACACTTCATACATCTCCTTCTCCAGCGGAAAGAGCTTCAGAAGAAAAATCAGAACCGCAGGAAGAAGAAGCAGCCGGACCACCGAAAGATAGGCCGCGTCCAGCGGATGCTTCAGCAGCTTTCCCGCACTGAAGTACAGTGCCGCTCCCGTCAGAATCAGCATGAAGGGCACTGCCATGCTTCCCATCATCTCCGCCGTCGACGCGATGCAGTGCGGAACCGGAATCCGCAGAAAACAGACCGCCAGCGCCGCGGCAACCGCCGCCAGATTGATCGAAAAAATGTTCCGCACCGTCTCCCGCAGACTGCCCAGTCCGGTGAACGTGAGAATCCCGATGGTCCAGAAGCCGATCGTCGAACCGACATTCATCAGCAGGAGCAGCGCTATATGACGCTCCCCCCATAGACTGTCCAGAACAATCAGCGGCAGAAACACATAGTTGTTGATCGCGCAGATGTGATGCAGCGTCGCATGACGCTCCGGCGTGGAGTGAAACAGAAAACGCTTGAACAGAATGCCGATCACCGCACTGCAGAGCATGATGCCGAATCCAAGCAGCGGCATCAGCCAGAGTTCCGTCATGTGCTCCGGATTGAAGTTCCGCGTGATCGTCGAAAAGGTCAGAAACGGGAAAAAAACATCCAGAGCCAGCCGGGAGAGCCCCCCCAGATTGTTCGCCCGGATCATTCGAAGACGGACCGCCCAGGCTCCAAATGCAAAAATCAGAAAGGTTTGAAGAATCGACTAGAAGACCTGTAACGCTACCTGCATAATCCCGTTTTCCTTATTATTCGTATGGTATGAAAGTCCGTAACGTACACCCGATGTGCGAATTTTCAAGCGGATTTCTGAAATTAGTAATACTAATTTTTTTCCGAAAAGATGCTCCCCCGATCCTCTTCCGGATTGCAGAAAGAAAAAGGGATGGGAACACAAGCTTCCCATCCCGTGGCACCGGCCGGGGGATGAAATATCCCCGTCAGCGGGTCAGATGATAGGCCATGATTCCGCCGGGGAAGCGGTCATTCCTGACCTGGAACGAGAAGGTTCCGTTTGCAAGTTTTCCCGGGATCTCTCCTTTGGGAACCCCGTCGCAGTTGAGGGCCGTGACCTTGAAGGGTCGCTGAGAGGCCAGAGAGATCTCCGCGCTGCCCCGACGGAGAAGAAGAGGCAGATTTCCCTTCTTCAGGACCAGCGTTTTCATCTCATTGGCAAAATGGATGTTGCTGTTGCAGACGTCCGTCAGATGAAAGAGGACGGCGGAACCGGTCTCCCGGAGCGGTTTTCCGTCCAGCGAGATCAGGGCGATTGTGGAGAGGGTCGTGGCATTCCGGATCTTCATCATGGAACTGGAGGCGTTCCCTCCGGGAAGGGAAATGCTCTGGGTGCGGGGGGTGTCGACCTTGAAGATCCCCTGATTGGCGTCCAGATACAGTTCTCCGGTCGAACTGAGGGCGATCCGTTTTTTCAAAGCGTCCTGCCAGCGTTTCCGGATGGTCGGATCGGTGATGTCGGGATAGGTGTCGGCTCCGTCGGGAAGAGGCGAGTTCCCGATCACGCATCCAGTCGCCGTAATGAGACCAAGCATCTGGAACTCCCCGGGGAAGCCGCGGTCCCGGCTGTTCGACCGATAGAAATCTGCCGGAAGTTTCAGGACGCTTTTCTTCGGAGCCGGTCTCACGTCTCCCCGACGGAAGAGCGCGGCAAAGATCCGGTCGCTGAACTGCGCCATCGGCTCGTTTGCGCTCTCGAAATCGTTGATGATGCGCCGGGGCGTGGAGTTGACCGTGCTGAAGCCGTAGGCAAAGCGCGTGATGGAATTCCAGTCCTGAAACGCCGCGTAGCCTCCCATGAGCGGTCCCCAGCAGGAACGGTGGATGTTCGGAGCCGCAATGCTGAATTCCGTGATGCTGAACGGCTTGCCGAAGATTCGACTCGACGTGAACTGACGGGCAATACCGCCCATCGCCCGGATCGGATCCCCCTGGCTGTATCCCTGCGGAAGTCCCCAGGTGCTCGGATGATCCCCGTAAAGATGATCGTCCACAATGTCAAACTGATTGCGGAGAATCGTAACCGGAATGTCCGAATAGAAATTCTGGCTGGTGATCATCGCTTTCATGCCGCATTCCTTCCGCAGAAACTCCGTCATTTTCCGATAGCAGGCGCTGTGCGTCTCATCCAGGAAACGCCGGAAGTCCCGGTTCATATTGGAGATGCTGCTTCGGGGAAGGTTGTTCTGCGCGGTCCACTGATCGAATTTTTTCTGGATGTATGGAGCAAGTCCGCTGCTGTTCCACCAGATGGCGAGGTTGTCTTCATTGATCAGATTCACATAGACAAGAGCGGGATCTTCCGCCCAGGTCATTCCGGTATAGGGATTCCGATGGGTCATCCATTTCCCGGCAAATGTCTTCCAGTTGTTGAACGCCGCTTCGCTGAACGGAACCAGAACTTTGAAGGGAACGGTCGGACCGGAATTCTTTTTATCCTTCAGCAAGTCCTGCATTTCCGGAATGGCGTCTCCGGGTTTGACCTTCCGGCTGGTGAAAAGGTCGGTCGTGATGTAGATTCCGTTCTTTTTCAGTTCCGAGACAAAATATTCCAGACGGTCCAAATGCTCATAGTTCAGTTCGGTGCTGGTCTTCGACTTCGGATCAACAAGATCGTTGTCATGGTGATGCAGACGGATCAGATTCAATCCCATTTGGGAAAAATATTCCGCCAGCGACTGAAAAACCGGTTTCGAATGGCGAAGCGCATACTGGCAGATGTTCTCTCCCCAGAGACGAACCGTCTGATCCGGACGTTTTTCATAGACGAGCCGTCCATCCGGCGCCGCAATGATCCTTCCGTACTTTCCCGCCGGAGCGTCCATCAGGAAGGAGAAGTCCAGCGCGGAACCTTTCGGAATCCGGCTTTGAAAGTCCAGTCTGACCCACTCTTTCCCCTCGCGGACGATCACTTCCTGCTCCTGCCGGAACTGAACCGGAACGTACCTCTCGTTCAAGGTGACGCCCGCCACAAGCCAGACCGCTTTCCGATCGGTGATCCGGAAGGTCAGACGTTTCGGCTTTTCCCCGGTCAGCCGGAAGGAGGAAACGTAGAGCCCGACCTCATTCTGCGTCGTGAATCCCCGCCAGAGCACAAGACCGTTGCTCCGGTTGCGCGGGCCGCACCAGTTGCCGCACTCTTTCGTCCCGCGAATGGGGAACGTCTGTTCCGTTCCGTTTTCGTAGGTGACGATCAGCTGTCCGAATTCCGGCGGCGTCCAGGCGGAGGAGTGAAGAAGGGAAATACCTTTCGCGTTGTTTTCCGGAAGATCGAGCGAAACTTCCCGGACGGGAATGCTGCGCTCGGTCCCCGCAACCGCAATGACCGTCCGTCCCGGAAATTTCCTTTCATCGAGAACCCGGAAGGGTATGCGGTCATATTTCATGATTCCCGCCGGGACCATCCGCAGATCGTTGCCGGAGCCCTGATCGGTCCAGCCGCCTTTGCCGTCATCGGAGAAATCGTCCTTGAATCCGCGATTTGCCGCTTTGGTGATGTCCACCATCTGCGATTTCACAAAGTCTCCTTTGATGGAGAGATTCAGCGCCAGTTCCCGCTGTTTCCGGATCTGGGGATAGGCAATCCGAAAGGCGAAATTATGAAATTTCTTCGCAAGCAGCCGGTTGTCCTGAATGATCAGGTGGAAGGGTCCGCTTATTTCAAGAATTTTGCCGCCGGGAACAACCAGATTCAGTTTTTTGATATATTGCCGGGCGACAATGAGTTTGCCGGCCGTTTCCGGCAGTGCGATCTTCTTTCCGTCGGCATAGACCAGGGTTCCGAGCGGAAGGGTGAATCCCAGATGTGCCGTCCGGATCGGAAGCTCCTTCGGAAACTCCATTTTCCCCGAAAACCGGAATCCGCCCGACGCTTCCGGCACACAGGTGTATGTGAAGCTCCCGGTCATCTCCTGCTGGAACGAGGCCTCCAGATTGCTCCGGAAACGGACCAGATCCTTTTTCTCTTCCAGTCTCGGATTGGTGATTTGAGTGCTGGACCATTTGGGACCGTACATGACATTCGTCTTCATTTCGATGTCGCCGAATTTCAGAGTACCGTTTTTCTGAAACTGGAAGTTTCCCTGCTCTCCGGCCCGGAGAAGACAGGAAAGAACCAGAAGTCCATAAAGCAGCAGACTTTTCATTTCAAAATTCCTTTATCCTTACTCTTGTTCTGTTGTTATAACGTTTGCGGGAGTCCGAAACGGTTCAAGGTGTATTTGATGACCTGAATGCCGTCTTTCAGGGTCGTGGCGGAGACGGCTGCGGCATGACCGTCAAAATACAGGGCGTTTGCATTGTTGTTGTGCAGGGTGTAGATCCCGCCGGCCCCCTGGGTGCTGACGGTTCCCTGCGACTGCCAGAACGCCAGACTTTGAAGAGTTCCATCTTCTTTCCGCAGAACGGAATCAGCCAGATAAACGGTCTGCGAGGGCGCTTTGGCTTTGTGCAGAATAAAATACTTGCATGCTCCGTTGTGAGCATACAGAATATCCCCGACTTTGGATTTCACTCCCCACCAGTTTCCACTGTACGCCTGATCCCCGACGTAGTTCCCGACCGCGATGTCCCAGATTCCGTAGCATCGGCTCCAGTCGGATTGCGTATTGCTGACATAGACATTTTTCCGGACCGCAAGCGAGGGACAGAAGGTCGATTCGATCGGAAGATACTTTGAAAAGTACATGAAATAGGCCCATTTGTCCGCGTATCCCCAGGACTGCTGCTGACGGACGACCACGAAACCGTCGTAATCGTTTGCATAGTTGTGGATCGCCAGACCGCACTGTTTCAAATTGTTCATGCAGGATGCGGCCCTCGCTTTTTCTCTGGCTGAATTCAGGGCCGGAAGCAGGAGCCCGGCAAGAATTGCAATGATTGCAATGACAACCAGAAGTTCAATCAGTGTAAAAAATTTCCTCTTTTTCATATGGAATCTCCCTGTTGTTGATATTTTATTTTGTTCTGCATGGTCCCGTTGATCTCCTCTGTACCAGAGTTCCCCGGAAAGAGATTGTTTTGCCCGCTCCGGAAGAGGAATCCTTGTATTTGTTCAGAAGGAGTTCCGCCGCTGCCTCGCCCATTTCACGGACCGGAATGGCAATGCAGGTCAGAGGCGGTTCCGTGAAATTCGACATGGTCGGATTATTGAATGTGGCCAGACTGATGTCTTCCGGAATACGGAATCCGCGTTCCCGGAGATGGAAGCTCGCTTCCACAATTGCGGAATAGGAATAGGAGAGAAACGCCGTGCATCCGTGCTCAAGACCGGCAAGAAGTGTCGGAAGGGTATCGTAATCACAGCTCAGACTTTCCGGAAGAGGGGATTCCCCGATCTCTCTGCAGAAATCCTGATAGGCGCGAAGACGCTGCCGCACACTGTAATGATGATCGGCAAGCGTGAAGGGCGGATTTTCCGGCCCGCGGTAAAAGTTCAGATACCCGATTTTCCTGTGACCCAGTTCATAAAGATGCTTCAGAAGGAGCATCATATTGTAATAATCATCGGTCATGATTGCAGTTCCGTGCGGGCCGGAGACCCCGTTCAGGGAGACATAGGGAATTTCGCTTGCGTCCAGCTCTTCGATCAGATCCTCCCGCCGGACGTCGACCACAAGCGCTCCCGCCACTTTCCAGGGCGGCAGACCATACGTCTTCTGATATTCGATCGTATATCCGAGATAGTAGAAGCGGAAGCCGCTGTCCAGAAGTTTCTCACAGCAGCGGTCCACACCCAGCGAGATGTCCGCCCCGTTTGAAACATGCAGAAGATTCGGAAGATGAATGGAGATCTGACGGTTGTCCTTCTGACGCATCGCCTGATAGAGCGGATTCGGTGTATAGCCCGACTTTTTGGCATATGCAAGAATTTTCTCCCTCAGTTCCGGCGAAATGGAAAAGTTTTTGTATCCGTTCAAAACCTTGCTGACGGTGGAGGGCGAAATGCCCAGGTCCGCGGATATGGTTTTTAACTTCATGTTTCTATTTTCCCTTCCCGGAGAGAGCCGGATCCTTTCTTGTCTTTTATAAGGAAAACCGTTTTCCTAAAGAAAATATACTCTATCTCCGGAAAAAAAGCAACCCCTCTTTGTTTTTTTTCCGGAATTTTCTGAAAAAAACGGGTAGTGGAGTGGTTTCATGCTTCCCGAAGGGAGGGAAAACGGACGGTTTCCACCCCGGGAAACAAAATTCTTTGCGGGAAATTCCGTTTTGCGGTTGTTTCGGGCGGCATCCGGGAGTATTGTATCCGCGGGCGAGCCTGACTACTCCCCGGAGAAAGAAATGGAAAGTGAAACGGAACCCGGAATCGGAGGGGGAGTTTGTCATGTTATTGAAAACACCAGCGGAAATCAACCGGAATTACAAGTCGTTCAAGCGCTTCCTCTGCATTATTGAAACGGCGGCGGCCTACGGATTTCGGGAACTGGCGGAGAGTCTGGACACCAAAAAACGGTTTCATTTTTACGAGAAACCCGAACTGATCGGCTGCTCGCGGCCGAGAAAACTGCGGATGCTGCTGGAGGAACTGGGGCCGACCTTCGTCAAGTTCGGTCAGATCCTCTCCACCCGGACCGACCTCCTGCCGCCCGACTATACGGCGGAACTGGCCAAACTGACGGAAAACGTCACTCCGTTCCCGCAGGAGGAGGCCGTCCGGATTCTGACCGAGGAGCTGGGCGCCCCTCCGGAAGAGCTGTTTCGCGAATTCGACCGCGTTTCCATTGCCGCGGCAAGCATCGGACAGGTCCACGCGGCCGTCACGATGGACGGGACGCCGGTGGTCATCAAAATTCAGCGGCCCGGCATCAGCGGAATCATCCGGGTGGATCTGGAGATCATGGGATTCATCGCCCGCAAGCTGGAACAGTACAACGAACTCATTGCCCGGTATGAGCCTGTACGCATCGTCGAGGAGTTCTCCTACGCCCTGGGGCGCGAGCTGAACTATCAGTATGAGGCGGCCAATCTGCTGCGCTTTTATAAAAATATGAACGGGAAAAACGGAATCGTCGTTCCGAAGCTCTTTCTGGAGTACACCACCACCCGGGTGATGACAATGGAACGGATCTTCGGCGACTCCGCCTCCCGCGTGCTCGTCTCCCGCGAACTGCAGGCCAAATACGACCTGCCCGGACTCGCCAGACTGGGCGTGAACTCTCTCCTGAGCCAGATTTTCGAATACGGATTCTTTCACGCCGATCCGCATCCGGGAAACATCTTCCTTCTGACGGACAACCGCATCGCCTTCATCGACTTCGGAATGATGGGCCGCATCACCGAAGCGGAACGGAGCAATTTCATCAAAATCTTCGACTACATGCTTCGGGGACAGATCTCCCTGATGACCGATTCCGTGCTTCGCATGACCATCTCCGGAACGTTCACCGGCCGCCGCGAGAATCTGGAACGCGACATCGCCGATCTCGTCGATGAAAACATCAATCTTCCGCTGGACCGCCTGAGCGCTTCGCATATTCTGCAGGAACTGATGATTCTCCTGAACCGCTATGAACTGGCGCTGAAGCCGAACCTCTATCTGATGTTCAAGTCGATGATCTCCATCGAGCATGTCGGACGGGCGTTCGATCCCAGGCTGAAGATTGTCGAAATGGTCAAGCCGTTCATCCGGAGGATCAAATTGAAGAAGCTCAATCCGATGCTCTATCTGCGGCGCTTTTTCGACGATCTGGATGACAATATGGCAATGATTCAGAACTTTCCGAAATCGTTCCGCACCATTCTGCGGAAGGTGGAGAACGGCGATCTGACGCTGCGGGTTGAACATCATCGTCTGGACGATATCGAGCAGACGCTGTATGTGACAGGCGAACGTCTTTCCCGCTCCATGCTGGTGATGGCGCTGGTGATTGCCTCCGCGCTGGTGATTGTCGCGAAAGTTCCGCCGTTCTGGAACGAGATCCCCCTGATCGGCATGACCGGCTTTGCCGTTTCCGCAATCGTAAGCGTGCTGATTCTGATCGACGATCACAAACAGCGCAGAAAATTCCTTCGGGACCGGGCCTTGCGCAAGAAACTTCAGGAGAGAGCGAATCGCCGCATCTCGTAACGTCCGGCCGGAACGGGAGAGAAAAACTCATTGCAGATGAATCGAATACTGCTTCCGGTATTCCGCCGGAGTCGTGCGGAAACTGGAACGGAACTGACGATAGAAAACTTCAATGGATTCAAAGCCGCAGTCGGAGGCGATCTCCTTGATGGAGAAGGTTTCGCCGGCCAGCAGGAGTTTCGCCCTGTCCAGGCGGCGCTTCAGAAGATACTGATGCGGACTGGTCCGCAGATGCTCCCGGAACATCCGGAAGAGATAGGGCCGGCTGATGCCGGCGGATTCGGCGGCGTCCTCCGGAGTGATGTTGGAGACATAATTGGCATCCAGATATTTCAAGGCTCTGTTCAGAGCGTCCGGGAGATGCGTGTCGGGTCTGCGGAGCGAGGCGAGCGCCTGCCAGCGCAGCGTGGCATAGAGATAGGCACTCAGCGCTTCCAGATCGAAATCCCCGGAATGGAAAACCTTGAACATGGCGGAGGCGAATTCCAGCGCCTCGTCCGGATTGTTCCAGACGGTGACGCGCGGCACCGTTCGAGTCGGCGGACGCGCCTCGAAACGGAACACATAACAGCGGTAGGGATCCTCCGGAGGGGTGTCCCAGATGGTCTTTTCCCGCGAAACATGCCAGAACATGGCGCCTTTCCGGAAGGTTTTCCGTTCGCCGTCGATCTCGAAGAAAATGGTTCCGCCGGTGACAAGTTCAATACATTCCGAGTTGAGGACAATGGTCGCCGGCGTCACGGTCTTCCCCGCAGGCGCGGCAAAATAGCTGACCGCCTTCAGCTTTCGAATGTGCTCAAACATGCTTTTCTCCTGAAAAGATACATTTCGTCAAAAGAAAATATCTTTTATCAATTGTGTGCTACTCATTCGCGTGATATACTTATTCCAGGGTAAAATACTTTATGTTAATATGAAATCAAGAGCAAAACGCTCGGAACCAACTAAAAAAAGGAAAGAAACCATGCTTCCAATCGGAGTACAGCTTTACTCGCTCAGAGATCTCGCCCAGAAAGATTTCGTCGCCGTCCTGAAGAAAGTGGCCGACATCGGCTACAAACTGGTGGAACCCGCGGGATTCTGGAACCTGCGTCCGTCCGAATTCAAGAAGATCATCGACGATCTGGGACTTGGCATGATTTCCTCCCATTCCCCGTGGGCCCGGAGCGGAAACATCGGCGAAGTGATGGAGATTGCGGACATTCTCGGATTGGACAAAATCGTCTGCGGCTACGGCCCCAATGAATTCAAAGACATGGATTCGATCAAGAAGACCGCGGAAGCCACCTGCAAAATGCAGGAGATTCTGGCGAAAAACGGATTCACGCTGTTCCAGCACAACCATGATTTCGAGTTCCAGCGGATCGACGGAAAACTGAAATACGAGTCCTATCTTGAGCTCTGCCCGAATGTCAAGCTGGAGCTGGACTGCTTCTGGTCCACGAATCTCGGCAAGGAGGATCCGGTGGCGATGCTGAAGAAGTTCTCGGACAAGGTGATTCTCCTCCACATGAAGGACGGCGTTGCCAGCCAGAACGTCAGCGGCGACAAGATGGTCAACGGCATTCTGGACCGCAAAGTCGAGCTGATGCCGCTTGGAACGGGAACGCTTCCGATCAAGGATCTGATCGCGAATGCTCCGGCGACGACTCAGGCGGTTATCGTGGAACTGGATTTCTGCAATGTGGAGATGGTGTCCGCCATTGAGCAGAGCTATCGGTACATGACCGAAAACGGTCTTGCCGCGGGCAACAAGTAATCCTCTAGACAAAGAACTGCAAGAATATGAGAAAAATCAAAGTCGGTATTGTCGGATGCGGGATGATCAGCGAGACGTATTTCAATGCGTCGAAGAAATTCCGTATGCTGGAAGTCGTTGCCTGTTCCGACATTATTCCCGAGCGCTCGAAAGCAAAATTCGAGAAGCACGGCGTACCCAATATGACCAATGACGAATTGTTCGCCATTCCGGACATCGACATTGTTCTGAATCTGACGCCTCCGCAGGTCCATTCGCAGATTGCAATGGACACGCTGAATGCCGGAAAGAACGCCTATTCCGAAAAGCCGTTCGGAGTGGATTTCGACGATGCGGCAAAGGTGATTGCGCTGGCAAAGGAGAAGAATCTCCGCGTAGGCTGCGCTCCCGACACGTTCCTTGGCGGCGGGCAGCAGACCGCACGGAAGATGATCGACGACGGATGGATCGGCAAGCCGCTTTCCGGGACGGCGATCGTTCAGGGCCGCGGTCCGGAGAAGTGGGGGCAGGCGCCGTTCTTCTACGATTACGGCGCCGGGCCGATGCTTGATCTCGGTCCCTACTATGTGACCTCGCTGGTCAACATGCTTGGTCCGGCGAAGTGCGTGACGGCGATTACGACAAAGGGGTTTGACTATCGAACCTTCGGAGCGGAAGTCGCGGAACAGTATCGGGACAAATACAAACCGTTCGATCGTTATCCTGTCACGGTGACGACCCATCTGGCGGGAGTGATTGAGTTTCAGTGCGGCGCGGTCATTTCCATGATTGCGAGTTTTGACGTCTGGAAGCACGGACATGCGCCCATTGAAATCTACGGAACCGACGGTTCGCTTCAGGTGCCGGATCCGAACACCTTCGGCGGACCGGTTCGTCTGTTCCGGCCCGGCTACTCCGACTGGCAGGATGTGCCGCTGGCATACAACTACACGGAGAACAGTCGAAGCATCGGAGCCACCGATATGGGATATGCGCTTCAGAGCGGCCGCAAACACCGGGCAAACGGTGAACTGGCCAATCATGTGCTGGAGATCATGCTTTCCTTTGACAAATCCAGCAAACTGGGACGAAAGGTGGAGCTTACCACAACGTGTGAGCGTCCTGCACCGCTTCCGCTCGGTTTGGAGGAAGGGGAACTCGACGAATAAGGTCTTGTAAACGTTTCCTGCAGAAAATTCTCTGATCCGGAAATGATGAGCCTTTGCGATTGCAGCAAAGGCGTCAAAAGTTTGGGGAAAGAGAGGAGCGCGAGGAGAGAAGAACAGCTTTTCAAAGCGGTTTTCTCTCCTCGCTAATTTTATAGAAAATTCGAGAGTTTCCCGCCCGGCGTTTTGCCGCAGACCCGCGCCAAGGAGAAAAAAGTCCTTGCCCCGAGAAAATGCGGCAGCATTTTCCCATCCAAGAACCAATTTTTTGAATGCCGGGAAGCTGACACCTTTGCGGTTGCGGCAAAGGCGTCAAAAGTTTGGGGAAAGAATTGAAAAAAAACGATTTTGTGCTACCTTATCCGTTCAGAAAGAGAAAGAACGGAAAGGAAAATGGCCGAATCTTTTATCATTGTACAGAACCTCGGACAGCTGAAGGATTTCGGCATATCGCGCGTTTCTGCCGCCATTGGAGTGTTTGACGGGGTTCATCTGGGACATCAGCGAGTGCTGAAGGAACTGGTGGGTCTTGCCGCGGAGAGCGGAAGTGTTCCGGTGGTGATTACCTTTTATCCGCATCCCCGGTCGGTACTGACGCCGGAGAAGGCTCCGCCGCTGCTGTTTCCCCAGCGGGAAAAGGCAGACCTGATCCGCAGATACGGAGCGAAGGCGCTGGTTCGGATTCCGTTTACGAAGGAGTTTGCTTCGCTTTCTCCGGATGCGTTTCTGGATCAGTGTCTTCATTTTTCGGGGGTGGAGCTGAAAGGACTTTGTGTTGGAAGCAACTGGCGATTTGGCTGTCGGGCAGCCGGCACGCGGGAGGATTTGCAGCGAAGGGCACGGGAGAATGCGTTTCTGTTCCGTCCGGTGGACGAGGTGATGTTTCAGCGACGAATTGTCAGCAGTACGGCGATTCGCGGAGCGCTGGCGGAGGGCCTGCTGGATCTGGCGTCCGGAATGCTGGGGCGCAGATACCGGCTTTTCGGGACGGTGGTGCACGGACTGGGACTCGCAGGCAAGGTGCTGGATGCGGCCACAGCCAATCTGCAATTGGAGGCGGGTGTGCTTCCTCCGTACGGGGTCTATGCGGCGCTGGCGGGAGTGGAGAATGCCGAGAACGGACCGGAAGAGATGCGTCCTGCGATCGTCTCCATAGGAGTGGCACCGACCATCCGGAAAGAGGAACATCCGCTTCCGAAGGTGGAGGTGCATCTGCTGGAGAAAACGGAGAGTCTGTATGGAAAGACTCTCTCCGTGGAATTGGTGACACGGGTGCGCGGAGAGATGAAATTCGACTCGGTCGAGGCTCTGAAAACACAGATTCATGCGGACATTGCCGTCGCCGCGGAACTTTTGAAAGGAGTGCAGGAACATGGATGACAAGACCTATACCGTGATGGAACTCGCGGAAGCCGTTGGGGTCGCGAGAACGACAATCAACGACTGGCTTTCGAAATATTCCCCGTATATTGATTTCAAAACGGTGGGGCGGCGAAGAGTCTATACCGCCGCGGCAGTCGAGGTGCTGAAGGAGATTTCCGAACTTCGCAACCAGGGGCTGGCTTCCGGGGATATTGAAACGGAACTGTCCAAAAAGCATCCAATGCGTGCCGAGCCTGCGGATCTTCAGGAGAAGCAGGAGGCTCCGAAGGGAAATGTTCCCGCTGCGCCGCGCTCTTCCGGGACGGAAGGAACAAACCATGAGGATTTCGCCCTGATTGCTCAGCGGCAGTCCGATGAGATCGGACGACTCTTCGCCGAGAGCTTCCAGAATATGGCCAGCCGGATTGAAACACTGGAAAACAAGGCGGGGAACGCGGAACGGAAACTTTATATCGGCTATGGAATAGTCTTTGTCCTTCTTCTTCTGCTCTGCGTGCTTTCGTTTTTCCTGTTTTTCGGGATCCGGACACAGACGGAGCAGAATCTGGTCAACGCCGGAAAGACGGCGGAAAACGGAGCGGCAATCCGTGCCGTGGAGGATCAGACAGTACGCCTGACCGGATCCGCGGAAGAACTGAAAAAAGGCATCTCCCAGTTGAAAGCCGGACTCGCGGTCCAGAAACAGGAGTTCGACAAGGCACTCTCCGCCATGAAGTCCTCCCGGGACGCGGAGGTCGCCGCCATGAAGGAGCGCTTCGCCGCAGAGAAAAAAAGTTATCTGGAGAAGCTGGATAAGCTGAACGGAGAGAACGAGAAAGTCGTCCGGGAGTTGACGGAAAAGCTGAACCGTCAGTCCGAACTGATCCGCAGCGATGAAAAGGCAAAGATGATTCAGGATCTGGAGGCCCGTCTCCGACAGCAGGAGTCGCAGTTGCGGGAGATGGAGACAAAAAGTTCCAGAACTTTGAAGGAACTTGAGGCCAAACTCAAGGCAAAGGAAACGGCCGTTTCGGAAAACAAGAGGAAATCGGACTCGTCCGCATCTTCCGCGGAGAAGCCGAAGAAAGGAAAATAAGATGTTTGAATTGGATGTCATCAGGGAATTCTCTTCCGCTCATTCGCTGAAGGGATACTGCGGAAACTGTTCCGAAAAACACGGGCATAACTGGAGCGTTCAGGTTTTCATTCGATCGGAAAAACTGGACGAAATCGGGATTGCCGTTGATTTCAAGGCTCTCAAAAGGGAACTGGATGCGCTTCTTCTGACCCTGGATCACAAGGATCTCAATACGGTTCCTCCGTTTGACAAACTCAATCCGACCAGCGAGAATCTTGCCATGTACATCTATAAGACGCTTGGCGAAAAGCTGAATGGAAACGGAATCAAGGTTTATCGGGTCCGCGTCGGCGAAAATCAGACTTCCGGTGCGAGTTATTTTGAAGAATGAACACGGAATCTGAACTTGAAAAGGCGGTCGCCGCGCTGAATCGGAAAGGCGCGGTGCTTCTGGTGCCGACGGAAACCGTTTACGGTCTCGTATGCAACTGGAGCGATTCGACGGCGAGGGATCGGATTTATGCCATGAAGCATCGTGCGGAGAACAAACCTCTTGCGGCCTTTCTTCCGGATGTTTCGTTTGCGCAGACTCTTTGCGGATGTCCTCTTCCGGAAAACGCGGAGAAAATGGCGCGCGCCTTTCTGCCGGGGCCGATTACGCTGGTGGTGCCTGATGCGTCGGGATCCACGTTCGGATTCCGGATACCGGATCATCCGTTTATCCTTGCGCTGCTGAAGAAATTTGGCGGACCGCTTGCTTCGACAAGTGCGAATCGTTCCGGACAGCCGCCGGCTCTGGAGGTCGGGTATGCTCTGAAGACTCTGGCGGAACAGCCGGATGTTGTGATCGACGGCGGGGCTCTGCCGCAAAACTCGATTGCGTCCACCGTGGTTCTCGTGAATGCGGACAATTCCTACAAGATTCTTCGCGAGGGACGGATTACTCCATCAATGATTGAACGCGCATTGAAGCCGAATTGAGCAATTGCCATCGCCTGAACAAAGCTGGAGCCTTTGCGGTTTGCAGCAAAGGCGTCAAAAGTTTGGGGAAAGAGAGGAGCGCGAGGAGAGAAGAACAGCTTTTCAAAGCGGTTTTCTCTCCTCGCCAATTATATAGAAAACTCGAGGTTTTC
>CALXRL010000056.1 GCA_944390735.1 uncultured Victivallales bacterium | reverse complement strand
GATTCGCACAACTATAATCCAACTCAACGAAAAGGAAAAACCGGAAATGGGTAATTTAAAAACAATCAACGCAAGCTCAAACAGGAGGACAAAAATGACAATTTCAAAGATGTATGGGACGGCAGTGAAAAAATCAATTTTCCGAAACGCGATTTCCCTTCTATTCCCCTTTGTACATGTATTTCGCCGGATCGACCGCGATTTTGCTGTACAGCATGGTTTCAGCAT
Source organism: uncultured Victivallales bacterium (assembly GCA_944390735.1). Taxonomy (GTDB): domain Bacteria; phylum Verrucomicrobiota; class Lentisphaeria; order Victivallales; family UBA1829; genus UBA1829. The sequence goes on along the minus strand of CALXRL010000056.1, from coordinate 28,421 downwards.
GTCCATCGAAAAACAACCAGTTTGCCGCAGTGTTCTCATTGTGAGGAAAGGAGACATAATTCATATTGTCCAGCCAGTTCGGGATCACCGCATTGTTGTAATCCCAGCCGCCTAATTTCGAGCTTTCCGCCGACTGCACCACCGTCGACGGATGCTTCAGCGGATTGAGAGAATAGAATTTCTTGTTGCTCGGCGATTCGTTCCATTGTTTCGGATAATGATAATTCAGGGCATAAGAACGGTCCTTTTTCAGAAGAAACATTGCCGTACAGCGCATAACCGGGATGAATTTCCCGTTGCTGTATCTGGATGTGTCATCTTTTTTCCCCAGATAGCCGAAATGGATCAGGATTCCGTACCCGTCCCTCAACAGCATGGGGATGGTTGATTCGGTTCCATAACCTCTTGCGGCCACCTGATAATTCTTGTACTCGGAATTGTAAGCGGCAGCCGCGTATCCGATCTGTTTTTTATTGCTGAGACAGGAGACTTTGTATCCCTGGGCACGAGCTTTTGACACGGCAGAAAGAAGCATGCCTGCAAGGATCGCAATCACGGCTATTGTCAGAAGCAATTCTATCAGAGTAAAGGCTCCGGAATGAAATTTGCAGACAGAACATTGAGTGAGAGTTGACTTGCATGCATGCTTTTTCATTTGTACTAATTCCTTTCTTGGCTGTTTGCAGGACACAGGAATCTTACATTTCGAATGGAATAGGCGGCTTCGGTCGCGTTCGGATTGTAGCCGATACCGATCTTGGAGTAGTCATCCGGAGAGAGATTCACCGGGAAAAAGACTTCGTACGTATGCCAGGCGGAATCCGCGATCGGAGTGAATCGGCAATAGAGGCTTTTGCCTCCGTCTTTCCGGAAGAGAAACACCCCGGAGTTGACATATCCATTTTTTGCAGTCCGTTCCTCCTGTTTCATTTCAAAACGCAAACCGGAAACATTTTGAGGCAACCCGTTCCGCGGGCGCAGCTTCGGATAAACCCAGTGGTTTTTCTCCTCCCCGAAATCAACGTTGAAATTGATCTGGCTTTCCTGATTTTCCGAGTGCCGGGTCATCGTCAGTCGGCCGGAAGAATTTTTCTCCCAGTTTTCCAGATCCGCCCAGCCCGGCAAAGGTTTCTCGGCAAGACCTTTCATGCAGGACAGCGGAACGACACAGGGAGTTGTTTCCTTTCCATTGAAGGTTCCGCAGATGACTATGTCCACCTTGGAGACACCGGCATCCGGAGTGAACGTCAGGTCATAAACGGCTTTTGACATCGGTTCCAGTTTGATCTCGGCGGGAAGAGGGGCGACTTTCCCCCCTTTCACGGTCAACGTTCCGCTTTTGGCGGTCTTGCCGAAATTGCAGACTTCCAGGATAAAGGATCCCTTGTCCGACTGCAGAATCGCATAACTCTGGTTGGAGATCGGCATCTGGAACCCCGTCCGCGTGATGACTCTGTAAACAATTTCCTTGTCGAGATTCTTCCGGACAGGCGCTCCGAAAACAGGAGAAGGAAGAGCCGGAGTCTGAGCCTTCAGCTTGAGATTTCCAGTCAGATACAAAGGCATATTGCTGACATTCAACGTAACTTCTCTGCTGGAAACGCTGAGAGGTTCCGGTGTGCCGAACACGTTCCGGCAAAGATAAGTTCCATTGGGCAAATTCAGCTTGCATTTTCCCGTTACAAGCTGATAAAACACGGAGTTGTCGCTCATCGTGTCAAGCTTTGACTTTTTCCACAGAACAAGAGTTTGTGTCTGATCCGGATTTTCAAAGAGCATTCCGTCGCAACTGCTGTCGGGCGCATACGTTCCAAGCAGACGGGAAGCTCCGAGCTGGGAACTGAGAGCGGAAAATGCCGCGAGCGCCGGTTTTGCCGAAGCATTGCTTCTGGTCAATCCCCAATCCTTGGTTCCTTTGCGTTCCACATAAAACGGGAGCACGAACGAGTAATCTGTCGTTGCCCCGTGACGCTGCCAGAGAAGCTGGCTCTTGACAAGATATTCCGTTTGAATCAGTTCCTGATCCCAGGCATGCGCATTGCGATTGGGAATATGGCTGACACATCGGGCGGGTCCTTCTCCATTCCACCAGCCGTTTTCGGTGATGAGAACGGCCATATTCGGCACGCCCTCTCTTTTCAGCAGTTCCTTGGCCGGCTGAATTCTTTTTTCAAAGAGGCTGACGGCTCCATAATCATGGAAATTGTACGCATCCATGTAATGGATCAACCCATTTTTCATTGCCGTGGAATAATAGGTGGTTCCCGCCGAAGAAGAGAGCATTTTTGTCTCGGGAGATCCGGCTTTCACGCCCAGATAGGCCGCTTTTGCCGCAGCGGCATATTCCCACATGGTATCGGGACGCAGAAACGGTTCATTCCAGAACTCGCAGAAAGCCAGCGTTTTCCCCTGTTCCCCCGCATAATGCATGGCATACTGATAGACATCGAACAAATCGTCCGGCAGCAGACGGATATCCACGCGGAACCCGGGCACCAGAGGCTGACGCCGTTTCTCCCTTGCCCATTTGGGAGAACTTTCGATCATTCCCGTGTTTCGGATGCCATACCGGTCCAGAGCTTTTTTGTTTTGGCGAAGCTCTCTGAAATCGAATTTTCCTTTTTGCGGTTCCGGCCATCCGCCCCGGTCCCTGGTGAGAAGGATTCCAGCGCGGTCACAGATTTCCATCAGGATCTCGTATCGGGATCCCGGAAACGCCTTGTTCTGAGGATTCGCCCCGAAAAGCCACATGCAGGTGGCCGTGTCAACGGCAAAGCGGACCGGAGCACCTTCCGGCATTTTCACTTTGGGAAGAACGACCGAAAAGGTGTATTTTCCGGAATACATCTGTTTGGAATCTGTCAGAGTCAGCAGATAATATCCGACGGGCAGAGGGGAAAGCACGAGCTTTCCTGGTTTTGCCTTACCGGTCTGCATAACCTTTCCGAAGGCATCCGTAACCGTGAAGTCGGCCGGTTGCGGAATCGTCAGCTGAAACTCCAGAGCTTCCGATTCATAAAACATTCCAGATTTCCGAAGAGGCCGAACTGCGGCGGAAGTATCGGTAAAGGATCCGACCGACACCGGAGAGCCCTCGATCCGCGGATTTCTCAGCAGGAACGACGACTCCCTGTTTTTCGGAAAAGCCACAAGTGTGATGGATTCCGGAGAAAGATTCGGATTCAGCGGGAGGATGACTCTATTGAAATCCTCTGTTTTTTTCAGTTGATTCAACAGATCAATCTGGCGGCAGGGCCCGCGCTCATCGGTCAGAGCGAAGAACCGGTCGAAATGATCCGGGTCCGCTTTGATTTCCATCGAGATGGATGTTCCGCCGATGAAGCGTTCCGTATCCCATATCTGAAAACGGGTGCAGAACCAGAAGCCGCCGCTTGTCCTCATTTTTTCGGGAAGGACCGCTTCGGCTTTGAGAGTTTTCGCCTCTGTCCGGGAGATTTTTCCGCGCCCTTCTTCGTCCAGAATCACGTTCCAGCGTTTCGGATGCGTGAGGAAAAAGCGCAACGATGCAAGATCCGCATGGAGCGGCAATGCAGTCAAATTGGCAAGTGCGGCCAGCAATAACACCATGAGTTTTTTCATCCGGATGACCTCCGTTTCTTCTGCGGATTAATCGATCATCCGGATCTGGAACTTGAGCCGGATTTCCTTCTGAAGACCGGCAGCATTTTCCGGCTGGACAAAGACGGACATCGGTTCCTTTCCGTTCGGCTTTCTCAGAAGAAGCGAGAACGAGTCATCGGAATTCAGCTCCAGTTTTTTGGATCCGAACGGAAGAACGGCCTGAATCACCCCTTTTTCAGTGATCGTCTTTCTCGGATTCTTCGAATAATCCTTGACGGAACCGTTGATGAGGAACTGTTTCGGCGGAGTTACCGGCCAATCCATTTTCAGGTATCCTCCAGCCATTGATGTCGTGATTCCATCCGGATTGCTGAGCTTGAAATCATACAGGAACGAGTTCTTTTCGCCGGGCGTGACGGAAACCTCAACGTCACATGGAGTTTTGTCCGGCCCGGCAAGGAGTTTTCCTTTAATCCGATAGGAACCCGCTTCTTTTTTCGGATATCCCGGATCATATTTCATACATTTCCGATCATGCGGATTGGAGCATTTCCACTTTTCCCCCCAGTGCATCACCTGAAAATCAGCACGCAGCCCCTCCTTGTCCTGAACTCGAAGCGCTCCGGTCGGAGTAATGGAGATTCCTGTTGGAAGGGGGAGACTCTTTCCGGTATTCTGTGAAGGAGCCGCCTGTTTGGCACCCTTGTTCGGGAACGGAGCATCCGAAATTTCGAATGAGAGAGAAAATTTGATGTCTTTGATCAGACCGGAGAATTGGACGGGTTTAAGAACGATGCCGGCAGTAGCCCCGCCGGAACGCGGACGCTGGATTTCCAGAACAACCTCCTGATTGGAGCTGATTCTGAGTGTTTTGCCGCCGGGAAACGGAAGAATGGCACTCCTCATGGGAACACCCTTCCATCCGAAAGGCTTATGCAGACGGTCATTGACAACAATGCCGTTTGCACGAATGGGTTCATAAGGAAGAGAAAACATCATTGCGGCAAGCGTTGTCTGAATTCCATCCGGATTGGATGCGGACAGGTCATACTGCATTTTCGTTCCATCGGTTTTGATTTTTACATCCGTATTGAAAATCAATCCGTCCGGTTTGGTTTTCCATTTTCCTTTGATACAATAAGTTCCAGCATCATTCTTCGGATATCCCGGATCATAGGTAATGGATTTTCTGTCAGCAAAATTGGAACATTTCCATTGTTTGCCCCAGTGCATGAAATTCATTGGAGTTTTTCCGGTCTGATAATCGAGGGTGATGCTTCCGTTTCGATTTTCCTGAAAGGTATCCGCGGAAAGGAGAAGATTTCCTGCGAAAAGAAGAAAAAGTATTTTTTTTATGCCACTCATTGTAATCCCTCTCGTTTTCACTTGTTCAAATCCAAGCGTTTTGCTGTTTGATTTCCAATAAAGCACTTCGATCTTTCTGAAAGCTGTCAAAGTCTGAACCTGAATGGACCTCCCTTCTTCTTTTCTGTTGATTTCTGTTTTTTTCCATCAAAAGTTATTTATGAATCCGTTCTGAAATGAGTCTGATGAAACAAATCGGGGACAAGACTCTCCAGGAATTGAAAAAAGGACAAGAATGTAGTCTTTTTGCCAAGAGAACAGAGCTCTTGTTCTTCGTCTGCCCTCGGAGCTCCTGCAGAGAGTTCCCATGGAGAAAAAGAGACGAAAAAGTTCTTTTAATCCAGTTTTATTTTGCTTTTTGAGCATGGGAAAATTTCTCCATCACGATTCTTCAAAAGACTCCTCTTTTCGTTTTATTATATAATTACAAAGCGATAAAAAAAGTATTTTTTTGCCAAAGTTCCATCTTTTTTCTGCCATTGGAATTCTGACATTCGGTTTCCTCCATTGATTTCCTCCCGGTATAAATTTTATATTGCCTGCATGAAAATTACGCAGGAACAGAGAGAGAAAATCAAAAAATACTTGCCGCGTCAATGTGCATGGGGATAAGTATGGGCAATCTCCAATGGGGGAATGCGAGTTTTTGGAGATTCCGTAAAGAATTCCACGCATGTCATTGAAAAAAGATGACCTCAGGTGTACATTATCAAATAACCTTGGAAAAAATGTTTGACCGAATGGAGTATCATATCATGCATTTTACCAGCACCAGAAGCCTGCGGGACGTTACCTCAGCCCAGGCCATTACCCGGGGACTTGCCGAAGACGGCGGGCTCTTCATTCCGAAAGAGTTTCCGAAAATCTCCGGGGAACTCGTCAACCGGATGATCAATATGGATTACAAAGCGCGTGCCCGCGAAGTGCTCGCGCTTTATCTGACGGATTTCTCCGCAGACGAAATTGCCCGCAGTGTCGAAACGGCCTACACTGGAACCTTTGATCAGGAAAATCCCGCGCCTCTGGTTGAACTCCGCCCCGGTTTGAACATCCTCGAATTGTGGCACGGTCCGACCTGTGCATTCAAAGATATGGCATTGCAGCTGCTGCCGCAACTTCTGACGATCTCCGCCGGAAAAACGGTTCCCGGCCGCACAATAGTCATTCTCACGGCGACCTCCGGCGACACCGGCAAGGCGGCTCTCGACGGGTTCGCCGATGTGCCGGGTACGAAGATCATCGTCTTCTATCCTCAGAACGGGGTGAGCGCCATGCAGAAACTTCAAATGGTCACTCAGAAGGGCGATAACGTTGCCGTGTGTGCGATCGAAGGCAATTTCGATGATGCTCAGAACGGAGTCAAACAAATTTTCGCCGACAGCGAAATGAAACAATATCTCGATTCGCGCAATATGGAATTTTCTTCGGCGAATTCGATCAATTTCGGTCGGCTTGCGCCGCAGATCGTCTATTACGTTTCCGCATACTGCGATCTTCTCCGCCAGGGAAAACTGCGCAGGGGCGAACTGTTCAACGTAACCGTTCCCACCGGCAACTTCGGCAACATTCTCGCCGCGGTTTACGCGCGGGAGATGGGGATTCCGATCGGACGGCTGATCTGTGCCTCCAACCGGAACAACATCCTCACGGATTTCATCCGCACCGGCATCTACGATCGCAACCGTCCGTTCTACACGACGACCAGTCCGTCAATGGACATCCTCATCTCCTCGAACCTCGAACGGATGCTTGCGCTCCTTTACGGCAACGATACAGCCGCCGTTTCGAATTTGATGTCACAGCTTGCGAAAACCGGACGTTACGCCGTCTCCGCAGAAGTTCTGACCAGGCTTCAATCCGAGTTCTTCGGCGGCTTCTGCGACGATGCCGGCACCGCCGAAACCATCAGACAGACCTTCCGGAACTATCACTATCTCTGTGATCCGCACACGGCTGTCGCCCTCAACGTTTATGAGCAATATCTGCGGGAGACCGGGGACGACACCCCCTGTGTACTCGCTTCGACGGCCTCTCCGTTCAAATTTGCAGCGGCAGTGCTGTCGGCGGTTCGTCCCGGCATCCTGCCCGCTGACGAATTCGAAATGGTGACCGCTCTGGCGGAGACAACCGGGCTTTTGGTTCCGAAACCTCTTGCCGAGTTGAAGAATCTGCCCATCCTTCACAACGGTTGTGTCACGAAGGAGAACATGAAGAACTTCATCCGGAGTGTCCTCTCCTGAGAATTGCCGGATGGTGTTCCTCCGGCAGGCTGGAAATATGCGATTATCCCCCGGAAAGCCGGACAACTTGATTTGGGGGAACAATATAAGGACATCAAAATCAAAGAGTCCGTGGACTTGCCGCCCCCCGTTTCGAGGGGCAGCATTCTGTGAATTTTTATAACTCCAGGCGGATTCATTCGGCACTCCAATATCGGACTCCGGATGAAGTCTGTTTCGGAGTCTGCAACCGGCAATCTGCGGGACATCGTAAATCAGGGGACTTTTCAGCAAACTTTTCCTAAAAGCTGTCCAACCCAGGGGAGAGGTGCTCCCAGTTTTTCAAACGCTCTCCTCCCTTCTTGTTTTGTCAGAGGGAGTCTTATCTTTCAGAGATCACCGTGTTGCGATCCCGTGGTCTTTTCCAGGGAAAAACAATAGGAAACAGTCCCCGGGGACTGTTCGGCCTGCTGTCCATCCGGAAGAAGCACTGATGCGGAACAGTCTGCCGGGACGGTGACTTGTAGTTCGGTTGTCTCTTCCGAGTTGCGGCGAACAACCCGATATCCACGATACTCAAACACGCCCTGCGAAAGATTCCGCATCGCAGCCGGCTCAATCCTCAGATGCTTCCAGCCGGGATTCTCTGCCGAATGCCGAAAGCCTCCTCCATACCGGTAAAGCCATGCGCTCGGATCCGCGAAAAGAACATGGTTTCCCGAGGATTTTCCGTTCCAGTTTTCCCATAGGCCCGATGCGCCATGCCGAACCATCCAGCCCCAGCCGGGGAACTGCTCCTGCGTAAAAATTTTCAGGGCAAGATCGGCACATCCGTGATCCGCCAGAACCCGCGGAACAAAGGCTGAGCCCAGATGACCGAACATCGACCGGCAGTCGAATGCTTCCAGACGTTCCAGCAGCACCTTCCATACCGCGGGACGCTCCGATTCCTCGCAAAGTCCCCGATACAGGGGCGTTGCATTCTGAGTCAGTCCGCCGGGAGCAATGAACGCGTAATGCCCATTCCCCTGATAGTATTTGCGGTTGAACGCCCGACGGACCTCTTCCGCAAGCTCCCGAAAAAAGGCGGCATCTTCCGGATGACCGCAAAGCGGTGCGGCAGCAGTCATCCGGCAAAGAATCGTGTAATAGGCGGCGGTCGTATCCGTTTCGCACCACCAGGTGGCGGGAGCGGCCGACCAATCTCCAAGTCCCCATTGAATGATATAACCGTCACTCAGACGCTCAAGATAATCAATATAACGCCGGATCGAATCGTAGTTCTTCCGAAGCGGGCGGAGATCTCCGGTATACAGATAGATGTTCCACGGAATATGAACGATCGCTTCATCCCAGCATGGTCCGTTGCCCCAGTTATATCCCCATCCGGGAGTCGGAATGATGCAGGCATATTCACCGGAGGGTCGCTGGGAGTCTCTCATGCTGTCCAGCCAGCGATCGAACGCCGCGGATGCGTCAAAATTATGAAGCATGGTTTCGCAGACAATCGACGCATCTCCGGTCCAGCCGTTTTTCTCCCGGTGCGGGCAATCCGTCGGAATGCCGACAAAATTCGCACGGCAGGACTCCACGGCAAGTTCCTGGATTCGCGAAAGCGTGCCATCGGAGAGGGAATGAATTCTGCCGACCGTGGCAAAATCGGTTCCCACCACCCGAGCCTCCACTTTCCGGATGCTTACCAGCTTTCGATCGCATCCGATCCGGACATAGCGGAACCCGTGATAGGTAAACTTCGGTTCCCAGACTTCAATCCCGTCCCCCTTCAAAATATATTCGTCATGCTGAAAGCATCCGCTTTTTGTGAAATGGGCAAGATGGGTGGTATCAAGATCTCCGTTTTCCAGAAGCTGTTCATTGAAGTCCAGAGAAACCGTTTCCCCCGCCCTGCCCGAAAGAGTAATCCGGACATGACCGGCAATGTTGCGGTGAGTGTCATAAACGCCGAAACAGTTCGGGTCCTTCAGTTCAAATGTCTCGTAGACACGGCATGGTTCGGCAGCCTGTTCCTCCGGGATGCCTCCCGGCTCCTTGGCGAGACGCACGGAATGCCAGCGGGAATCGTCAAAGCCGGGCTCCGTCCATGCGCGGAATTCCATGCGGGCGTCATAATACTCGCCGTTGCGCAGGGAGTGGAAGCGGATCGGTCCCGGAAAACTTTTCCAGCTGATGCCGGAAGCGAAAACAAGGTCCTCTCCGGAATACAGTTCCAGACAGAGCTTCGGATCATCCCTCCAGGTCGCAAGATCAAAGTGCCACGGATCTTCCGCGGCGGAGTTGTAGAACCCGTTGCCGAGAATCACTCCGACCGCGTTTTTTCTGCCGGGCAGAATTTCCCCCGTCACATCGTATACCGTATAGTAGAACCTCTGATGATAGGCGGTCGGCGCGGGCTCCAGAACGCGGTCGCCGATCCGCCTGCCATTCAGAAAAAGTTCATAATATCCCAGGCCGCAGATCGCGCAGGTATATTTCCCGGATGATGTTCCGGGAATGCGGAACGTCGCCCGCAAATACCGGGCATGATCTTTTTCCGCCGCATCGTAGGCGGCGGTGATCCATTTCGAAATGCTGTTTCTTGCAAAATTCATCTTATTTCAGTTCCGCCGTAACAGCAAGGATCGCGAGAGACTCCTTGCTGCTGAGATTCTGCAATGTAATGCTTTTCAACGCGGATTCCGGTTCCGGATTGCGGATTCCCCAGACATAAAGACTTGTGGAACTGTCGATCATGGAGTATCCGGTCCAGCCGATCTTTCCAAGCGTGACATGATCGGTCCAGCGGTAGATTCCGTAATGGACGCCGTGCTTCATCTCCGTTTTTTCGGGATTTGCATTGAATGCAATCGTCACGTTTGTCTGGAATCCGTTGTCCGCGCCGAGGAAATAGAGGCGATGAATTTTCCGTCCCGGCATCGGCAGCGTCACGGTTTCACCGGGCTGGATCACAAGGACCGCTTTCCCGGCATTCTTCTCCGGATCAATCAGCCGGAAAAGAATCCCGCCGTAGTTGACCGGATCTTGCGGAAACGGCTGAACGGGACAGTAGTTATTGGCTTCCATGCTCCAGCCGCAGAGATTCACGGGGAAATAACGCATGTCGTTCCCGGTTCCGAACCAGCCGACGGGATCAAAGGAACCGTCCTTTTTCTGATATTTGGGGTTGTTCCACAGATTCCGGTTGACCGAGCGCGAAAGATCCACCTGCATGTATTCATGGAACGATCTCGGCTTCGCCGTTGCCGCGCCGAGATTGTTGAACAATGTCCGCAGAAAATATTTCGTCTTGCGTTCAAATTTTGAGCGGAACTGCTGAATTTTCAGAGTGGAAAGCAGCAGTCTTCCTTTTCCGATCGGAATTTCCGCAAAAGAGGCGGGAAGCGTATGAAGTTTCGCTTTGCTGCCGGGAAGAGCGACGATTTTCGCATGGATCGCACTCAATTCCGGGTGCCGTTTGTCGCGGGGTGGAAACTCTCCGATCATTTGATAGCGGAAATAATTCCACATTTTTCCGTTGTTGGCGCGAAACAGATCATCCGTGCTGATCCCGGCAAAAATCCCGGAGGAATCGGAGAGAACAAATTCCGGCCATCCTCCGATGTGGGGATCCCGTTCCTTTCCGGGAACCGGCTGGAACGGGTCTTCCAAACGAAGGCCGAGAGATTCCAGAATCTTCGGATCCGTATCCCGGGGCAGTTCGGAAGCGATCACGATGCCCCCGGAAGCGCAGTGCGATTTCATTTTCCGGAACATGGCCTCGTTCAATCCGCCGGAACAGTCCGCATACCAGACGGAACCGGGAGTCTCCTGCTCCGTAAAAAGGATTTCCGACTTCCGGAAGAATTCCGTGGACGGCGATCCTTTTTCCAGCTGCACCTTCCGGGTCAGACGGAGATTCGGGGTCGGCTTTTCCAGTTCCGCAAACAGGGCTTCCAGCAGATAAGGGGCAACCGGTTCCGAGGAAAAGCGTTCGGTGACCGGCAGCTGACAGAGAAGCCATGCCCCCCTGCCGCGGACAATCCAGAGAATGTTGGCTCCGACAAGCCCATTCATATGTCCGGAATCCCAGAGGACAAAGGAATCCTCATCGCCGTTTTTCGGAATGTAAGCATCTCCGAGGAATCCGTCGGGCTTCCAGGAGCGCATGGATCGCTCGTCGATTCCCCGGAAGGCGTCCGGATTCCGTTTCCAGAGGAAGGTCATCGGCTTGCGTCGTTCAAAATCAGCGGGAGCCCAGCTCTGATCCCGGATGTCAATTGCCAGAACCTTTCCCCCTTTCCGCACAAAATCATTCAGAACAATCCCCTCCTGAAAGGAAAGAATCTTATCGACCACAATCTGACGGGCTCCCGAGGCGATGGCTTTTGCCGCCTCGCGATGGCTGCCCTTCGGAAAAGACGAGCCATGCAGCGGACTTTTCCCGTCAGCAAGCAAAGCCGTCTCAGCCGGCACGGAAAGACGTGTTTTCCGCGGATAGACCTGATAGTCAAATGTTTCCTCCGCCAGTTTCCGGTTTTCATTTCCGAAAAGTTCAAACCGGATCGTGTACACCGCCGGTTTCCGCACCGCCGGCGGACTCAGTTTGAGAGGACTCTGATAGGGAATTCCGGGATTCAGCAGGAATTTGACTTCTTCCCGCCCGATCCGGCGACCGTCCAGATGGAGGGTCTTGACAAGCCGGCAGTGCTGCGGCGTAAACCGGACATTGTGGACATAAAGCATACGGGTATCCGTCTCCCCGGCATGGAGATTCGGAAAGAATCCGCGGATCGCAATCAGATAATCCGGCATCAGCTGAAAATCCCGGTAAAGCGGATTGTCCGGAAAATCCGGATACATGCACCACGGCTCCCATTCGGAAAGTCCGCCGAGATAATATCCGGCTGCGAATGTGCGAACCGCCCAGCGAAGCGCTTTGATATAGCCGTCCAGCGAAAATGTGGTATCCCCTGCGAATTTCGCCATGCCGAGATGCTGATCGGTCACCCCGTGAAAAAGATCCTCGCTGATCATCAGCGGCTTGTCTTTGCGATTGAACCGCTGCCACGCCGCATTTTTCCCGTCGGGATACCAGTAAGCGATTTCGGGAAGCTCCTTCCCGGAAGAATTCGGCGGGACCGGATAGTGGAAACTGCGGACCGGTGCGGGACCGACCTTGCTGCGGACCGGATATCCGAGATCAATCTCTCCATGCGCTGTCCAGAAACGGGTCGGATCACAGGATTCGAACACTCCGGCGGCTTTCACCTGTTTTCCGGTTGTGGCCTGTTCTCCCGGAGACCCCTCCGTACCGTAGATTGTCCCGAACTCGTTGGAGACACCCCAGTAGGCAACACTGGGATGCGGCTGCAGTTCCCGGACAATTGCGCGGATATGATCGTGATACAGCTTCCAGAAAGCGTCGCTCTTGCCGCCGGCCCCTCCCCCGACCGCAGTGGTCGGACAGAGCATCAGACCGGTTTCATCCGCAAAAAATGCCAGACGGTCAATCAGGTTCGGATAGAAAATCCGTACAGTGGTAACTCCATGTTTTTTCAAAACTTCAATTTCTTTTTTGATCCCTTCCGGATCCCGGCTTTTGGGACTCCAGGAAAGACGGCGGTGGATGACCGGATATCCGTTCAGCAGGATGCGGTGACCGGCAATTCGGAATTCCCGGAACCCGAAGCGCTGACGATAGGCATCAATGGCTTTCCCGTTTTCCAAAACCCGCAGATCCAGATGATACAGTTGCGGAATATCGGGCGACCAGAGTTTCGCATGCGGCCATTTCCGGCTGATACTGATCCATTTTTCTCCGTGTGCCGGAATTTCGACCTGCGGAACATCCCTCTTCCACTCCCCGGCCACAGAAGCCGCAAGGGAAATGGTTCGGGAAACATCGGATCCATTTTTCAGCAGCACCTCCGCATGAAACACCTTTTCCGGAGTTACATCCGTCCGGATTTTCACCTGATCCACATAGAGGGGATCTGTGATTTCCAGATGCACCGGAGCATTGATTCCCATCAAATTGGTCACCGCCCAGGAAACAAGAGGCATGGAGTCTGCCCAGCGACGATTCTGGAAATCATTGAACACCCGGACAAGGATTTCATTCCGTCCCGCCTGAACCGCCGAAGAAATATCAAGAACGGAATGAGTCCCGGAATCCGGACGCCCCTGAAATTTCCTGCCGTTGATCCAGACCGTGAAGTTTTCCATAATCAGTTCAAAATGAAGAGTGATCCGTTTCCGTTTCACCTGATCCGGGGCAAGCTGAAAATCGCGTCGGAAATAAAAATCCTTTTCTCCGCCGAACCACCCTGTCCGATAAGGAACCGTCACACTTTTCCATTTGACCTTTGAGGGATCAAGCGGAACTGTTTCATATTTTACCGTTTTTTTCCCTTTTGCATCGGTTTCCGGAACCGCTTGATTCCGGACTTCCGCCATTTTCCAGATTCCATCGAGATCCATCGCTCTCCGGGGGGCGGCGATGTGATCCAGAAGTGCTTTCATTTCACTGCCGACGGCGGCGGCAGCCAGGACTCCGATCAGAAAACAAATGGCAGATCGTTTCATAAAATCTTTTCTCCTTGTTACCGATAGAGGGGAATCGTGTGATTATCCCACAAATCATAATCTCCCCCCCATGTATAATATTTCTCCTTGGCCAGCGCACGGGAGACCCCGTTGACTCCGCCATGAAAAAAGGCGACATTGGCAATGGATGACATCAGCATTTCATTGGCCCGTGTAGATTCTGCCGAGATAATCGTCCCGGCATTTTCATTGATGCTTACACGATATTCCGCGTTATGCCGGGTGAAAAAACCGTTTGCGGACGCCCGGTCCCCCCCTTGCCCGTCAAAAAAATAAGGCATGTCGAGCCGGAACAGATGGTTGATCCGGTGAACCTGGCCTCTGGCATCAACAGCATCGATTCCGGAGGTTCCGTTGATTCCGATATTTATGTTGATTTGCAGACTGGCCTGATATAAATAGGGGAAATAGTTTTCGGAATTCAACTTTCCATCATGGAGTCTTGCATATTTGCAAATCAGCGGTGTACGGGAAATTTCCCGATATTTCAAACGGATCTGCTGAGAGCCATTTTCCACATTTCGCGAGGAACTCATTACATACGGGTAAACCTGACTCAGCCAGTTCGTACTGGATCCATCCGTCCGGAAGGTTGCGGTCGGCAGCAGATGGTCCTGATTGTCGTTTGAGTATTGAGCCGCTCCGTATACGATCTGCCGGAGATTGTTTTTGCAGGTCGTGCTTCCTGCCGCATCCCAAGCCTTTCTCAAAGCAGGGAGCAGAAGAGATATCAAGATTGCTGTAACAGCCACGACAATAAGCAATTCTATTAATGTGAAAATCCACATTTTCAGGGGATATTTTTTCCCGTTACTCATTCTGTCCCTCCCTGTCCCTTGTTTGAGTTTCGACAGCACAGCGGTTGCCCTATTTTAAATTTTTAGCCTGATCGATTCTCTTCTGAAGATTCTGCTTCTGTCCCGGGGTCAGGAAAGGAGAGAATTTTTCGATGACCGTATCCGCATCTTTTCTGCTGCCGAGCGCAATGGCTGCGGCAAGAGCGCCGGATGCCAGATTCGGAGCTTCCCATCCAATTTTCTTGAGCGGATTCTCCTTGCGATCCGTAAGCGACAGCAGCAGTTGATATGCCTCCCGGTTTTTCCCCTGTCTGGAAAAATACTCTGCTTTGGCCAGAATATAACGAGTACTGGAATCGATACTTATTTTTTCAGAATACAGTTTATCCGCTTCCGCAAGAATTGCTTCGGCTTTGGCTTGATCCTTCATCCGGTTGGCCGCCTGAAGGGCATAGGTTGCCAGCTGGATGCGGCCCGACGGGGAATTCTCCCGGTTTTCAAAACGTTTCTTCATAATCCGGTAGGCTTCATCGTAACGTTTGAGCCGAAGAAGATAGTTCTGTTCGCTCTGCCAGCCGAACCTCGCCATTCCGATTTTCGAGCGGTCGCAATCACTGCTGAGGTCAATAATCTTGCGCGAGAGTTCCAGTGCTTCGGAATCAGACAGGCTGCGGTTTGCCTGAAGATAGCGGACATGAAGATGAAGATATGCCCATGGTTCCGGATTCTGAAGCGCACGTGCCTGTTCAAAATATTCCCTGCATTTTTCCGGAGACAAGGCAAACAGATCACGAAAACTCGCGGTATACAGATTCAGAATGTCGGAAGATAATTTTTTCTGAGCAAGACGTTCTTTGAAAATTTTCTCGTATGCAGCGAGATCTTTCTTCGCGACAGCCTCCCTGGCCGCTTTCCCCGCCTCGGCGTCATTGGCGAAAGCGGCAAAAAGCGAAACGCCTCCTGCCAGAAGCATGCAGGCGATCAGCCCCGGTTTCAGAATCGTTTTCATTTCGGAATCCTTTCTGTACTGTTTTATTGATATTCGGCCGTCACTGCAATCACAGCAACCGGCGTAGTGGATATATTTTCCAAAGTGAAGAAAGAGGCATGGGTTCCGGAGGAGGAGGAATTGTCACCACTCCAGACGTAAAGGGACGCGTTGGAAGAGGTCTGCGAATGGCCGCGCCAGCCGATTTTGCCGTTTCGAAGAGAACTTTCTCCGGTATATGCTCCAAGATGATCCCCGAACTGGAAGAGCTGTTTTTTGCTGCGCCAGTCGGAATCCCCTTTGTTTTCAACGGAAAACGCAAGAACAGGAGTTCCCGAGGGCAGTTCATCACGAGTCGCGCCTAGAAAATGGACTCTGGAGAGTTTTCCGCTCAGAGGCATCCCGAATCTCTGTCCGGGAAAGAGCACGAGGACTCCCGCGCCGTCCCGCCGCTCGGTCAGCGGATCGACAAGCAGGAATTTGATCCCCCCGTAATAGACGGGATCGGTCGGGAATTTTTCCACCGGACAGGCGTTGTTGGCATACGGACTCCATCCGCAGAGATTGACCGGGAAATAACGCATGTCGTTTCCGTTGTCAAACCAGGGTCTGGCAAGCGAATACCCGCGCCGTTTCTGCGGGTCCGCCCAGAAGGAGCGATTCATATACGGCTTGAGATTGAGACATGTCAGCATTCCTCCGGAGCTTTCCGTTCCGCTTCGTATTCCGAGATTTCCGAAGAGGTTCCGGAGAAAAAACAGAACACGGCGGGAATAGGAAACCGAAAGCTCGCTCCAGCGGATGGTGGAGACAAGAATGGTTCCGCTGCCATTGCGGATGGCAAGCATGGCTCCCGGTTCAATCAGCACTTCCGCGGAACCCGCTTTTTTCGGGGCGAGAGAACCAAAGGTGGCCGGATCTTTCAGATTGCGCAGTCGATAGTGTGGATAGATGACTTCTCCACGGAAGTAGAAAAAGAAATCGGTCAGTTTGGTATAGGACAGCAGATCATTGCTCAGTCCGGCGAGAATCCCCTTGTTGTGGGTGCGGGTCAGGAACTCCGCCCGGGAGGGTGACAGCGTAAGTCCAAGCTGATCAATCAGTTCAGGATTTTTCCCGGAAAGTTCCGCCACAAGAACCGTTTTCCCGCGACGGGAGTGGGAAAAAATCGAAGCCCTCTGCTCATCGGAAAGTTTTTCCGACGCCCTGACAATCACCAGATCCGCTTTCGCGGGATCCGTTCCGATTTTGAACCCGTTCCGGACAAGGAACTTACGATAATCGTCATCCGCGCATGCGGCGGTGCGCCGGAAAGGTTTAACTGGTTTTTCCAGCTCCGCAAGCAGTTTTTCAAAGACAAAGCCCGCGGCCGGCTCCTGATTGAGAGCGGATGGAATCCGAAGCTGGCAGAGCAGCCAGACGCCTTTTCCCCGGTAATACCGGAGAATCGCGGCGGCTGAATCCGGTCTCTGGGAAAAGGTGTCGAACAGGACCTCCATGGGAACCGATTCCTCCTTGAGGTATGAGACATCATTCAGAACATAACCGGGCCTCCACCAGCGGAAAAGCGGAGGGGGAAGTCCCGGAAGAACCTCTTCATTCCGGCGGAAAACATAGGTTTTCGAGGCGCTGGACTCTGTCTGAAGAGGCTTCCATGCCAGAAGGGAGGCATTCAGATAAAGCACTTTTCCGCCCTGTTCGACATAGCGGTTCAGAAGTCTGCCTTCCTCTGCGGAGAGCTCCTTGTCCACCACGATGATTTCCGGTTTTCCGGCAATGACTTCGCCCGCCTTTTCCCCGGTTCCGGCCGGGTATTGATAACTCCTCATGGGACTGGCGGGATTTGCCAGAAGAGCGGTTCCGCGCGGTGTTTCGCGTCCGCTTTCCGGAATGACGGTAAAAGAAAAAGTTCGCCCGGCCAGTGTTTTATCCCCTTCCTTCATCGTGTATTTGATGGAGAAAACGCCGAACTCCCGGCTTTCCGGAGCACGGACGGCAATCGTCTCCTCGTGACAGGAACCGGGGAGCATGCGGAATGTTTTCCGGTCGGTAAAGAACGTTTTCCCGCGGAAGGAATCCTCCCGGATCAGGGTGATCTCCCGAGGAAGAAAAGTCTGTTGATAGACATAGAGCTTTCGCTGTTCGGACGCCCCGGAACGGAAGTTCGGAAACTGTTCCCGCATGGCGATCAGAAAGTCGGGCATCGGCTGACGGCCGTCGGCAAAAAGAGGATTGGAGTCCGCAAACGGAAAGGCGCACCACGGTTCCCACGAACCGATTCCCCCGCGGTAATAGCCTTCAGCAAACATGCGGATGGCGGTAAACATGGCATCGTAAAGCCCCCGGGGGGTATAAATCGTATCCCCCTGCCATTTTGCCATGCAGAAGAAGTTATCAAACATGCCGTGATAGAGATCCTCACTGATCATCAGAGGCTTGTCCGTATGGGAGAACTTCCCCTGCCATTCGAGATTGACACCATCGGGATACCAGTAGTTGACACTCGGGAAGTTGCGTCCGCCGTAGGTCATGTTGACCGGATAGTGATAACTCCGGACGGGAGCCGGGCCCGGGGAGGAAACGGGATCGCCGAGATCGCACTCCCCGTATGCGGTCCAGAAACGGGTCGGATCCAGTTTCTGAACAAACTCTCCGAGAGCAACTTGTTTCGGCGTGAGAATCTTTTCCACTCCGCGTCCGCCATAGATCGTGCCGAATTCATTGGAAATTCCCCAATAGATCACAGAGGGATGATTCCGGAAGGTCCGGACCATGTTTTCTTCATGAATCCGAGCCAGTTTCCACCAGCGGTCCGTTTTGGTTTTGCCCCACGATCCGACACTGGCAAGGGGGGAAATCAGAATTCCGACCTCGTCGCATGCATCGCTGATCTCGCAAAGTTCAAAAAGCCCGGAGCGGATTCCGACATATCCCCGTGCGCGAAGTCGCCGCAGCTGCTCCCGGAGAACGGATTTGGAGGCCCGCTTCCTCGGCAGCGAAGTGCTTCCACGCGCAATCATGTCCATTCCGACATCCGGACCGTCCGAAGAACGCCGGTTGATAAACGGATAACCATTCAGAAAAAGATGGTTGCCCTTGATGGAAATTTCCCGGAATCCGAAGCGCTGACGATAGGCATCAACCGTTTTCCCTTCGGAAAGAAGAAGAATGTCGGCAGAATAAAGATGCGGAGTGTCCGGGCTCCAGAGTTTCGGATTCTCCCATGCTTTGAAGAGCTCGACTTCCCGTTCCGCTCCCGGAGGAACGGTCACAACGGGACTCTCCGTCCGCCACTCGGAACCGACCGCTGCTTGAATCCGGCAACTCTTCGCTGTCCTGCCATTGTTGCGAACCGTTGCCAGAATCCGGAGACGCTTTCCGCCCGCAATCAGAGTCTGCACCCCAATGTCCCGGATATGAAGCGGATCAGTGATCTCCAGATGAACCGGTCCGCTGACGCCGCGTCTTCCGACATGCGACCAGCCGACAACCGATGGGATATTGTCGCCGTCGAACTCCTTTCCCATGTCCTTGACATTGCTGTGACGGACAAGAAGAATGTTTTCACCGGCTTTGACATATCGTGAAATGTCGCACTCAAACGGAAGAGTATAGTCGAAGTGCAGCTTGACGGCCTTTCCGTTCAGGAACACCTCGCCGACCGGACAGACTATTCTGAATTTGAGAAGAACGGTTTTCCCGATCTCTTCCGGACGCAACTGGAAACACGTGCGGAAAAAACCGGATTCTCCATCCCGGATGTACGTATCGCACGGCACCTCAATTTGTTTCCATCGGGTTGATTCATCCGGCATGGTATTGAATTTGAGTTTCGCATAATCCCATGGAATGCCTGAAACAAGATCCACGGCCCTGCGCGGCGGCAGAATATGGCGGAGTTCCGGTCCGGACAGATTGTCTTTCGACAGAAGCTCCCCTCCCATTCCTGTCAGTCCAGAAATAAGCAGCAGAAGCCAGATGTGGAAATATCTTGTCATTTTCGCTCCCTCTGTATTGAAGAATAGTATTTCAGTGAATATTTTCCCGGGAAAGCAGGGCATCATCCATGCCCCGGCAAACGGCATCCAGATCCGCATTGTACAGGATATACTGACGGAACAGGGCGGACAAAGCTCCTTCGATCCGCTTATCCTCCGAGATGCTGCAGAGAAGCATTCGGGTATTGTCATCCGGAAAGAAGTGGCGGAAATCCGGACGGCTGCACCAGAGATGATCTTCAGGAGAAAAGTCGTCTCGTGCGGAAAGGACTCCCCCCAGCGCGGTAATTTTTCTCTGAACCTCTGAAGAGAGCAGCGCTTTCAGGAACTTCCAGATGCGTTCGCGTTCATTGAGCGTAATGCTCGGATTCACAAACGTCTGCAGAACCGTCGGAGTATAAAACAGCTGCTTTCTGCCGTTCACCAGCAGGGGAACAATCCGGAAATCCTCCCCGCGGATCCCGAATTTTTTCCAGTGCTGGACGGAAATCCAGGACCCGATGTTCGGATTTGCCGCCATATTCAGAGGATATCCACACCGGTAATGAATCGGTTTTTTCAGAATCCGGAAAAGTTCCTTGATGGTATCCGTGCAGAAAAACGGAGGTTTGTACAATGGCACCTGCTCTTTCTGTCGGCGCATCATCGCAAGAATGACAAAAATCAACGGGGGAAAGTCCCACAGATTCGGTGTCGAAAAATCATCCCCCATCGAAAAGGGAACCAGATGTTCCGAAGTGCATTTCCGTTCCAGCAGACGCAAGGTGGCAAGATCACTGAAATCCAGCGACTCCGGAGAAAGACCGATCCTGCTCAGAATCGGAAGATTCACGCCCCCCTGGTACGTGATGTAGTAAAACGGCAGAAGATGAGAATTCCTTCTTGCGGGAAAGCGGCGGCATTTTTTCATAACGGATTCATAATCGGGAAAGACCGAATAATCCATCATGGAGCCGGCGGTCCAGGTATTCAGATCGGTCTCCGCGATGATCACCTTGTGTCCGGTAAAAAAGGAATCCACCGAATCGCGCCCGCTGCGCCGGATTGTAATGCGGAGATTGAGGTCGTTCTTCCTGGAGACCGCATCCAGAATCTTCTGCATCTCCGCAAAATCGAATGTGGTTTCCGTAAGGAAAAGTTCAACTTCGAGCGGCTCCCCGCCGGAAAGAAATGAGCCGACTCCATGTACGATCTGGATCATACCGGAACGTTCCATCCGTTTGAACGCGTCCTGCACGGTTGCATACGTGGTATGAAACATTCTGCAAAGCTCCGCATAATTCGGAAGTTTGTCTCCCGGCTTGATTTTTTTCTCTGCCTGCAGTTTTGCAAAATATTGATGAATTTCATCTTTTTTCATAAAAAAACCTCATGATATCTATATATCTATTTATTATTATAGCAAAAAAGGGAAGAATTGTCAAGAGGCAAAACGCGGGAAATTCCACAAAAGAAAATTTTTTCCCGGGAATGAAGATCGGAAAGGTCCATGCCGATGATTTTCCAGAAGATCCCCCTTTTCTTCTGCAAATACGGAAAAGGCGTTTCCTCCTTCATGAAAAGTTCGGGAATTTCTTGTATCGCCGCAAAATCGGTGATGCGCCCATCATCAGGGAGGGAGACCGTCTTACACGGAATGCTCCCCGTCACAAACGGAAGCATTACCGACTTGCTGCTCGCATTCAATCCCCGGCGGATCCGGAACAGGGACGACATCTTCCGGCCATTCCCCTCGCCTCCTCCGGCCTGACGTTCCGGCGTCAAGGCAGCCGGGCAGAGCTTCTAGCGATGAGCAGGAACAATCGCAGCCAGACCGCCTTGCGAGGTCTCCCGGTAAATGGAAGGCAGATCATGTCCCGTTCTCAACATGGTCAGGACAACATCATCAAACGAAACCCTGTGACAACCATCGGAAAGCAGGGCAAGCTCCGCGGCAATCATCGCCTGATTGGCCGCAAGCACATTGCGCTCGATGCACGGGATCTGAACAAAACCGCAGACGGGATCGCAGGTCAATCCCAGAAAATGTTCCAGTCCCATCTCCGCGGCATACTCACACTGCCGGGGAGTGCCGCCAAGAAGAGCGGCCGCTCCGGCAGCCGCCATGGCACAGGCGGTTCCGATCTCCCCCTGACACCCCACCTCCGCTCCGGAGATCGAACCGTTCTGCTTGACAAGATTGCCGACCATTCCGGCAACGGTCAGGGCATGTCTTATTTCCAGGACGGAACAGTGATAGAACTCCTGAAGATAGTGCAGAACCGCCGGCAGAACGCCGCTGGATCCGCAGGTCGGAGCCGTGATCACACGCCCAAGCGACGCGTTTTCTTCCGCAAGAGCATAGGCATATGCGGCAATCAGTCCCGTCCGTCGAAGCTCCTTTCTCAGCAGATTCGATCTCCGATACACCTCCCGCGCTTTACGTCTCAGATGCAGAGTTCCCGGAAGTTCGCCCTCGCGATTCAATCCCTCATTCAGAGTCCTCATCATCTGTTCATAGGTCCCGGAGAGCCACTCCAGCGCTTCCCACTCCTCCGCGACCTGCCAGAGTGAAAGCCCCCGTCGATCGCAAAGTTCCAGAATTTCATTCATTGTCTGAAACGGATAACATTCCGGCGTCTCTTCCACGTTTCCATCTTCGGACAGCGCGCCTCCTCCCGTGGAAAACACCTTCCAGCTCCCAAGCGGATCGGAAGAGGCGTCAAACGCAGCAAACAGCATCCCATTCGGATGTTCCGGCAGAAAAAGATCCGGCTTCCAATGAATCCTCGTGCGCGAATCGGACAGGACCGAACAGATCGCCCGGTCGGTGAAATGGCCTTTTCCCGTTGCGGCAAGGCTTCCGAACAGAGTCACTTCAAAGTGCGCCGCATCCGGATATCTCCGCAGAAAAATCTCGGAGGCACGGAATGGCGCCATGGTATGACTGCTGGACGGGCCATGCCCGCAGCGGTACAACTCTTTCAGACTTTTCATGATCGGAACAGCCCGAGAGCCAGAACACAGAAATAGCGGATCCCGGCCGAAAGCAATCTGTCATCAAAATCAAATTGCGGAGAGTGCAGCTGCGCGGACGGACCCGCTCCCAGATGACAGAAAATTCCAGGATATCGCCGCAGATACCATGAAAAATCCTCACTGCTCATCGTATGTCCGGAGAGCTCATGAAACGCCTCCTTCCCGCACCATCCGGAAACCAGGTTCCGGACTTTCTCAAACGCCTCCTCCCGATTTATCACCGGCAGATAGGGAAGTGATGAGTGAAACTCACACCGGATTTCCCGCTCGGCAGCCAGATCCCGGACGCTCTTTTCAAAGTCCGCCAGCAACCGGGTTCCCTTTTCCGGATCGGTAAAGCGGATCGTCCCCTCCAGTTCCGTGAGTTCCGGAATCACCGTGCTGTTCCGCCCCGCATGACAGGAGCAGAATGTCAGAACACAGTTGGACGGAACCACCGCCCGGGATGCTGTCATGATGTCCGCCGCACAGTCGATGGGGTTTCTCGCCGCTCCCGGCAGACTGCCGTGTCCCCCCCTGCCCCGCAGAACAATCCGGAAAAAAACGGCCGCCGCCATCAGCACTCCCGGCTTCGTACAGATCCTTCCCCGGGGCTCCCCCGGCCAGATATGAAGACCCGTGATGAAATCCGGTTCGGGATGATCCAGCGCCCCGCTCTCCAGCAGAGCTCTTGCCATGCAGGCCATCTCTTCTCCCGGCTGAAACAGAAAACGGACGGAACAGGGGACCTCCTCCCGGCACTCCGAAAGAATTTTTGCCGCTCCATACAGCATTGCGACATGCCCGTCATGCCCGCATGCGTGCATCCTGCCGGGATGAAGCGAACAATAGGGACATTCCTTGTCCGATTCCTCCAGAGGAAGAGCATCCATGTCGGCACGCAAGGTCAGATTCGGTTTCCGGTCCCTGTTCAGGAACGCGATGACGTCCGTTTTCAGAAACGGCTTCTCCACCTCCAGATTCAGGGGGGCGAGACGGGCTCGAATCGTTTCGGAAGTTTTCCATTCATCCCCCGCAAGTTCCGGAATCCGGTGCAGAGAATGCCGAAATGCCGCCACCTCCGGAACAATCGCTTCAATTCTGGCATTCAGTTCGTCGATTCCAATCATTTTGACTTCTTCTCCGGAGTAAAAAGAGTGTTCAGACCTGTCGCCAGTTTCCGCTCCATCTTCTGCATGGAGACGATTCCATCCATGGTATGAACCAGAGTCCGTTCATTGGAGAAGCGGAAACAGGTTACCGCCAGAAGAGTGAAAAGCCACGTTTCAAAGGGAATCGGCCGCAGAAGTCCCTCCCCGACGGCTCGCTCATAAAGACGGCGCAGACGCTCATTCTCCTGCCGGCGTGCCTGATTGAGAGCCTCCGTGCAGAGAGATCCTTCCAGATTGGCCCACGCCAGAAGCCGCCAGAGTTCCGGATGAACCTTGTGTACTTTCAGAAATCCATCCAGAACAATTGCCGTGATCTTTTCCGGATGTTTTTCCGCGCGCGCAAGGGTGTCATGGGAAAAAAGCTCAATGCGCTCGAAGACATCCAGCAGCGCCGCTTCGAACAAACGGCTCTTGGAACCGAAATAAGCATAAATGCGCTGTTTATTGACGTCCGCAAGCGCCGCGATTTCATCGATGGTTGCGCCATGAAACCCCTGCGCGGAAAAAAGTCCGACCGCCGACTCCAGAATCCGACTCCGGGTCTTTTTCGCCCGTTCCTGCATCATTGAGCTCCTGGATGGGATTTGCTTTCAACGGGATTGTCCGAGAGCCACAACTCCAGATTCGCGGCGACAAATTCATCGTCGTTCAGTTCCGGATACGCACGATACACCCGTCGGATTTCCTCTCTCTGTCCCTCGGAAAGGGTCTCCTCCGCATCCAGACACCGGATTCCCGGCAGAAGCCCCTGATGATGCAAAACCTCATGCAGTCCCGAAATACAACCGGCGAACGCATGGGCCGCGTCAAAAAAAGCGGCGTTGGCATCGGTGATTTTCATGGCGCGCGTGAGCAGTTCCGGCGGAATCGGCTCGCCGCTGTCAGTCAGAGCATGGATCTCGTCCAGCAGTTCCACCGCCCGTTTCGTCCAGACCGACCAATGTCCCAGCAAACCGCCCCTGATCCGGATTTTTCTGCCCCCGATTTCGTATTCGCTCAAAAGGTCGATCAGAAGATTGTCATCATTGCCGGTATAGAGCGTCAGATCCTCCCGTCCGGATTCCGCCAGGGCCCGGACGACATCGAACGTGCAGTAGCGGTTGAACGGCGCAATCTTCACGGCAAGCACGTTTTCAATCCGGACAAACTGCCTCCAGAATTCCAGCGGCAGATATCGTCCACCGACACGGGGCTGAAGATAAAACCCGATCAGCGGTACGACTTCCGCCACTTTCCGGCAATGCTCCAGCATCGTTTTCACCGACGCATCATGAAACGCCGCAAGCGAGAGCAGAACCGCGTCATACCCGCACGAGACTTCAAACTCCGCCTCCGCCAGAGCCTGTTCAGTCCGCCCGCAGACGCCGCCGACTTTCAGAATCTTTTTCCCCCGGAAACGGCACCACTCGTCGATAAAGCGTGACGTCTCCCGCAGCACGGTTTCAAAGAGTCCGTATTCCGGATCCCGAATCGCAAATTGGGTGGAATGCACCCCCACCGCGATTCCCCCCACGCCGGAATCAATGAAATAGCGGCAGAGCGCCCTCTGATAGTTCGGAGCAAAAGAGCCGTCCTCATTCAATGCCAGAACCTGGGCTGGAATGGCGACTCCGCGGCGAACGGCTTTTAAAACGTCGGAATCAATATCGCAAATCGTCTTCATGTTCAGAACCTTCCGTTGTTGACTTCGAAATGGGTCGGCTTTCCGATGGAGATTCCGCCATGGGCAATCCATTCCGCCTGAAGATGGATCATCTTCTCCAGACAGACGGAAGGATATCCCAGAAGGCGGCACATCTTCCCCGCATTGCTGAGAAAACTGCGATCCCCCGATTTCTCGCAGAGGAACGTGACTTTCCGCCCCAGAAGTCTGCCCATGAGAAGCGCCGTCTCCTCCACGCCCGCCGTTTCCGGACCGGTCACGTTCAGAATCTCGCAGGGATTCCCCGCGAGCTCCAGGCAGAGAAGAGCATTTGCCGTCACATCGCCCTGCCAGATCACATTAAAATACCCGACCGTGTTGTTGACCGGCCTCCCCTCCCAGACGGCCCGCCCGATGTCATCCAGAACCCCGTAACGCAAATCCACCGCATAGTTCAGGCGGAAAAGCAGAAGTTCCGTTCCATATTTCCCGCTGTAATATTGAAAGACGCGTTCCCGTCCCAGACAGGACTGGGAATATTCTCCCACCGGGTCCGGCGGAGTCTCCTCCGTACATCCTCCCTGCAGGACCGACCGCATGGGATACACGCAACCGGTGGAGAAGACAACGATCCGGCTCTCCCGGAAATGTTCCGCAATCCGGGAGGGCACAATGACATTCATGGCCCAGGTTTCCGCTTCGCTTCCTTCCGTTCCGAACTTCCGCCCCGCCATGAAAATAAGATTCCGGACCCGCGGAAGACGGTTCACGCTCTCAAGCTCCATCAGATCGCAGGAAATCGTGACAAGACCGGCCGCCTCCAGTTTTTCCCGATCTTCCTCTCTGGAAAAGCGGGAAACGCCGTAAATTTTTCTGGGAACCCCCGAGCGCCGGACCGCCTCCGCCGCCTGAAGTCCAAGGCTGACTCCGATTTTCCCGCCGATCCCGAGAATCATCAGATCCCCGTCCAGACGTCTCATCATCTCCACCAGCCGCTCCGGGGGAGCCGAAAGAAACTTCTCCAGAATCTCCGGAGAACCGATTGCTTCCGAATCATTCATGTGAACCCTCCTTAAAAAAGAAACCAACCGTTTGTTTTTTAAATTGGCCGTTTCTTCGGAAAATTCAAGCGGATTCTTTTCTTTTTTCTGAAATATTTCGGAAAAAAACAAATTTTCTCCATCCGGAATACGCGCCGATTCCCTCTTCCCCGTCTTCCCGCGGAAGAGAGATTCCGTAGGGAAAGAAAGGCGGACGAATAATCCGACTTTTCCGGCAGAAATTTTCGAGTTTTTTCAAACTCCCCCCTTTTTCGCTCTTGACAAAAGCCGAAAATTTGATATAATATAAGAAAGAATTATATCGATACAGATTAACTTTTCACACACGGACAGGCAGACGATGAGCGAGGAGTTATCCAAAAGCAAACGACTGGAAGCGGAACTGGAGAAGCTGATTCTCAGTGGATCCTATCATGTCTACGACCGTTTTCTCTCCGTAGCCAAGCTGAAGGAAACATACCATGCCAGTCAGGCGACCGTGGTTGCCGCGCTGGAACATCTGGAAGCGAAAGGACTGATCTTCCGACGGAGCCGGAGCGGCATTTTTGTTTCGCCGACCAGCCGGACCAAACAGATCCTGATAGTCTCCTATGCCTCAAGAGCCAACAGCAACGAGCTCAATCAGTTTTCCTACGGTCTCGGGGAATCGCCCTACGCCTCCAAGGCGGGATGGGTCACAATCAATTGTTCGGTGGAGGATTTTGAAGCGAATCTCATGAATCTGCAGATTATCTACAAAAAACTTTCCGCCGTGATTTTTTTCCGCTGTCCGGATATCATGCTGCGCCACCACAAAGCCCTGCAGGAACGGAATGTGTTTCATCTGTTTTACGGGAGCAGTTCCGCCGCGCGGCTTCTGAATGGATGTTTCCGCTACTGCTACAATGAAAAGCAGCTGGTGGGCAGAGCGCTGAATGCCCTCTATGAAAAGGGACATCGCCGGATCGGCTGTTATTCCTGTTCCGGCAGAACGTTCGAAGAGCGCGCAAAATGCTACCGGGCCTGGATGAAGGAAAAAGGTCTGCCGTTCACCGAACGAATGGTCCTCACTCTTCCGGAGGGGGCCGACGGCTATGCGTTTATGATGGAACAGCTGGAGACGTGCCGCTCCGAATGCTCGGCATTCTTCTGCTGCAGCAATTACGGATTGGGAAGCGGACTGCTTCAGGCGCTGCGGGATCACGGAATTTCCGTGCCGGAACAGATGGCGGTTCTCGGCATCGGGGATATCGAAACGGCCCGTCTGCTCCGGCCCGAACTGGCTGCCGTCGATATTGATTACCAGAAAGACGCCAATACGATCATTGATTTATTCACGACCTCAAAACCGGATGAGATCGCGGAAAATCCTGTTTTGGGAGAAAGTTCATTCCTTATCAGAAATGGAGGGTCTCTATGAAACGAGTCGGTGTTCCGGCTGTCCGGAGAGGTTTGGGTTCCGAAAAGGTAATCCGGGGTCCCCGCGGAAAAACGTCGCCCGCGGAAAAGCAGAACAAAGCGGAGCGTCTCTTCCAACCGCTTCTCCGGATTTTTGATCCGCCGTTTTTTACATTGATTGAACTTCTCATTGTGATTGCAATTCTTGCGATTCTTATTTCCGTTCTTCTTCCCGCTCTGAATAAGGCGATTCAGTCGGGACTGGCAAAATCGTGCCAGTCCAACATGAAACAGCAGGGAGTCGCCATTCATCTCTATGCGGAAGACAATGTGGGACACTATCCCGTCTGTGACGTTTCCCAGCCGGGATACTATGCAGTTCCTTTGAATTCCTATATGGGAATCAGCGGGAAAACGGTTGAAGGCTCATTCAATCCCCGTTGCGGACCAAAAACAAAAGACAGACCATATAATGGTTCAATGGCGTTTTATTGCCCGGCAAAGAACAATAAGATGGCGCCTGCACGGTATCTGGACTATGGAGGATACCATTCACAATGGAATCCGACGTTTATTGATCTGAAAATTTTTCATCTGAAAAGGGGTTCCGTCTCTATTCT
>CALXRL010000055.1 GCA_944390735.1 uncultured Victivallales bacterium | reverse complement strand
CGAGTCCTCATCGGGCACGGTCCGGGTCTGACGGAGCGTGGCATTTTCCGGATACACAAACACTCCCTTTCCCCACTCGTCCGCGCGGTAGTCCGCCTTCTCCTTCCCCGTGAAAAGACGGAACGCCTGTCGGGGAGAGAGAATCTTTCCATTCGCCTCCGTCCCGATCCGGAGCAGAAGCGATTCCGTCTTTCCGCCCGTCCGGACAAAAATCAGCGGTGAGAGGTTCCGGGTGAACTTGACCATGCAATGCTCCAGCTTCTCCCCCTTTTCATTGCGGACTTCCAGACGGTTCCAGCACTTCTTTTCGTTGAAAAAGCGTTCCGCCGGAAATTTCGCCCTTGCCATCTCCAGTTTCAGCTGTTCGAGAGGCAGAACACTCAAAGCGGCCTTTTCCCTGAGCGGGATCTTCCACTCCAAACCGGCGGTGTCGTCTTCCGCCTTCTGAAAATCCCCCGCCGTAACGGCAACCAGTCCGAAAATTACGCTTCCGCCTGCGGAGGAAATGGAAATCGAACGGATCATGGCAGGTTTCTTCCAGCTCAAAACCGTCGAATACAATCCGATCTCCCCGTTGACTCCTCCACTTTTCCATGCGACTTCCGCATTCGGAACGGTGCCCGGATTCCACCAGTCACCGGTCTGCTTTCCGACAACGAGCGGAAAACGCATCGTCTTTCCCTTAGCCGGGACCACCTCCACGGTTGCCGCCACACTTCCCGCCTTTGCCCATGCGCAGGCATTCAGAAGAGCAATCGCGTTGCACACCCGGTTCACCGGAAGCACAATTTTCTCCGTTCCAAACGGAGAATTCACCCCTTTGAAGATCACGCAGGACCGGCCGCCATTTTTTTCCGGATCCAGAATGCGAAATGGCCAGGAGTGAAACGTTTTCACCCCGGGAGAGAGCGTGCGGAGATCATTTTTCGGCCCCTGATCGGTCCATCCGCCTTTTCCATCCCCTGCAGCCTCATCGGCGAAGCCCATGTTTGCGGCGGAACGAAGAGAAAGCGGATAAAACTGATTTGTCTCTTTTTCGGGCGGAACCTCTCCGGCGGACCGGTAATCGAAGCTCACCGTGACCGGTTTTCCTGCCTCGACCGGATAGCCGAACGCGATTGGTCCGTCGTGCCACGCAAGCGCGCAGGCATCGCCGGATTTCGCCAGCGCCGGATTGAACAGAATCCGTCCCGGATACCGCTTTTCCCGTGCGACAAACGAGAATCCTTTTCTTCCCGCCTCAAAATCCCCGTTCGGAATCAGTTTCCCATTGATCCTGATATTATCATACAACACCCCTTCCGGCTTGTGACGGGTCTTCTTCCCTCCCCGGATCTGCGGACCGAGAAGCTCAAATCTGACTCTTCCAGCCTTTTCCGGCGTAAAGGAGATTTCCCCTTTTTTCCAGTCTTCCGAGGCATCCAGCGTGGCAGTCAAATACATCTTGACATGCTGCGGCTTCTGCCATGTCCCGTATCCGATCCGGAGACCGGACTGCTCCGTAAACTTCAACGGAATTGAGGGTACTCCGCTGATATCCACTCTGGCTGGATTCTCTGCCGAAAGAGCAAATCCAGCCACTAAAGCTCCAACGACAATCAAACTTTTTCGCATACGTTTACCCTTTCTGAAAACGAAACAACACCAACACCCATATCAATCGAAAGCGGAAAAATGCGAAAGCATTTTTCTCGGGTCAAGGACAAAGTGTCCTTGCCGCGGTCCAGCGGCGAGACGCTGGTCGTGCGAAGCACGAAACACCCCCCGAACATCATTCATACAAATTCCACGGATTGGATTCCGACCAGTTGCTCCGGTTGAACGCTTTTGTTTCCGGCATATAGTAGAGCTGCGTATAATGAATCGCGCCGACCGAGGAGACATGCCCGTCAATAAACATGAGCATTGCCCGCTGCAAATGTCGCGGATCCAGCACGGAATCCTCATGAGCCTGGGTATAAAGCAACGTTCCCGGGGTCGGGGATGTTTTTTTTCTGTCCAGAGAATCTCCACCGTAAATCTTCCGGGAGGGAGAAGTAATCCGGGAGACTTTCAGAGCTCCTCTGGTGGCCGCATAGTCCGATGTGATAAAGGAGATTCCGTATCCAATGCAGAACCAGGACAAATTCGGCTGTCCTCCACTGTCCGGCAGGCCCCTGTTCTCCCGATAATATGGTAAAAGATCCGGTCGTGCGGGCAATTCGGGACAAGTCAGACTCTTCATGTTCAAAAAACGATTGGAGAAACAATAATAATTCCATGTAAATCCACTGTATCCGAAGGGCGCGGTGAATCGGGACGGCATGATGAAATCATCATAATTCTGCTGATACATCGTGGAAGTCAGACCGACCTGTTTCAGATTCCCGGTACAGAGAACGCCTCTCGCCCGCTTCCGTGCATTGTTCAGAGCCGGCAGAAGAAGAGATGCCAGAATTGCAATAATTGCGATCACAACAAGAAGCTCAATAAGTGTGAAATTTCTTTTTCTAATTTGCAAAATCATAGTCGAATCCTTTCCTTTGTTATTGTAAGAGTTCAATCCATTGTATACAAAGCCGCGTCATCCGGACAGCGGACCAGCTGTGCGGGCACGGAAACATCACCGATTTCCGTTTCGCCGTTCATCTTCCGTTTCAAAAGAGAGATTGCCGCGCGAACTTCTTTCCGCCGATCCGCACGGATGAAATATCCGGTCCACTCATGCGTTGTATCCGGGACGTTGTGATACAGCCAGAGAATTTTTCGCGCCCGTTCCTCGCCATAGCATTCGACAATGACTCCCCGAAAGAGTTCAAGCCAATCGGGATGAATCAGAATCCAGTCCGGACATTTTTCCGCAAACAGTTCCCGAAGCAGCTTTGCCGTAACCTCGTTTTCCATGAGATTCTCCGTCCCAGGAAAACGAGTCAGCCCCGGCTTTGAACGTAAAGACTGTGCGATATAGCTTTCGGGATTGGTGAGATCCCAAACCAGAATGTCCCGGTCGCGTCCTGTAATCCGGAACAACTCCTCAATACACCCGTCCAGATCCGAAACAACATTGGTCACCCCTTTCCGATAAATGCCCAGATTGACCAGAGGAAGAAGCTCATCTGCTGTTTTAACAATGAAATCGGGTGTGCCAAACGTCAGAAGAGCATCCAGATAGTTGTGTTGAATCGTCATTCGCACATCGTCCGGCGTCAGCATGGTTGCCTCCACATTCCGGACATTCCATTCGGTCCGATAAAACTCGGAGAAGAAACAGGCCAGTTCTCCCTGGATTGCCCGTGAATAGAAGAAATTGTTGCAGTTCTGAATCATCAATCCGATCAAAGTGGATTTTTCATGCAGAAAAAAGGTCGTTTTCGGATTGATGAAAGTTCCGCTCCCCTTCCGGGTGATCAGAATTCCTTCCGCCGTCAGCTGCTCCAGCGCGATGCGGACCGAAGAACGCGCAATTCCGAATTCGCTGGCAAGCTCGTTTGACGATGGAATCCGGACCGCCTGATTCCCCGTCCGGAACCGGATCGACATCACCCTGTGCCAGACCTTCTGCACATCGGATATGGTCTGCATGGATCGTTTCCGCATATGTCTTTATCCTCTTCCTTAATCCGCGTTCGCTTCTTTTCCGCATCTTTCAACAAATCTATTCACGCCAAGTACTAGCCAACTTTATCATTATACAACAAAACCCGAAAAAAGTCAAGATGTCTGCAAAAAAAAACTGATTTTTCCCTTACGAATTGTCATGACCGGAGAGGTGGGGCGATCCAGGAGGCAATGTCAATGTTTTATAAAATTTGTACGAAGGTTTTTCCGAAGCTCTCGGAAGCCGATGGATTGTGTCCCACAGGGAGGTTTGTTCTGTCGTCGGTCAAGGTCCGATCCGAAAGCATCGGCCTGTTTGGTTTCTGATTCCGGTATTCTGATTTGCAATCGGAATTCTCCATGCTATTTTATTTCCCTTGACGGAATATGACGCTATGCCGCATCCACTTTGGACGGGGCATCGAGGAGCCGGGAGAAGATCGTTTCCTGATTTGATCGAAAAACGGAATCATTGATTCCTGACAGGGGAATTCAGCAAATCGGAGAACATCTCTTTCTCCGGCAGAACATCTTTGCGAGGGGATCGGCAAAGACCTCGCAATTGGTCATGAGATTGCGGCCCAACGAATAAAGAAGACAAAAGGAGGCACATCATGCCGGACCATGAAACAATGGAGCGAAATCGCGCTGTGATGCGGCAGTTCGAAGAGTGTATCAACACCAATGATCTTGCTCTGGGAGAAAAACTGATTTCTGCGTCCGCCGCATTTACGGCTCCGTTTTCCCCGACACCGCTTTATGGCGCAAAGGGATATCTGAGTGTCGTGGATTTCATGCGTCGCAGTTTTCCGGATGTGCATTGGACGATTGAAAACATGGTCGCCGACGAAAAGACCATCGCTGTACAATGGCGTTGTACCGGAACGTTCTGCGGAACCGCCTCATTTGCGGGGCTTCTACCGAACAACAGGAAATTCTCGACGACCGTCATGAACTTCTATACGTTTGATGCCGAAGGCAGGATCGTCAAGGATGTCACAGCTCTCGGCATTGCCGGGATTCTGCAGGGGATTGGTGCTTTTCCGCCGCTGTGACGAGGGGGGGGGAGACGAGGACGAAAACCGTTTGCGATTTGTGACAGTCTGCGCTTGAAAGGACTA
The DNA here is from genome assembly GCA_944390735.1 of uncultured Victivallales bacterium. Classification (GTDB taxonomy): domain Bacteria; phylum Verrucomicrobiota; class Lentisphaeria; order Victivallales; family UBA1829; genus UBA1829. The sequence goes on along the minus strand of CALXRL010000055.1, from coordinate 3,871 downwards.
TCTCAGATTTTTTCGGAACACACTTGGGGTAAGACCGGTTTTCTTTTTAAAAATACGGGAAAAATGGAAGGGATCACCCCAGCCGCAAAGAGCTCCGATTTCCGCAATGGAATGCTTCCCCGAAGCAAGCAGCCGTTCCGCTTCAATGATGCGCAGAGAAAGAATATATTGGGATACCGTGGTCCCGTATTCCTGTTTGAAAAGACGAAAAAAATTCGGTCGGGACATTCCGCACATTCGGCTTAATGTATCAATGGAGACATCTTCCCGGAAATGTTTTCGGAGAAAGGGAAGGACTTTTTCCAGCCTGGAATCCGGAGCCAGGGCGGGAAGGGAATCCCGAAGAACGGAAATCCGGCAGAGAATGCCAGAGAGGATTTGAAGCTTCTGCTGTTTTCTCAACTCGGCGGAAAGGGAGTGATCCTCCTGCTTTTCCCAGAGAAAACGAATGGCTCTTTCGATGTCGGGATACTCCTCTTCCTTCAGCTTTTCTGAACAGAGAAAGTAGTTGAAAAAACTTTTGTCGTTTTGAAAAAAACATTCCAGCCCGATTGCAATCAGTTCAATCGCTTCCGGATGGGGGTTCAGGACATGGCGATGGCTTCCCGGTGGCAGAAAAAAAATCCGGTGTGCCGGACTGGTATCAAACGGATATGACCTTTCGGGATCATCGGCAAAAAAAACTTCCCCTTTCCCGGAAAGGGCCAGCATGAAAACGGGAAAGTGAGCTGTGACCCACAGCCATTTCCGGTCGGAATATAATTTCATTCGCCGAACATAGACAAGAGTTGTACGCAGACCCCAGAGTGTTTCGCCATCCATATTTTCCCTCGTTCAATCATTCATATCCGCTTTGATAGCATACAGCGGAAATGAAACGTTTTCAAGTCGGAATGCCTCTCCTTGCCATTCCCCTGAAAAACTTGTGTTCAACGGCCGGGAAACGTTCTCTTTTCAACCGAATCTCATTTCCTCCATCCCTCGGAAATGATAGAATAGAACATTTCTTTGATACAGTATCCTATTGACGGATCAATCCTTTCATGCTATAATTACTCAAAAATGAGAAACGGCGGCGGAGTGATTGCAAAGGCTGGCTCTTATTTGTTTTTTTGAGATTGTCCATTTTTCTAAAATAAGTTCTTTCACACAGAAAAGAAAGGAACACAAGATGAAAAAGGAAACAGGCCGAAGATTCCCGGACAGGTGGAAAGTCGGCCGGATAAAATTTACAATGATAGAATTATTGATTGTAATTTCAATTATCATGATTCTTGCCTCCTTATTTCTTCCGGCTCTTCAGAAGGCCAGGCTTCATGCTCTTTCCACCAACTGCATTGCGAATCTCAGGGGCATCGGACAGGCCTTTTCCATATATTAGATGGAGTTCAACGATCTGCTGCCCGTGCAGAGTTCCATTCCCCGCTACTACCCGCAAATACCGCTGAAGAGCTTTCGCTGTCCGGCGATCAAAGTTGTCAGTCTGAAGGATCCAGCCGAGAGCTACGGAATCCGTTGTGCTGAAATGACCAACACGGAACGCTTTGTCTCAAATTTCGACTATTATCAACAGAACAAAGTCACTGTCAGCAATCCGGGAGGGGAGCCCATTGAATTTCTGAAGGCCGGTCGATTCCGGAAACCTTCGGCTCTGCTTCTGGCAACGGATTCTCTGAGCATCCTGAAAAAACAAAACAGTAAGATGCATTACAACAGCGGCCGGATTTTCTTTCATCATCAACAGAGAACAAGCGCTCTTTTTCTGGACGGCCATTCCGGAAGCTTCTCCTTTCCCGGGCTTTTGACGGCAATGGACAAGTCGCTTGATAATTTTACATCGGCCTGGAGGGCTGTTTTCCTGCGGGAAGATATGGAGAACTTTTATCCATGATCATTCTCCGTTTCCGCATAACGCCGAAACGGAAAACAAGAATCATTTGAAAAAAATCAAAAAAGGAATCCGTTCAATGCATCTTCGTTTACTCTCACTTCTTCTGCTGATCTGTGTTCCAACTTATGCCGAGCTTGTTTTAAGTGAGCTCCCGAAAGATTTGAACCATTGGCGGACCTCCGGGGCGCAGCTTAAAAACAGCAGTGGAACCAGTACCGTCACATTCCATGCGGAAAAATGGAGTGCCGCCATCTGCACCATTCCGGCTCCGTATCAATATCGCGGAGAGGTTCAGGTGACAGCCGTTTTCCGCTGGATTTCCGCAAAACGGACACCGGCGGATTTGAGACTGATTTTTTTCGGCAGCGGGAATGAAGTCATTCCCGCGGAAAATCCGGCTTCCTGCCGTGTTTCCATTCCCTCGAATCAGCCGGTCGTGCGTGTTTCCCTTCGGACCAGGGTTCCCGGAAACGTCCGCTTTTTCCGTCTTGACGTTGCCTCACGCGGGGAGGGCGTCCTGGCAATCGAAAAATTCTCCTTTGCCCTTCCCTCGGAAGACTTTTCCTCTCTGGCGCTCCAGGGGGTCGAGCTTCCGCATTTCAAAGTCCCCGGACGGATCCCGAAGCCGGCCGGGGAGAATGCCGCCGAAGTTGAACTTTTTTCCCATGTTCCCGGATGGGAGAACACGAAATTCTGGTCGAAGCGTCCGGTCTACTCGATTCCTCTCCGTTCGGGAAAGGAACAGGCCTCATCCGGGGATCATGCGGCAAGTTTCCGCATGGCCGCCGATTTCGAATACCTCTATCTTTATTTTCAGGTCCGGGATGATCTGCTGAATTTCAAGGCGGAACGCGGATATGAGCGGGACTGTTTTGAGTTCTTTCTCATGCCGTCCGGAAAACAGCGTATTCCGGGAATCCGACAGGAGCAATATACCATTACGCGAACCGCTCAAGGAAAAACTCACACCAATGCTTATGGCTCTCAAAGCCGCATGATTCCCGGCGGATGGGAGGCGATGCTCCGGATCCCTCTCCGGAAGAACGAATACCGGATCACCCCCTTCACCGGCTTGACATTGATCTTCAATGCCGTCTATCAGGATGCCGACAACAAGCCGCAGGAGCATTATTTAAGCTATTCTTCGGCTGATTTGAACGGAGAATCCTGGAGAAATCCGGATCTGTATGTTCCGCTGACCTTTGTTTCCCGCACTGCGGTCGCCTATCATCCGGTCTGGTTCGGAAACAAGGAGAAATACGATGTCTCGCCCCGATTCCGCGGTCGCATCAATCTGGTGAAAATGCCGGAATCCCTGGACGATGTCGGATTCTGGGAGATTGATCCGATTGCGGAAGTCAAATTCGGCAACGGCATCTGTTCCGTGCAATATCCGGACCATCTCACACGGAATGTCCGACTGCTTTCCAATGCGTTTACCGTTCTGCCGGGCGAGACCCTTGATGTGGAAGTGGAATGCCGTATTACCGGTCCGTGCCGGGAGCCAATCTCATTTGCATATCTGGCGCACAACAACTGGGTTCTGTTCGGTCTGCGGCCCACGGGGAAAACCCCTCCCCGTCCCGGTCGGGAATGGACCCGTTTTCATTTTTCCGGATCGGTTCCTCAGCAGGTTCGGACAAACACTCGTTCCGGGCGTCTTCTGATGCGGTTCGGAGATCATCCGGGGGCAACGTTGGAGTTCCGCAACCTGAGGCTGACCCGGCGTCTTCCGCGCGATCTTGATCTGCGGCTGAGCGTACCGCGTCTCTATTCCCACTTTCGGACAGGGGAAAGTTGTCCGGTTCAACTGGAAGTCGCGTCCCCCTCGGACCAGAATGTTCAGATGGAAATAAAAGTTGCTATGGTAAAAGAAAGCAGGTGTAAATTGTAAAAAAAGATGGCTGAACCTAAAAAAGTGTGCTACTGAGAATAAGGCGACGACGTGAAAGGATCACGACTCGCAACAGAAACCACACT
>CALXRL010000054.1 GCA_944390735.1 uncultured Victivallales bacterium | reverse complement strand
GAAAAGAAAGAAAAAAATAAATCCGTTGCGTGTTCGGCTTCGCAGTTTGTCGCTTCGCTCTCGAAACTGCGCCAGCCTCAAAAAGGCTCATTCTGATACCTCTAGCCCGCTATTAGCCCGCTATTAGCCCGCTATTAGCCCGCTATTAGAGGCGCGGGCGTGCGCGTGCGCGCGCGTATATGAGGATGCGGAGGTCTATTTTCAACGTTACGTTCCGCGCCCTTTGGACCGAGGCCCCGCCAACGGTCTGGCGCTCCACCGCATAACACCCGTTATGTTGCCGCGGTCGAACCGCCACCAGCGCGGCAACATAACTCAGTCCATTATGCGACGTTACAAATGGGGCCCTCAGGCCCCTAAAATCACTCTTTTGATGAATGTTCAATCCTTGAAGACGCATTCCGAAGGGAGATGGATTGAGAAAGGTTTCTGAACAAAGGCGGTTCGTCCGCAGATTGTTCCCGGAAGAAAAAAATCTTTGCTACAAGGAATTATCATTTTCTCCAGATTTGTTGATCGGATAAGGAAAGGAATGTTTGTTTCAAAGGATCGTTCTGGCTGAACGATAGAGAGGAGGAGAATCCCAAAAAAAGAAGGAAATGGTGGTATCCGGAAGGAAGGGAAGGCCGGGGGAAAAGGGAAGATCGCAACCCCCAACCCCTGCCCCATGAAATTGATTTGGAAAGAAACCGGCGTTGAGAGTTTTTTTCTTTTCGTTCAAAGTCCTTTTGGAAAACGGGCTTTATTTCACCATTTCCCGGTCGATATTTTTTATAAAATTCAGCAGGTTTCCCGGGGATCTTTCAGAATGGACGATCGAGGATCAAGGGGAGGTGAAGAGCAGGCGTTGTCTCCCCCCTGCCCTCTTCTTTGCTCCTTCTCCAATCGGACGAAACTGCCAGTAATGGAAAGATTTTCCCTTGTCCACTTCCCGAGTTTCTGTTTCTTCTAATCAGCATTCCTCCCCTTCCCGATTCCGATTGAATTTAGAATCTGTTTTTAGAATCATCCGGAAAAACAGGAAAGAAAAAATTGAAAATTTAAAAACATAGATTAAATTAGTTTAGCCAATAAGATGGGGGAGATGAGAAAATGAAAACATATTAGAAAGCAAAATCAATTCTAACCGAAAATGAAAGAGTCTTTTATCGAATTCTGGCGGAACGACTGGCTTCCGAACATATTCTTTTATGCAAGGTAAGGATGGAAGATGTGATCCATGTCGATTTCAATCTGAAAAACAAGGATTTTTCAGCCTATCAGAGTGCCAGAGGAAAAATGAAGAACAGACATTTCGACTTTGTCATCTGTGATGCAAAAACTCAGGAAATTCAGCGAATTATCGAATTGGACGGATGGACTCATCGAAAAGATAGTGAAGCCGAAGCCGATAAATTCAAAGACGAAGCATGCCGGGAAGCCGGATTGAAAATCATCCGAATCGACTATCAGGAGATGAATTATCCCGAAACGATGCTTCAAAAAATTGTGGAAGGCTGACCGGGAAAATCCGGGGGTGTCCCTCCTGTTTTACGGTCCATCCCCTCCCCTTCTTCTCGAGAAAGCTCCTGTGCGCGGATCAATTATGGAACTCTTTCTTTTTCAGGAAGTTCAGAAAGAGCAGCTCCATAATCCGTCGGTTTTTTCCCCGCAAGAATGGTTTCCGCCACAACGCGATTGACAATTGGAAGACCGAACCGCCTGGCCAGATCCTCGCACTCCTTATACTGAAGAATCAGATGTTCCGGCTGATGGGCGTCACTTCCAATGACAACGGTTGCTCCGGCTTCCGCGGCGAGTTCCCAGAACGGTTCCCAGGGATAACGATAACGCTCGATTCCATCCACGGAAAAGGTTCCGCGGCGCATTCCGTTTGCATTGATTTCCAGCGGAATCCCGCGATTCACCGCCACGGCGATGATGTCCCGGAATCCGGCTCTCAGATCAGGTGTCATTCGCGGGACGGTACTGGCAAACCCGTCCGGATGCGCCAGCATAACAATCGGCAGATGCTCCAATGTCCGGAGGGTCTGTCGGAGAAAGGCCCGGATAACCTCCGGACTTTCCGGCTGCTGGGAATAGAACGGATGGATCGAACCATCCGGCATTGTCACAAAATGCGCAGCTCCAATCAGATAGTCCAGTCCCGCCTTTCCCAGCAGTTCCTCCGAATAGTAGTTCTCTCCCAGATCGGGACAGTATTCGACCTCAAGGCCGGTCAGGACCCGCAGATCCGGAAACTGTTCCCGGGCACTTGCAACATCCCGGCAGTATCCCTCCAGTTCCCGGAAAAACATCCTTGATCCATGATACCGCTCATCCGGAAACGGCGCATGATCGGAAAATCCGAGAATATCAAAGTTGTACTTTCGTGCTGCCTCACAATAATCCGCCGGCGTTCCAACCGCATGACGGCAGCGAAAGGTATGCGTATGGAGATTGACGCGCGGTTCCGGATGATTCTGTTCCATTGCTGATTCCTTATTCCAAATGCGGAAAACATATCACACTTTTCCGAAAACGCAACCTTTCGAAATTCGGAAAAGGGTTCCGTACCCTCGAAAAAAAGCGGAACGCGGACCGGTTTTCCGAAGCAGCCGTCCCCTCCCCTGCCCGGCCCCATCTATTTTCTGGAAAAAAGTTCCAGCCGCTCTTCTCCTGCGGAAAAACTCTGCCGGAACCGGTAGCCGAATGCTTCCAGGGAACCGGAGGGGAATTCACCCGGCCGGGCAATGATATAATCCGGCTTCAGCACGCCATTCGCAAAGAGGGGATCCGTGAAGGACACCGTCTGTCCTCCCGCCAGGAATCCAAGCTGCGGGAATCCGCACAGAACTGCCGGAAGTCGATTCGTCTGATATTCCAGAAGAGAGGAATTTTCCCGGAAAAATTTGTCCGGTCCCCGGTAATCCTTCCGGATATAATCGGATATGGAAAAGAGCGCGATGCGTTCCGCACTTTTTTTCCGGGAGGTGTAGGTTTTGATGGTTCTCTGAAACGCGTAAAGATACAAACTGACACAGGGAATCAGGAAAAGAAGCACAATCAGCCAGCGGCGGCGCAGGAATTCCAGTCGCGACGCCAGAAATTCATACAGCCGGAGCACTCCGTATGCGCTCCAGCCAAACTCCAGCGCCACAACCGTAATCAGATAGCGGCGCGACATGTAAAAATGTTCGCCGGCGACCCGGATCTGCACAATCAGCAGCAGGGCATGAAGCAGCAGCGCGGCCAGCACCAAACTCTCCTCCGGCGTCCATTTTCTGCTCCGGATGCGCAGCAGGATCCCCAGCAGGGCAAAGATTCCAAGCGGCGGGAAAAATCCGCCGATCACCCCGGAAAGGAATTCCTTGTAAAACCCTTCATACTCCTCTACTTTGTTCAGGTTTTGATGCTGAGCGGTCCTCTGGTAGAGGGGACTTTCCCCCGCGACGGATTTTTCCGAGGGAAGCGGCTGGGATTTCTTCTCCGGTTCCGGCAGAGCTGGCCGGGAACTCTCCCCCCTCCCCTGTTCCTGCTTCTCTTGCTGCACCCTTTTTTCCTCCGGGACAGCCCGCGCCGGCGGCGGCAGAGTCGAGACGGGCTTCTCCACCGGTTTCAAGATTTTCTGAATCAGAGGCACATAACGGATTTCCGGGACAGGATATCCAGTCGTTCTATACATGAAAGCCAACCAGGGAGAGAGGAGAAGAAGAGCCGTCAGTCCGCAGAGACAGCTTCGCCAGGGGAAGACGATCTTCTTCCTCCAGAGTTCCAGACCGAGAACGGAAAGCCCGAACATTCCGGCGTAAACCGGCGCTTCCGTCCGCGTCAGAGCCAGAAGACTGGCCGCGATTCCCAGAAACACATAGTTTTTCAGATCCGTCCGCTTCCGATACACTTCCACAAGAAGGTAAACACAGAGAATGTAAAAGAATCCCTTCCCCGAGTCGCGCAGTCCCGACGCTCCATAACGAAGAGGAATTGATGCGAATGCCGCCATCAGCAGCGCGATCCGTACCGTCAGAGGGGAAAAACAGGTTCGGAAAATCCCGTACAGCGGAAAAATTGTCAGGGCAAAAAAGAGTGTGGACATCAGCTGAAGCGCAAAAAAAGGCTCCGCTCCCGTCCCCGTCGCGACGACACCGGCCAGCAGAGGCATCAGCGGAGAGATCCGGGGATGAAACACCATCCGCCAGTCCCCTTCCGTAAAGGAGGCGACTATGCTTCCGTAACGGGCAATGTCCGATTCCGGCATCGGCGTACAGATCGCAAGAAGCAAACTCAGCAGAAAGGCCAGGACAAACAGACAGAAGGAATCCTGTTTCCATATCCACTCTTTCCAGCTGGTCCGGGAAATCTTTCCGTCTGCGTCGGATGGGGGGAAGGCAGTCACATGTTTCATTGTTCCCTCTCCACGCCGAACCGCAGAAAACAGCAGTCCGGTTTCCAGACAACCGGAGCCCGCGGGGGGAATACCCCCGGATCCTTGTAGAAGGTGCCGGGCGAAACGGCCGGACTTCCCCTCTCCTCCAGATGCAGCAGTCCCAGCATGTTCCGCAGCGAGACGGGATTGGCCGCAAGCTCCGCGATCTTCATCCTGCTTTTTTCTCCTTTCCGACAGATTTTCATGGGAGAATATAGCATTCTTCCCGCGCGAGACAAGCCGGAAAAGGAAAAACAAAGCGGTTTTTCTCCGTTTCAGGATTCCCGGTCGGAATGGGAGGACGTCTCCGGTGTTTGAGGAATCAGCGGATGGATTCCTCAATTTTCCGTTTCAGGAAATCGAGCGCCTCTTTTTCCGGCAGGGTCCGGACGATTTCCCCGTTCTGGAAGACGACCGCCTTCCCCTCCCCTCCGGCGAGTCCGAGATCGGCGTCCGACGCCTCTCCGGGCCCGTTGACGACACACCCCATCACGGCGATCTTTTTGAGTCCGATCCGTTTTCCTTCCGCCTTGAGCGACGCCACAAAACGATAGACCTCCTCCGCGAGACGTTCCAGATTGATCCGGGTCCGTCCGCAAGTCGGACAGGAGACAATTTCCGGTTCCGCCTTTCGCAAGCCCGCCGCTTCCAGAATGGCGAGACCTGCGACGACCTCCTGCACCGGATCCGCCGTCAGACTGACCCGCATGGTCTCCCCGATTCCCTCCATCAGCAGCGTTCCGATTCCGACTGCGGATTTGACAATTCCCACAGCCGGCGGTCCCGCTTCGGTGATTCCGATGTGCAGCGGAATATCCGAGTGCTCCGCAAAGTAACGGCAGGCGGCAACCGTCGACTCCACCGAACTGGATTTCAGCGACACCTTCACCTGGGTAAATCCATATCGTTCCAGCAGTTTCACCTGTTCCAGCGCCGCTTCCGACAGGGCCTGCGCCATGGCGCTCTTCCGATCAAGTCCGGCGGCAAGTTTCTTCTCCAGCAGCCCCCTGGGCAGACTTCCGGAATTGGCCCCGACCCGGATGGGAATTCCGGCTTCTCCGGCGGCTTCCGCCACCGCGCGCACCCGATCCTCCGATCCGATGTTCCCCGGATTGATCCGAATGCCATGAATTCCGGCCCGAATCGCTCCCAGAGCCAGGCGATAATCAAAATGAATGTCCCCGATCACGGGGATCGGCGATCCGGCCAGGATCTCCGGCAGAGCCTTCACGGCCTCGCCGTCGGGAACCGCACAGCGGATGATGTCGCACCCGGCGGCGGCGAGACGGCGGATCTGCGCCAGCGTCACCCCCGCATCGGCTGTGGACGTGTTCGTCATGGACTGAAGCGACACCGGCGCTCCTCCGCCGACCGCCACGGAACCGATCTTAATTTGTCTTGTTTTTCGAATGGGAAAGTTCATCGGGATTTTTCTCCGCTGTTTTCTCTTCCGCGGCATTGGCCTCCTTGATGCTTTTCTCCAGCGTCGCCCGGGAGACGGCCGGCGCCGAGAAGGAGGCGATCACCCGTTTGACATCGTAGAAGGAGACAAACAGCATGAAGGCCACCAGCAGAGCGACAAACGCCATCGTCACCGGCTGAAGCACTTTCGGCGACATCGGCCGGCGGAACAGAATCTCCAGAAACGCCAGCACCACATGTCCTCCGTCCAGCACCGGAATCGGCAGCAGATTGAAGAGGCCCAGACTGAACGTAATCAGAACAACCAGATTCAATCCCTGGATCAGCGAACCTTTGTAGACCGAGATGTAGAGAACGCGTCCGATTCCGATGGGGCCGCTCAGATGTTTGGCCTGAATGGTGGTGTGCTGTTCCGTGAGACCGAGCTTGTTGCCGAGGCTCACCCCGAGACTGCGGAGCGATTTCACCGACATGTCAATCACATGCATGAACTGTTCCCACGGCGTCGGATGCGCTAGATAGGCGTATTCGATTCCCACGTCGTTGTAGCGCAGGAACTCGGGCGCGAAGGAAAGATCAAGCAGTTTGCCGTCGCGGCGGATTTTCAGATGCAGAACTCCGCCGTCGGATTCATTCACGAATTTCTGACAGTCGGTTGCGGCGGTCAGTTTTGTTCCATTGATCTCGACGATTTCGTCGCCGAGTTTCATGCCGTTCTTTTCCGCGGGCATTCCCTTGGCCAGACCGATGACTTTCGGAAGCGGATCGGTCGGACGGAAGGTGATGCCGAGAAGATAAACGCCTTTTTTCCCGTCGATTTCGATCGGATTGGGAACGATGTTTTTGATCTCCACAAGTTTTCCGTCGCGTTTCACCACCATGTCGATCGAGGGAGCGGAGCTCATGGTGGTCAGCTGTTCAAATTCCAGCATGTCGGAAACCTTCCGGCCGTTCACGGAGACGATCTCGTCGTTTGCCTTCACTCCGGCCTTTGCGGCGGGGGAGCCCTCCACCGGATAGAGTTTCAGCGGGAGTTTCGGCATGAAGAACGGATAGGCGATCTCGTCGGCGGGACTGACCTTCCGGTTTACAATCGGTTTGTAGGAAATGACAAACGTCTTGTCGCCGCGCTGCACCTCCAGCTTGACGTCGCCGATCGTGACCAGGATTTCCACGATGAAATCGTTCCAGGTGTAGTTGACGTCTTTCCCGTTGATTTTTGTAATGATATCGCCTTCCCGGAGGCCGGCGTTGTATTCCGGACTGTTTTTCTCGATGGCGGCGACCTCAATCGTTTTCAGGGTGGGACTGTCCTTCGGAATTCCGCAGTACCAGATCACGCACGCCACCAGAAATCCGAAGAGAATGTTGAAGAGGGGCCCCGCGACAACCGCCAGAATCCGGTCAAAGGGTTTTCCCTTCGGCAGCACGTGTCCGTTTTCATCCTTTGCCTCGCCGGTCGCGTCGATCTGCGGAATTTCGACATATCCGCCGAACGGAATCCAGCCGATGCGGTATTCCACCCCCTTGTAGTGGAACCCCCAGGCCTTTTTGAAGCCGATGGAGAAGGCGATCACATGGAACCCGCGCCATTTTGCCACCAGAAAATGCCCCAGCTCGTGCACAAAGACACAGAGTCCGAAGAAAAAGACCATGAACACGGCGGAGCCGATAATTGTAAGCAGGTGCGAAAAAGTCATCTGTTCTCCTTTCCTTTCCGGAGTTGCCGCGCGAACTGACGCGCGTTCTGATCGGCTTCAAGAATCTGGTTCATATCGGCCTCTCCTTTTCTGTTGAATCGGTTCATTGTTTGCTCCACGATGCCGAAGATGTCGGTAAACTTCAATTCGCCGGTTCGGAAGCGTTCCACGGCCACCTCGTTTGCCGCGTTCATCACGGCTCCGGCGATGCCGCCTCTGCGGATCGCCTCCGCTGCGAACAGCAGAGAGGGGAAGCGCTCTGTATCCGGTTTTTCGAACGTGAGTCCGGAAAGCCGGGTCAGATCCAGTCTGGCCAGTCCGCCGTCGCACCGTTCCGGATACGTAAACGCATACTGAATCGGGAACCGCATATCCGGCCGGCTCATCTGGGCCATCACCACCCCGTCTTCAAACTCGACCATCGAGTGAACCACGGACTGCGGATGCACCAGCACCTCGATCTGATCCGCTCCCGCGGAAAACAGATGATGCGCCTCCACCATTTCCAGCGCCTTGTTCATCATGGTGGCGGAGTCCAGCGTCACCTTCGGCCCCATGTTCCAGGTCGGGTGGCGCAGGGCCTCGGCGCATGTGACATGTTCCAGCGCCGCCCGCGGAAGTTCCCGGAAGGGTCCTCCGCTTGCGGTAAGGATCACTCTGCGCACTCCGCCGCGTTTCCCTTCCAGACACTGAAAAATGGCACTATGTTCGCTGTCCACCGGAATCAGACGCACTTTTTTCTGCCGGACCGCCTCCATCACCAGGGAACCCGCCATGACAAGGACCTCCTTGCTGGCGAGAGCAATGTCTTTTCCCGAGTCGATCGCCGCAAGCACCGGCGGCAGTCCCGCGGTCCCGACGATGGCGCAGAGCACCAGATCCACTCCGGGACAGCGCACAAGCTCCTCCACAGCCCGTTTTCCCGCAAAGGCCCGGCAGCCGTCCGGCAGCAGCGCCGCCAGTTCCGAACCGCGCGTTTCGTCTCCGGTCGCGGCGAATTCGCACTTCAGCAGCGCCGCCTGCTGCGCCAGTCGCGCAAGATTCGAATGGCCGACGATCCCGACCACCCGGATCCGATGGCTCAGCGCACAGGCAACCCGTACCGCATTTTCGCCGACCGATCCGGTCGAACCGAGAATAATGACATTCTTCATCCCGAACGCTCCTTGCCGTTTGTTTCTTTATTATTTGCTGTCGATCAGGAAGGTGACCGGACCGTCATTGTCGATTTTCACCAGCATATCCGCTCCGAAACGTCCGGTTTCCACCTGTTTCACTCCCAGTTTTTTCACCAGTTCCACAAAGGTCTCGTACAGCGGTTCGGCCAGTTCCGGACGGGCCGCGTTGTCGAATCCCGGCCGACGGCCCTTCACACAGTCCCCGTAGAGCGTGAACTGGGAAACGATCAGCGCCCCTCCCCCCACATCCAGCAGAGAGAGATTCATTTTTCCCTGTTCGTCCGTAAAAATGCGCAGATGAACGCATTTGTTCGCCAGATATTCCGCGTCGGCCGCCGTGTCGGTATGGGTCACGCCGACCAGAATCACCAGTCCCTGTCCGATCTGCCCGACCACCTCTCCTCCAATGGAGACGGAACCTTTTGCCGCGCGCTGAATCAGAAGTCTCACGGTTTCACCCTTTTTTTATCAAATTCAGGAACTCCAGACGCGTCGCCTGCTCCCGACGGAACGACCCGAGCATGGATGAGGTCACCATCGTGGAATTCTGCTTCTCGACTCCTCGCATCAGCATGCAGAGATGCTGCGCCTCCACGACAACGCCAACTCCTTCCGGTGCAATGGATTCCATGATCTGAGTCGCGATCTGGCGCGTCATGCGCTCCTGGATCTGCAGGCGGCGGGCGAACACATCCACCAGCCGTGCCAGCTTGCTGACGCCGAACACTTTACCCTTCGGCACATATCCGATATGGCATTTGCCGAAAAACGGAAGCATATGGTGTTCGCACATACTGTAGAATTCAATGTCCCGGACAATAATCATATCGTTGCAGTCTTCGTTGAAGATTGCCCCGTTGATGACTTTTTCGATGTCCTGGCGATACCCGCGGGTCAGGAATTCGAGACTTTTCCGGACACGTTCCGGCGTCTTGAGCAGTCCTTCCCGCTGCGGATCCTCTCCGAGATCCAGCAGAATCTGTTTGATTTCCTCTTCGATCATGATTTCTCTTTCTTTTTTTCCAGCAGAACGGAGGCGAAGGCTTCGAGCCCCTCCCCCCGGCCGCAAAAGCCCATGCCCTCGGTGGTTTTTCCCTTGATCGAAACCTGATCGACGGCAAGGCCGAGAGCTTCTGCTATTCTTTTTCTCATTGCGGCGGTGTACGGCGAGATTTTCGGTCTCTGCGTCACAATGGTCAGATCCAGATTCGAGATCTCCCACTCCCGGAATTCCGGAAGGGAGAACGCCTGTTTCAGCAGCTCGATGCTGTCCGCGTTCCGGAACGTTTCATCCGTATCGGGGAAGAGTTTGCCGATGTCCCCGAGGGCGAGTGCTCCGAGAAGAGCGTCGGTCAGCGCATGGGCGGGAGCGTCGGCGTCGCTGTGTCCCGCGAGTCCTCGGTCATAGGGGATGTGCACGCCGCAGAGAATCAGCGGCCGCCCCTCGCAGAAGCGATGGGCGTCATATCCGGTTCCTGTTCTGAAATTTCCCGCCATCAGATCCGACACTCCAGCAGATAGTTCCAGAGAAGAATGGAAGCATAGCACATCCCCGCGGACACGATGGCGCGGCTCCAGCTTTTAAACGCAAAACTCATCAGACTCAGAAAGGCTCCGCTGATCGTCGAAATCACCGAAAGGACCAGCCCGATCGCCAGCATCAGATTCAGACCTGCCAGCATCAGATATCCCCAGAAACCGGGATAGATTCCGGCCTCTTTCCATCCGGATTCGATCCCCTCCCCCAGCAGAACCAGTCCGGCGGCGCCGGCGGCAATCAGAAGGGCGATTCCCGTAAAAAAAATCAGAAATGATATCAGCATTTTCATGAATAAAGGATTTTCTCCGCATTTTAACAATTCGGTTAATATATCCCCGGAAAGCGTTTTATTCCAGATGAATTATAATTTTTTTTCGGAAAGGCCCCCGATCTCCCGGAGGAATTTCCGATGGATCTCCTTGTCGCCGTAGGGGTCCGCGGCATCCGGAAGCAGATCGGAAAGAGTATAGTTCGACCGGATGCCGTCAATCCGGAGGAGACGCAGGGACTCCTTCGCGGTAAAATGAATCCGCCAGGTCCGGCATCCGATTTCGAAGGAGCCGTCGGAGAAGCGTTCCACCCGTTTCCGTCTGCGGTTGAACGGATCCGTTGTCAGCTGGACCCGGCAGAAATTTTCCAGATCCGGCGCGCCGTCGCTTTTCAGCCGGAGGATCGCGGCCCGTGCGGCGTCGGTGAACTCAAGCTGCCAGGAGTCCGTCTGAGCCGCGTCGAGCCAGGCGATCCGCGCATCGGGAAAGGAGTCGATGTCGGCGGAATAGGGCTTGAGGTCAAGAACCGGGGTCCCGTCGAGAAGGTCGAAGTTCCGGATATGGATTTTCCGTCCTTCCACACGATCCAGTTTCACGCAGCTGATCCCGATCGGATTCGGCCGGTAGGGCGCCCGTGTGGCAAAGACTCCGATCCGCCGTCTGCCGGGTGCGATCGGCGGATGGACAAAGGGACGCCACTCCTTGTTCAGATGAAAGCAGAAGATCACCCAGAGCCGGTCCGTCCCCTCCAGATCGCGGCAGGCGTCGATGAGACGGGGATCGTCCTCCAGCAGAATCCAGCCGGAGTTGTCGGCAAAGACCCCCTGTCTGGGCGTCTCAAAACGGTAGCGGCTGGTACAGTGGAAGCAGCCGATCGGAGTGAATTCAAAGGTCATGTCAGACAAATTCCATGTTGTCGTCCAGCGGGAGAAACTCCTCCTTTTCGGAATCGTAGTCGTACATTTCCCCCTCGTTCATATTGAAATACCACCCGTGGATCTTGAGAGTTCCCTCTTCGACCCGTTCCCGGATCCACGGGAAGGTCATCAGATTTTCCATGGAAAGAAGAATGGAGGTCTCTTCACACGCACGCAGTTTCAGCTCGCGGGAGAGTCCGGCAAGCCGGGTGTTCACCCGTTCCCGCGCCGGTTCGGCAAGCGAAAGCCAGCGGGTCAGAAACTCTGACGGATGATCGTGCCACTCCTCCGACATCAGCGTCTGAATTCCTCCGCATCCGGAGTGCCCCATCACAATGATGTGTTTCACCTCCAGATGGCGGACCGCGTATTCAATGGCGGAACTCACCCCGTGAAACGCCGAATCCGGATGATACGGCGGAACTAGGTTCGCCACATTGCGGAGCACGAAGAGTTCTCCCGGGGCGCTCCGGGTCACGTGCGCCGGATCGACTCGGGAATCGCAGCAGGCGATTATCAAAGTGCCGGGCATTTGACCGTGCTTCAGACGGGCGTACAGATCGGTGCTGTCGGAAAAATAGGCCTTGCGGAAATGCTTGAAGCCGTGTATGATCTTCTGGATGATCGGGTCCATGTATGCTTCTCTCCCGGATTGGGTGGATTGATATTCAGTCGAAGTTCAAATCGAGGTCCGGCGTGTAATAGTGTTCCGGCTCCGGCAGGTCGCATCCCCGCTCGTCCGTGAAGCGGACCTCTTTGAGCCGGGCGCGGAGAAGAGGGGCGGATGCCGATTCACACCGGTCCGGCGTCTTCAGAGAGACATATGCCGTGCTCTTCATGCGGGCATCATGGGTCAGGCCCAGACGGTTCATGGTGACAAGAAGCGCCCGCTGGCGTCGGGTCAATCCGTCGCGGACATCCGGCAGAGAGTCCAGCAGTTCCCGGTAGGCCGCGGGATTCTGAATCCGCAGACGCTCCCATTTTTCATCCATTTCGTCCATAGTTCCTCGCTTGTTTCCCGCAATCTTTCGGAAAAATACACTCCCGGAGGTTGTTTTTCAATTCGGGAAAACTATATTATTCGAGATATTTGTTCGAGACGGCGCGTCCGCGGAGGATTCCACCTTCCGCCCGGAGCGTTCCGATGCGCCGTTTTGCAGACCTCCCGGGGAAACCGTTTCCCGGACAGCAGCGGAGACAACAGAAAAACCATTTTATCCTTTCTGGAAACAGCCATGAACTCTTTTCTTGATCGCTTCTTTCACTATTCGGCTCAGCGGAGCACCTTTCGGACGGAACTGATCGGCGGACTTTCCTCGTTTGCCGCGATGGCGTACATCATCTGCATTCAGCCTGCGCTTTTTTCCGGTCAGATGACCGGCGTTCCCACCGGGATGCCCTTCGGAGCTCTGCTGACCACCACCTGCATTGCCTCCGCCATCGGCAGCATTCTGATGGGGGTGCTGGCGAACTATCCGATCGGTCTTGCTCCGGGCATGGGGGCGAATTTCTTTGTCCTTTTCAGCGTCATGACCGCCTGCGCGACGGTCACGGGAGGCAAAATGGGCGATCCGGTGGTCTGGCAGACCGCCATGGGCGTGGTCCTCATTTCCGGCGTGATCTTTCTTCTGACCTCGTTCACAAAACTGCGGAAGATGATGCTGAACTCCCTGAGCCCTTCGCTGAAATTCGCCATCGTGACGGGAATCGGACTGCTGATTGCGATGCTCGGACTCAAAAACGGCGGAATCATTGCCGTCGAAAACGGTCAATGGACTCTGAAATGTTCGGTAACCTCCCCGCAGACCCTGATCTTTTTCTTCGGGCTGATCGTGATCACAACCCTTCATCATTTCAAAGTGAAAGGCGGAATACTCATCGGGATTCTGACTTCGGCACTTCTGGCGTTCCTCTGCGGGAAAATCACGCTTCCCGGGATTGTGGGACTGCCGGAAAATCCCATGCCGGTTCTTTTGAAAACGGATGTCGCGATGGTCTTCCGGCATCTGCTGGAACTCCTGCCGCTGATCTTCATCTGTTTCTTCATGGACATGTTTGACACCATGGGCACGACCATCGGCGTGGCAACCGCGGGAAATCTGCTGAACAAAAACGGCGAGATCGAACGGATCGAACGGGTGTTTGCCGCCGATGCCACCGCGACCGTCGCGGGAGCCCTCTGCGGACAGAGCACGGTCACATCCTATCTGGAAAGCGCCGCCGGAGTCGAGGCCGGCGGCCGATCCGGACTGGTCGCCGTAATCATCGGCATCTGCTTTCTTCTGGCGATGTTTTTTGCACCGGTCATCACGGCGATTGCGGGGTATGCGCCGGTCACCTCCTCCGCGCTGCTTTCCGTGGGCGTCATGATGATGGGATCCATTTCGGAGATCCGCTGGGACGACTACACCGAAGGCGTTCCGGCCTTTCTGATCTTCACCGGAATTCCGTTCAGCGGCAGCATCATCGGCGGGATCTCCCTGGGGATCATTCTGTATCCCTTCCTCAAGATCTGCTGCGGCAAAATCCGGGAGCTGAACTGGTTCTCCTATCTGGCTGCCGCCTTTCTGATTCTTTATCTGTTTCTTCTGAACCGGGCGTAAGAGCGGAACAGGAAAAACGCATCTCCTTTTTCCCCTCTCCTCCCCGGCTCCGCTCCGGATGTCTTCCGGCTCCGGCGCGGGTCTGATCCCCTGTCCATGGGAATCGGAACTTTTTTTGCAGACAGAAAAAAATCCATCTTTTTTTTATGGAAAAATTTTAATAAAAATATATCGAATAAATATTTGATACTCTGAAAAATCCGCAGAAAACGGGCACTTGAAAAAAACGAAATCTCCCTGTATTTTCCTTTCATGCAACAAGAGGGGGGAATCAAACAGAAGGGAGAGAGTTTCACCGGCGGACCGACCGGTTCCGCCGGACAAGTCCGCTGCAAAAAAATACGGATCCGCTGAATCCGGAAGCATGTTTTTGAAAAGAGGGGAGAGTCATCATGCAGAAATGGTTTGCGGCTTGCGCCTGCCTGGTTTTCTGCGCAGCAGGCGGGATTGCGGAGGAAGAGAAGCCGGGCACTCAGACGCTTCGGCTGGTACAGGACGATGCACAGGATTACATGGTCTCGAAGATCTATGTCCTGAAGTATGTGCAGTCGAATGACATCATGCCGTTTGTGACGGGGATCGTCAAACGCTACAACATGAATTCGGTTGTCAACTGCATCGAGTACGGGAACAGCAATGAACAGATTCTGACGGTGACCTGTCCGGTCGGAATGATGCCGTATGTTGACGACTTCATTGCAAAGGTCGACCGCGATGTCCGGATCGACGGAAAGGTTCCGGGCGAAATCATCCGCGGCACGGGCATCACGCGCGCGGTGTACCGGCCGAAGTACCGTTCCGGACAGGATCTGGTCAATGTGATCGTCAACGCGGTCATCGGGGAAGGCCCCTACGGTTCCGTCTATGCCTACGATCAGAATTCCAATCAGATCTACTGGAAGGACAACAGTTCCAACACGCAGTACATGTATCAGTTTCTGGAATGGCTGGACCGTCCCGCTCCGCAGATCACCTTTCACTTTACGCTTTACGAGGTCCGGGAGAGCACCATGCGCGACATCGGGATCGACTATCTGGCATGGAAAAACGGTCCCGGACTGAATCTCTTCCAGACGGGATTCGATGTATTCTGTCTCTCCTCCGGCGGTTCGGCGGCCTTGCAGTCCATGTCGGGTCCGTTCGGCGGCTTCCTGTTCGCTCCGCAGTTCGACGCCAGCTTTCTGCGGCTTCTCGCGCAGAGCGGCAGCGCCGATATCCGGGATTCCGCCACTTTGACCGTATCCAATTCCGACTCCAGCACCAGTGAAATCCAGTTTTCCCCGCAGTTCCAGAACATTGTCAAGTCCGACAACGACAAGACCGGCGTCACGATCAGCGGCATCCCGACCGGAACCAGTTAGGTGTCGCTGAAGATCATTGCTCCGCAGGTCAATCTTCATTTCGGCGGCGTTCCGGAGTCGGGGTATCCGGCTTCCGAAGCCTTTTCGCTGAACGCCTACCGTCCCGGCGACTATGCCGGGAAAGAGGGAACGGTCTTTTTCGGCTACGACATTCAATCGGCCAGCGCCGTGGAACGCAACAATCTCGGCACGGAACTCATTGAAACCACCCGGACGCAGGGGAACGCCCTCCTTGCGCTGAATCGCGAAAAACTGCTTGCCCAGTGGGAGAAGGAGCAGGAGGTGGAACAGACCATCGGAATTCCGTTCCTTTCCGGGATCCCGGTATTGAAATATCTTTTCAGCACCACGACGACCAGTCGGGAAAAGACGCGGGTCTATCTGACCGTGACAGCGGGAACCGCTCATCCTCCCCTGCCCGAAGGGTTCCGCCCGGGAACCTTGAAAAAATTGAAAGAGGAGACTGTCCGATGAAATACCTTCCGCTTTTTTCCATTTCCGTCTTTGTTCTGCTTTTTCCGGGGATTCATCCTGCGGCGGAAGTTGCTCCGGTTCCCCGGGATTCCAACTTCGGCAACACGGCCGGCTACGACAGCACGCGGGTCGAGGCGCAGCTGCTGGTCCCGGTCAAGGAACAGACCCGGGTGCGGCATTTCATCCGGGACAACAACGATCCCCGGGTCGTCACCAAAGCCTATCTGCTCAAACATGTGGACGCCTACGAGTTCCGCGATTATCTCCGCCAGATGGTGCAGGCGAAACGGGTCGGCAACACGGCTCTTCAGCAGCAGTATCCGCTGAATGCGGTCAATGGCGGAACGGGGACACCGGGGAGCGGAGTGGGAATCGGCACGGCCCAGGCGTCGACGGTGGCGTCGACCGTCAGCCAGCCGGTTCTCACGACTCCGGCGTCGGCTCAGCCGGGCTATTCCCCGAATCTCCAGCTTGGAAGCAACACCGCGGTGGAGTGCATCAAATATGTGGACGGTTCCGGTCTGCTGATTGTCAGCGCGGAGGAGTACCGCTTCCGGGATCACAAAAACGGAATGGGCATCGACTCGCTTGTCGAGTTCCTGGACAAACCGCAGATGGGGCGAACTATGGATCGCAGGTGTTTTTCTATCTGCCGAAATTCGTGCCGGCACGCAATCTTCTGCCGATGATCCAGAATGTCGGGATGAACATCAGCGATGTCACCGAGCTCTGGCAGGGGCAGGATCTTGTCACGGTGGATCCCGCCCTGAACTGGCTGATCTTCGACGTTTCCAACTACTCCTGCGACAACATCGCCGCCATGCTGGCAAAATATGATGTTCCCGTTCCGCAGGTCCGGCTCCGCATCACGGTTTACGAAGTCGATTCCGAAAACGACGACCGCATCGGAGTCGATTTCCAGAACTGGAAAAACAACGAGGGCGCCGATTTCTTCTCCGTCGGCGGACGCATGCGCAACAACTGGTCGGCGCTCTACAACACCTCGGGAGGCATGGGAAGAGGATACGGATCGGAACGCACCAGCTTTTACAATTTCAATCCGAAATGGAACACGCGGTATCTGGATTTTCTGGTCAGCAAAGGGAAAGCGAAGATCAGTCATACCGGGGAACTGCTCATTCGGAACAACACTCCGGCGACGCTGGAACGGACAACGCAGATCTTCTATGTGGACGTCTCCAATCCGGTGCAGGACCTTTCCGACCTGCCCGACACGGGCGTCGGTCCCTACGAACTGCTTTCCGCCCTGATCGGCGAAATCCGGAAGAAGGACGGCTCCCCTGCCGACACAGTCGAGAACGGCAATTTCCCGGTCGGGAAAGGCAACAGTCAGGTCACGACCCGTTCCACCGGATACGGGTTCACCATGACCGTTTCGAATGCTTCCGTGAATCTGGAGGAAACACGCTTCACGGTATCGCTTTCGAATACGAGTCTGATCGGATTTCAGTCCAGCGGACAGCCGCGCATCTCCCAGCCGAGCATCGTTTCCCAGGATGTGAGTCTTCCGTTCGGCAGGGACCGTTTTGTCATCGGCGGTCTGCGCAAGCAGGAGAAAGTCGAATCGACCACCGGCATCCCGTGGCTGATGGATCTGCCGTGGATCGGTCTGCTCTTCTCGACCCGGTCGACTTCGGTCAAGCACTCGGAACTGATCGTCGTTGCCGACTGCTCCTGGGATTCCCCGGATGACAAACCACAGGTGAACGGTCTGAGCAGACGAACGGTGAAACCCTGACGGACAGGCGGGGAAAAAATGACACGGGGAAAATTTCGGATTCTGCTGGCCGCCTCCGGAACTGCCTGCGGGGAGGACCGGCGGAGGAGCTTTCGCGCAGGGATTTTGAGACATCAATGAATCAGAGCCGGACACAGTTCGGAACGCTCCGGAAGTTCCGGTTTCTGACCTCGCTGCAAACGCCCGCCGTCCGGAATCTGATCTGGAAGACCGAGTTTCAGCGGAAGGGGTCGGACGGTCGAAGGATCACGCAGGCACTTCTGTTCCGTCTTGTCACCGGCACATTGGACGGGAGACCGGTGGTCCTGAGCTTCGGTTTTCTCTGATGGCATTCGGCGGCGCGGCAGCTGCCGAGACTTTGAAAATTCAGCCCAAACACAAAAGAAAGGGGGTTTTGTATGGCGGATCATTCACAAAAGAAACTGGGGGTCGTTTCGCTGGCGGCGATCGCTGTCAGCGCGATGATCGGCGGAGGCATTTTCAGTCTGCCGCAGAACATGGCACAGGATGCGGCGGTCATGGAGGTGATTCTGGCATGGATCATCACGGGAGTCGGAATGTTCTTCATCGCGAACACGTTCCGGATTCTGTCGGACGCCCGGCCCGATGCGACGACCGGAATCTACGCGTATGCCCGGCTCGGATTCGGAAGGTTCGGCGGATTCCAGATGGCATGGGCGTACTGGCTCTGCAACATCTTCGGGAACGTCGGGTACGCCGTGCTGCTGATGGATGCGCTGGACTACTTTTTCCCGGGGACGTTCAAAGGCGGCAACAACATCCCATCCATCATCGGAGGCTCGTTCATGATCTGGCTGATGAACTATCTGGTTCTGCGGGGCACCCGGCAGGCGGCGCTGCTGAACACGGTGGGAACGATCTTCAAACTGCTGCCGCTGCTGCTGCTGTTCATCCTGATTATGATCGGCGTGTTCCGCTGGTCGGTATTCACCACCGACATGTGGGGACAGGAAACCATTGCCCGAGAGGGAATCAAACCGCTGGGCAGTCTTCTTTCGCAGGTCAAGTCCACGATGCTTGTGACGCTGTGGGCGTTCATCGGAATCGAAGGAGCGGTGGTGGTCTCCTCCCGGGCGAAGGATCAGAAATCGGTCGGAACGGCGACGGTGGCGGGCTTTCTCGGCTGCCTGATCATCTATTCCCTGCTTTCGATTCTCCCGTTCGGCCGGATGCACCAGCCGGAAGTGGCCGCGCTGGCGAATCCCTCCACGGCGCCGCTGCTCAGCGACGTGGTCGGGGGATGGGGCGGCGACATCATGAATCTCGGCGTGATCGTGGCCCTGGTCACCAGCTGGCTTGCGATCACCATCATGATCGCGCAGATTCCGCAGGCGGCCGCCCTCGACGGAACCTTCCCGAAAGTCTTCCGATCCGAAAATAAAAACGGCACCCCGAATGTCTCCCTGATCGTCACAAGCGCTCTGATGCAGCTGGCCATGATCGTGGTCTATTTTGCCAGCAACGCATGGAACACGATGCTGTCGGTCACGGCGGTGATGATTCTTCCGCCCTACCTGGCGTGCACGGCGTACCTCTGGAAGATCTGCGCGAAAAAGGAGTATCCGGAAGGAATGCCGGTCAAATTCGGATTCGCCTTCTTCTGCGGCGTGGCGGGAACGCTCTATGCGCTCTGGATGATCTATGCGGCGGGAGTCACCTACCTGCTGATGGCTTTTGTCTTTCTGCTGCTTGGCATTCCATTCTACCTCTGGGCGTGCCGCGACAACGCGGAAGAGGCGCGGAAGGCCGGAAAAGAGGTGCCGCCCGTCTTTACAAAACTGGAACTCGGCGCAGCGATTGTCATTGGAATCGTTGCGATTGCCGCCGTCATCCTGTTTGCGACAGGAACCGTAAAACTTTAAGGAAAGGGGGATTCCCAGAATGAACACGGAACTCGAAACAAGACAGGTCCTTATTGTGGAGGATCATTTCAGCGAGGGAAACAACATTATGGAAGGCGCGGTCGGCCGCCTCCGGGAGGCGCTGGAGGAGAAGAACATCAGCGCCACCGTGGCGCCCTCGCCCGAAGAGGCGTATCCGCTGGCGGAAACCTGCATGGACTTTGACGCCTTTCTGGTGACCGTCGACATGTCCCGGGCCGGAGAGGACAGCAAAATCCACCGTCTTCTTCTGAAGATCCGGGAGCGCCAGAACACCGTGCCGGTCTTTCTCCTGGCCGATCGCGCCCAGACCGCGCGGCGGATCACCCCTGCCCTGATGAAACTGGCAAACGAATTCGTCTGGATCTTCGAGGACAGTCCCGCGTTCATCGCCGGACGCGTCGAAGGAGCCGTCAAACGCTTCCGCGATCAGCTTCTTCCTCCTCTGATGAAGGCGATCTGGGCCTACAACGAGGAACATCACGAATATTCCTGGGCCGCTCCCGGCCATCAGGGCGGAATCGGATTCACGAAGAGTCCCGAGGGAAAAAAATTCTACGATTTCTACGGAGAGAATCTGTTCCGGACCGATACCGGAATTGAACGCTCGTCCATCGGATCGCTGCTCGATCACGAGGGGGCGTTCGCCGAAAGCGAAAAAATGGCGGCGAAAACCTTCGGAGCGGACCGCTCCTACTCCATCGTTGTCGGGTCCTCCGGATCGAACCGGACCATTATGCAGGCGTGCCTGACGGAACGGGACATCGCCATCTGCGACCGGAACTGTCACAAATCCATTGAGGAAGGACTCATTCTTTCGGGCGCGGTTCCGGTCTACATGATTCCCACGCGGAACCGGTACGGCATCATCGGGCCGATCCACCGTTCGGAAATGACGCCGGAAGCGATCGCTGCTAAAATCGCCGCGACCCCGCTGAAGCACAATCCCGATGTGCGCGCCTATTCCGTCCTGACGAACTGCACTTATGACGGCCTCTGCTACAATGCCGCAAAGGTCGAGGAGGAACTTTCCAAATCCGCCGACCGTGTCCATTTCGACGAAGCCTGGTATGGGTACGCCCGCTTCCATCCGATGTATCAGGATCACTTCGCCATGCGCGGCGATCCGAAGGATCACACGGGGGCGACCGTCTTTGCGACCCACTCCACGCATAAACTGCTGAATGCGCTTTCGCAGGCGTCCTACATTCACGTCCGCAATGGGCGGAGAGCCATTGATTTCGACCGTTTCAACCAGGCCTACATGCTGCACGCAACCACCTCTCCGCTCTATGCGATCTGCGCTTCGAACGACATTGCCGCCGCCATGATGGCGCGCAACGGGGAGTCATTGATCCGGGAAGTCATCGAAGAGGCCGTGGATTTCCGACAGGCCATGGCGAAACTGCATCGGGAATTCACCAAGGCCGGCTCCTGGTTCTTCCAGCCATGGAACGCGCCGGTCGTCAAGGATTATGCCACGGGGAAAACCTACGAATTCGCGGACGCGCCGCGCGAACTGCTCATCACCGAACAGCGCAACTGGCGCATGGAGGAAGGCGACGTCTGGCATGGATTCTCCGGTCTGGAGGACAACTGGGTGATGCTGGACCCGATCAAGGTCAGCATTCTCGGACCCGGAATGGGGGACGACGGAAAAATGCTCGACAAGGGCGTTCCGGCCGCTCTGGTCTCCGCCTATATCTATCAGGAGGGAATCGTCCCGACCAGAACCACCGACTTCCAGCTGATGTTCCTCTTCTCCATGGGCATCACAAAAGGAAAATGGGGAACTCTTCTGAACCGGCTGCTGAACTTCAAGGAGTTCTATGACAGGAATGCTCCCGTCTCCGAAGTGCTGCCGGCGCTGGCGGAGGCTTGGCCGGAGATCTATGGAACAGTCGGCATCCATGAACTTTCCGACCGGATGTTCGATTATCTCAAACGGGAACAGCCCGGAGAACTCCTGAACGAGGCTTTCTCGAAACTCCCGAAACAGGAATATACGCCGCATGACGCCTTTGAAATGATCGTGAAGGACAATGTGGAATTTGTCCCCTCCGACCGTCTCGAGGGACGGATCACGGCAAATTCCATCATACCCTATCCGCCGGGAATCCCGATGCTCATGTCCGGAGAGAATTTCGGCGGAGCCGACAGCCCCCAGATCCGCTATCTGAAATCCCTGGAGCAATGGGATCGCCAGTTCCCCGGATTCGAACACGTCACGGAAGGAGCAAAAGTGATCGACGGAAAATATAACGTCATGTGCATCAAGCAGTAACAAAAAAATGGACGGGGATCCTCCGCTCCGTCTGAGACGCGGGAGCCCGGAGGATTCCCGCACCTCCCCTCCCCATCCCGGACGGAGCGATCCGTCTTTCAGAAGGATATGTCCGCTGTCTTCTCCAGGACGGCGGACTCTTTTTTGAGAGACTTTGCCGACTTCGGACACATCCCCTCCGACCGGAAAAAACACTCTTTTTCAGAGATGTGTTTGCAATTAATGCAACCGGTTGTATTTTATAGCAGACAAGTGCTTGCATTTCCAGTTTTTCAATCTGAAAGGGAATTCATGTTTACAACGGAGTACACACTTTATTTCAAGCGTGCGGAAGCATTCCGCTCCCGCGTCAAGCAGGCCATGTACGGCGAATCGACGGATGTTCAGTGCGAATACGCCGTAAGCCGGGAGCCGGTGGAGTTCAAGGATCGTCTTTCGCTGAACTACAAGCCGATTCGCGCGGGCGAAAAATGGGGGGAGAACTGGGACAGCGCCTGGTTCCGCCTTTCGGTGACGGTTCCGGAATCCTTTGCCGGCAAGGAACTGGTTCTTCTGTACGACACCGGCGGAGAGTCGCTGATCTTCGATGCAAAGGGAACGCCGGTCTATGCGCTGACGGGGGGATCGGTCTTCGCTGAAAATTTTGCGAAAAGCCGGTATGTGCTTGGCAGAAAGAATCCCGGAGAATCGCTGGAATTCTGGATTGAGAGTGCGGCCAACGGTCTGTTCGGTCTGGTACTGAACTCGGAACAGGTGAAGCCGGAGCATCCCTACGGCAGATTCGTGGGCACATTGAATGCGGCGAAACTTGCGGTCTTCCGGCGGGAGGTCTGGAATCTGTTCCTGGATCTGGATATTGCCATTGATCTGATTCGGGGACTTCCGGAAAGTGATTATCGCTGTCACCGTTTTGTCCGGATTCTTTCCCGCGCGGCCAATGTCTACAATGAAACGCCGGAGAACGCGGAAAAGGCGAGAAACGTGCTGAAGGAAATTCTCTCGCTCCGCGCCTCGGATTCCGCTTTGACGGCCCATGCGGTCGGTCATGCCCATATTGATTCCGGCTGGCTCTGGCCGGTGCGGGAAACCATCCGCAAATGCGCACGGACCTTTGCCGCGCAGATTGATCTGATTGAAAAATATCCCGACTATGTCTTCGGAGCTTCCGCGGCCCAGCACTATGCCTTTACCAAGGAGCATTATCCGGAACTGTATCGGAAGATCAAACAGGCGGTCAAGGAGGGCCGCTGGGAAATTCAGGGCGGCATGTGGGTCGAGGCCGACTGCAATCTGATCAGCGGAGAGTCGATGGTCCGGCAGTTCCTTCACGGGAAGAACTTCTTCCATGATGAGTTCGGCGTTGACGTCCGGAACCTCTGGATCCCGGATGTGTTCGGATATTCGGCCGCCCTCCCCCAGATCATTCGGAAAGCAGCGTGCGATTTCTTCCTGACGCAGAAGATGTCGTGGAATCAGTTCAACAAGTTCCCGTATCAGACCTTTCGCTGGAAGGGAATCGACGGATCCGAGGTCATCACCCACTTCCCACCGGAAAACACCTACAACTCCCTTCTCCAGCCGAAACTGCTGATGGAGGCGCAGAACACATTCATGGAACGCGACTGTCTCTCCGATTTCATGTCACTCTTCGGCATCGGCGACGGAGGCGGCGGACCGACCGAGGAACAGATCGAACGCGGAAGACGCATGGCGAATCTGGAAGGGTGTCCGAAAGTCAAATTCGACCGGGCGGACCGCTTCTTTGAAGAGCTCTCGAAAAAAGCCGATCTGCTTCCGACCTGGAAAGGCGAACTCTATCTGGAACTCCATCGGGGAACTCTTACGACCCAGTCCCGGACCAAACGCAACAACCGAAAACTGGAACAGCTGCTGACCACCGTCGAGTTTCTTTCCTCCATGCTGCCGCTGGACGAGTATCCGGCAGAGGAGCTCGACAAGGCGTGGAAACTCCTCCTGCTCAATCAGTTCCACGACATCATTCCCGGCTCTTCCATCACGAAGGTCTATCAGAATACGGAGAAGGAGCATCGGGAACTGATCGAACTGTGCAACCGTCTGCTTGATCGTGCCGGAGCGAAACTCTTCCCGGAAGAGAGCGGAGCGGCAACCCTGCTGAATTCGCTTTCCTATGATTACAAGGCCGTTGTCGAACTGCCGGAATCCTGGAACGGCTGCTCGGTGCTGGATGCGGACGGAAAGGAGCTGCCCGCTCAGAGGGAACACGGAAGAACGATTGCGATCGTGCCTCTTCCGAAGTCCTCGGCACTCACGATCCGCAAAGGAAAGACGATGGCGGAGGAGGCCGCGGCGGATTCCGGGGAACTGGTTCTTGAAAACGAGTTTGTCCGATATGTCTTCTCTCCGACGGCGGAACTGCTGGAGGCCTATGACAAGCGTCACGAACGCAGCATTCTCAAACCGGGAGAAAAGGGCAATGACGTTTCTCTCTATGTGGATTACCCGGTCAACTGGGAAGCGTGGGATGTCGATCTCTATTACAGTCAGCAGTTCCTGGCGCATCCGGAAGCGCTGCGGGCACGGAAGATTGTGGAAGGTCCGGTCCGGTCGGCTCTGGAGTTTGAACTGAAAGTCTCCGGTTCGACGATTCACCAGACCGTGATTCTCGACCGGACCGGCGCCCGGCTCGATTTCCATACGACGGTGGAATGGCACGAGGAGCGCAAAATGCTGCGGACGGCCTTCCCGCTTCAGGTGTTTGCCGATGATGCCGCCTTCGATATTCAGTACGGGTATGTCAAGCGCACCATGAACGACAACACCAGCTGGGATATCGCCAAATTTGAAGTGGCAGCCCAGCGCTATGCCGATCTTTCCGAGGACGACTGGGGGGTTGCTCTGCTGAACGACTGCAAATATGGCCACAAGGTCAAAAACAATGTTCTTGATCTTGCGCTTCTGCGTTCTCCGAAATATCCGGATTATGATGCCGATCAGGGACATCATGAATTTACCTATTCCCTGCTGCCGCATGGGGGCGATCTGATCCATTCGGAGGTTATGGCGCAGGCGGCGCTTCTGAACCGCGGGATCCGGGTGTTCGACGGACGCGGAAAGGGATCGGCAGCATCCGTCTGTACGCTGGAATCGGATTCCGTGACACTGGAAATTGTCAAGAAAGCGGAGAAAGAGGATTGCCGCGTCATCCGTCTGGTGGAAACCCGCGGATGCCGCTCGGAGGCTCTTCTCAAACTTGCCGATCCGGCGCTGAAAGCCATTCAGACCAATCTGTTGGAGTGGACGGACGAGATGGAATTCCAGCCGGAAAACGGAACAGTCAAACTGAGTTTCTCTCCGTTTGAAATCAAAACCCTGAAACTCCGGAAATAAGGGATTCGATGCGGAACCGGAGGAAGGGAATCATCCGGTTCCGCATTCCTGTTTCTTATGAGCATAACCATTCACGACATCGCAAAACTGGCGGGACTCAACTCTTCGACGGTTTCCCGTGCCCTGCGTGGAGACAATCGTGTCAAGGAATCGACACGGGAACGGATCCGGCGGATCGCAAGAGAAGCCGGTTATATTCCGAATCTCAACGCTCGAAATCTGGCGGATGGAAGAACGCATCGTATCGCGTTTCTGATGAACACGTTGTATAACGGGATTGAAGTGGAGCCCGCGACGGAAGCGAATCGTCTGCTATCCGAACGGGGATACAGTCTGATGCTTCTGCTGTGCAGCGGTTCGAAGGAGATCTTCAAAACGCATCTGGATCATCTGGCCCAGAAACTCTGCGATGCGGCGCTGATCATTCCGGGATTTGGAGAAAATGACCGGGATATTCTTCAGAAATTGAACGTGCTGAATTGTCCGGTGATTTTTATCGACCGCTGGCCGGAGAATGCGGACTATCCGGCGGTGACGACCGATCATGCGGAGGCCATGCGCCGCCTTTTTCATTGCGCCATGACAGAAGAGCTGAACTGTGCGTTTGTCGACATGACGGAAAGCAACAGTGCTTCCCGCAACCGCTGTCAGGCGATCTGCCAGGAACTGGAACGACATCGAATTCCGTACATTCGGGATCTTGCCGGGATGCCGGAATTGATTCGGGAGGGGAAAGGAAAAAGACTGTGTGTGTTTTCCAACGGGATACGGCCCCGGGAATTTTTTGAAGGCTTTTTTGAGCATGGACTTGCCCGTCCGGAAAAATTCTTTACATGCGGTTTTGACTGCATCGGGCCGGATGTTACGGCCTTTTATGACAGGACTTTTCTCTGCATTCAGGATTTCAAGGAGATTGCCCGGATCAGCACGGAAATGCTTCTGAGTCTTCTGGAAGGACAGAATCCGAAAAAGAAACTGATTCTGGTGCCCCCGTTGAAAGTGATTTCCTGCTGAGCAGAAAAAGGAAGAGTTTTATTGAAAACGCTTTTCCCTGCCGGTAAAGTTTTGTATCGGGGGGATAACGATGTTTTTTTGAATTCGGAATGAAGGATATTTTTTCCGATTAATTTTAAAAACAGACTTGACATTTTCACAGGAACCGTTATATTCCTGACACACCCGAAACCTTGGAGAGATGCCTGAGTGGCCGAAAGGAACGGTTTGCTAAACCGTCGTACGGGTAACACCGTACCGCGGGTTCGAATCCCGCTCTCTCCGCCATTTTTTTTGCCCCCATCAGAATCTTTAAATCAGAGTCACTTTGCGCAACCGCCGCTAAAACCCGCTGACACAAAGGGTTTTACAACATTTTGTCCCGTGTGCTTAAAACACACTC
>CALXRL010000053.1 GCA_944390735.1 uncultured Victivallales bacterium | reverse complement strand
GCCCGGCAAAGAACAATAAGATGGCGCCTGCACGGTATCTGGACTATGGAGGATACCATTCACAATGGAATCCGACGTTTATTGATCTGAAAATTTTTCATCTGAAAAGGGGTTCCGTCTCTATTCTACGATTGGATTCGCAGTATGGCATTGGAGAAACTTTCGGCGTTGGAAATATTACCCAGACACATCAGATTTCCTATCCACATTCAGACAGAAGCAATTCTCTGTATTTCGATGGTCATGTGGCGACCTTCTCGACGGAGAATATGACCTCGGAGGAGATCAAGAAAAAGATGCGCCTGGAATAAGAGGCGAAACAGCACAGAACAGGAGAAGAATCAATGAGACCGGTAAACATTGGAATGATCGGACTGGATACCTCCCATGTGGCGGCCTTTGCAAAGGTTTTCCAGCAGGAAAAGGATCCTTTTTACCTTCCCGGAGCGGGAAGAATCCGGAAAGCGTATCCGGGCGGGAGCCGGCTCTTCTCGGAAAGCTGGAGCCGGGTGGAAAAATTCACGGAGACAATGCGGGAAAGCGGAGCGGAAATCGTCGGGAGCATCGCGGAACTGACGGATATGGATGCGTTTCTGCTGACCAGCTGTGACGGCAGACAGCATCTGGAACAATTCCGGGAAGTGGCGCCGCTCGGAAAACCGGTGTTCATTGACAAACCGCTGGCGTGCTCCTATGCGGATGCGCGGGAGATTCTTCGTCTGGCGGAAGAGTGCGGCAGCCCCGTCATGACGGCCTCGAGCATCCGCTATGCCGCGGGGGTTTCGGATCTGCCGGCGGCCGCCGCGGAAATCACCGTCGCCGAAACCTTCGGACCGATGCCGATGCCGCCGGATTACCGCGACTATTTCTGGTACGGAATTCATACGGCGGAGCTTCTGTACCGTTATCTCGGAACAGGATGTGAAGGCGTTCGAAGCGTCCATGCCGCGGATGCGGATCTTCTGATCGGCAATTGGAAGGACGGGCGGCTCGGAGTGATCTGCGGAAGCAGAAAAGGGGCGCCGGAATTCGGCGTCCGGCTGACAACCGGGACAAAGCACCTCGTCGGGATTCAGGATCGGAGCGTTTCGCATATCTATACGCTTGCCAAACAGATGACCGGATTCCTGCAAACCGGAAAATCCCCGGTCGATCCGCGGGAGAGTCTGGAAATCACGGCGTTTCTCGAAGCGGCGAGCCGCAGCCTCCACGACGGAGGCAGAATGGTGCAACTGAAGGAATTCATCAGATAATAAACAAAGGAAAGGATAATAACATGCGTTCGATCAGAATGTTTCTGGTTTTGACTCTGCTATGCGGGGTCTGGATTCTTCATGGAAAAACGGAAGCTCTTCCGCCCCGACTGGAGATTGTTTCCGCAATTTACGGGAAGGGTCCGGAAGCGGTGGATCTGACCGACAAGGTCCGGAAGGAGATCAAGGCGGGGAGCTATCTGGAGTTCCGGAACAATCCGCGTTTTACGGGAAAGAACTTCCGGGACCGGAAGGCGGATAAGAATATAAGAATCGTATATAAACTGGGGGGAAAGAAAGAGGAAGCAACATTTAAAAACAATGCACTGGTCTCTCTCGGACGTCTTCCGGAGAAATTCAAGTTCGGAACGCCGGAATGGATTCAGCATTTCGCGGACTTTTCAGGCGGAGGCCTGGTCCTTGCATTCTCGGGGAATCCGGCGAGAGGAAAACATCTCTCCTGCCCGAAATGCAAAAAGGAGAAGTGCATTGCGTTTCTTCCGTTTGAGGAGGATCATCTGCAATGTGCCGAATGCGGTTTCACGTTCTCGGAGAAAACCCTTCCCACCACCGGAGAAGATGTTTTCGAAGGGATGAAACTGGAGTATCACCAGTTCCCGGACGGGACAAGACTCTACTGGAAACC
The DNA here is from genome assembly GCA_944390735.1 of uncultured Victivallales bacterium. GTDB lineage: Bacteria > Verrucomicrobiota > Lentisphaeria > Victivallales > UBA1829 > UBA1829. Next base: position 60,859 of record CALXRL010000053.1, on the reverse strand, counting down.
GATTCTCCGCTGCATGAAGGCTCAGCACATTTATTATGAAGTGCTCAAGGCGCGGAAGAAGGATCCCGTCATCGCCCGTCAGAAGCTGAATGCCATGCTGGCCTATTCGAAGTTTTTCAAGAAGCATATGGTGAGAAAAGCAGGCAAACAGATTTTCCGACCGGGATATCCGCATGCCTGCAACTATGGCCGTCTCTGCCATTTCGGGGACTATGTGTTTCCCTCCGTCTACTGCCTCATTTACCGGGACATCGAGGGAAGCGGAATCCGGATCTCGGCGGAGGAGCGGGCCGAATACCGTTCTCTGCTGGAAGATATCATTTCCGAAATTACCCTTCCGTTCATCCGTCAATGGCGGGGAATGGCCAATCCGATGGGACAGGCGTTCACCGACTGCATCCGGGTGGGACGCCTCTTCCCAGAAGCACGAATCGTGGACTACTACACTCCGGATAAAAACGGCAGGCCGAGCATCATGAGCGGAACGGATCTGGTCTATGAAACCGTCCAGGGACGGAACGGACTGGAGAATCTGGCCTCCACCTACTGGTATTCCGACGGATTGATGCATGAACCCACGGTTGCCTACCAGAACATGCTCAGCGGCGGTCTTACCAATGCGCTGACACGTCTGGAAGGCTATCAGCCGCCCGCGGGCTATGATCCGCTTCAGCGCGGCTATCAGCCGTTTCCCGATTCGAGTTTTCTGAAGCGTCCGGAGCTCGTGCTTCCCCGGAAGAAACATTGGGAAGTGGTGTTCCCCAACGGCAGCGCGATTCCATTCGGGGATTCCGGTCCGGGAATTGTCACGAAAACTCCGCAGCAGAAAAGCGATGTGTATCCCGGCTGGGGGATTGGCGCACTCCGTCATCCCATCACCTCCGCCGCCATGAACTGGGGAAATCTGAACGACGGTCATTCCCATAACGATATGCTGAATCTGCTCTACTGGGCGGAAGGCGCGGTCCTTCTGAACACGACGGCATACCCTGCGAATGAACGGAACGCCCCCATCCAGTACTGGAGAGGCGGATCCGGCGCCCACAACACGGTCATGATCGACGGGAAAAACCACAACCGCGCCTGCGGAAGCCCCGCCGCATGGGGAGTCACGGATCATCTGCAGGTGATGCAGGGCTTTTCCGACCGGAGTCATCCCGGCGCGCTCCTCCGGCGGACCGCCTTTCTTGTGAATTCCCGTCCGGGACTGCCGCCCTATCTGGTGGATTTTTATGAGGTCGACGGCGGAAAAGAGAGTCATGATTATTTCCTTCTGGTTCAGGCGGAACATCCCCCTCAGGAGGAAATGAACGTGATTTCCCCGAAGCTGACAGCCACCGGAAAAAGCGATCTGACAAAAGTCTTTGCCAATGCGGAGAAAAAGAACGTCTATCCGTTTATCCGGAATCCGGAGTCCGGACCCTTCCGGGGCAATGCCGAAGTGCAGTGGATGATTCCGCATCAGAATCGGCAGTATCATCTGCGCGCGACGCTGCTTCCGAATCCGGTCGGGAAAAATACGCTCTATACGGGAACCGCCCCCGGGATCCGTTATACCAGTCCGAAAAACAGGGATCCTCTGGACCGCACGGTGAAAAAGGTGATCTGGCGTCGGGAAAAAGCTCCGTCGGAAAAGACGATGCGAAGCTGTTTCATGGCGGTCTTTGAATATGCCCGGGAAAAGGAGAAGCTGGAACTGAAGGAGATCAGACGCCTGAACGTTTTCGGGTCGCCGAAATCCCATGGGGCGGAAATCTCGCATGGAAGCGGAAAAGACATTCTGCTGCTTTCGGATGCCAACGGCAGAATGTCCGTGGATACCTCCGCAGGGAAAATCCAGTTTGACGGAATCGCGGCGCTTCTGAGTCTGGATCGGAACGGAACGCTTCGGAAAGTGACAACCACCGGTCTCCGTTCGCTGACCGTGAATGGAAAATCCATTGCCGGAGGCAGCATCTTCCGTGGAAAACTTGCCGGATTGCCGACCGGAATGGCAAAATGGCTTCAGGAGGAGAAACCTGCAACGGTTGCGGTATCCGGACGGATTCCGGAAGAAGCCGTCGGGAATATCCTGATTGTCAAGCACCGGACCGGCACAACTTCCTACAAGATCACGGGAATCAAGGCGCTGCCCGGCAATCGGACGGAACTGAAGCTCGACCGCTCCGCACGCAAGGTCATTGCCGTGGTTTCCGTTGCGCCGAACCGGCAGGATATAACCCTTCTTTCCGGCGGAACGCATGAGTTTATCTTCCCCGGCAACAATTTCATCGCCGACGGGCAGGCCTACCGGATTGCGTCCATGGACAAAAGCAAAGGGAACCGCAGCGCGGGAAAAACGCTCGGCTACGCCACATTGAAACTCGAAAGACCTCTGAAGGAAAGCGGCAAGCAGCGTTATCCCGTCACGGAATTCAGCGTGGGCGATCCCTGCCTGATTATGACAAGCAAAACCATTGATCTGAGCAGATAAACACGGACGGAAAGAATGTTGAACACGGCAATCATCGGAATTTCCGGTTACGGCAACACGCATTACGAGGATCTGCGGCGACGTCTGGAGCGCGCCGAGATCCGGATCCTCGGCGCCACCGTAATCAATCAGGCGGAGGAGGCGGAAAAATGCGCGTTCCTGCAAAGCATCGGCTGCCGCATTTTCGATTCACACAAAGCGATGCTTTCCGCCCTGCGGGGCCAGCTGGATCTCTGCTTTATTCCAACGGGAATCGATCTGCACGCCGACATGGCAATGGATGCCATGCGGGCAGGCGCGAACGCCTTTATTGAAAAGCCGCCCGCCGCGGTCATTCAGGAGATTCACGCCATGGAGCAGGTGGAGAAAGAAACCTCCCGTCGCGTATGGGTGGGATTCCAGATTTCGTGCCAGGAACAGGTCCGGAAAATCCGCGCGTTCTGCCACCGGCCGGAATTCGGGGCGGTCAAAGCGATCCGGGGGATCGGACTTGCCCCCCGGAACGAATCCTACTACCACCGAAATCAGTGGGCGGGAAAGCTCCGGAAAAACGGAAAATGGATTCTGGACAGTCCCTACAACAATGCGCTGGCGCACTATCTGCATCTGGCGCTGCTGTTTGCCGCGCCGCCGGAGAGGATCCCGGAATTTCAAGATGTCCGGGCGCAGCTTTTCCGGGTGAATCCGAATCTGGAATGTGCGGACAACGGCTGCATTCTCGCACGGTCGACGAGCGGAATCCCCGTTTTCTTCTATGCGTCGCACACGCCGGAACGGAAAAACGAACTGCGGATCGCAATCGACGGGGAATGCGGATCGGTCGAATGGAGTTTCCGCAAGACCGTCTTCCGCATCGGAACGGAATGCGTCGTCGAGGAGAACACCTCCGGAGTGGAACTCCGCGACCGGATGCTGGATGCGCTGTTCGGCGCATGCCGGGGAGAGGATCGCGGGTTCTGCTGCGATCTGAAACTGGCCGCCCTGCATACTCTGGTGGTCAATGCCGCGCACGATTCCTCCCCGATCGTCGAAGTGCCCCGCAGGGAGGTGGAACCGTGCACGGAAAACGGGGAGGTCCGCTGGACACTGCGCGGATTCGACGAGGAGTGCGTCGCGGCATGGGAGGAGGGACGGCTCCTTGACCGGAAAAAATTCCCCTGGCTGGAAGAATCTCAATGGGTTCCATTGGAGAATTACCGGGTCTTTCACGGGGGAATGTGCTCTCATGGAAAGGAATGTGTCGTATGAAACCGAGATGGAACACTCTTGCGGCCGTTCTTTTGTGGATGCTCGTCTCCGCCATCTCCGCGGGCTCGGATACGCGGACGGTGGTCTGCGATATTTATACGGAGAATCCCTTTTCGCTCTCCATGCAGAGCAACAATGCCGCGTTTGACGAATACATGCGGCGGCATCCGAATGTGAAAATTCAGCCGGGAACACGTCTTTCCGTTCCCGGAGCGGCCTGGCGCTCGGGCAAACTGATGGGCGTCATCGGAGGAACCGCGCCGGATGTGTGGAGCATGTATTTCCATGAAAGCATGAAGTACTCGGAACAGGGACTGATGGTGCCGCTGAATTCCTATATCGGCGAAGACCGGAACGGGGACGGAAAACTTTCCGATGACGAAATCACCTACGAACCCTGGAAACACATTCCGAAGGAATTCAAAATCGCCTGCATGCAGGGAGATACGATCTATGCTCTTCCGTATTACAACGGCAGTCTTCAGGTCATCAGCTACCGGCGGGACTTTTTCCGTCAGGCTGGACTGGACCCGGACGTCTGTCCGAAACACTGGGACGAGCTGTACCGCCTCGCCCAGATTCTGACCTACAAACCCAACGAAGTTCCGGGAAAAGAACGCGGACAGGCCGGACTCCAGCTCTCCTCCGGCTCCGTTCTCGGATTCAATCCCCTGATCTGGTCCTCCGGCGGGGAGCTGGTGCGGAAATACAAGATCAATCCGAAAAACGGAAACATTGTGGAAGCATCCATGCTGGAAACGATTGATCGCGATCCCGCTACCGGAGACGACCTGCGCGGAGTCCGGGAACGCTGGCGCGCCGCATTCGACAGCGAACAGGGACGCGCCGCCATGCGTTTCTTCCATAAACTCCGCTGGCAGCGCTGGGTCAAGGATCCCGATACGGGAAAGCCGTTCGACCTGACACGCGAAATGCTCGATTCCGGAACGGCGGTCTCGCCCTACACCGGGAAAAAATTCAAACTGACCGGGGAAGGACCCGAAGGCAATGTCTATGTCGGCGTGCTGCTGGTCAACAACAGCAGCGGCGAGGAGGATGTCAGCATCACACGGCTGCTTGCCGAGGGACGCGCCGCAATGTTTCTGGGCTATCGCGCCTCCACCATCGCAATCATTGAACAGTACGGTCTGGCCCCCGCTCAGTTCGGATTTTTCCCGATGCCGACGGCTCCCGGAGTCCCGTCCTGTTCGAACCGTCAGCCGGGTATCCTGGCCATCTCCCGGAAGAAAAACCGGACGAAGGAGGAGGAACGCGAAGCATGGAATGTCATCCGCTTTTTTCTCTCCGAAGAGAGTGAACGTCTTCGCACCGCCGTGCTGGTGGACGGAGGAAAAGGCGAACTCGTTCCCCCCGATTTCCTGAAAGCCGCAGGCTATCTGGACATTTACCAGTCGCTTCCGGAATCGTGGCGGAACATCGAGGGCAGGATCAGCAAATTCCATACGGAACCATTCAACAACGGATGGTCGGAAGTGCAGATGGAAACCACGCCGAATATCACCGGAAGGATCTTCGAAGACGAACACGCGGACATCGACGCGCTCCTGGACGAAGGCGCCAGAGATGCAAATGCCAAATTCGAAGGATGGACGGAAAATGAACTGAAACGCTGGCGTCCGCTCGCCTGGCTTCTGGTATTCTGCGCGCTTGCTCTGTTTTTAAGCGGGATCTTCTTCATTGTCCGGAACATGACGCCGAAGGTCCGCAGAGTGGAGGGTCTGTCGCAGAGGAAAAGTTTTCTGAGGACCTATTCGCTGTTTGCCCTGGCGCTGCCGGCGGTCTGTGCGGTTCTGCTGTGGCAGTATTATCCGCTTCTGCGCGGTTCGGTGATGGCGTTTCAGGATTACAAGATCAGCGGGAATCATCAGTATGTCGGAGTGGATAACTTCATCATGCTGTTCGGGAGCGCGGATTTTTATCTGAGCATGCTGCGGACCTTCTACTATGTCGGGCTGACCATCCTGATCGGTTTTGTCACGCCGATTTTCCTGGCGTTTCTTCTGACGGAGATTCCGCGCTTCAAAATCCTGTTCCGGACCATTTTCTATCTTCCCGCGGTGACCAGTTCGCTGGTCATCATGTTCCTGTGGAAGGAGTTTTACGATCCCTCCCCGAGCGGACTGCTGAACACGGTCATCATCAAAGCGGCCTCCCTGCTGGGCATTGAGACGGTCGGATTCAAATATCTTTCGGATCCGCGTCTGGCGATGCTGTGCATCATTCTTCCGGCGGTCTGGGCGGCCGCCGGGTCCGGAAGTCTGATCTATCAGGCGGCTCTCACCAGCATTCCGCCGGACATGTACGAGGCGGCGGAACTGGATGGAGCAGGTTTTTTCGCCAAGATCAGATATGTCACCATTCCAATGCTCAAGCCTTTGATTATCATCAACTTCGTGGGAGTGTTCATCGGAGCGTTCCATGCGATGCAGAACATCTTTGTGCTGACGGGAGGAGGTCCCTACAACGCCACGCGCGTCATCGGACTGGATATCTGGTACAATGCGTTTGTCTACCTGAAGTTCGGCATGGCCACCGCAATGGCATGGGTGCTGGGACTGATGCTGATCGGATTCACCGTCATGCAGCTCCGAATCCTCTCCAAGGTCGAATTCCGGAAAGCTCAGGGAAATTGAAAGGAGAATTTCTGTTATGGCGATTATTTTACAGGTCAGCCGTCACAGCTGGAAAGCGCGGGTCCTGATCGGGGCCATGTATGCGCTGCTTCTGGCAGGCTCGGTCACGATGATCTATCCCTTCTGGCTGATGCTGGCGGGATCGGTTTCATCCGAATATGATTTCAATGATTTCCGACTCATTCCGAAATACCTCCTCTCCGACGACGCACTGCTGGGGAAAACCCTGTACGAACGGTACGGCAAGATCAATTTCACCGCGTTTGCCGCGCGATACGGAATTCTGGAATCCTGCTACGGCTGGAGCGATCTGCGGGGAAAGAAGAATCTTCCGGACACGCTCTATTCGAAGGAGCGGAACCTTCTGCAGAAGGCTCCCGGATCGGTTCGGAGAATTCTCAAGGATTATCACGATTTCAAAGCGGCCCTCCCTCCGCAGGAGATGGAGCCGCTCTATCCGGACGATCCCGCGCCGTTCCGCGCCTTCCTGCGGAAGAAGTACGCCGGAGAGCGGACCTCGGAAAAGGAACTGGTCGATCGGATCAATCAGAAGTGGACGCGGGCGTTTACCACGCTGCGCACCATTCTTCCCGTTCCGGGACGGCTGTATGAACGAACCTGGCTGCCGTCCAGGCGGCCCGATTACGACGATTACATGGAATTTGTCGCAGCGCTTCCGCCGGAACGGAAAACCCTGATTTCCAGCGGGGAATTCTATCTCCGCTACCTGATGCTCCGATTCAATACGGTTCACGGATTGAACAGGCACATCGGCGGCAGTTATCGGACGCTTACGGAAGTTCCATATGAACGGTCCGGCAAACTGGCGGGCATTTATGATGATTTTGTCAAAACGTATCTTCCGCTGCGCCTCCTGCGGATCCGGCGGAATGAGACGACCGTTTCGCTCTGGCGGGACTTTCTGAACAAGAATGTGCCGCAACAGGCGGAGCGTCTGCCGTTCTTCACCACGGTCCCGGTCGATCCCGGTGCGCGGATTCTGTGGGGAAACTTTCTCAAGGAGCGTCTTCCCGGCATGGAGGTGGAGATCCATGGTCCGGAGGAACAGTTCCGTGAATTTCTCCGCAGCCAGTACGGAACGGTGGAAAACCTTGCGGCCGCATGGGGGACCCCCTGCGCCTCCTTCTCGGAAATTCCGCTTCCACTGAAACTGGAGGACTGTCATCTTTTTGAACGGGACAAAAAGGATCTGCGGAGCCACTTCTTTTTTGCGAACTATCGGGAGGTTCTGGAGTATCTGGGCGGAAAATCGCGCGCGGTATGGGTCACGCTTCTGCTGGTGCTCTGTTCCATTTTCACCGCGCTGACGGTCAATCCGCTGGCGGCCTATTCGCTGTCGCGCGGGAAACAGTCCATCTCCGTGAAGTTTCTGATTTTCTTTCTGGCGACGATGGCATTTCCCGCGGAGGTGGGAATGATCCCCGGATTCCTCCTGATGCGCGACCTGAATCTGCTGAACACGCTGTTTGCGCTGATTCTGCCCGGCATGGCCAGCGGCTATTCCATCTTTCTTCTGAAAGGATTTTTCGACAGCATCCCGGCGGAACTGTATGAAGCGGCGGATATCGACGGCGCGGGAGAATTCCGGAAATTCTATGCAATCGCTCTTCCGATGTCCAAACCGATCCTTGCCGTGATTGCGCTGGGCGCGTTCAACAGCGCCTATGGAGGATTCATGTGGGCGTTTCTTGTCTGTCAGGATCCCAAAATGTGGACGATCATGGTCTGGATGTATGAATTTCAGGTCAACAACGCCTCCAACTCCGCACTGGTGATGGCGGCATTGGCGCTGGTTTCCATTCCGACGCTCCTGATGTTCATCTTCTGTCAGAAGATCATTATGCGAGGCATTATTGTCCCGAGCATGAAATAACGCGGAAACCGAATCAACAAACAACGAAGGAGTTCTTATATGGCTCAGGCTGAAAATGTTGCAGATGCCGGACAGGGGAAACATTCCGACTTCCATCCGCTTTTCCTGGATGCGCCGGAAATGCGCCGGACCGCTTCGGCAGAAACACTGGCAGCGTTTCCCGCTTCCGGCAAACAACCGTTCTTTCTGTTCCCGGTGCCCCGGGAATACCCGGTCAGCGATTTCAATCATCTTCCCGAGATTCTGCTGAACAGAGAATTCCGCTTTCAGGCGAATCCCGGAGAATTTTTCGTCTTTCAGATTGTGCTCTGGGCACCGGAACAGGGGCTCGGGGATCTCCGGCTGGAAGCGGAGAATGTTCCGTTTCCCTGGCGCTGTTTCAATTTCCGTCCGGGAAAGCGTCTGAATCAGATGGCGCATTCGGTCCGGCCGCTCTGGATCGGTCTGGAAGTGCCCGCGTCCGCATCGGGAAGGTACGAGCTGATCTTCCGGCTTGACACGGAAAATTTTCCTTCCCGGACCGTGACACTCCCTCTTGTCGTGGAGGGACCGGTTCTGAAGGACGGAGGAGAGAGCGACGACCGCCGTCTTGCCCGTCTCCGCTGGCTGGATTCGGATATCGGAAGAGAAGAGAGCGTCTTTCCCCCCTATTGGGCTCTTCACCGCGAGGGACGGCGTCTGGAGTGGCTCGGGCACACTCTCGAACTTGCGGAAAACGGTCTTCCCCTCCGCATAACAAGCTCCTACCGGAACGACAATACAACCTGCGACGGACCGCCGCTGGAACTGCTCGGTTCCCCGGTGGTGTTCGGAACGGGATCGGGAGCCGTTTTTCAGGGACAACTGCGCTTCACCGGGGAGGAGGAAACCCGAATCCGCTGGGAGTCGCAGGGATCGCTCGGTTCTCTTCCGGCCTCTCTGGAAGGATCTCTGGAATTCGACGGAACGGTGCGTTTCTCCCTCAGGATCCGGATTCCGGAAGAGAAAACGGACTCCTTTCATCTGGAACTCCTCCATCTTCAACACGATTATTTTCTCGGACTTGACCGGCATGGAGGAAAAGCGCCGGAACGCCTCGACTGGTACTGGGACCGGAGCCGGTGGCAGGATGGCTACTGGATCGGCAGTCTGAACGGAGGAGTGCAGGTGCACCTTTCCGATCCGGCCTCCCCGACGCCGCTTGTCAATGCCTATTACAGTTTCTCCCCTCTGCATCCGCCTCCCGCATGGGAAAACGGAGGAAGAGGGGGAATCCGTCTGGAACAGACCGGAAAAGGGATCTCCGGCGTTGCGTTCAGCGGCAAAATGCAGCTCCGAAAAAATCAGGATCTGCATTTCCCGTTTGAATTCCGGATCACTCCGTTCCATCCGGCGGAGCGGGAACGTTTCTTTCGCGAACACTTCTACCATCCCATGGTCCACCATTTTGAAACCGGGGAGGCCGATCCGCTGGAAAAACTTGACTTCGAAGCGCTCCGGAAGGAGGGAGTCACCTGCATCAATCTGCACCACGGAACCGCGATGAATCCCTGCATCAATTATCCGTTCTCGGGGTTGTCGCTTCCGAAGCTGAGTGCTTTCGTGGAACGGGCGCATCGGCACGGACTGAAGGTTCTCTGCTATTACACCATGCGGGAACTGACGGTGCATGCGCCGGAATTTCAGGCGTTCCGAAGTCTCGGCGATGAAATTTTTTATCCGGGACCCGGCGAAACCGCACGTCCATGCACCAATCCGGCGGGCCCCCTTCCCTGGCTCTGTGAAACCCTGGGCGGAATGTTTCTTCCCGCCTGGGTGGAAGTCATCAGGAACGGCGAACTGGCGGGAACCCTGGATCCGGCGCTTGTGACGACGCCCGGCGGAAGGCTCGAAAACTTCTATCTCGAAGGATTGCGCTATCTTCTGGAACGCTGTCCGCTGGACGGACTTTATCTGGATGACAGCGCCCTTTCCGCGGAGGGATTCCGCCGACTGCACCGGATCTTCCGTCAATACCGTCACTGTGACCCGATCCTTGATTTTCACGCATGGAATCCGTTCCCGTTCCACCGGAAACGGAATTTCGGGAACTGTTCTGTTCTTTACCGCGACATGGAGAAACTGCCCTATGTAACGGATCTCTGGCTGGGAGAGAGCTTTGATTATGAAGCGGCATCCCCGGAATATTATCTGACGGAGATTTCCGGACTGCCGTTCGGACTTACCGGAGAGATGTTACGGAACGGCGGCAATCCATGGCGCGGAATTTTATTTGGAATGACCTCGCGTTACGGATGGTCGGGCGACCCGCGCGCGCTCTGGCGCTTCTTCGAGGAATTCGGCCTGGATGGACTGCGGATCGAATCCGATTTCGACACGCCTTTCCGGGAAAGAACCGATCCGGGAATCCATGTGGCGCGCTTTTCCAATTCGAAAGGAAAACAGCTGCTTGCGTTCGCCTCCTGGAGCCCGGAAGAAAGAAGCCTCCATCTGGAAGGGGAGTGGAGCGCTCCCGCCATTCCGGGTTTTCAGAACGCGGCGGACTATCCGGCGGGAACCCCGATTCCTCTGGAACCGGGAAAAGGGGTGATTCTCCTGCCGCATCCCGCTCCGGAAAAGGCCGGAGTTTCTCCCCTGATTCCGGAACAAAAACAGGAAAGGAAAGAAGAGTAATCATGAACACATTCAACGGACTTGGAATGAATCTGGGAAATCTCTCCCGTCTCTCTCATGCGCAGACCCGCTCCATCAGCGGGGAAAACCCGACCGGCGGAAAAGGAGCCGGGGCAATGGCCGAGCCGGATCCGCGGAAACACGCCCGGGAACTGGGCCGCGGCTGGAAATGCAACGCCTGGCGCCCGGTGGAACCCGGACAGACGTTGGAACTGGCCAACATCGACGGTCCGGGAGCCATCCAGAGCATGTGGTTCGCCGCCTCAATCACACGGGAAATGATCCTGCGGATCTACTGGGACGGTCAGGAGCATCCTTCCGTGGAGACCCCGCTCTGTGATTTTTTCGGCGCGCCATGGATCAAATTTTCGGAACGCGGAACCGCCGGTCCCCTGATTCTGCTCAACTCCCTTCCGGTCGTCATCAATCCGAATCGCGGAATGAACTGTTTCTGGGAAATGCCCTTCCGGAAAAACTGCCGGATCACGGTTCAGAATCTGAATCCGGAGGAGATGAAACCCTGTTTCCACCAGATCAACTACACTCTGACGGACGTCCCGGAGGACTGCGCCTATTTTCATGCTCAGTTCCGACGGACCAATCCGCTTCCCTACAAGGAGGTCTACACCATTCTGGATCAGGTCCGGGGATGCGGCCATTACGTCGGCACCGTCATGGGATGGGGAATCCACAACAACAACTGGTGGGGGGAAGGAGAAATCAAATTCTATCTCGACGGCGACGGAGAGTTCCCCACCATCTGCGGCACCGGCACCGAGGATTATTTCGGAGGCGCCCACAACTGGGAAGTGGATGGAAAGTACGTCACCTATTCAACCCCCTTCATGGGAATGCATCAGGTCATCAGACCGGATGGACTCTATCAGACGCAGCACTGTCACTCCATGTATCGCTGGCATATCATGGATCCCATCCGTTTTGAACACGATCTGAAAGTCACGATCCAGGCGCTCGGATGGCGGAGCAACGGTCGTCTTTATCCGGGACAGCACGATATCTGTTCGGTTGCCTACTGGTACCAGACGCTCCCGAGCGAGCCGTTTCCCCCCTTCCCTTCCCGGGATGATCTGGAGGTCATCTGAAAATCCATGGACCGGGAAATGCCCCGTTGTTCTCCGGTTTTTCGAAACGGTACGACTGCCGCCCTTTTTTCCTCTCCCCGTTCCATTTTTCCGGGTCCCGGGGAGAGTTTTCCGCCACGGACATTCTTCAGCACACGGTTTTCCGGAGGGGGGCGGTCTGCTCTTTTCAGAGTTCCGAACCGCCTGTCCGCCGGATTACGCAGTATTGCCGGGGAGCAAGGTCGACCATGCCATTATCAAATCCGCTTCCGAGAACGACTTCTCCTTTCAGGGGCAGTTCGAAGCGGCTTCCGGTTGTCCCGTAATTGAGGAGAAACACCAGCGGTCCCCGTGAGACGATTTCCGTTTCCGCCGGAATCTTCCGAATCGGGAGCCCGGCCAGCGATGCCGCATACAAGAGGAGTTCCCTTTCAAAATCGCTGTCGCACGAAGCGGCCCCGCAGTAGAGGGCCGCCCCTTTTCCGAATCGGTGAAGAGTGCAGACAGCTTGTCCCTGATAGACTCCGGAATCGAACGAACAGAGCACCTCCGCATGACGCGGATGGAGAGAGGCGATCCAGCAATCGCATTCGCTGCGGACCGGTTTTTCTCCGAGCCGTCCGGAGAATGTGACACAGCCATCCGGGAAGTCCGATTTCCGAAACCGGATGAAGTCGCGGATTTCCATGCCGAAGAGCTCCTGAAGATGTTCGGGTCCCGTGCCGGATATGAAATTGGACTCCTCGTCAAACAGTCCGGATTCCGCCCCCAGCAGAAGTACGCCGCCATTCCGGACATAGGTCTTCAGCCGATCCGCAAATTCCCGGCTGATATGCGGATGAACCGGAATCAGAAGAAGCGAATAGGTCCCGAAATCGGCATCTTCCGGAACCAGATCCGAATTGATTCCGCCTGCAAGCAGATGTTCATGAAAGGCCCGGAGCCTGGCCCCGTATTCGGCGGAACGGGAACGGAACCCCTGCGAATAATTGTACTGGGCGTCAAAATCATAAAGGATACCAGCTCGGCATTGCGGAGGAGGAAGATCTCCGAACTTCCTCAGAACAGGAAGAAGATGTTCCGCTGCTTTTCGGAAGCTGGCCAGTCCTGGCCGTTCCGTTCCGCAGAACCCCACAAAAGATCCATGACTCTTTTCAAATCCGCCGGAATGCGAGCGCCAGTGGAAATAGAGCTGAAGATCCGCACCGCGGGCATGATAATGAACCATGAGGAGTTCCAGAAGATTTTTCACCGGTTCCCAGGGCGTTGTCGAGCACTCCAGAAGCCAGGGGAGTGTGCCGGGACGAAACCCGCGGAGATGATCCATCCAGAACGCGATGCTGGAAAGCCGATGCGTCGGATTGACATAGAGATCCCCTCCCGCCGCGGACAGTCGCCGGAACAGGGCGTGCCGGTCGACCGGATCCCCGCAGTTGTTTGTGACAATCGGAATCCCCGGACACCCCTTCCGGATGATTGACGCCTGATTCTCAACATATGCCAGATATTCCTGATTCCGGTAACGCTGGCTCTCCAGAACCAATGACGGATTGAGGTTCCGGTCCATGTCGCCGATTTCAATTTCCTCCCAGTCGGAATATTCGGAACTCCAGAACGTGGTTTTCCATGCCTGATTCACCGCTTCAAGAGTTTTGAACTTCCGTTTGAGATATTCCCGGAATCCCGCCCTGCACGCCGGACAGCAGCAGTTCACCTGATTGATTTCCAGTTCGTTGTCGATCTGCCACGCGAACAGATTGGGATAGCCGTGAAACTCCGAAACCATCCGTTCCACGATCCGCGCCGCATACCGGCGATACACCGGAGAGGTGCAGCAGGTGTACTGCCGAACCCCGGGATACGCCCGGCGCCCGAAAAAGTCGACATGAAGGATTTCCGGATGCTTCCGGACCAGCCACGGCGGAGCGGCGGCACTCGGCGTTCCCAGAAGAATCGCCAGATCATTTTTCCGAAAGATCTCAAAAACCTTGTGGAGCCATTCAAAGGAGTAGACTCCGTCGCTTCTTTCCATGTGCGACCAGGCGAATTCTCCGATCCGGACCACCTTCATTCCGACCGAACGCATCCGTTCAGCGTCTTTTTCAATCATGTTTTCATCCCAGTCTTCGGGATAATAAGCACATCCGAGAGTCAACATGTTTTTTCTCCTGTTTCATTTTTCGAGGAATCCATCTCTCCGTTTTGAAGGAAAATCAGGGAAGACCTCCTTCACGGTTCCGCCGCCAGTTCAAAAAAGGGCGTTACGCCATGTTTGAGTTTTGCTGTATCAATAGTGATTTCAATTCTGTCACCCTTCTGGCGGATGGGAATCGGTTCCCGGCGAATTCCATTCAGACTCAACGGATAAAGAACGAATTTCCCGCCGGAGGAATTTTTGAGCCGGAGATTCACGCTTCCCGACTTCACCAGGAAATTTCCCACCGGCTGTTTGTTGCGTTTCAGCGGTCCCGGACTGAGGATATAGTCGCCGTCAGGCGTCCGGATGGAGCCCTCCCATGCGTTTTCCGTAATGAAGAGAAGAACGATGCGGGAGCTCTTTTCCAGAGGTTTCCGGTCCATTGCCGTTGCGGCGACGGTCGTGGAGGTGCTGGTGTTGCGCACCTCCAGAAGAGAGGCTTTGGCGGAACCGTCCCGCGGCAGCGAGATCACTTCGGTCCTGGGTGTGACCACGCGCATCCGGGGAAGAGTGGTTTCAAGCAGCAGTTCGCCGGTATCGCTTTCAAAAACGCCTTTTGCGATATCGGTCCGGTTGTCCGGAGAAAGAATGCCTTTTTTCCTCAGTTCCTCGACATGGGCGGCAAGCATATCCTTCCGTGCTTCGGAATCTCCACTGCGGGCAAGCAGATAGATCTGATAATCGGCGGCATCGTTTCCATACCCGGGAAAGGCAAGGTCGCAGACAGGAGCCTTTCTGCCGGGAGAAGGGAAATCGACGCCGAAGCCGGAAAGCAGCGCCAGTCGCGTCTGCTGGGCATTGGGATAGCCATTGGCGCGGATGGTCTTCATGAAATTCCTGTCGTAGTTCAGAACGACCATGTGTCTGGAGGCGGAGACATCCCCGCGCCCATAGAGGCAGGCGGCAAGGAAGACTCCCGCACGCATCATCGGAGCCGTCGCAATCACATGACAGCCCGTTTTATCGAAGGATTCGGGCGCCTGAATCCGGTCCGTTATGACGCTGGAATTGTGGAAAAAAAGTCCCGAGAAATTCTGAAGAGCCGAATAGGCCGGAAAGGTCAGTCCGAATTCGTGACTGTAACGATTCAGATGATTGTCGTTGTATTCCGTCACCAGAAGCGGGAATCCCGGAATCCGGCTTCCCGCGGCGTCCCGGAACGAGAGCAGCGCGTTCCCGATGGAGGAGAGCTGCGGAACCCGGTTCAAATGATAAAACGAATGATAGGTGTTCACCTCTGTCATGATGTTGTTTTTTCTGCGGCTCTCGGTCACACGGAGGACCTTGTCGTAATTTCCCCAGGACGCGGGACCGTTGTATCCGGCCGTGCGGATCGTTTCCCGGTAGTAGCGGAACATCTCATCCATGACGGACTGGGTAAACAGCTGAAAGTCGCGGGCCAGCACGGTGCGGTCGGTGTATTTGTTGACAAGAGGCACCTCTTCGAATTTTGAAAAACCGGCCGCTTCTCTGCCATACTCCTTCCGGAGCAGCGGAAAATGATTCCGATATTGATTTTTGAGCCACGCATGCCATTTTTTCCGCAGGAAATCCCAGGAGCTTTTCCGAACCCGTTTCTCGTATCCGGAGAACTGGGCCAGATGCTGCGGGGACTGCTCGTTGCAGAACTGCCAGCCGATGATGCAGGGTTCGTCCTTGATTTTCCGTCCGGTAAAGGGATTGACATAATTCAGAAGGCGGATGACTTCCTGCCGATAGAGTTCCCGGTCCTCCGGCACGCCGATCATGATGCGGATCGAATTGTCCAGTCCGGCTCCGCCCGACCCCAGAAGCAGGTAGATTCCCTTCCGGTTCATTTCCGCGACATAGCGGCAGAAGTTGCGGATGCGGTAAGCTATGAAAAAGCCGTCGGGCTCATACTGATAGCGTTTCCGGTTTTCTTCGCGACTCATCCACCAGTCGTTGGAGAGCCGGTGGACGCTGAGACGCAGCGCATTGTTTCCCGTCCGGCGCATCTGTTCCAGATAGAGTTTTTCATCCGGCTCCCAGTCGCAGACCCATTCGGCGGAGGAGTGATGCCCGAAAAAACGGATCGGATGCTCCGGACGCTTCTCAAACACAAGAAAACCGTTCTTCTCCACCACTTTCCCATAACTTCCGCAAGGAGCAAAATCCAGCTGGGAACTGAAATTCAGAATGGAATTCTCCAGAATTTCGCGCGAAGGGAAATCCGCTTTTTTCCAGACGGGCCCCTGCTGGAAGACCAGATTCTGACGTTTCAGCGGTTTCCAGTCCCGATTGGTCGCCGTTGCCGCAACCAGCATCCAGACGCTCTTCCCGCTGCCGGAAAATTCGACTTTTGAAATCTTCTTCTCTTCCGTCACCAGTTTCGTGATGAAGAGGTGACGGAGTCCCTGACCGGTCGATGCAGTGAAGGCCACTTTCGCGGAATCGGAATCCAGCCCGGCGGACCAGTCTTCGATGTGGCGTCTCTTCTCAAGGGTCTCTTTTTTTGTCGTTCCATCCGCATAGTGGAGCGTGACAAAGGCGATCTCCTTTTCCGTTCCCGGCGTCCACGCGGAAGAATGGAGCAGATAGAGATACCGGCTTTCCGGAAGATCCTGCCGGACCGTTACCGTTTTGACTCCGGTCGGAGAATGCGGGGAGTCAAACACGACAACCGAATTCCCGCGGTTCTGCGCCGGGTCGACCACGTCAAAAAAGATTCCCAGGAACTCTTTCTGCGCCGGATGAAACTGACGCATGTCATGATCCGGCCCCTGATCGCTCCAGCCGCCCCGGTTGTCTCCCGCGACCTCATCCCGGAAACCGCGATTCATCCGGGACCGCAGATCAATGGCATGAAACTCCTTCGGAAGCAGCGTCGCCCCCGCCGGACGGAAGGTGACGCGAATCGAAAGTTTCTCCCCCGGCTCCAGCTGAAATCTGCGATAGGTGTCCTTTCTGCAGGTCACGCTCAGCAAGGGATGCGAAGCGCCCGGCACCCGAATCAGTTCTCCGCGTTCCGTGTTGCCGCGCCCCCAGAACTGGAGTCCCTGTGAAAAATCGGCGTTTTCGACTTTCCGCCCGGCAGCCTTCAGTTCGGAATAGATCACAGCGGGACGCGCCGGATGATTCGGCGCCGTCAGAATCACAAACAAATTTTCCTTCTGTTCCGCTTCGAGCGTGAAATTCAACGTGGACCATTCCCCGTAATTTCCCTCTTTTACGATTTTCTGCAAAGTTCCGGTCTTGTTGTTCTTTCCGACGAGAACTCCGGGTTCCGCCTGGATCCGGACCGTCCCCCGGCTGCTGATATGGACCTGCGCAGCCTTCAGAAGATTGAGCGGCTCCCCTCCGGTGAGCACGATGGAGGCCACAGCCAGAATTGCGACACACATTTTTTTCATACGGTTTTTCCTTTCTTACAAATCATCCTGCGTTATAAAAAAAGAGGCATATCCCATGCTTTTGCCGTATCGTCCCCCGGAAGCGTTCGTGGAGAAGAAATAGGCCCAGTAGGTGTTCGGATAATCAATTCCGAATCCTTTCCTGCTTTCGACATGCCCTTCGAGAAAAAGCAGATTCACGCCTCCGCCATGCCGCCGTTCCGGAAGTCCGTTTTTTTCCGTGCTGTTCGGCAGAGCGGCCACCTGATCGGTGTTTTCATTATAGACATCCGTGGCAAAGCCGATCCGGGAAGCGCGGCGGACCAGTTTCCCGGAAAGTCGCGCTCCGCCGCCCCAGTTGACCACATTCACCATAAAATAATTGAGTCCGTAGGAGATATTGTCGGTACTGCTCGGCTGGAAGACCGGCATCTTTTCCGTGCTGGGACAATAGAGCGCCTTTTTCAGGGAATCGGAGGCGTTCAGGGCTTCTTTGGCAAGGGATTTCGCCCCCAGATAAGGCAGAAGGGTCGGCAAGGTTCCCCTGGTCGGATTGACGGCTCCTCCGGTCTGCCAGCGCTGTTCCGCAATGCACCAGTCATTGTTGTCGCCGAGATAAGAAGCATGCGCATAACCGAGCTGTTTCAGATTGTTGGTGCAGGCGATGGCATTGGCTTTCTCCCGTGCGGAATTCAATGCGGGCAGAAGAAGGGCCGCCAGAATGGCAATGATTGCGATCGTAACAAGAAGTTCGATCAATGTGAACATTTTCTCCTTCATGAAGGCTCTCCTTTCCGTGTGTCCAGAAAATGAAGATATGCGGCGGCGAACAGGATCTCCTTTTCAAGGGAGAAGCTGCGCATCTGCCGGACGCTCCGCCGGGCCTTGACCTGATTCCCGGTAAGCTCCACCATCAGCGGACCGGAATAGCCGGTGTTCCGGATGGCGGGAATCAGAGCGGGCCAGTCAAGATAGCCGATGCCCGGAGCCTGATGATCGTCGTTCAGCCCGAAATTATCCTGCAGATGGGTGGTGAACAGCCGCTTGCCGATCCGTTCCGTCAGCGCGGGAAGAGATTGCGGAACTTCTCCGGCGAGCATCCGCGCGAGAATCCGCGGATTCTTTTCCGTCTGTCCGAGCAGACAATGCCCGCTGTCCAGATTGATCCCGACATCCTCGCGGTTCAGCGCATCCACCACGCGGATCACCAGATCCGCATCGGAGAGAAACGCATGTTCCCCCTCGGAATAGCCGCAGGTTTCCAGCGCCAGGGCGACTCCGCAGGAGTGCGCAAGATCGGCGACCCTGCCCATGATCTCCAGATCCCGTTCCAAATCCACATAAGGCCGCAGATTCGGAAGATGGCAGACCATCACGCGGCATCCGAGAGCGGCACAGACTTCGGCCTCATGTTTCTGCATCCTGAGATACTGCTCCACTCCAGTTCCCTCGTTCAGATGTTCGGAATGAATGCTCCATGGAAGAAATCCATACTCCCGGGAGCGTTTTCCCACCAGTTCCGCATCCTCCGGAGAGAGATTCACCACATGGGAATATTCCAGACAGTGAATCATTCCGGCATAGCGCCGGTATTGCTCCAGAACCTGGAAATACCCGTCCCGGGTATAAAACTCCTCCTCATCCATTTCCGGATGTACCAGATTGACTCCGATTTGACCTGTATTCATTCTTGATTCTCTCCTGTTTCTTTTCATATTATAAACAAAAACGTATGAAAAAACAAGATTTCTTCTTTATTTATTTGACTGGAATGCAAATTGGTATTATAATTTCATAACCAATTAAGAGAGGAAATCATGAGTCGGAGTTTTACCGCCCGCTACCGGCAGATCGCCGATGCGTTGAAAAGAGAGATCTGCCAGGGGGTGTGGAAGAAGAATGATCGTCTTCCATCCCGCGCGCAGCTGTGCCGGCAGTACCAGGTCTCCGCGATCACGATCAATTCCGCGTGGAAGCTTCTTACCGAGGCGGGGATGATCGAGGTGGTGCATGGAAGCGGCGCCTATGTCCGCTGGACCCCGGATGACGAATATGCGCAGATTCTTCCCGGTCCGCGCTCCCTGCGCGTGAAGGAGCGCGTGGTCTATTCCATGCTGGGCGCGACGCCTCTCTATACGTTCATGATGAAAACGCTTGCGGAATCCTTCATGATCTCCAATCCGGATATCCGCATTGTACTGACGAATCTTCCGGCCAACGCATCCTACGACCCGTGGCTGCAGAAGATCAGCGAGGACGATCTTCCCGCCTGCGGAGAATTTTTCTGGCATTCCGCATACGCCAAACTGGACGCCCTCCTTCCCCTGGAAGAGCTGGAGGGATTCGAAACCCTGAAGGAGTCGCTTTCCCCGCTCGCCTTCTTTCCGACCAGCGATGCGGAGAACAGACCTCATATCCATTCGATCCTGTTTTCCATTGATCTGCCGATGTACGTTCTGGTCAATCGGCGGATCTTCGAGATGGCGGGGATCTCTCTGCCGGAACGGATTCCGAATTTCTCGACCCTGATCCGCTGGGGAAAGGCTCTTTCCAGAATCCGGAAAAAGCATCCGGATATTTACCCGACAGCAATTCCGATTCCTGCGGGATGGCATAATGTCAAACCGTATCTGGAATATCTGGGCCAGAATGTGTTTGATTCCGGATTCAATCCGAATTCTCCGGAATACTTTGAGAAGATGTTTCAAACGGAGGAGTCGACAGGATCCCTGGAGACCCTCGGGCGCCTTCGGGACAGCGGAACCCTGCTGGAACAGGTGAACGAGACATTCGCGCTCGGACGGATCGGTTTTCTGCCGTTTGCCTCGTCGTGGACCCTGCAGGTACTGGACTTTCTGAATCCGAATCTGGAGGTGAAGCCTTATGCCATGCCGTTCCACGGGAGCCGTCCGTGGAAGAGTTTCATTTCCGGGTTCGGTGTTGGAATTTTCCGTTCGGGGTGTCCAACCGAAAACCGGAAGAAGGCCGCATGGCGGTGGCTGCAATATCTTTTCAAGGCGCAGCCTCAGTATGTCCGGTCCCAGATGATGAATCTTCCGGTGAAACGCGATGTGAAAGCGTATGTCCAGCAGCTTCATCCGGATTTTTATGCGATCGCGGAACAGAGTCTGAAACACGGGGTGCCCCAGTTTGATTTTGTCGGCATGCGGAACGTCTATACCAGAGCCGGAAGGGAACTGGCGGTCTATTTCAGGCAAAAGACCAGTGCGCAACTCTGTATCCGGAACATCCGTTACGCTCTTCAATCGCAGAAATGACACACGGGCGAATGGAACCGTCTCTCCTTTTTTCTGCATGATAAGGATTCCAGGGACCTTGCGGTCTGCACGATTTTTCCCGAAGCGGTGCAATCCGCTCGATAAAAACGGAAAAAGAGGGCGAATTCAAAGCCGGATTCCCGGCTCGAACAGTTGACATTTTCACAGATCGAAGTACATTATTGATACACAGAATATGTCTCAGTTTTGTTCCACAATGGAAATCCAAACAGGAGCGAGCAGTTATTATGGCAGAAAAAGCGAAAAAAGGCACACGTAAACCCGCGGAAAAATCATCCGTCGGAACCGCGGAGAAAACAGTCAGCATTGCTTTCATCGGGTATGGGATTCAAGGACGAACCGTTCTGGTTCCCAATATCATCAAACAGAAAAATGTGGTTGTCAAAGCGGTCTGCGACTGTGACAAGGTCCGTCGGGAAGCCGGAGCCAAATTTGTCAATGATTACTACAAAAAGAACAAAAAGGCTTCTCTGGCCAAGTGCAAGGCCGTGGCTGATTTCCGCGATATCATCAAGGACAAAACGATCAGCGCGGTGTGTATTGCAACGCCCGATCACTGGCACGCCTACATTTCCTGCGCCGCAATGAAAGCCGGGAAAGATGTCTATTGCGAGAAACCCCTCACCTTCTCAGTGGAAGAGGCGCTTCTGGTCATCAAGGCCCAGAAAAAGTTCAAACGGGTCTTCCAGACCGGCGCCATGCAGCGTTCCTGGCGCGAGTTCCGCACCGCCTGCATGATCGTCCGCAACGGATTCATCGGAAAAATCAAGTATGTCGACTGCAATTACGGCAACGCTTCCGCTCAGAACAATACCGATATTGCGAATTTCCCGGCCAATCTGGGCGGACCTTCGCATCCCCATCGCTTCTTCTGTCAGTGGAACGGGGAGGAAAAGAAGTTTCAGGATATCGCCACGGAATCCGCTCCCAACAAGGATGTCGACTGGGATATGTGGCTCGGTCCCGCCCCCTGGTCCCCCTACTCGGATCAGTGCGCACCGCGGAAAGTGGCCAATTTCTATCCCATGTTCTGGCGCTTTGACGACAATTACGGAACCGGTTACAACGGCGACTGGGGCGCCCATCATCTCGACATTGCTCAATGGGGACTCGACCTTGACAAATCCGGTCCGGTGAAAGTGATCCGTTCCGAAGAGCCCTATTCGGCCAATCCGATCCACGGCGGCCGCCGCCAGTTCGGAATGAAATTCGTCCTCGCGGACGGCTGTGTCATTCAGCACAATCCGTTCAGCACCTGGGGCACAATCTTCTACGGGACCAAGGGAATTGTCGCAGTCAACCGCGGCCGGATTGCCGTATGGGTGGGAAAAGGGGTCAAGCCGACTCCGGAAATCCGCAAGGCTCTGGAAGACGCGTCCTTCAGCAAAATGGAAAAAATCGCCGCCTCCATCGGCGAGGACTACGGATTCGATCCCTCCCAGAAAAAGGACGACCGCCTGGCACGCTGTCTTGACACCCTCGACAGCTATTTCAAACTTGCCGAAGCCGACGTTCAGCTTTACAAGAGTCCGCTTCAGGAGCAGAACTTCATCGAATGCTGCATTTCCCGCAAACCCACGATTTCTCCTGCGGAGACCGGCGCCCGCGCCGCAATTCTCTGTCAGCTCTGCAATATGAGTTATGTGTATGATGCCAGCTTCGACTGGGATCCGGTCAAGTGCACCTTCGCCAACAACACCGGCGATCCCGCCTGGCTGAAACGCCCCGTCAACCGCAACGGATGGGACATCGAGCTCTGATCCGTTCGGAACATCTGTCCGGTTTCGGAACGCGCTCCGTGGAAAAGCAGGACCGCAGGACCCGGAACCGGGCATGAAATCTCTAAAATCAACTTCCCCGATTTTCCGGAAAGCGTCACGACGCCTTCCGGAAAATTCCGGGGCGACTCCCGCGAAATCGGAAAGCGACGGTCCGGACGGAATCCGAACGGGCCGCTGCGGACGGAATCATTGCCGAATTGTCATTTTCCTGCCGGATTTCCAGCTTGAAAACCACCCTTCTCCGGGATAAATTATTCCGATCAGCACGAAAGGGAAAGGATGATCAACTGGAAAAGGAATCTCTTTTTTGTCTGGCTCTCCCAGATTCTCTCTCTTGCGGGATTCGGATCTGTCATTCCGTTTATTCCGCTCTACATGCGCAATGTGCTCGGCGTGATGGACGACGGGGAACGCGGACTCTGGGTCTCCGCGTTTTATTTCGGCGGTCAGCTGAGTTTCTGCATATCCATGCCGATCTGGGGAACGCTCGCGGACCGTTTCGGCAGACGGGTGATGCTGCTGAGAGCCAATCTGGTCACAGCGCTTCTGTTTCCTCTGATGGCGTATGTTCCGAACGTCTTTTATCTGGTGCTGGTGCGGTTCGTGATGTCGATTTTTTCCGGCACAGTCAATGCCGCGCAGACTCTGGTCGGGAGCACGACGCCGGAAGAGCATCAGGGATTCGCATTGGGCTCGCTGAGTTCCGCCCTCTGGAGCGGGAACATGATCGGCTATATGATCGGCGGAATCGTGGTGGACCATTTCGGATACACTCCGGCCTTCTTCACGGGAGCGGCAATGCTGCTTGCGGCCGGACTGATTGTCCTCTTCTTTGTGAAGGATGACTTCGTTGCGCATCCGCGGATTGCCGTTTCCCCGGCTCCGGAAAAACGGAAATTCTCCTTCTCTCCGCGGCGGCTCTTTCCCCGCTTCGGACATGTGATCTGGACGATTCTTTTCCTTTTCATCTTTCTGGGATTTGTCCGAAAATTCGACGATCCCTTTGTGGCGATTCAGGTGGAACTGATTCACGGACCTGAACGGGCCGCGTTCTGGACCGGAGTCATCTGTGCCGGAGCCGCCATCTCCGGTGTTTTCTCCGGAGTCGTGCTCGGATGGCTCTGCGACCGCTTTTCCGCGGAAAAAATCGCGGTCCCCGCCACGCTTCTCTCCGGACTGCTGATGATTCCGCAGGGAATGGCGGGAAATCTCTGGATCTTCGGAGGAGCGAGGTTTCTCAACTACTTCTTCGCTGGAGGACTTGATCCAGTCTTTCTCACGCTGATGTCCCGTGTGACTCCGCCGGAAAAACGCGGTTCCGTCTTCGGATGGGGGGCCAGCGCAAAGGTCAGCGGATCGCTCTTCAGCTCCCTCCTCGGAGGGGTCATCATCTATCATTTCGGCGTCCGATGGATCTTCTATACCGGAGGAATTTTCATGCTGCTTCTGATTCCGGTCCTCTGTCTGCTGCCCCGAATGCTGAGAAACAGCCGCTGAAAAAACCGCGCTCTCTTTTCCGGGAATACGATCCGCCCCTCTTCCTTCCCGTTGCCGATCCCGACGGAACAGGAGAAGATCGAAATATGTACCATCGGGGCCCCTGTCCGGAAATCTCCCGGCATCCCACCCCTCGCCCCCGGAATACGGAGAAAAAGCAAAAACGGACCCACAATCCGGCCGACGGGAACCCGCGGAATCGAAGTTGTGATTTGCAAAATTCCCGATCGGATGTTATTGTAGCATCCGGGAGAGGATCCGGACCCGCGCCGGAGAATATTTCAATCGTTCCAACAACAAAAGATCAGGAGGGCAGATCAGCCATGAACCTCTTCTTCTGGGCGACACTCTACTACCTCGAATTTCATGATTTCAAAACGGCAAAGGCTCTTTATGTTTTCACTCTGCTTTTCTGTCTTTTTTTTCTCACGGCACCGGAGGAGTACCGGACTGTTCTTGAGCCGCTGGAACATGTTCTCTGGATTCCGTTTGCGCTGACATTGATTCTCAGCAAGAAGAAGAGTTTGGAAAACATCCTCCCGTGGAACAGAAGCCTGTGACGCTCCTCTTCCCCGGGAAAGAGTCCTCTCCGCTTCAGGATTCCGGACGGACCGCGGACTCCTCTTTCGAGGGGACCAGACGCGAGAAGGAGATCAGGATCAACCCTTCCAGGATCAGCAGCAGACCGGCGACCCAGATCATTCCCGCAAGCGTTGTCAGCGGCCAGACAAAGAACGCATAGCCGACAAACATCGCAATCAGTCCCGACAGCACCGGCAGCACTTTGCATCGGCCCGGCGCGGGACTCTGCGCGGTATCCCAGATCGTCACCACACCTTCCGTCACGAACCAGACGGCGATGAACCACGCCAGCAGTAGATCCACGCAGAACGGGCGGAAAATCATGAATACTCCCCAGAGACACATGACCAGCCCGTAAATCATCCAGAAAAAGCGACGGCTCCGGTTCACCCACGCACCAATCAGCACCCACACCCCGGCGACCGCGAAGAACCATCCCGCCAGCATCGTAATCATCCCCAAGTTCAGCAGAGGCTTCAAGGTAATCAGGATTCCCAGAAGAATCACCAGAATGCCCCGCAGCAGGAATCCGCGGCGGGTCACTCCCGTGAAAAGATCAGGCGCAATAAAGAAATTCATAAGATTCACCCCCCGTTCCTTTTCAATATACGCTGACTTTCGGAGAGGCTCCGGAATAGTCGGCCAGCCACTGCAGTTCAATGTCACGCTCGACATTGAGCTCTGCAAGAATATCGCTTCTGCTCAGCACCCCGACAATCTGCTTGCCTTCGATCACCGGCAGATAGCTCAGGCCGTGACGCACCATCACATTGGTCAGATACTCCACATCGTCGATCACATTGGCGACGATCATTTTCCGGGTCATGAAATCATCGACCTTGTCCGTATCCGGATTGGAGTTGTCAAAACAGAGCGACTTGATCACATCATATTTGGTCAGGATCCCGATGAATTCCGCCGGATCGACCCCCTTCGCGCGGACCATCAGATATCCGGTCTTCAGACTGACGATCTTCTTTGCCGCGGCCCGGATCGACGATCCGGATTCGATCGTGTAAAGACGCTGTCCGTCCTTCTTTTCCGCAAGCACTTTTCCCAGTTTCATCTTCCGCTCCTTTCCTTAAAACGTTCCGGAATTCCAGCCCCAGTTGGAGGCATCGAATTCCATGAAGTTGATGTAGACCCGGTCGGGGGAAATGTTCTGCTGCTCCTGCAGAATTCCGCAGACAAGAGCGCTGAATTTCCTGCACGCCGGATGGGAAAGTCCTCCGATCGCCCGGAATTCCAGGAGCGCTGTGGGAGCCTCGCTGCCTCCCAGCGTCATAAAAATCTTGTCTTCCACGATGAGCTGCATATAGCATTCCGGCTTGCCTGTTGCCTCCTGAGCCGCGGCGGAGATTGCCTTCGCAAGCGCAGTTTTGTCCGCAACGGCATTGGATGTCTGAATTCGAATTATCGGCATTGTTTCTTCCTCCTGTTTCTGGAAAGAGTTTCCGTCTATTCTGAAATTACAATGCTTTCCTCAAAAATCAAGCCGGATTTCCGGGAGCCGGTCATTTTTCCGTGGAAAAGGGGGCAAAACCGGGGCGGAGCTCTTTTCTCCGGTCCGCCGCCGATCCGAATCCCGCATCCCGTTGCGGGAGAAACAGAAAGGAGGCCGGGGAGCAACCGTCCCCCCGGCCGGATCAATCGACTCTCCTGCAAAAAGCCCTTACGGCTGCGCCGGCTCCGGAACATAGATGATCTCG
The DNA here is from genome assembly GCA_944390735.1 of uncultured Victivallales bacterium. Classification (GTDB taxonomy): domain Bacteria; phylum Verrucomicrobiota; class Lentisphaeria; order Victivallales; family UBA1829; genus UBA1829. The sequence goes on along the minus strand of CALXRL010000053.1, from coordinate 34,441 downwards.
CCGTTTTCGAGACGGTAGGCGATGCCGACCCGCTGTCCGCGGCCCGATCCGCTGGTCTTCTCCGACTTGTAACGGGTCACCTTGTTCTCCTTTTTGACGATGATCTCCATATCCGGCTTGCCCGCATTCTTCACATAGGTGACATCCTTTGCGGTCAGGAACTCCGTCATGCGGCTGTGAATGACAAAGGCGACCATCAGAGCGACCGCGAAAACCATTGCCGCATCAAAGAGATTGATCAAACCGGTCAGCGGGTCGCAGTCCTCTTCGGTCAGGAAGCGGTCATAGCGACGGGAGTTATTCATGAGTCGTCTCCCCGCTTCGGCATTTGAGATCCAGCGCATACTGCAAACAGGAAATTTCATCGGCGAACCAGTGGCGCTTCACGGAATACAGAAGCAGTCCGACTCCGGCGACAAAAATTCCGACCACCGTGGTTCCGAAGGCGATCTGCATATTGTACGCCATGGACCCGATGTCTCCGGAAGCCAGCCCCGCAAGCGCGGGTCCCATGGGAATCAGGGTTCCCATCAGCCCGAGCATCGGTCCCACCTTCATCATGAAGCGCGCCCGTTCCAGTTCATGTTCATATTTCTGGGAAAAATCGAAGATCCGTTTTTCGCAATGGATCGGATCCCAGTCCAGTTCGATCAGTTCGGCGAGATGACGGGCAAACACTCCGCCGCCGAGTGTTTCCGCATTCAGATCCTTCTCCGCCCGGAGAGCTTTCATGATCTCCTCGCGTTTCCGCCGCTGCCGGAGAAGCATCAGATAGGTCGAGCAGAATCCCCCCAGCTCCACCAGAGCAAAAATCATCGCAGCAAGCAGCAGCACAATATCCGGAAGCATGAAACTTGCGGACACCCAGTTCAGAATCTCGGTAATATAACGCATTTCCTTTTCTTTTCCTTGTAGTTTCTGTAAAGTTGAAATCCAACGGCGGAAAGCGCCGTCAGCAGTGCGAGAATTCCCAGAATGGCGAGATTCCTCGGCCAGTCCTCCGTCGGAAGGCCATCCCCCGGAGAAAGCCGCCCTTCCACCGCGGACGGCATGAATACCGCCAGAAGAAGAAGCATCCAGGTTGCAGTCATCGTCGCACTGATCTTGTCAAGCATCGTCCGTCTCAGACACGCGAAAAGCTCACAGCCCCCTGCGGAAAACAGAACCAGAAGCACTCCGACTCCCCACATGATCTGTGTAAAGCTGTACCGCAGAAGCGTATTGAAGGCAAGTGCCTCCGCATACATCGCGCCGACCGGCAGCAGAAGAGAAGGAAGAAGCGCAAGATATTTCCACTTGTGAACCCGGATTCCCAGCTCCCGTTCCTTCAGAAGAGATAATCCGATCACCAGAGCCAGAAGCTCCTGTATCACCACCAGTGCGCACAAATCCCGCAGATTGTCGCCGTTCGAAAGAAACTCCTCAATCATCTGCAGATTGCAGGAGGCCAGACGATCCTTGAAAAAGAATACGGGAAGCATTGCCGCAGCTAGAATAATCCAGCGGATCCAGCGCGGCAGCAGAGTCAATTTCAACATGCTCTGCAACCATGCGGCAAACAGTATCAGTAAAATAAATCCGCCCATTTCCTTTTCCGTTCGTTTCTTTCACTCTCTCCGGATCTCGTTGAGCCTCCGGAGAAAAAACAAAAAATAAGTTAGATTAATCTAACTTCCTGTATAAAAAATTTTCAGTTTCTTCGATAACGGACTCCTTACGTTGCGTGCATGACTGTTTTTGACTTTGGTGTTTTCTCTACCGTAATATATCTGTAAAAAGGATATTTTCAAACCGGAAATTAGAATTAACTAATAAAAAAACAAATTCCCACCCTCTCCTTTCTGTCAGATCTTCATGAAAGAAGAGGAAAGTGAAAAAAATTAGATAAAGCTAATTTTATTGATTGACATTTTCAAAATTCATGCTATAATACCACATACGAATCAAGAACGGCGCATTCCCTCCCCCGCAAAACTCGGAGGGAAGAAACCGAATAATAATTAGACTAGACTAATTCATATCTTTTTCAAACGAAAGGAGAAGAAAGAGAAAAATGAACGCCTTGATTTTCAGGAACCCAAAACAAGGGAAGGAAAAGAAGCGGAAGAAGTTCACGCTGATAGAACTTCTTGTAGTAATTACCGTCATAGCGATTCTGGCCGGAATGCTTCTTCCGGCATTGGGATCGGCAAGGAACAAGGGGATCGGCGCCTCCTGCCTCTCGCGGCTGAAGCAGATCGGGACGGCGGATGCCATGTATGCGGCGGACTTTGATTTCTACGCTCCGATCAAAGTCTCCATGATAAAAACCAATGGCCCGACCTGGTTCGGGAAAGGCATTACAAAAGGGACATTCGACTATACACAGGACGGTTATCTGACCTCCTACATCAAGAAAGCTGGTCTGGATCAGACGGCGCAAAGCCAGATTTCCTCCAACATCTTCTTCTGTCCCGACCCGTGGATTCAGGACTACATGAGCAAAGGCGGCTACAAAGCGGACAGCGCTCCTCCGGGCGGCTACGGAGCCAACAACAGCATTCACGGCTGGGAACTCGGCATGGGAATGGGAAAGAACACGAAGTCCACGCTGGTTCGCCCAGGGAAACTGAAAAAGCCCTCGTCGATCGTCAGCTACGGCGATGCCGCGGGCGAAGCAATGAGTAACACCCCGCTTTCGGAAGCGAATTTCAAGCCGCTGCATACGATTGACAACTGCAACACCCATTTCCGCCATGGCAAAACGGCAAACATCGCATGGGCGGACGGACACGCAAGCACAGAACGTCCGGGCTTCATCGGCTGCGGCGACGGCGACGCCAGAGTCGCTCACCATGCCGGCGGCCTCGGAATCAATTCCGATGACGACCGTCTTTACGATCCGGACTCCACCTTCACCACCTCCAACCCCTGATCATAGGAGACTCCTCTCATGAAATGGAAACTGATCATCCCGACCCTTCTTGTCTGCGGCGGAATCGCACTCTGGCTCAATGCCGGCGATAACGGCGAAGACTCCTATACCACACGGGAAATTCCCGTTGCCGGACCACAGCAGAAGGAGGTCCTTCAACTGACCCGTGAACTTGTCAATCTCTACAACGAACAGGGTACATCTCCTCTGGAGCGGATCTTTGTACACAGCAGAGACAAACGCCTCATGATGAAAACAGAAACGGGAAGCGATCCGGTAGAAAGCAGTCTTGCCGTCCTGAAAAAAAACGGTTCCAGACTGACATTGCAGGATCCGGAAGTCAAATGTCTCAGCAACGCCGGACATAAATTCATCGTCAGCTGCAAACTGAAACAGGATGGCTCCTCCATCCTGATCTACATGCAGAAGACAAGCAGAGGATACGGACTTTCGGAAATTAAAGAACTCTGATTCCTCCATCCTCCCTGCCCCCGAAATCTGCAGCGGCAGAGAAAACCTCCCCCCGTTTTCATTTCTCCGGAACCATCTTCCCCGGACGGAATGAAAACGGGGATATTTCCACCGGAAGTTCCAGATAAGAAATCCCCGAAAGAGCGATTCTGCCGGAACTTTCCGCTGTTTTCAGGGAAAATTCCTGTTGCAATTTGTATGAGGCGATGTATATTCTTCTGCATCAAATGGAGCGCTTAAATGTCATCGCCGATTCTGGAGAACATTTTATATATTTACAATACCGTGAGGCCGTATCTGGACTTCGGGGTCATTGCGATCCTGATTTACTGTGTACTCTATTTTCTGCGCGGGACCCGCGGAGCAAGCGTCTTTGCCGGATGCGTCATTGCGCTGATCTTTCTTACGATTCTGACCAATACGCTGAAGCTGGAAGTTCTGAGCTGGCTTCTGGAATATTTCTGGACGATTGCGTCGATTGCCCTGGTGGTGATCTTTCAGCCGGAACTCCGCCGGGCCTTCGCCCAGCTGGGAAGCACCTATTTTCCACACCATGCCGACGTGCAGAAGAAAACGATCCGGGAAACCGTTGCCGCCGTGACGCAGATGGCCAAAAGCAAAACGGGCGCCCTGATCGTGTTTGAACGGCAGATCGGTCTGGCCAGCATCAAGAACAGCGCGGTCAGTCTGGAGGCGAAGGTGAATTCCCTTCTTCTGCAGTCGCTGTTCTATCCGAATTCGCCGCTGCATGACGGGGCGCTGATCATCCGGGGGGATACGATTGAAGCGGCTCATGCGATTCTTCCCCTGACCCAGCAGCCGGAATATGCCCACATGAATATCGGGACCCGGCACCGCGCCGCCATCGGAGTGACCGAGGAAACGGATGCGGTCGCCGTAATCGTCTCCGAGGAGACCGGAACGATCAGCGTGGCAATGCGCGGCGATCTGAAGCGTCATCTGACGCACGATCAGCTCTCCGAAATCCTGATTCACGCCCTCATCGACAAGGAGGGGAGGAAAAAACTGGATGTGCTTGACATGGAGATGTCCAATGACGATTGACCGCAAAAAGCTCTGGAAAAAGGTACCGGGAATCATCCGGCATGATTTTGTACGGAAATTCCTGTCGGTGATGCTTGCACTGATCGTCTATGTTGCCGTCTCGGAAAAAATGGGGGTGGAACGCGACATTCAGAATGTGGTGGTCCGGATTCCCGGCTCCGTCGTACTCAAACGGGGACCGGAGCCGCTGACCCTGATTAAAATCGACGGGAAAACGCCGCATGTCAAGCTCCGCATCCGGGGATCGGAACGGATTCTCAAGAACCTTTCCGACAACGATTTCTCCATTGAGGATCCGGAATTCAAACCGGACTCCTATACGCCGGGCGAACCGTATCAGCTGGTGCTGACGCCGAAAGATGTACGGGGGCCCGCGGGCGTGCAGATTCTTTCCGTGGAACCGGCGGTCATTCCGGTGGATTACGACATTCTCCTCTCCAAAATGGTGGAGGTGAAGGCGATTTTCGACACGAAAAAGCCGCTTCCCTCGGGATATGTGGTCAGCAAGACGACCGTCTCCCCGCCGGAAGTCCGGGTCACGGGCCCGAAACTGGTGCTCGACAAACTGGAATTTCTCCAGACGAAGCAGATTCCGCTGGGGAACATCACTCAATCCTTTGATTACAATGCCGAAATTCCGCTTTCCACGCCGACGCTGAAGGTGAGTCCGGGCAGCGTCTTTGTCCAGATCGACATTGAAAAGAACATCCGCACCAAGACCTTCTCGCTTCTTCCGCTTCGCGTGCTGGATGACAACACCAGGAACTCCTATGAATTTCTGACGGGCTCCCGGGTGGAAGTCACGGTCAGCGGACCCAAGCAGCTGGTGGATGCGCTGCGTCAGGAAGACGTCAAACCCTATGTCGATATTTCAACCCTGAACCAGCCCGGCATCTACAACATAGAGGTCGGCTGCTGGATCACGGCCAACGCGGTGGATGTCAAGTCCATCCTGCCGGCCACCGTCAAAATAAAGATTCTGAAAAAATGAAGATGAAACCGCTGATTTTTCCGACCGTCTCCCTGCTGGCCGCCGCCCTGCTCTGCGCGTGCGGCAAACCCGCACCGGAACCGCCGCGCGTCCGGACGGAGCTGATTCTTGAGATATTTGACAGTCTCCAGCGCAAGGACCACAAGAACGCCCTGGCCAAAATCGAGCGGCTCAAGCAACTGGACCCGACCAATGTTTTTCTTTCCGAATTCGAACATATCGAACGGGCGAACATCCGGATTCAGGAAGCGGAACAGGCTCTGCTCCGGAACGACCGGAAACAGGCGGAACTGGCCATCAGGGATGCGATCCGCGTGATCGGACCGCTGCCTCCGCTGGTCGCCGCAGCCAATGAAATCGCCGCTCTGGAGGAGCTGGAGGTGCTGGCGGAAAAGATTGCCGCGCCCTCCACTTCGGCGGAACTCCGTCAGAATCTGGACCGCTTCAACGCCGGAATCCGGAAGTTCCCGCAGAATCCGGTCTTTGCCGAATTTTCAAAAAAACGGCTTCCCGTTCTCCGAAAACTCAAAGAAAGAGAGGATCAAATCACACTCAACGACCTTGCACTCGACATGCGCCTCTATGCACAGAAGGACAAATCCCTCTGGAATACGATGGAATCGCAAAAGAAAATCGAACAAAAACCGTAACTCGATGTCTTTTGGATACATAAGATAATCAATTCAGTTCAAACAAAAACCGCCGGGAAATTTCCGGCAAACAGGAAAGGTTCAAGTATGAACATTGTGAAGAAACTCTTTATTGCGGCGGCAGTTCCCGCGTTTGCGGTCGCCGCGGTTGCTCAGGCACCGGCTCAGAAGGCGCCGGCCCAGCAGACGGTGAAAACGGCTCCCGCGAAAAAGCAGGCGGCAAAACCCGCTCCCGCGAAAAAGCAGGCGGCAAAACCCGCTCCGCCGAAGACGCTGGATCAGATTCTTTCGTTCCTGCCGAATGTCCTCGCGGAAGGAAAAGGCATCAAAATTACCAAGCAGGCGTTTATCAAGGAGCTCTCCTCCCAGATTCCCGCAAGCGCCCTTGCCCAGGTGCCCGCGGATCAGCTCAAACCGATCGTCAAACAGATGGTCAACGGCATGATCGACCGCGAACTGGTCTTCAGCATCGCTCAGAAAAACGGCTACAAGCCCTCCGCTCAGCTGGTCAAAACCGAATTTGACAACATGCTCAAACAGCTGCCGAAAGACAAGCGCCAGATGCTGGAAAGCCAGCTGAAACTTCAGAACAAAACCGTGGATTCCTACAAAAACGAGATCGCGAACGATCTCATGGCGCAGAAAGGCGCGGCGTTCTCCAAATATCTGAAGGAGAAAATCGAGCCCCAGTGCAAGATCTCCGATGCGGATGCGGAAAAATTCTATCGTGAAAACCAGAAGAACTTCCAGGTTGCGGAGGAAATCACCGCTTCTCATATTCTGATCCGTCCGAATGTCCCCGCGGGCAAGGAGAAGGATACCGCCGCGGTCGCCAAAGCCGATGCCGAGGCGCTTGCCAAAATCAAAACCATTCAGGCGAAGCTGAAACAGGGTGCCGATTTCGGAGCTCTTGCCGAAAAGGAATCCGCCTGTCCTTCCGGAAAATCCGCGAAGGGATCGCTCGGCAAATTCAAACGCGGCATGATGGTCCCGGAATTCGACAAAGCGGCATTTGCGATGAAAAAAGGAGAAATGTCCGACATCGTCAAAACCCAGTTCGGCTATCACATCATCAAGCTGACGGACAGAACGCCTGCCGGATATGAGCCTCTCAACAAGGTCAAAGGCGATATCAAAAACTACCTGAAGGCCAAAAAGACCGAGGAAATTCTCAAGGCGCAGATTGAAAAGACCCGCAAGGAACTTGCCATCAAAGTCACCAGTTTCTGATCCCGCTCAAATCGGGAAAGGACAAAAAAAGCCGGGAAAAATTCCCGGCTTTTTTCTTGCCGCGGTCGCGTTGTTATTCGGCGGTGAAACGCTCCTCGCCATCGACGAAGACCCGTTCGATTTCAAAATCACCGGACATGACCACAAGATCGGCGGCGTATCCGGGCTGAATTTTTCCGATGCCGCCCAGTCCGAGGGACTGCGCCTGATTCCAGCAGGTTGTCTTGATGAGCTCCTTCAGCGGATATCCCGTCACCTCATAGACATTGCGCAGCGCGACGTTCATGCTCAAAGCGCTTCCGGCAAGCGCATCCGGATTGTGTTTCAGACGAACCGCTCCGTTTTTCAGAATGGTCGGAAGACCGGCAAGTTCATATTCGCCGTCCGGCATTCCGGAGGCCGAAACGGAATCGGTCACCAGCAGAATCTTCTCCATGTTCTTGATGGAGAAAACCAGATTAATCATATCGGGACAGAGGTGCAGACAGTCGCAGATCATCTCCACATAAACGTCCTCGTGGAGGAGTCCTGCGCCGACCAGTCCGATCTCCCGGTGTTTCAGCGGCGTCATCTGGTTGCAGAAATGGGTCAGATTCCGCAGTCCGTGCTCATACGCTGCCTTGAACTGGGCATAGGTTGCCGCGCTGTGGACGCAGGAAGGAGTGGTCCCGAGTTCCAGCAGGTCCGCCGTGAAATCGACCGCGCCGGGAAGCTCCACGGCAAACGAGACCTTCAAGACGGGAAATATTTCATTCAGCCGTTTCACTTCCGCGATATCGGGATTCCGCAGAAACGCGGGGTTCTGCGCGCCCAGACAGTTCGGATTGATGAAGACCCCTTCGAGATGAACACCGGGAAGTTTGCTCCCCCGGTTGCAGTTTTTCACATAATCGGCGGCGGAGCGCAGGGCGGCGGAGAGAACTTCTTCGCTCTGGGTCGAGGTGCTCGGCAGAAGGGTCGTAACCCCCTCTTTCAGTTTGCCTTCCGCGATGGTCCGGATGGAAGTTTCCGTTCCATAGCAGAAATCCTGACCGCCGCGCCCATGGGTATGGATATCGGCGAATCCCGGCACGAGCATGTCGCCCTGAAGCAGAACGGTGCGGTCCACCCGGTCCGGCAGCCGGTCTCCGCACGCATAGACATGGCGGATCGTGCCATCCTCGACAAGTACGGAAGCCCCTTCCAGTTCCACATCCGGAGAGATCAGATACGCATCCTTGAATAATGTTCTCATTTTGCATCCTTTCCAATTGGTCTGTTGTTCCGGAGACAATGTAACGGAAATTCCGGAAATTTCAACTTTTTGTCAGAATTTTACGCATTTCCGCCGCCAGCGAGGAGCATTTCAGAAACAGACTCGACTGATCCGGACGCACCTCCGAACCGATCAGAAAGGAGAGTCCGTACACCTGGGACCCGTCCACCAGCGGGAAACAGAGGTTCCAGTGTCCGCGCTGATCCTGCCAGACCGCATAATGATCCTTTGCAAACGAGTCGATCCGTTCCCGGATGGAGTGTTCGCGAACAGCGCGTTCCGCTTCCGGAAGCGGCATCCGGGCAAGCTCGTCCAAAAGAATGGAGCATGCTTTCTCCCGACCGTATTTCACACAGAGAATCACCAGGGCGATGTTGGAGCCGGAAAGCTGCTGTTCCGGCATCGGCAGAAAGGCGGAGTTCAGCGAATGCTCCCGGTTCGAATGAAACAGATACACCAGACGGTCACGGAACATTCCGGCCAGAGCCCCCGAAATCCGCATCCGCGCAAGACCGGAACGCAGATGCAGAATCGCATTCTGCGGGAAGAAATTGTGCCGCAGCGTCGACTGTCCAAGATCAATCATTCCCAGCCCCGGTTCAAACGTCCGGTAGGAAACCTTGTGGACATACCCCGCCTCCGCCAGATCCGACAGCAGACGGCTCGCCGCCGGAGGCGTAATCCCCGTTCTGGCACAGATCTCCTTCAGCGTCAGCGGATTCTCCGCATGGACCAATGTCTCAAATATTTGCAATGTTTTCTGCAGAATCCGTGTTTTCATATGGTAGTATAATTCCAGTATGCGGAATTTGCAAGAGAATCCGGGAAAATCACTTTCATTTCCGATTGCCACATCGGAAGAAACGGGGTATAATGAATGGGAAGCGAAAATCCGAACGAAAACAGAAAGGAACTCCAGAAATGCAAATTCCAGTGAAACAGTATTCCGCCGATCTTGCGGTTGTCGGCGGAGGAATGGCGGGAATCTGTGCCGCGATCGCAGCGGCCAGAAACGGACTTTCCGTTGTCCTGGTGCAGGACCGCCCCATGCTGGGAGGAAACGCCTCCAGCGAAATCCGCATGTGGATCTGCGGAGCGCATGGCAAAGACAACAAGGAAAGCGGCATTCTCGAAGAGATCATGCTGGAAAATTACTACTACAATCCCACGCTCCGGTATACGATCTGGGATGATGTGCTCTACACATTCATCCAGCGGGAAAAGAACATCACGCTGCTGCTGAACACCACCGTGGAAGGAGTGAAAACGGAGGGAAGCCGGATCGTTTCCATCTCGGCATGGAACCTCCACTCGTATACGCGCTGTGAGATCTCCGCGAAACTTTTTGCGGACTGTTCCGGCGACAGCATTCTCCGTCTTTCCGGCGCCGAATACCGTTTCGGACGCGAAAGTTCCTCCGAATTCGGAGAATCCCATGCCCCGGACCATCCGGACCGGAAAACCATGGGAAATTCGATTCTTGTTCAGCTTCGGAAGAGCAGCGCGCCGCACCGTCCTTTCCGCGCACCGGAGTGGGCGTACCACTACACGGAAGAGACCATTCCGCGCAAGGAAGCCATGTTCAACATGAAAACCAACAACTTCTGGTGGATGGAGTTCGGCGGAGTGAAAGACACCATCGCCGACGCGGACGAGATCCGCGACGAGCTCCTGAAAATCGCCTACGGCTGCTGGGAATACATAAAAAACCATCCGGACGGACGAGCCCGGGAGTGGGAACTCGACTGGATCGGAAGTCTCCCCGGGAAACGCGAAAGCGCCCGGTATGTGGGCGACCACATCCTCACCCAGCCCGAAATCGAAGCCGAGGGCCGTTTCCCGGATCTGGTCTGCTACGGCGGCTGGAGCATGGACAATCACCATCCCGAGGCCTTCTACTATCCGGGACCGCCGACCATCTTCCATCCGGCGCCCTCCCCCTTCGGCATTCCGTACCGCTCGCTTTATTCCAAAAACATCGAGAATCTCCTGTTCGCCGGACGCAACATCTCCTGCTCCCACATGGGCATGAGCTCCACGCGCGTCATGGCGACCTGCGCCACCATGGGACAGGCCGTCGGAACAGCGGCGGCTCTGGCCGTCAAACATGGCACCTCCCCCCGTGGAATCTATCTCCATCATCTGGAGGAGCTGCGGGACACGCTCATGGAACAGGATCAGTATCTGCCGTTCACCACACGGAAGATTCCGGAACTCAGCCGCAGGGCCAAAGTCTCCGACGAAAACCTCCGCAATGGAATCGACCGCTCCATCGGAGAGACCGACAACGGATCCTATGTCGAGCTCGGCGATTCCTGCTGGTATGAATTCGAAAAACCGGAACGGATCTCTTCCGTCCGCATCATCTTCGACAGTGATTTTTCCGACACCAAGCGCATGCGCAACATCGAAGGCGTCCCCGAAGACGACATCCGCCATGTGCCGGGAACCATTGCCCGCGACTTCTCCATCGAAGTCTTCCGCTGCGGCGAATGGCAGAAGATGCTGGACATCAAGGAGAACCGCAAACGCTATCTCCGCTTGAACTTCGCGCCGAACGCGGATGCCGAAGCCGTCCGCCTGGTTCCCGGAACCTCGTGGGATGAAAAAGCGACCCGCGTTCATCTCTTCGCCTTCGAAGTCGAATAACCGACCGTTTTTTTCTCTCTTCCCCTGCGCACATCCTCGCGATGTGCGTTTTTTTTATCTTCGGAATCCGGACAAAAAAAAGAGCGTCCCGCGTGATGCGGGACGCCCGATGGATCCTTTCAGGGAACGGACATGAATTACATCATGCCGCCCATTCCACCCATTCCGCCCATGCCGCCTTCGGGCATCGGAGGAGTCTTTTTCTCTTCGGGTGCGTCGGTGATGAGGCACTCGGTTGTGAGAAGGAGACCGGAGATGGAAGCCGCGTTCTGCAGAGCGGAACGGGTAACCTTCTTCGGGTCGATGATACCGGCCTTGAGCATATCGACATATTCGCCGCTGGCGATATCGAATCCGGCATTGCCTTTTCCGGCCAGGACTTCCTTGACGATGACGCTTCCTTCATATCCGCCGTTGGAGGCAAGAGTACGGAGGGGCTCTTCAATCGCGCGGAGGATGATATCCACGCCGACCGCCTCGTCGCCGGTGAGCTTGAGGGCTCTGGCAGCGGAGGAAGCACGGAGAAGCGCAACTCCACCGCCGGGGACGATCCCTTCGTCAACCGCGGCACGGGTTGCATGCAGAGCATCTTCCACACGTGCTTTCTTTTCCTTCATTTCCGTCTCGGTTGCAGCGCCGACGTTGATGACGGCTACGCCGCCCGCGAGCTTGGCAAGACGTTCCTGAAGTTTCTCGCGATCGTAATCGCTGGTGGTCTCCTCGATCTGTTTGCGGATCTGATGGACACGGGCGAGGATGTCGGCCTGTTTGCCGGCGCCTTCCACGATCGTGGTGTTTTCCTTGTCAACGGTCACGCGTTTTGCGCGTCCGAGCTTGTCGAGTCCGACCGATTCCAGCTTGATTCCGAGGTCTTCGGAGATGAGCGTTCCGCCCGTCAGGATGGCGATGTCTTCGAGCATCGCTTTTCTGCGGTCGCCGAATCCGGGGGCCTTGACCGCGCAGACATTCAGAATGCCGCGCATCTTGTTGATCACCAGTGTCGCAAGCGCTTCGCCTTCGACATCCTCGGCAATGATGAGCAGGGGTTTGCCGCTCTTGGCAACCGTCTGAAGAACCGGGAGAATGTCATTGAGATTGCTGATCTTCTTTTCAAAGATCAGGATGTAGGTATCCTCCAGCTGGCACTCCATGGCTTCCGCGTTGGAAACGAAGTACGGGGAGAGATAGCCCTTGTCGAACTGCATGCCTTCGACGACATCCAGAGTGGTTTCGATGGTTTTGGCTTCCTCAACGGTGATGGTGCCGTCCTTGCCGACCTTGTCCATGGCGTCGGCGATGATCTTGCCGATCTCGGAATCGCCGTTGGCGGAAATCGTGGCGACCTGGGCGACCTGCTCGCTCTCGGAAACATCCTTTTTGATTTTGTCCAGTTCCTTGACAATCGCTTCGACGGCCTTGTCAATACCGCGCTTCAGGCTCATCGGATTTGCACCGGCGGTAACATTCTTGAGGCCCTGCTTGAAGATGGCTTCGGCAAGAACGGTGGCGGTTGTGGTTCCATCTCCGGCGATGTCGCTGGTCTTGCTGGCGACTTCGCGGACCATCTGAGCGCCCATGTTCTGATAGGGATTCTGAAGTTCCACTTCCTTCGCAACGCTGACACCGTCCTTGGTGATAGTCGGAGAACCGAATTTCTTGTCGAGAACGACGTTGCGGCCTTTGGGTCCGAGCGTTGTCTTCACAGCCGCACTGAGCTGTTCCACACCGGAAAGAAGCTGACGACGAGCTTCGTCATTGAACAAAAGTTGTTTCGCTGCCATAATAGATGATCTCCTGATATGATTTGTGTTGAAAATTAGCCGATGACCGCAAGGATGTCGCTGGCGCTGACAATCTTGTATTCCTCATCGTCGTATTTGACTTCCGTTCCGCCGTACTTGCTTGTGAGAACGACATCGCCGACCTTCACGTCAAACGGAATCTTGTTTCCCTTGTCATCCAGTTTGCCGGTTCCCAGAGCAATGACCTTGGCTTCCTGCGGTTTTTCCTTGGCCGAATCCGGAATAAGAATTCCACCCTTGACCTGTTCCGCAACTTCGATTGCCTGGACAAGCACTCTGTCGCCGAGCGGTTGAATCTTCACACTTTTCATTCACTGACTCCTTGGTTTTGTTTGGTTATTTTTGAGAAAACGCTGTTTTCGTCAGAAAAAGGAAACCGGAGAAACATCATCCGGTTTCCGTTTTTTTAAGCGGTCTTATTTGTCATCGTCGACGATTTCGGCGTCCACGACTCCGTCATCCTTCTTTCCGGAGTCCGCCGCTCCCGCGTTCGGAGCACCCTGCTGAGCGCCCGCCGCGTTCTGCGCCTGCTGCTGTTTGTAGATCTCTTCTCCGAACTTCATCAAACGCTCTTCGAGCTCCTTCATGGTCGCCTTCATGCCTTCGACGTCGTCCTTTTCGATCTCCTTCTTCAGCTTGTCGATGGATTCCTGGACGGAGTTCTTGGCTTCCGGAGAGAGCTTGTCGCCGAGATCCTTCAGCTGTTTCTCGGTCTGATAGACCATCGAATCGGCTTTGTTCTTGACTTCAATTTTCTCCTTTGCGGCCTTGTCTTCCGCTTCATGAGCCTTTGCATCATTGACCATCTTCTGAATCTCCTCCTCGGAGAGTCCGCTGCTGGCCGTGATGGTGATCTTCTGCTCCTTGCCGGTGCCGAGATCCTTTGCGGTCACGCTCAGGATGCCGTTGGCGTCGATATCGAAGGTGACTTCGATCTGCGGAACGCCGCGCGGTGCGGGAGCGATGCCGTCGAGCCGGAAACGTCCGATCGACTTGTTGTCGGCCGCCATATTGCGCTCGCCCTGAAGAACGTGGATGTCAACGGAGGGCTGATTGTCGGCCGCCGTCGAGAAGACTTCGCTCTTCTTGGTCGGGATGGTCGTATTGCGTTCAATCAGACGGGTGGTCACGCCGCCGAGCGTTTCAATTCCCAGCGAAAGCGGGGTAACGTCAAGCAGCACCACATCGTTGACTTCGCCGCCAAGCACACCGCCCTGAATGGCCGCGCCGGCTGCCACAACCTCGTCCGGGTTGACGCCCTTGTGCGGCTCCTTGCCGAAGATCATCTTCGCGGTCTCCTGCGCCTTCGGCATTCTTGTCATGCCGCCGACGAGAATCACTTCGTTGATCTTGGATTTCGGAATGCCCGAATCCTTCAGGCAGGCTTCGCAGGGGGCGACTGTCCGCTGAAGCAGTCCGTCGCAGAGTTTTTCCAGCTGGGCACGCGTCAGAGTCTGCTGCATGTGAAGCGGACCGCTCTGGTTCATCGTGATGAACGGAAGATTGATCTCCGAACTCATGCTGGAGGAGAGCTCGATCTTCGCCTTTTCCGCGGCCTCTTTCAGACGCTGAAGCGCCTGCGGGTCGTTGCGCAGATCCACGCCGTTTTCCTTCTTGAACTCGTCGGCGAGCCAGTTGACAACCACGGCATCGAAATCGTCTCCACCAAGGTGGGTGTCGCCGTTGGTGGCTTTCACTTCAAACACGCCGTCGCCGATCTCAAGGATGGAGATATCGAACGTACCGCCGCCGAGGTCGTACACCGCGATGACTTCCTCATCCTTGGTCTTGTCCAGACCGTAGGCGAGCGCCGCGGCCGTCGGCTCGTTGATGATTCGTTTCACATCCAGTCCCGCGATTCGTCCGGCGTCCTTGGTCGCCTGACGCTGACTGTCATTGAAGTAGGCGGGGACCGTAATCACCGCTTCGGTGATCTTTTCTCCGAGGAACGCTTCCGCATCCGCTTTCAGCTTTTGAAGAATCATTGCGGAGATTTCCGGCGGAGAGTAGGTCTTGCCGCCGGCAACGATTGCCACGTCGCCGTTTTTGGCTTCCGTAAGCTCATAGGGAACGCGTTCGGCGTCCGCTTTCGCTTCGGAATATTTCCGTCCCATGAAACGCTTCACGGAGAAAATCGTGTTTTTCGGGTTCGTCACAGCCTGACGTTTTGCCGTCTGTCCGACGAGCCGTTCTCCGGTTTTTGTGAATGCGACAATCGACGGAGTCGTGTTGGCGCCTTCCGCGTTCGGGATGATCTTAAATTTTCCCTGATCCATCACAGCCATGCAACTGTTCGTGGTACCCAAGTCAATTCCCAGAATCTTGCCCATAATCAAAGTCCTTTCTGTCAATCGGTTCTTTGTTTTGTTTTTTGTTTCACCAATTCGCAATGGCATATAGCAACAGTGATGCCAACTTTGCCGAATCTCGTTTTTTACGCTCAAAATTATCCCGAAAGATGGGAAAAAAGCCTCCGATGCGCCGTTGACACACTGCGCCAAAGACGGAACAAATGAGACAAGGTGTGACAGGATGACACAGATAAACAGGAGACGGCTCCCGCCGTTTCCCGTCCGGTGTTTCGCTTCGACGAGCGTTCGCAAAGGGAATGCCGGGAGCGCCAGAGGAACAACTGGGAGGCCGGAGATCTTCCGGGATTTCCTCCGCAACTCTTCCGCTTGAGGTTCCGAAGTGCCGCGAAGCGCTTTCCGGGGAAGCATTCCCCTTCCTCCGGAGTTCTTTTCTCGCGTATTTCAGCGAAAAACGGGAAAAAATGGAAAAAAATAGGGATTTGGATTTGACATTTGCACAATAGTTCTTTATAATTCGGCTAAGCGGCACTTTTCACAGGAAAATCTAAGGAGGTTCCCCATGGCGATGTATTGCCCGTACTGTGACACGGAAATCAATGACAAGCTGATCGAGCAGGAGGATGGATGCTGTCCGGAATGCGGCGCTTTCATTTCCGCCAGCATGGTCGTAAACGAGGACGATGAATATGATGAATACGGGGACGATCTCGGCGACGAGGATGATCTCGGCGATGAAGACGATCTGAGCTCCATTGATGATCTCGATGATCTCGGGGACGACCTCGACGAGGAGGACGATTACTGATCCCCCCGCACGCGGCCGCGCATCCTGCAGCCGAACATTCCGACGATTGCCCGGGAGAAGCACGTTTTTCCCCGGAGTTGACGGGACTTCCGTACGCACTTTTTCAGGCGGACGGAAGTCTTTTTCTTTTCCGGAGTCCGCAGTTTTCCCCTCCCCGCGCCATCGGAAAACGAACCGCGGGCACCCGCGTCCCGGGAGCGGCATTGATATTTCCGATTTCCGGGCTATATTATTCATACGATAAGAAGAAGGAGTGTGATTATGATTTATGTACTCGCAACATCCGAACTGAACGACGGATGCAGAGAAAAATTTCTCGAAATCCTGAAAGCCAACGTCCCCAACGTCATCGCGGAAAAAGGGTGCGTCATGTACGTTCCCTGCGTGGATTTTCCCTCGGGTCTCTCCGCGCAGAAGGTGGTCCGGGAGAACGTCGTGACCATTCTGGAAGGCTGGGAGAGCCTGGATCACCTGATGGCGCATTTGAAGACGGCCCACATGGCGGATTTCCGCGCGAAAGTCGCCGGAATGCGCAAGTCCTCCACGCTGAACGTGGTCACGCCGGCCTGAGTAAGGAAGGACATCCGCAAGTGAGAACGATATTATATCCCGGCAGTTTCGATCCCGTGACGAACGGACATATCGACGTGGCGCTGCGCGCCAGTTCCATTTTCGACCGGGTGGTGATCGCCGTTGCGGCCAACGCGGAAAAAAGCCCGCTGTTCACCACGGAGGAACGGATGGAACTCCTGCGAAGCGCATGCAGGGATGTCAGAAACATTGAGATTTCGCATTTCAACGGTCTTCTGGTCAATGCGCTGGAGAAATTCGACGCCAGCGCGGTGATCCGCGGACTGCGCGCGGTCTCCGACTTCGAATATGAATTTCAGATGGCGCTGATGAACCGCGGACTCAATGAGAAGTGTGAGACATTGTTTATGATGCCAAGTCCGGAATACTCCTATGTCAGTTCCCGGCTGATCAAGGAGATCGCCAAATGCGGGGGAGACGTTTCCTCGTTTGTTCCCCCGGTTGTCGCGGAGGCGATGCGCCGGAAGTTCGGACGGGCATCATGATTAAAATCAACACCATGCACATCGGCGATCTGCCGCTGGCGGTCGACGGAACGGAGAGCGGGGATTTTCTGGAACTGGATCCGCACTCGTATCCGCGGGCGGTCGGACCGGTGGAGTATCATCTTTCCGCGACGATGGCGGGCAACGATCTTCTGGTAACCGGAACGGTGAAGGCGAAAATCGCGGCGGAATGCGCGCGGTGTCTGAAGCCGCTGAAGGTCAATGTCAGCATTCCGGATGTCTGTCATCTGTACGAGGGAGTCGCGGGCCAGGTGGTGGACATCTCCAACGAGATCCGCGAGGATATTCTTCTGACGCTGCCGGTAGCCTTTCACTGCAAGGAGACGTGCCGGGGCCTGTGTCCCAGGTGCGGCGCGAATCTGAATGACCATCCCTGCAGCTGCGGCGACCGGGAGGAACCGCCTCCGGCCGACTCGCCGTGGGACGCTCTGGATGAACTTAAATTCTAACCCCAATCCAACGAAAGGAATGGAACCATGAATTTTACAGAAGTTTTGAACACACGCAGAAGCATCAGACGATTCAAACAGGACAAAATTGAAGACACGGTTCTTCTGAGTCTGATTGACGCGGCGACGCGAGCGCCCTCGGCGGGGAACACCCAGCCGCTGCGCTATTTCATCATCCGCGGGAAAGAACTTCTGGCGCAGATTTTTGCGCAGACGGCATGGGGCGGTCATGTCCGGCCGGCGCGCGATCCCAAACTGGGAGAGACCTCGCCGACCGCCTTTATCGCGGTCTGCACCCAGAACCAGGGGGAAAGCGCATCCGGAAGCGCCGACGCGGGAGCCGCCATCGAAAACATTCTCCTTGCCGCGACCGATCTCGGACTCGGATCCTGCTGGATCGGCGCGTTCAACAAAGCGAAAGTCAATGAACTGCTCAAGCTCGACAATCTGACGACGGTCTATCTGGTGGCCCTGGGATATCCTGCGGAAACACCTGTCATGGAACGGATTCACAAAGGCGATTCCACCAAATACAGTCTGGATGAGAATGATGTGATCCATGTTCCGAAATATGCGCCCGGAGACGTTGCGCAGTTCTTGTGAGCGGAACTCCCGGAAGAGTGCGGAACTTCGCGCTTCCGGGAGAGGAGAAGGAAAGGAAAGTCAATGAAACGTTACCGCGTCAAAATTGAACCGGAGGAGTGCAAGGGGTGCGGACGCTGCGTCCTTGCCTGTCCGCGGGGCATTCTGGAGCAGGGAACTCATCTCAATGAGATGGGATATGCGTATGTCTGCGTGACAAAGGAGGGCTGCATCGGGTGCGGCTCGTGTTTTTATCAGTGTCCCGAACCGGGGGCCGTCACCGTTTATGAAATCACGGAAACGGAAGATTGAGGTGCAGTCATGGAATATTTGAATCGTCTGCTGCTGAAGGGCAATGAAGCGGTCGTCTACGGGGCGCTGCTGGCGGGCTGCGACGCCTTTTACGGGTATCCGATCACGCCGGCGAGCGAGGTGGCGCACTCTTCCGCCGCGCTGTTTCCGAAACTGAACCGCACGTTTCTGCAGGCGGAATCGGAGATCAGTGCAATCAACATGGTGATCGGAGCCAGCGCCGCAGGAAAACGGGTGATGACAGGCAGTTCCGGACTGGGCATCAGTCTGAAACAGGAAGCGGTCAGTTATCTGGCGGCGTTTGAGCTTCCGGCGGTGATTGTCGACATCATGCGCGGAGGCCCCGGACTGGGCAACATCAGTCCGGAACAGTCCGACTACTTCCAGGTGGTGAAAGGCGGAGGCCACGGAGCCTATCGCTGTCTGGTCTTCACGCCGGAATCGGTGCAGGAGATGTGCGACGCAGGCTACCATGCCTTTTCTCTCTGCGAAAAGTACCGCATGCCGGGATACATCCTTGCCGACGGCGTCATCGGGCAGATGATGGAATCGGTCACGCTGCCGGAACCGACCACCTATGTGTATGATCCGGAATGGAAAATCACAAACAAAACCAACGGCGAAGCCAATTATCTGACGACGATCTATCTGGAAAATGACGATCTGGAACGCAGGAATCATCTTCTTCAGGAAAAATACCGGACGGTTCAGGAAAACGAACAGTCCGCGGAAGAGTTCTTCACGGAGGATGCCGAACTGGTTCTGGTGGCCTACGGGATCTCCGCGCGAATTGCACGGACGGCGGTCAGCCGGCTGCGTCAGCAGGGCTGGAAGGTCGGCATGCTGCGTCCGAAAATGGTGTTTCCGTTCCCGGAGCGCGCATTGAAAAAAATTGCGCGCAGCGGGAAGACCAGGGCGTTTCTCTGCATCGAGCTGAGTCCGGGACAGATGATCGAGGATGTCAAACTTGCGATCAACTGCGAGCTTCCGGTTCATCTGGCATACCGTCTCGGCGGCAACATACCCTCCGTTGCGGAAATCAGTGAAAAGGCCGTTGCGATCATCAACGCGAAGGGAGGAGACAGAGCATGACGGAAGAACATGTGAAATTCGGGAAATCCAAGGTCTTTTTCGACACCTTCGAGCGCCGCCCGGGACCGATCAAGAAAAATATGCACTACTGTCCGGGATGCGGCCACGGGATTCTGCACAAGCTCATTGCGGAAGCCATTGAGGATCAGGGCATTCAGGACAGGACGGTCATCATTGCGCCGGTCGGCTGCGCGGTATTTTCCTATTATTACTACAACTGCGGGGGGATCTCCGTTCCCCACGGACGCGCGCCGGCGGTCGGAACCGGACTGGCAAGGGCGCTGCCGGATGACTTTGTCATCTCCTATCAGGGCGACGGCGACCTTGCCGCCATCGGGCTCAACGAGTTTCTCCAGGCGGCGAACCGCGGGGAAAGCATGAGCGTCTTTTTTGTGAACAACTCGACCTACGGAATGACCGGGGGGCAGATGGCGCCGACCACCCTTCCCGGTCAGAAAACCGTCACAAGTCCCTGCGGAAGACAGATTGAGAACGACGGCTATCCGATCAAAGTCTGCGAAATGGTCAACACGCTTGCCGCTCCGGTCTACATTGAACGTGTGGCGCTGACGTCCACGGCCAAGATCATGCAGGCCCGGAAGGCGATCCGCAAGGCGGTGGCCAACCTCAAGGAGAGAAAGGGCTTCTCGCTGGTGGAGATCCTTTCGCCCTGTCCGGTCAATCTGAAGATGAATGCAAAGACCATCAATGCGTTCATTGACGAACAGATGTCGCGCTACTTCCCGCTCGGGTGCTTCCGCGATGAACCGGAAAGCAAGGTGAAGCACTACGCGATCCGGCCGGTTCACGATCCGGAATCGGTGAAAAAGGTGCTGTTCCCGCCGAAGCTGAACATCGGGGTTGCGTCGGACTTTAAAAATCAGTCGAAGATTTTCGAAAACGAGCGCAGAATCAAGATCGCTGGATTCGGCGGACAGGGCATTCTGAGTCTCGGCATCATGCTGGCGACCATGGGAAAGCTCAGGAACTTCAATGTCACCTGGCTGCCCTCCTACGGTCCGGAACAGCGCGGAGGCTCCGCGAACTGCTCGGTGATTCTGAGCAGAAACCTCATCGGATCACCGGTCATCGACGACAACTGCAATCTGCTGATCGCCATGACGCAGGTCGCGCTCGACAAGTTCATGCACGAGCTGAAACCGAACGGGGTGCTGGTCTACGACAGTTCCACCATGCGTGTGCCGACTCACATTGCGGACAGCCATCCGGTCTTCGGCATCAAGGCGCTCGACATCGCGCTGGGACTGGGAAGTCTCAAATGTGCGAACTCGGTCATCATGGGAGCTCTTTCCGCGATCCTCATCGACCGCTATCTGGAAGGAGCCGACAAGATGGACTTCGACCGCGCTTTTGAAGAGGCCATCATCGACTGCTTCAATAAAAAACCCGAAGTCATCAAACTGAACATCTGTGCGTTTTACGAGGGCAAGAAAGCGGTCCGCTTCTGAGAACGGATTCGCTTGAAGCGAAAAAAAAGAATCCGGACCGGAATTGCACCGGTCCGGATTTTTTTTGACCGTTTCTCCGCCGGAAAATCAGAAAACCGGGGAAACGGCAGTTCTCACAGGGGAAGAAGCGCGATGCGTTTTTCCGCGCTCAGGGGCAGATGCAGTGAATGCAGCGGAACTCCCGATTTCAGGACCTCAAGCTGAAGTCCGCCTTCCGGAAGATCGCGCAGGAGAAGTTCCACATTTTTCCAGGGGCCGCCGCAGCGGAAGCGGATAGAAGGAGCCTTCCGCTCCGGGGTCAGAAAGAGGGAGAAGCGCGTGGAAAGGATCCCCTGTTCCGCGGCGGCGGCAAGCGCTCTGCGAATGTAGACGGCGTTGGCACGCGGCGGGGTCGGAAGGACAATCACGCGGACATGCTGCTGGGAAAGGAAGGCGCGGGCGCCTTCACAGTTTTCCTTCCGGCCGCCTTCGAAAAAGAGCTCTTCGACCTGAAGGATCCCTCTTGTGCGCAGGAACGCGGCCGCACCGCGCGCCGACTCGTAATCCGGTACATTGATGACGACGGCCCGGGAGGAGGCGGGAGAGCAGAGGACCAGCATCGGACGTTTCCCTCCGCCGCTCAGCACCAGGAGTTCCGGCGGCAGAAAGCGCGGGGCGGCAATCGCGCCGAACAGGAGCGTCATGAGTGCAATGGAACAGACGGCAAACCATTTCCGGCTTCTGACCGACAGCAGGATTCCCAGAAGCACCAGAAAAAGCAGCGCATACCACCATGGAGTCTGCGCGGTATACACATATCCGGACTCGCCGAAAAGACGGGAGATGCCTTTCAGCACCAGCAGCAGCGGATCCATCAGCCAGCCGCAGAACGGGAGCATTCCCGGTACCCAGAAGAAGAGCACTCCGAGCACAAACACCGCAAAGCAGAGCCATGCAAACGGAGACATCAGCAAATAGGCCGGAACCGCCCAGGGGGAGAAGAGCCCCTGATGAAACATCGAAATGGCAAAGCTGCTCAGGTAAGCGATCAGGGAAGCGATCACGCTTACGGAGAGGAATCCGATCCCCCATCGCCGCAGAGGAGACATTCCCTTCTCCGCGAACTTCCACCTTGCCGTCATCGCATTCCGGACCCCCGAGAGGAAATCCGCGCTGAAGAGCAGAAAGAAAACACAGAGGAACGAAAACTGAAATCCGATATCCAGCGGCACGGCCGGATTCCAGAGCATCAGCAGCAGTGCGGCAAAGGCAATCGTGTTCAGCGGTTTTGTCCGCAGGAGGAATGCGCGGAGGACACACCAGACGGCGAACATCACAAACGCCCGGAACGCCGGCCCCTGCATTCCGGTCGAAAGCGCATAGACAAAGACCGGAACCAGCACCAGGAACCAGCGAATTGCAAACGGGAAAAAACGGAGAAACAGGATCAGCACACTGAAAAAAAGTCCCACATGCAGTCCGCTGACCGAGAGCACATGAATGGTCCCGCTGTGCAGAAAATCGTTCCGGGTTTCCGCGTCGATCCCCTGTTTCATGCCGAACAGCAATGCCGAAGAGACCTGTCGGGACTCCTCATGACGCATTCCCTTTCCGAATCCGGTCAGAAGGAAGCCGCGGAAATCGTAGAGACGCCGCAGAAGGGAGTCGCCTTTTCGCACCGGGAGCGCATCCGTCGCCGTAAACTGATATCGGATTCCGCGCACGCGGGCATAAGTGCCGTATTCGAACGCACCGGGCAGAGGCAGCACTTCGATCCGGCGGAAACTGCCTCGGAGTCGAAGCGTATCCCCGTATCCGGGAGGAAACGCGAGGTGACGGGGAAGACGCAGAAAGACCCGCCCCGGGCTTTCCCGCCAGATGTCCTGATCGGTATAGCGGAAACGTGTCACCCGGGCCGTGATATTCGACGGCGCGTTCTTCAGCCAGCCCGGCGATCCCCCGCAAAGCGAAGAATCCTCCAGCACCGCCTCGATCTCCGCTCCGGTTTCTCCGTTTTTGGAGAGCAGGGTTTCCAATCCCCGTTCCGTTGAACAGACGAAAATCGACGCGCAGACCAGCAGAGAGGGCAGCACAAATTTCAGCAGAGCTTCCCGGCTTCCGAAGAGGAACCAGGCCGTCAGGACCCCGGGCGTCATCGACAGAAAAAGCGCACCCGGAGAACTCTCCTCCCTCAGCAGCCAGAGCAGCGAGGCATTCAGAATCCCGGCCACCGCGACAAAACAGGGATATCCGGTTGCGAACTGTCGCAGCGGAGCTCCTCTCATGGCTGCGGAAAGAACTTCTGAAGCGCCGCTTCAATCGCCACCCCGGCCACCGAAAGCGACGGGGAACAGGAGGAGTACGCCTCCGCCAGCTGTCCGCACATCCCCCGGAGATCCGGTTCAAAGCGTTCCTTCCGGAGCTTCAGCACGCTGAGAGCAGAAGCCACCAGCCGGGCCAGATCCACCATCATCAGACTCTGCGGAACGGAAGAGGGATAGATCCGTGCGCCATCCAGATCCCAGACTCCGCAGGAGCCGTCTCCGCTGAAATAGATGTTCGCCAGTTTGAAATCCCGGTGGATCACATGCTGAAGATGGATCGAAGCAAGCAGCCGTCCCGCCTTTTCCATAATCTCCGCGACGCACCGGCCCGGATTTTCGGCGTTCAACAGAACGTGGTACGCTTCCGTCACGTTCTGTTTTCTTTCGTTGATCAGATATCCGCCCAGCAGCACGCGGCAGCGGCGATGCTCGCCGACCGCCAGCACCGCGGGCGTCTCAATTCCGGCCCGGTGGAGACGATCCGCCGCACGCGCCGCACGAAATGCCCGCGCCGGACGGAACAGATAGCGCAAAGTGAAGCGCAGCCCCTTGTTGTTTGTCCGTTTGACAAACACCGTCCCGCAGCCGGGAAGGTCGCAGATGGATGCCGTGGTGGATCTCGAATCCTTGCATTTGTTTCCGGTATCAATGAGCGAATCAAGTCGCGGAAGCGCATTCCGGAACTCCCCGCTGCGGACGGATGCGGCAATCAGAAAGGAGAATCCCCCTTCCCGAACCCGTTCCGCGGCATATCCCGCCTGTTCCTGAGTCATCCCCATGAGACACCTCTTTTATTGTTGGAGATTGCGCATGACAAAGGCGTCCAGAGCGGTGCGCAGATTCTCGGGCGTCTCGTGCCCCATCTGATAGTGCAGAGAAAGCTCCTTCTTCTCCGACGGACAGCTGTTGTACACCGCCATGACGCCGTCCGCCTTGCAGACATTGTCGATCAGTCCGGCAATGATTCCCACCGGGATCCGCAGTCGGGACGCAAACGAGCAGTTGTCGAAATAGGGCAGCGTCTTCGCATACTCCGCTCTCCGATCCGACCGGCAGGGCATCGCCCCCTGGCACGGCCAGCCGCCGTTGAACATGTCCGATCCCGCCGGAATCCATGCGGCCAGCGTGCTGACCCGCGAATCCAGATACGCTCCTGCAAACGCCTGCCACGCCCCCTGGCTCCCTCCGTAGACAATCAGATTGCGCCCATCCCATTCCGGCAGCGACGCCACGGCCTCGATCGCCCGTTTCATCCGCAGAAAGATCCCAAGCGCATAGGCCTTTTCCGGATCGCCCGAATCGAATCCGCGTGCGGGATAATCCAGCAGCGCCCCCTCCGAAAGTTCGCGGTAATAGGAAGGATCCCTGCCGTTTTCAATTCCATGGGCGTTGATGTCCAGCGCCAGAAAACCGCGCGCCGCCCAGTACTGAGCCGTTCCGACGCCCGCGGAACGCACCCCCGCCCCCTGCGGAACAATAATCGCAGGAAGCGTTCCCCGTCGCTCCGCCGGACGCAGCAGTTCTCCCCGCACCGGCATCCCGACGCAGTCGGCCGAAAGATCAAACGCCTCGATCTCCGGCCCCGAGGTCGGCAGCGGCCGGAGATTCAAATGCAGGGGGACCGAAGCAAGACGCTTCCTCTGACGATCCCAGAACGCATCAAAATCCGCCGGAACCTCCAGTGCCGGCTTCAACTCTTCCGGATCCACCAGCACCCCGATCTCCTGACAAAGCTCCTGCCCCTCCTCCGAGACAAACCGGAACACCCCTTTCAGATACGCCGCTTCCGGCGAGGAACAGCGCAGAAAGGGCACACGATTCTCCAGAGAAATCTCGCCCTCCCCCGCCAGCTCCGTCAGGTTCCGGCGGAGCTCCCAGCGGACGACTCCGTGATAGAGCGGCGTTTCATTGCAGTAGACCGTCGGAAAAAAGAAAACCGGTTCATTTTTCTGCGCCGTTCCCTCCTGTCGGGAACTGGTCACAGTCATTCGATAAACGTTCGGCATTGGAAAACTCCCCTTTTGTTCTGATCAACATCCGTTTTCTTTGACAATGTATCGGATTTCAGATGAAAATGCAAACAGCGGCAAGAAAAAAGGCGCCCTGCGGCGCCTTTTTCCCTTCGATGAAACTCTTCGTCCTCAGAAGGAGCTGAGAAGAACGATCGCAAACGCCATCACGAAGATCGCAACGGTTTCCACGATACCGAGAACCATCAGCTGATTGGTGAATCCCTTTCCGGTTTCCGCAAACGCATCCGCGGACGCCGCAGCGGAAAGTCCCTGCCAGAGAGCGGAAACTCCCATCGAGATGCCGGAAAGAATACCGACCATCATGTAGACGAACCAGACACCCGGCTTGGATGCCAGAAGAGCCGCATCCCCGGCCGCGCCCATGATGATGAACATGATGATCATTCCGTAAATTGTCTGGGAAAGCGGAGCTCCGGCGAAAATCAGCAGCTGGAAGGGAGCCGGCTTATTCTGTGCATAGCACTTTTTCCATGCGCCGACCGCCGCGCATCCGGCCGCGCCGGCACCATAGGCGGATCCGATCGCCGCAAATCCGATGGAGGAGAACGCCGCTGCGAAGACAAGCGCCTTCTGTGCGTAATCCGGTACGATGGGTGCCGCAGCCTGGGCTGCATTTGCAGCTTCCGCCGCTGTCGCGAGTAACATGCTCATTGTTTTTCTCCTGTTTTGTTATGCTCTTTGATTGGGTTTATTCTGCTCTTTGAAAAAGGTTTATAACGGATTCCGCCCCACTGCATCTCCATGTGGTTCGAGAATTCCAGCGTATTCAGTCGGATGGCATGCACCAGGACGCCGAGAAAGCCGAGCGCTATATTCAGGATATGCCCGAACACAGCTACCAGAATCAGTCCCAGAAGTCCGATGACATACAGACTGGACGGCAGTGATCCGAGCACCATTCCGCCCATCTTGTTGAAGTTCTCCGCAATGTAGGTTCCCGAAAGCCCCACCGCAAACAGTCGGATGTACGAGAGCACATCCACAAAACTGCCGATCAGTGCAAACGGAAGATTCAGCGCTGCTTCCGCTGAAATCGTTCCGATAATCAGCACCACGCCGATTCCGTAGAACCAGAACGCAAACTGCGGAAATGTTCCGGGGAACACAATCAGATTCACTGCCGTGAAGAAGTTGCCCCAGATCAGCAGCGCCCAGCCGAGATTTCCCAGCGCCCGCCAGCTCTTTCTCAGATCGGAAATCGTCTTGAACAGACGCGCCGCCGACAATTGAAGCGCCGCCAGCAGGAAGCAGAGCCACTGGATAAACTTGTCCTTGATTCCGCTCATGCTCTTAAGCTGCAGTTTCTCCGCGATTTCGCAGGCCAGCGGACTGTTCTCCGGATCCGCCAGGAAGTTGATTCCCCGCATCCACTCCGGCAGCACGCTTCGCGGCACCCCGAACCAGGAGCCGTTCAGCCAGCCCCAGACCAGGGACGCACACGACAGCATCAGGAAAAGATTCAGCGGCAGACGCGCCGACTCCTTTCCCCGGCAGATCGTATACTTGCATCCCAGCGCCACCGCAATGAACAAAATCCCGTAGCCGGCATCCCCGATCAGCATTCCGAAAAAGATCGGGAAGAAGATCAGGAAGAACAGATTCACATCGCTCTCCCGGTATCCCGGCGTCACGCCGATGAAATCGAACAGCGGATCCATGATGTCGAGCCATTTCGGTTTCCGGATGCAGGTCGGAACATCGGGATCATCAAGCTCCGGATCGGTGATGAGCAACGCCCATCCGTCCTTCCGGGCGGCCTCGCGGAGACGATCCACGCAGTCCACGGGCACATATCCGGAAAGATATGCGATTTTCCCGCTGACCTCCATTCCATCCCGGTTCTCCGCGAATTCCAGCTTATCCTCCACATCCGCCTTGTACTGACGGACCGCCGGCAGGGACGCGGTCAGAGATTCCAGCTCCTTTTTCCGGTCCGCCAGATGAGCCTCCAGCGATCCCAGTTCCTTCTCCAGATCGGCAAGCGGCTTCTCCGGCAGCGGGACAACCGTGAAATCTTTCAGGTCGATCTTCTCCCGGGAGATCAGCACGAAATACGCCTGCGCCGCATCCTGGGAAATCACCGTGAGCGTCGCCCCTTCCGGCGCCTCCGGAAGGTTCTTCACCGACGCGGTGCAGAGCGTGACATGCACCCCCTCCGATTCCAGACGGCGGATGAGTTTCGGCGAAAAATTCCCCCACGGACGAACCCGTTCCAGTTCCTTGTTCAGCGACTCCAGCGTCTTTTCGGATGCGGCAATGTCATCCAGAATCGCATTGACACGGTCGACCGCCGTCTCCGCGTTCTGTTCTGCCGCCGTGTGTTTTCCCGTCCTGCATTCGAGGAGCGCGAGTCCCGCGCGGTTGATCGCGGCAAGCCGTGCGGAAAGGGCTCCGACATCCGGCGTGTCAACGGTCTTCTGCACGGACACATGCATGATCGACAGATCACGAAGCGCTTCCAGCGCCCGGACCTTGTCGGAATCCAGGCAGAGAAGCGTGACTTTTTTCATTTCCACTATCATGCGACGGTCTCCTGCAGTTTCTTCTTGGCGATCTTGGAACGCGCCACAGCGGCGGTGTCCATGTCGCCGAGATAAATCTGAATGGCTCGGATATTCTCCTTGCATTCCGGGATCTTGACCTTTTCAAAGAGATTCACGCGCTGCGTCGTGACCCGCAGTTCATCCGCGATAAGCTCGTACTGCCGGCGGATGATCTCCCGCTCCTCCTGAATCGAAACGATCTTCTTCACGGATTCCACGGCGTCGTCCAGCCACGGCTCGTCGGCAAAAAGATCAAACGGGACGGACTCGAAAACGACCTCTTTGAAAACCGGCACGTCAACACCGGCGATGTTCTGCTCGCCGGTCACGACCTCTTTCACGGAAAGATTCCGTTCAATTCGTCCGAGCGCGGCGGAATCCCCGAACAGCACGGTCCACGACCGCAGCGCATCCTTGGTGGCGCGCTCGAACTCCCGGTTCTTCTCAATGCGCTCAAGACAGGTCCGCATTTCCAGCTGGAGCTGCTGCTTCTTCAACTGAAGAGTCGGCAGAAAACGCTGAAACTGCTTCAGCGAATCCCTCTCCTGCTTCAATGCGGTTTTTGTCAGTTTGACTTTCGGCATTCTATCCCTCGCTCAGATCATTTCGGCCAGAATTTTTCGACCAGCTCGGTCTTGATTCCCGTTTCCGTTTTATCGAAGCAGTCGGCCAGGATCTTCCAGCCCTCGTCCAGCGCCTTTTCCAGCGGAATGTTGACGGAAAGATCCATCATCTGCTTTTCAAATTTGACGCCGTATTCCAGAAGTTTCTTGTCCCAGGAGCTCATCTGGAAGCCCATCGACTGCTTCTCCAGCGTCTCCTTGTAATCGGAATAGAAGCGGATCATCGTATCCATGATCGCGCGGTGGTCCTCGCGCGTCTTGCCGTTGACCTGCTGTTTCAGACGGCTCAGAGAACCGAACGGTTCAATGCGCCCGTTCTTCAGATAGAACTGACCCTCGGTGATGTAGCCGGTGTTGTCCGGGATCGGGTGGGTGACATCGTCGCCCGGCATGGTCGTCACGGTCAGGATCGTGATGGATCCGGCGCCGTCGAAGTCGACCGCCTTCTCGTAGCGGGACGCCAGCTGGGAGTAGAGGTCGCCGGGATAGCCGCGGTTCGACGGAATCTGTTCCATCGTGATGGCGATTTCCTTCAGCGCATCGGCGAAGTTTGTCATATCGGTCAGCAGCACCAGCACGCGTTTCTTTTCCAGCGCATACTTTTCGGCAACCGCCAGGCACATATCCGGAACCAGCAGACACTCCACCACCGGGTCGGATGCCGTATGGATGAACAGCACCGAACGCGAAAGCGCTCCATGCTCATCCAGCACGTTCTTGAAATACAGATAATCGTCGTATTTGAGACCCATGCCGCCGAGGATGATCACATCCACCTCCGCCTGCATCGCGATCCGCGCAAGCAGTTCATTGTACGGTTCGCCGGCAACCGAGAAAATCGGCAGCTTCTGAGATTCCACCAGCGTGTTGAACAAATCGATCATCGGAATTCCGGTCCGGATCATCTTCCGCGGAATGATACGCTTGGCCGGATTCACCGAGGGTCCGCCGATGTCGATCTGGTCCGTCGTGATCGCCGGCCGGGAATCGCGGGGATTTCCCGCACCGTTGAAGACGCGTCCCAGCAGATCCTCCGAAGCGGAAACCTTCATCGGATGCCCCAGAAAACGAACCTCGTCCCCCGTGCTGATTCCGCGCGAACCGGCAAACACCTGCAGAGAGACTTTGTTGTCCTGCAAACGAATCACCTGCGCCAGAGAGATCCCGCGGGCGCTCGTCACCTCCGCAAGATCGTTGTAAGCAACGTTATCCGCTTCGACGGTAATCACGTTACCGGCAATCTGAATGATTTTGTGATAAACCTTACGCATTGACAAGTCTCTCCTTGATTTTCGCAGCGATTGCCTCTTCGCCCTTTTTGAATTTATCCGAATTGTACGGAGAATAGTTCCAGTCCGTGAAGAGCTGGCGGAGTTCAAGGAAGAAGCGTCTGGCCTGGTCCTTGTCGTCGAACTTGAATTCATCCTTCAGGACCTCGACGACCCGCCGGAACACATACTGCTGGCGGTCCGCGCTGGTGGCGGCATCCACCTCGTCAAACGTGTTCTGCTGCAGATAGACAAAGTCGAGAAACTCGCTCTTCAGATAGATCACAAAGTCTCCGATGTGCGTTCCTTCCTCGCCGACCACCTTCATCATCTGATTGATCTCGTTGCCGCGCCGGAGAATGCCGCGTGCGTAGGACACCTCTTTCGGATCGACCACGCTCTTGTAATGACTCCAGCTGTCGAGCGGGTGAATCGCGGGATACCGGCGCGCGGAAGAACGCTCGCGGGAAAGACCGAGAAACGCACCCACCACTTTCAGCGTCGCCTGGGTCACCGGTTCCTCGAAGTTTCCGCCGGCGGGACTGACCGCGCCGCCGATCGTGACGGAACCTTTGGTACCGTCATTGAGGACCACCAGTCCGGCGCGCTCATAAAATTCGGCGATGCGGGACTCCAGATAGGCCGGGAACGCCTCTTCCCCCGGGATCTCCTCCAGTCGGCCGGACATCTCGCGGAGCGCCTGCGCCCAGCGGGAGGTCGAGTCCGCCAGCAGCAGGGAGTTCAGCCCCATCTGCCGGTAATATTCCGCAAGGGTCACCGCCGTGTAGACCGAAGCTTCACGCGCCGCCACCGGCATCGAACTGGTGTTGCAAATAATGATCGAACGGTCGATCAGCGGCTTGCCCGTCCGCGGGTCCTCCAGATGGGGGAACTCCCGGAGGATTTCCACTACTTCGCCCGCGCGCTCGCCGCAGGCCGCAATCACCACGACATCCGCCTCGGCGTACCGGCTGATCGAATGCTGAAGAACGGTCTTGCCCGCGCCGAAGGGTCCCGGGGTGCAGAAGGTGCCGCCTTTCGCAACCGGGAAGAACGTGTCGATGGAACGCATCTGGGTAATCAGCGGCTCCACCGGCATCAGCTTCTCGCGGTAGCAGGAGATCGGAATCTTGACCGGCCATTCCTGAACCATCGTCACGATGCGTTCCTCGCCTTTGGCGTTTTTGACCTTCGCCATCGTATCGGTCAGTTTGTAGACCCCTTTCGGAGCGATCTGCGTCACTTCCCACGTGCCCTGGAAGGCGAAGGGAAGCATGATGTAGTGCTTGAAAATTCCCTCGGGAACGTATCCGAGGCGATCGGAGGCGGAGAGCTTGTCCCCGACCTTCGCCATCGGCGTGAACTCCCAGGTGGAGCTGTAATCCAGGGGATCCATGTAGAGACCGCGCTGAAGGAAGAATCCCGCCTTTTCCGCCAGTTTCGGAAGCGGATTCTGAAGGCCGTCGTACACCTGGGTCAGAAGCCCGGGTCCGAGCTTGACGCTGAGAAGAGTGTCCGTGAATTCCACGGCGTCGCCGACCTTGAGTCCGGCGGAACTTTCGAAGATCTGCAAATCGGCTCTGGAGCCTCGGACTCGGATCACTTCGCATTTAAGCCTGACGTCGCCGAGAACGGCGAACGCGACTTCGTTCTGGGTAACCTGGGAATCGAATTCGACGGTCAGCAGATTGCCGTTGACTCCGACGATCCGTCCCATTTTCTTGTTTTCGAGCATATTCTATGAATCTCCCGTTTTAATTCTTGATTCCGGTTCAGACAGCGCGCGGCTCTGGGGTCAGACCGCCTTTTTTTCCTTCCGCACTTCCGCTGCGGCAAGATCCAAGTTTTCCGCGGCATGCTCCGCGGATCTTGCCTTCCATTTCAACAGTATCTCAAGCTTCAGTTTGTATGCGCAGAGCACATCAAAATCGAAGCGGTGGCCGAATTCCAGCTCCTCGAGTTTCATCCATCGACCGGCATCCAGCAGTTTTTCCCGTTCCAGCGGATTTTCCGCGGCAAAGGCGTCGCGGACAAATCGATCCGCCTCGGTATCATAGGAAAAATCCCGCAGATACGCTGCGGGATCCAGTCCCAGACGCGCGGCGCGCTGCCGGGCAATCGCATTTCGCAGAGAGCCCTCCCATTTCACATACTTCGCAGCGAGCGATTTTGCCGGAAACGCACTCGTCTCCTCCGCGGACAGGCTCAGAGCTTTGAACAATCCCGCCTTCTTCGCGGACAGATACGCTTCCGCGGAGGACAGCAGCTCCTCCATGCCGATCCCCGGAGTCTCCTCCCGTCTCAGCATGGGCAGCGACGCCAGCAATGCAAACAGTACCATCTCGTTCCGCTCCGTTTTCCGTGTTCAGCCTTTGATCGCCGCGGCAAGTTTCGGTCCGACAAATGCGCAGATGACATCCGCCAGCGCATCGTCGCTGAAATCCAGAAACACATCCGATCCCTTGAATCCGATCTGAAGTCCGGAAGCGAAATCGCTTCCCACCGAAATCTCCGGATTCGTCCGCAGCCCCGCGAGAAGCGACCCCTTCAGAAGTGCCGCAAGCCGGTCCGCATCCTTCGGCGCAAGCAGAAGTTCCACGGTGGCATCGCCGGTCGGATTCTTCTCCCGGTACGCCTTCACCATCTCCAGAATGATCTGCCCCATGAGTTCGGGCGTCATGGCCTGACCCACGCAGTCCGCGGTCAGTTTCCGAAGCCGGTTCTCGATGTCGGCGCGAAGGGCAATGACCACATCGCGGGCCGCCTGGCGAATCGCCGCGGAGCCTTTCGCTTCGCTCACTTCCGCCTCTTCCGAGGCCTTCTTCACAATTTCCTCCGCCTGCTTTTTCGCCTCTCCGACGATCCGGGCGGCTTCCGCTTTGGCTTCGGCAATGATTTTGCTCTTTTCCGATTCGGCCTTTTCGATCCCTTCCGTCTGGATCTTATCCAAAAGACCCTGCAATTCTTCAGCCATCTGCATGACCTCCTATGTTATTTTTCCTTCGATCCGATCATCATTATACCCGGGTAAGATACACCTTCAAATCCAAAAAAGCAAGACATTCCTGTCGCTTTTTCACAGCTCCGGTATTCCTTTTCCGCGTCTCCCCGTTCCCGCCCCTTCCTTCTCTCAATCTAAAATAGGAATCTGACCGGAACATGATCCCGAAATGATCTTCCCGTCATTCTTTTTCTCCCGGAAACGATTCCCCGAAGAATCTCCCTCCTCTTCGTTCTTCCGGACGCTCCGCCGCCCCCTCTGCGAAACCGATTCCGATGAAAAAGCCGTTTCCGCCGCCGTCCGCACTTTTTCCGAAAGCGGGATTGCAAGTTTCCGAAACGCCGGTATATTGTTCTCCGGAAGCCTCTTCGGAAACAGAACTGCGGAGAAGAAACGGCACTCATCCTCTTCTCCGCTGCACGAGGCCGGATTTTCGAAGGGATCGTCCCCGTCCTTCCCCCGCGGAAGCGCGGGAAAAATCAGAACTCCAACTCCCGGAGAGAAAATCATGAAAAAAGCGTTTTTCCACGCCCTGTGTCTTGCCGGAGTCTGCGTCTGCGCATCCGCGGCGCCCGTTTCCCAGCCGACCCGGGGAACGAACTATCAGCTGAGCACCCATATTCTGGACATTCATCAAGGAAGGCCCGCCCGGGGAGTCCCGATCGTTCTGTTCCGTCTGGATGGCGACGGCTCCACCTGGAAACGCGTTGCCGAAGGAATCACAGATTCGAATGGAAGGATCGGTTCCTTTCTCCCCTCCGCGCAACCGAACGACGGAATTTACAAATTGAAATTTGAAACCGCCTCTTACTTCCGGAAACAGGGTCTTGACACCCTCTATCCGTTTGTGGAAGTGGTGTTTGAAATCAAAGGGCGCGGGCATTATCATATCCCGATCACGATGTCGGCAAACGGCTACGCCACCTACCGGGGGAACTGAACCGCACCGGGAAAACGCCCCCTCCACCGGCAGCCCAACAGAAAGGATCCGGAAAGCATGATTCAGAAAAAAGCGGAAAAACCCATTCTGACCGTTCCCGTCTCCTCGGATGCGGAACTCATTGCCGCGACCATCCGTTCCGGAAACGAGTTCCTGAAACTGGAAATTCCGGCGGCGCAGGGGGAGACATTCGATTTTCTGGCGGAATATCCCCTGCCGTTTCCTCCGGAACAGACGGTTGTGGAGTCGGAGGAGGCGCTCTTCCGCCGGATCGCATGGAAGGATCATGCGGAGAAGCTCTCCGATCCGCCCGGAGTTCTCCGCCCGCGCTTTCACTTCTCCCCGGCATGCGGATGGCTCAACGATCCCAACGGACTCTTCTGGCTCAACGGGGAATGGCATCTGTTTTTCCAGTACAATCCCTTCAGCTGCCGATGGGGAAACATGCACTGGAAACATGCGACGAGCCGCGATCTGATCCATTGGGAGGAAAAAGAAATCGTTCTTTATCCGGACTCCTTCGGAACGATGTTTTCCGGGTCGGCGGTGGTCGACCGGGAGAATGCGGCCGGATTCGGGAAAGAG